>NZ_VUKF01000009.1 GCF_009193185.1 Georgenia thermotolerans | reverse complement strand
GGGGCGGGCGCGGTCACGGCGGGTGCGGTCGCAGCCGGGGCGGACCCCGTCGGGGCGGCCCCGGCGTGGCCGTCGGCCTCGGGCCGCGGCTGTGCCTCCCCGTCCGGCGGCGCCGCGGCCGACCGGGCGGCGCCGTTGAGGGCGACCTCCACATCCGGGAGCAGCCCGCCGCGCCGGACGTGGATGCGCAGAGAGCCCTTCTCGTAGAGGAAGTCGGTGAACTCCGTCTTGTCGAGCTGCTCGATGATCGCCGCGAGCTCCTCGAGATCCACGTCCATCGGTGCAAGCCTCCTCGCTCGTGCCCTGGGCCCACCGGCCCTCCCGCCAGGCCACGAACGTAGGAACGCGTCCCTCATCCCGCAATAGCCTCATCCCGCTATTCCTCATTACGGAATCGGGGTAGGTCGCCCGATTCTCTCGTCGGCATCGGCGCGGCCGGACATGCCGAGCGCGGGGGCGACGGCTATCGTCGCTCTGAGCGCGGAACGGACATCTCGGACAGGTGCGGAGGGCTGTGATGGCGCCACGGAGCACCGAGCGGCCGACGCTGACGCGGGAGGGCATCGTCGAGGCGGCCGTCGCCCTCATCGACCACCAGGGCCTGGGCGCCCTGAGCATGCGCCGGCTCGGCTCCGAGCTCGGCGTCGAGGCCATGGCGCTGTACCGGTACGTCAACGGCCGGGAGGACCTCCTCGAGGCCGTCGTCGAGGACGTCACCTCCCAGGTGCGTCTGTCCGACGACATGCACCTCGGCCCGCACGGCGGCTGGCAGGCGTACCTGCAGGAGCTGGCGCACCAGGTCCGCGACCTGACCTTCGCCCACCCACAGGTCTTCCCCCTCATCGCCACCCGGCCGCCCGCCGCCCCCTGGCTCCGGCCCCCGCTGCGCAGCCTCCGGGTGGTCGAGGACTTCCTGCAGGTCCTCACCGCGGAGGGCTTCAGCGACGACGACGCGGTGGCGGCCTACCGCACCTTCACCAGCTTCCTCATCGGCCAGCTCCTGCTCGCCGCGGCCCAGCGCGGCGCCCCCATGCCGGCCTCCGAGGAGATCGACGAGGGGAACAGCGCGGCTCCCACCAGCACGGAGTCGATCACCGAGTACCCGGCGATCGAACGGCTCAAGGGGCGTCTCGCCGAGGACCACAGCGACGCGGAGTTCGAGCGGGCGCTGGAGGAAATGCTCAACCGGATCGACACGCGGGTGAGCCGGTAGCCGCCGACGTCCCGAGGCCGATCACCCACCGCTGCCGGCGGCGCTCGTCGGATCCATTCGGGCGGGCGCCGGCTCCGCCCGGGCCGGTCGCCGGTCCGGGCACGCGGGGTTAGCGTTCCTCCACGACGAGGGAGGCGCAGGATGGCCCGTTGGCTGCCGGTCGTCGCGGCGCAGGTGCCGGCGCGGGACCCGGCCACCGCCCTGGACGAGCTCGAGGCCGAGGTCCACGGGCTCATGGCGGACTTCCCCCGCACGCGAATGATCGTCTACCCCGAGTACCACACGTGCCGGGTGGTGGGGCCGCCGGAGATCCGCCGCGACCGCTACGCCGCGCTCGCCGAGCCGCTGGACAGCCCCCGCTCGGAGCGGCTGGCGGCCATCGCCCACCGGGCGGGCGTGTGGCTGGTGCCCGGCACGATCATCGAGGCCGGGCCGGCGGGCGAGGTCTACAACACCGCCGTCGCCTACTCCCCGCGCGGGGAGCGGGTGGCGGCCTACCGCAAGATCTTCCCCTGGCGCCCGTTCGAGCCCTTCGACGCCGGCTCGCGGTTCGTCACCTTCACCATCCCGGACCTCGGCACCGTCGGGCTGTGCACCTGCTACGACATCTGGTTCCCCGAGGTCGCGCGGCAGCTGACGTGGATGGGCGCGGACCTCGTCGTCTGCCCGGCCCAGACCTCCACCATCGACCGGGCCCAGGAGCTGGTCCTCGCCCGCGCCACCGCGATCCAGAACCAGGTCTTCGTCCTGAGCGTCAACGCCGCCGCGCCCGACGGCACCGGCCGCACGATCGTCGTCGACCCCGAGGGCCTGGTCCGCGAGCAGGCGCCCAGCGAGAGCCCCACCTACCTCACGGACGTCCTCGACCTCGACGCCGTCGCCAAGGCCCGTGAGCTCGGCACCTGCGGGCTGAACCGCATCTGGCACCAGGTCCGCCCCGACGACGCCGAGATCCCGCTGCCGCTGTACGGCGGCAGCATCACCGCCGCCCAGTGGGCGGTCCGCAGGAGGTAACGCCGCATCCGCGGAGGTCGTCATGACCGAGCAAGCCGGTCAGTCCGAGCACGCACGCAACATGGCGGAGCACACCGGCCACCCCGCCCCGCACCCCGGCCACCTGCACCGCACGGTCACGCTGTGGCCGATGATCCTGTTCGGGCTGGCCTACATCTCCCCGTTCATCGTGCTGACGACGTTCGGGGCGTTCTCGGAGATCAGCGGCGGCACGCTCGCCGGCAGCTATCTGCTCACGACCGTCGCCATGATCTTCACGGCGCTGAGCTACGGGAAGATGTCGCGGGAGCATCCCGTCGCCGGCTCGGCGTACAGCTACGCCCGGCGCAGCATCGGTTCCCGCATCGGGTTCATGGTCGGCTGGGCGATCATGCTCGACTACTTCTTCCTGCCGATGGTGGTCTGGCTCATCGGCACGGCGTACCTGACGGCGCAGTTCCCGACCGTGCCGAAGTGGGTCTTCGTCCTGGCCTTCATCGTGATCACCACGGTCCTGAACATCATCGGCATCAAGCTCGCCACCCGGGTGAACGTCGCGCTGCTCTCGTTCCAGGTGCTCGTCCTGGTGTTCTTCGTGGTGCTGTCCCTGCGGCACGTGTTCGCCACCCCGGGGCTGGGCGTCACCCTCGAGCCGTTCTGGAACAGCGCGTCCACCGTGGGCGCCGTCGTCGCGGGCGGGGCGGTCGCGGCCTACAGCTTCATCGGGTTCGACGCCGTGAGCACCTTCGCCGAGGAGGCGGTCGACCCCCGTCGCACCGTCCCGCGGGCCATCGTGCTCACGGCCGCCATCGCCGGCCTGATCTTCGTGGTGGTGTCCTACGTCGTCCAGCTGGTCCACCCCGGCGGCAGCTTCGCCAACCCCGACAGCGCCGCGCTGGACATCGCCCGGACCATCGGCGGGGACCTCTTCGGCGCGATCTTCCTGGCCACCGTCATCATCGCCCAGTTCACCGCGGGCATCCCGATCCAGGCCGCCGGGTCCCGGCTCATGTACGCCATGGGCCGCGACGGCGTCCTGCCCCGGGGGGTCTTCGGCTACCTCCTGCCCCGGCTCGGCACGCCGGTGTTCAACCTCCTGCTCACCGGGCTCGTCGGGCTGCTGGCGCTGTTCCTGAACGTGGAGACGTCGACGTCGTTCATCAACTTCGGCGCGTTCACGGCGTTCGCGTTCGTCAACATCTCCGTCATCGCCCTGTACCTGCGCCAGCGCCACGAGGTGCACCGCACCGTGCTCGGCTGGGTGGTCCAGCCCCTCATCGGCCTGGTCGTCATCCTCTTCCTGCTCACCCAGCTCAACAAGAACGCGCTGACGATCGGGGTCATCTGGCTCGTGCTCGGGTTCTGCTGGCTGCTCTACCTCACCCGGTTCTTCCGTCGCGAGCCGCCGGAGATGACCACGCTGGAGGAGAGCGGGGAGGCGGCGCTCGAGCGGCCGGCGTCGTCGGCCGAGACCTGAGCCGCGGGTCAGCGGCTGGCCGCGCGGGCCGGTTCCCTCGTCCGCCAGGCGACCACGGCGAGCCAGACGAGCCACGCCAGGATGAGCACGTAGCCGGCCAGGATGGCGACGGTGTTCGTGCCCGCGAAGCCCTCCTCGCCCAGCACCCAGCCCTGCACGAGGTAGGCCAGGCCGGACAGCGCGATGAGGTATCCGAGCGCCCGGGGCAGCCGTCCGGTCGCGGCCACCGCGCTGCCGAGCAGGACCAGGGCCAGACCGAACGTGAAGCTCTGATAGCTGCGGGTGCCCCACTCCAGCCACCGGACCGCCTCGGCGGTGGCGAAGCGGGCCGCCTTCTCCGCCTCCGGCGCGGCTGTCCAGGCGTCGACGGCCTGCTTGAGCGCCACGCCGTCCACGGCCTGCAGGACGCCGTACAGGGCGAGCGAGACCGTCGCGGAGACGGCTCCCAGCCGCGCCACCCAGCCTGCGCCGCGCGCCCCGACGTCGAGCACCCCGGCGAGGGTGAGGAGCCCGGCGACGATCACCGCCATGCCGGCGAACTGGCCGAGGTGCACCGCGGTCCAGCTGGCGCTGGCCGCGTACTCGGCGAACACGACCGGGTGGTCGTTCGCGGGGCCGTCGGGATGCAGGAGCCCCACCGCCGCGTAGAAGAGGAAGCCCACCACGAGCAGCGCCGCCGCGAGGCGCAGCCTCTTGCCGTTGCTCATGACTCCGCCCTGCTTTCCGGCGTCGGGAGCCTGCCGCAGGCTGCGATTCTAGGCGCGCCGCCCCCGCGGTCGCGACCGTGACTGTGGGGGCGCCCGCCCCGCCCCTGACGCCGCTCCCCTGTGCTTGGGTGCTCGCATGGCAGCCATCGCCGTCACCCACCTCCCCGAACGGCGCCGCTACGAGGCGCGCGTCGACGGCCGGCTCGCCGGGTTCACCCAGTACCGCGTCGCCGGTGACCAGGACGTCTTCGTCCACACCGTCGTCATTCCCGCCTTCGAGGGCCGGGGCGTCGGGTCGACCATCGTCCGCGGCGCGCTCGACGACGTGCGGGCCCGCGGCCGCCGGGCGGTCGCGGTCTGCCCCTTCATGGCCGCCTGGCTCGAACGGCACCCGGGCGTGTACGACGACATCCTCGACGAGGCGCCGCCGCGGGCCGGGGAGTGAGCCGCGTCAGCGCGACCGCGGCTTGAGCCGCAGGTGCGGCAGCTCCGGGGCGGGCAGCGGCGGACCGTCGTACCCGGTCACCGCGCCGAACCGGCCGAGCCCCGCCGCCTCCCCGGCCAGGGCCGCCTGCCACTGCGCGCGCGCCTCGACGATCTCCTCGTGGGTGCGGCCGACGAGGTTCCACCACATGAGCACCTGCTCGCCGAACGGCGCACCGCCCATGAGCACCGCCCGCACGGGGGTCTCCCCCGCCTCGAGCAGCAGCTCGTCCGCGCCCGGGGCGAGGTAGGCCAGCCACGCCGGCTGCAGCGGCTGACCGGCCACGCGCAGGTCCCCGGCGTCGAGGAGGACGCCGTGCTCGAACGCCGGGTCCACGGGCAGGCGGACGACGGCGCCGGCCGGCAGGTCGAGCTGGGCCGCGACCATCGGGGAGTAGGCGCGGGCCGGCGAGGTCGCCCCGCCCAGCGTTCCCATGAACACCCGCACCCGGGCGCCGTCGACGACGAGCTCGGGCAGCTCGGCGACGTGCTCGAAGGCCGGCGGGCCGTCGCGGTCGGCGGCCGGCAGGGCCGTCCACAGCTGGACGCCGTGCAGGCGCCGCTGCTGGGGGAAGCGCCGCAGCGTGCCCTCCTCGGAGTGGCAGATGCCGCGGCCCGCGGTCATGAGGTTGAGCTGGCCGGGGGCGATGGTCTGCTCCGAGCCGAGGGCGTCCCGGTGCAGCACCTCCCCCTCGAACAGCCAGGTCACGGTCTGCAGGCCGATGTGCGGGTGCGGGGCCACGTCCATGCCGCCGGAGACGGCGATGTCGTCCGGGCCGTAGTGGTCGGCGAAGCAGAACGGCCCGATGAGGGAGCGCTGGCGCGACGGCAGCGTGCGCCGCACCGTCATCGCCCGTGGGCCGCCTAGCGGCACGTCTCGCGGCTCGATGAGCTCGACGTCGACGGTGGCCGTCCCGGCAGCGCACAGCTGCTCCTGGGGCCGGGGCTCGAGGTTGGTCATGCGGCCAGCGTAGGAGCCCGGCGTCACGGGCCTCGGCGCGTGAGCGCTGTCGTTCGTCCGATGGGGATCATTCCGCTGATCCCCTCAGGAGCCCCGGCACGAACACGTCCCGGGCGAAGGCGAGATCCTCGTTCGCCAGCGTGCCGGCCCCGGGCGCGTTGATCGTCACGACGGCCGTTCGTGTGCCGTCGTGCGACTGACCGCGGAGCGTCGCGGTGCGGTCACTGAGGTAGATGAAGCCGCGGCCGCCGGGAAGGTCATAGGCCGTGTACTCGGGATCGTCGAGCAGGTCGGCCGGCAGGCCTCCTACGCTCTCGTCCTGATAGGTGAAGGTCATCTCCGTGCCGGTCTCAAGATTCCGGAGGAAGCCCTCGACCTCGGAGCCGTCGGGCAGCGGCTGTCGCCGCAGCCGACCGAAGGTGAAGTCGCTGTCCCTGGTCAGGTCATAGAACCGGTTCGCCTCGGGGCCGGTGATCGGCTCCGTTCCCGGCCGGGCCGCGCCGCCCCCGAACGGGGAGTCGCCGTCGGCCGGCGGCCCGTTCGCGCCGCAGCCGAGGTGGCCACACTCGGGCATGGTGGCGACGTAGGTGTCCTCGAGGAAGGTGGTGTAGCCGGTGACGGTGTCCATCGGGAGGTAGTCGACGCCGGACTGGATGTGCTCGACGGCGAGGAGCGTGCCGGTGACGGGGTCGAGGATGACCCGGACGTCGTCGATGTGTCCGTCGAGGTCGGCCGGTGGCGACGAGCGCCGCATCTGTTCGGCGGCGGCCGGGTCATCAGGGACGGGGTGGGGCCTGTAGGGGACGTGGTGGGCGGCACCGAAGGCGAGTCCCGTCCGGCCGGCCCTGTCCGCCACCGTCCCGTAGCTGGTGACGTCCAGGGCCGCCAGTCCGTCGAGGAAGGCGGACCGTTCCGCGGCGGGGTATGCGCCGTACAGCCCCACGCTGCTCACGTACGCGCTCAGGACGGCGTAGGCCGCCTCGTCCTTGGGTGCGCCGGCAGCGAGCCGCCGCACGATCTCGTCGGGTGTGCCGCTGAGATCCGCGGGCGGGGGGAAGTCGCCGGGGGCGAAGTCGCCATATCCGTAGCGAGCGATTCCGTCATCCTTCTGCAGCACGCGGATGGAGCCGTCGGGAGCCACCCACGTCTCCATCGACAGCTGGAGGGCGTCGGCCTCCATGCTCCCCTCAGGGGACCTCTTCACGAACGCCCAGGTCTCCCCCACCACCCGCAGGTACCGGTACGCGCCGTCGGGCGGGGGCGGGTCGGCTGCGTCCCGGACGCGGTCGGCGAGCTGCTCGAGCTCGGCCCGGGCGGGGGTCCCCTCGGGCTGGGCGTAGGCGAGCATCGGCACGGTCGCCGCTGCCGCCGTGGAACCGGTGCCGGTGATGAGGCCGGGCAGCACGTGCGCGCCGGCCAGACCGAGGACCAGGGCCGCCGCGGCACCCGCGAGCGCCACCCATCGACGGTGTGGACGGGAGCCCGTCGGCTCGGGCTGGACGGGGTCGTGGGCGAGGACCCACGCCAGCGTGGCGTCGACCTGCTCGCGGTCGGCGAGCGGCTCGTGGCGCGTGGGGTCGAGGTCGGCGAGCTGGGCGAGGACGGTGCGTTCGGGAGTCATCGACGTGCTCCTTCCTCGGCGAGAGGGCGTTCGGGCCAGGCGTCGACCTGCGGGAGGCGGTCGAGGATGCGCAGGAGGTGGCGGCGGGCGCGCAGGAGCCGGACGCGGAAGGTGCCCGGCTCGCAGCCGAGCACGGCGGCGGCCTCCCGGGCGGTGAGCCCGTCCCAGGCGACGAGGGTGAGCACCTCGCGCTCGCCGGCGTTGAGCTTGCCCCAGGCGCGGACGAGGTCGGTGCGCGAGGCGACGTCGGCGGCCAGCTCGAGGTCAGCCGGCTCGGGCTCGGCGGCCAGGCGCACGTGCAGGGCGTGCCAGCGCCCGTGCGTGCGGGCCGCCGTGAGCATGAGGTTGCGGGCGATGCCGAACAACCACGGACGCAGCTCCGCCGGCGCGGCGTCGAGCCGGCGCCAGGCCACCAGGAAGGCCTCCGCGACGACGTCCTCCACCTGCGGTGGAGGCAGGCGCCGGCGCACGAAGCGCTCGAGCTCGGCGCGGTGCTCGCGATACAGGCGCGTGAACCTGTCTGCGTCTGACACCCACACACCACCTCGTGCTCGGCGAACCATCCCTGTCACCTTCTACATCGCCGGGACACCACCGTCCGTTACATCGGTTCTTGAACGCCCGCCGGCAGGGCACGTGCTCCCCGGGTCCTGGCTTGGACGGCCCTGGACACCCCGCAGGCCGGTGGGTAGGTTCACAAGCGACCCCCGGGGAGCGCTGAGGAGCGCTGAGAGTGCGGAAAGTCCGCAGACCCGTACACCTGATCCGGTTCGTACCGGCGTAGGGAGCAGGGCACCCGCCCGGCGCTGCACGCGCGCCGTCGGCGGGTCTCGAGGTACCCGCGGGCCCGGAGAAGGGACCGTGATGAGCACCAGGCTCGACGAGGCGCGCGCCGCCGGCGCCACGCCCGACCAGCTCGGCGTCGGGATGCGCGTGAGCCTCCACCCGCACTGCGACGACTTCGTCGACGTCATCCTCGGCGCGCTGGCCGACACCGCCGCGGCCGGCCTGACCGACGACCTCGTCCTCGAGACCGACGAGGTGAGCACCTATGTCGGGGCGCGCACGGCGCCGGCCGAGCAGCGCCTCGCCGCCTACCTCACGGCGCTGGTGGCGGCGGCGTCGCGCCGCTCGGACGGCGGGCACGTGGTCGCCCACGTGCTGCTCTCGCGCGGCTGCCCGGGCGAGGTGAGCTGCGACCTGGCGGTCACCGGCCTGCCCCACGTCGCGCCGGTGGCGATCGCGCGCACCGGCCTGCGGGCGGCCGCCCAGTGGTCGCTCTACCCGCTGCTCGACGGCGGGTCGGCCGGGGGGGAGCACATGGCCCACATCGAGGCGGCCATCGCCCACGCCCAGCGCCGCGGCACCGCCACCAGCCCCGCGCACTACGCCACCACGCTCGTCGGCGACCTGGCCGACGTCGTCGCGACCGCCGTGGACGCCTGGGCCGAGGTCGGCGCGGTGGTGCCGCACGTGGTCACGCACCTGACCATCTCGCTGGGCTCGCCCAGCCCGGCCGAGGCGTGAGGAGGCCGGCGATGAGCAGCGGCACGACCCATCCCGCCCCGGCCGCCCCCGCCCGGCCCCGCTGGGCCCTGCGGGACCTGGTCCTCATGGTGGTGCTCGGCGTGGTCTTCGGCTTCGCGTACTGGGCGCTCGTGCAGGCGTGGAACGGCCTGAGCATCGTCATGGGCCCGGCCGGGGACCTCGCCCAGCACCTCCTGCTCGGCGGGTGGCTGCTGGTGGCCCCGATCGCCATCGCCATCATCCGTCGGCCCTTCGCCGGGATCCTGGCCGAGGTCATCGCCTCGGTGGTGGAGGTGGTCTTCCTCGGCTCCCCGGTGGGCCCGATCCTCATGGTGTCCGCGGCCATCCAGGGCGCGGGCAGCGAGCTGCCGTTCGCCCTGACCCGCTACCGCCGCTTCTCCTGGGGCGTCTACGCCCTGTCCGGGCTGCTCGGCGCGGGCCTGGTGTTCTTCTTCTCGGCGTTCCGCTTCGGCTGGTACGGCCAGGAGATCTTCTGGCTGCGGTTCGGCCTGCAGTGCCTCTCCGGCGTGATCCTCGGTGGGCTGCTCGCCAAGGTCATCGTCGACGCGCTCGCCCGGACCGGCGTGCTCGACAACTTCGCCATCGGCCGCGCCGCCCGGCCGTGACCACCTTCCCACCCGGGGACGCGGGCCCCGCGGCCGAGGCCCCGCGCCCCGGCGGCGCCGGCGGTCCCGTGCTCGCGCTGCGCGACGTGACGGTGCGCTACCCCCGCCGGCCGGAGCCGGTGCTGCGCGCGGCGTCCCTGCGGCTGGCGGCCGGGGAGCAGGTGGTGGTGCTCGGCGCGTCCGGGTCGGGCAAGTCCACGCTGCTCCAGGTCATCACCGGGGTGGTGCCGCACAGCGTCGGCGCGACCCTGACCGGGGAGGTGGCCGTGGCGGGGGCGACGGCGGAGGCGCCGGTGGTGGAGCGGTCGCGCCACCTGGGGGTCCTCGCGCAGGACCCGGGCGCGGCGGTGTGCCTGCCCGTGGTGGAGCAGGAGCTGGCCCTGCCGCTGGAGAACCAGGCGGCCGACCCGGCGGGGATCGACTCCCGGATCGCCGCGGCGCTCGACGCGGTGGGCGCGGGCGGGCTGCGCGAGCGGGCCACCGCGACCCTCTCGGGCGGGGAGGCGCAGCGGGTCGCGCTGGCGGCGGCGCTGGTGACCGAGCCGGCGGTGCTGCTCCTCGACGAGCCGACGTCGATGCTCGACCCCGCCGGCGTCGCCGCCGTGCGCGGCGCGGTGGGCGAGGCGGTCGGGCGCTACGGGCCGGCGGTCGTGCTCGTGGAGCACCGGCTGGACGAGTGGGCCGGGCCGGCGGGGACCGCGGGGCTGCCCGCCCGGGCGCTCGTCCTGGGCGACGACGGCGCGGTGCTCGCCGACGGGCCGACGGCGACGGTGCTGCGCGAGCACGCCCGTGCCCTGCACGCCGCCGGGTGCTGGTTGCCGCTGGACGCCGAGCTCCTCGCCCTCACCGGCGCCGAGGGCGGGCTTGACGCGCCGGCGAACGCGGCGCTGCTGCGCGCGCTCGCCGCCGAGGTGGCGGACGGCGCCGCCCGGCCCGCCTCGCCGCCCGGAACTCCGCCCGCGCTGCCCGCGCTGGCCGCGATCGGTCTGGCGGTGAGCCGGGAGACGCCGCGTGCGCAGCGCCGGCGCCGTCGCTCCCCAGCCGCCCCCGCGGCCGCCCCGCTGCTGGCCGGCATCGACCTGGCCGTGCGCCCCGGCGAGATCGTCGCGCTGCTCGGCGCCAACGGCGTGGGCAAGACGACCCTGCTGCTCACCCTCGCCGGGCTCCTCCCGCCGGCGGCCGGACGGGTCGACGGCGCGCGGCCAGGCCTGGTGTTTCAGAACCCCGAGCACCAGTTCCTCGCCCACACGGTGCGCCAGGAGGTCGCCCACGGGCTGCCGGCCGCCCGCGCCGCCGAGGTGGTTTCCCGGCAGCTGCGCCGGCACCGCCTCGAGCACCTCGCCGAGCAGAACCCCTTCCGCCTCTCCGGCGGGGAGAAGCGCCGGCTGTCCCTGGCGGCGATGCTCGCCCACGAGCGCCCCGCCCTGCTCGCCGACGAGCCCACGCTCGGCCTGGACCGGCGCGACGCCGTCGCCACCCTCGCCGCGCTGCGGGCGGCAGCCGCCGCCGGCACGGCCGTCGTCTTCTCCAGCCACGACCTGCGGGCCGTCGCCGCCCTGGCGGACCGCGTGGTCGTGCTGGGCGAGGGCGGCGTGCTCGCCGACGGTCCGCTCGCCGCGGTGCTCGACGACGCCGAGGTGCTGGCGCGCGCCGGGCTCGCCCTGCCGCCGCTGGTGGCGTGGCTGCTCGCCCAGGTGCCCGGCCCCGCCGTCGGGCACGTGCTGCGCCGGCTCGACGGCGCCGTCGCCGCCCCGCTGGCGCCGACGCACCCGGCGGAGCCACCGCAGAGACGTCCGGCAGGGCCGGCCCAGACACGTCCGGCGGGGCCACCGGCACGCCGGGCGGGGGCCGCGCGATGAGCGCCCCCGGCGTCGTCGGCCGCGCGGCGGGCGCCGTCGCCGACTCCCCGCTCGCCCGGCGCAACCCCACCGTCAAGCTGGCGCTGCTGCTGGTGGTCTCGCTCGTGGTGATGTTCGTGCTCGACCCGCTCACCCCGGCCGTGCTCTACCTCCTCGCGCTCGCCGCGGTCGCGGCCGGCACCCGCGCCGCCCCGCGCACGCTGCTGGTCGCGCACGCGCCGTTCGCGCTGTTCGCGCTGGGCGTGCTGGTGGTCAACGCCCTGTCCCGGCCCGGGGCGGTGCTGTGGCAGGCGGGGCCGCTGCGGGTGACGGTCGAGGGGGTCGAGATCGGCGTCGCCCTGGCCGCGCGGACCCTGCTCGTGGGCGTGCTGGCGATCGGCTTCCTGCTCTCCACCGACGGCGTCGCGCTCATGACGAGCCTGCACCAGAACGCCCGGCTCGGCGCCCGGGTGACCTACGCGATCCTGGCCGGGTACCGGATGCTGCAGGAGATGCCGCGGGAGTGGGCCACCATCAGCCAGGCGCACGCCGTCCGGGCGGACCTGTCCGGCGGCCACGGTCCGCGGGGCCCGCGCCACCTCGCCGGCGTGGTGTTCACGCTGCTCGTGGTCTCGGTGCGCAAGGGCGAGCGGATGGCCCAGGCCCTGGAGTCCCGCGGGCTCGGCCTGACGCCGCGCACGACCTGGCGGCCCGTCCTGGTCACGGGCGCCGACTGGGCGCTCGCCGCCGTCGTCCTCGGCGTGCTCGCGCTGGTGCTCGCCGGCAGCGCCGCGCTCGGGGTGCTCCAGGGGCCCGGGGCGCTCACCCCCTGACCCGGCCGCCGGCGGCAACCACGAGGCGGCCGCGATGTCCGCGCGGGTCCGTGCGGGCGGAGGCCCGGCGGCGGGGGCCTCGCACCGTGCAGCCGAGGCGGTGCCGCGACCAGACGGGCATTCCGGCTGCGGAGGAGCCGGCGACACATCGGCGAAACACAGGCGTGGCAGGCTCGGGCTGTGGACATCGCGCTCGTGCCGGCCGGGCAGTCCGTTCGTGCGGCCCAGGAGCTGGCCGCCCTGCTGCAGGCCTGCGTCGCCGACGGCGCCAGCCTGGGCTTCCTCCACCCGACGACCGCCGAGCAGGCGCGGGCGTTCTGGCAGGGGGCGCTGACCCAGCCGGGGGCGATGACCTGGGTGGCGCGCGACGACGACCGGCGCCTCCTGGGCACCGTGCGCCTGATCCCGTCCCCGATGCCCAACGCCGGCCACCGCGCCGACGTCGCCAAGCTCATGGTCCACCCGGCCGCTCGTGGCCGCGGGGTCGCCGCGGCCCTGATGGCGGCCCTGGAGGACGCCGCCCGCGCCACGGGCCGCACGCTCCTCGTGCTCGACACCGAGACCGGCAGCCGCGCGGAGGCGGTCTACCGGCGGTGGGGCTGGGAGCGCGTCGGCGTCATCCCGGACTACGCGACCGACCCCGGCGGCGCGCTCCGGCCCACCACGATCATGACGAAGCGGCTCTGAGCAGCGGGGTTGTCGGCCCCGCACGGCAGAGTGTCCTCATGTACTTCGTCGGCATCGACCTCGCCTGGGGCGAGCGCCAGCCCACCGGCGTCGCCGTCCTCGACGACGACGGCACCCTGGTGCACCTGTCCGCGCAGAGCACCGACGAGACGATCGTCGCCGCGCTCGCGCCCTACCGGCACGACCCGGTGCTGGTGGCGATCGACGCGCCGCTGGTGGTCACCAACGCGACCGGCAACCGGCCCTGCGAGGCGGCGCTGAACCGGGACTTCGCCCGGTTCGACGCGGGCGCGCACCCGGCGAACACCGGCAAGCCCGAGTTCGCCGGCACGCCGCGCGGCGCCCGGGTGGCCAAGCTCCTGGGCCTGGACATCAACCCCGCCTCGGGACGCCCCCGGCGCGGCATCGAGGTCTACCCGCACCCGGCGACGGTGGCGCTGTTCAACCTGGGCCGGACGCTGAAGTACAAGCAGAAGCCGGGCCGGGGCGTGGCCGAGCTGCGGGAGGCGATGCTCACGCTCGTGGGGCACATCGAGGCCCTGGCCGACGCCGAGCCAGCCATGGTGGTCACGGACCACCCCGCCTGGCGCGACCTCGTCGCCGCCGTGCGGGCCGCGACCCGCAAGAGCGAGCTGCGCCACGCCGAGGACCAGATCGACGCGGTGCTGTGCGCGTACGTGGCGCGCTACGCCGTCGCCCATCCCGAACGCACGACGACGTACGGCGACCTCGCCACCGGATACATCGTCACCCCGGCGCTTCCGCCCGGCCTCGAACCCACGCCGCGCTCCGCCCCGACCCCGGCGGGGGCACCCGGGGAACCCGCGACGGCCGATTCCGTCCGGCAGGCCACCCGCGGCGCGGTGCAGGCCTACGCCAACCAGCGCGCGGCGCTCGAACGCGCCACCGAGCAGTACATCGCCCTCGTCACCGGCCTGCTCGACGACGCCGGCATCAACTACCACGCCGTCGAGGGGCGCACGAAGACCGTCGCCTCGTTCGCGGGCAAGGCCGCCCGGACGGTGGACGGGCGCCCGGTCTACACCGACCCGCTGCACCAGATCACCGACCAGATCGGGGTGCGGGTCATCACCTACGTCCTCAGCGACGTCCAGGCGGTGGTCGAGGTGCTGGCCGACGCGCTCACGGTGCTCGAGGACCGCGACATGGCCCTGGAGACGGCCCAGGCGGGACGGTTCGGCTACTCCAGCCGGCACGTGCTCGTCGCGACCCGCGGCGACGGCGACCAGGCCGACCTGCGCGAGCGCATCGCGTCGGTGCAGGTGCGCACCGTGCTCCAGCACGCCTGGGCGGAGTTCGAGCACGACATCCGCTACAAGGGGTCGGTGCCCGAGGCGTACGCCCCGGACCTCGACCGGCGCTTCACGCTGGCCGCCGGGCTGCTCGAGCTCGCCGACCGGGAGTTCTCCACGATCCGGGACCGGCTGCAGGAGAGCATGACCGACCACGAGCCGGAGGCCGACGCGACCGATCCGCGCATCAGCGCCCAGGACCTGGCCGCCTTCCTCGCCGGGCGGTTCACCGACGCCGGCTGGTCGCGCACCGACCACTACGAGTGGATCGCGGGGCTGCTGCTCGAGCTCGGCGTCACGTCGCTGCAGGAGCTGGGCGAGCTGCTGCGGGCGGTGGACAGCGCGTCCATCACCGAGCGGATGGGCTACCGCTACCCGCCCGGCGCCGTCCGCCGGCTCGACGACGCGCTGCTCTCGATCTTCGGCGAGCGGTACCTCCAGCTCCACGGCAACGCCCGCCGGGTGGAGCCGCTGCGCGCCCGGCTGGAGAAGCTCAGCGGCTGACGTGCGCGGGTCGTGCCGTCTCGGGCGGTTCCCCGATGTCTTCCATGGGGATGTCGACGGCGGGCTCCGCGGTCACGCTGGCGTGCTCGATGCGGTCGAGGCGGAACCAGCGCACGCCGCGGCGGAGGCGGCAGCGGGCGACGAGGTACCAGCGGTCCCCCGTGTGGGCCAGCAGCTGCGGGTCGACGCGCCGCGAGGTGACCGCCCCCTCGCCGTCGCGGTAGCGCAGGGCGAGGACGCGCCGTTCCAGCAGCGCCGATTCCACCGCGGTTCGCATGCGCCGGGCACCGTGCGGGGCGGCGTTGTCGTTGGTCCAGATGCGGCCGGCGAGGCGGGCGGTCTCCTCGCGGACGGACGGCGCCATGACGTTGAGGATCTTGGTCAGGGCCGCGCGGCCGTGGCCGTCGAACGGCTGGCCGCGGTGGGCTTCGAGGGCAGCCGCGAGCGCCGCCACCTCCGCGGGGGTGAACGCGACCGGCGGCAGGGTGGCGGCCTCGTCGACGATGTAGCCACCGGTTCGCCCGAGCCGGGCCCAGACGGGAAACCCCGCCTGCTGCAGCGCGGAGATGTCGCGCTTGACCGTGCGCAGGCTGACCTCGAACACCGCTGCGAGCTGCTCGGCGGTCCTGCCGGCGCGCCCTGCGCGCCGGAGCTCCTCGCGCATCGCGTAGAGCCGGTCGATGCGATTCACCGCTAAATGGTGCCATAACCATGTCATGAAGGACCGGCACGGTAGTGCCATGACACCTACCCAGAGCACTTCCCTTCCCGTCGTCCTCGTCCCCGGCTACTGGCTGGGCGGATGGGCGTGGGACGCGGTGGCCGAGCGCCTCAGCGCGGCCGGGCACGACGTCACGGCGGTGACGCTGCCCGGCCTGGCCGACGTCTCCGCGGACCGGCACGGCGTCCGGTTCGCCGACCACGTCGACGCCGTGCGCGCGGCGCTCGAGGCGGGCGGCGAGGAGGGCGTCCTCGTGGCGCACAGCGGCGCCGGGGCGGTGGCCAGCGCGGTGCTGGACGCCGTGCCCGACCGCGTCGCCCGGGTCGTCTACGTCGACAGCGGCCCGACGGCGGCCGGTGCCGTGCCGCGCCCGGACGTCAGCGCCGACGCCGTGGAGCTGCCGCTGCCGTCGTTCGAGGAGCTGGAGGCCGCCGGCGCCAGCCTGGCCGGGCTGGACCAGGAAGCGCTGGACCGGTTCCGCGACCGGGCGGTGCCGCACCCCGCCGGCGCCGTCCGCGGGCCCGTGCTCCTGGAGAACCCGCGACGCCACGCGGTGCCGGCGACCCTGGTCTGCTCGTCGATGGCCGGCGAGACGGTGCAGGCCCTCACCGCGTCAGGTCATCCGATGTTCGCCGCGGTGGCCGAGCTCGTCGCCGTCGAGTACATCGACCTGCCGACCGGGCACTGGCCCATGTGGTCCCGCCCGGCCGACCTGGCCGATGTCATCGCGGCGGCGGCCACGCGGGGACGGTGACGCCAAATCGTTCACGCCAGGGGCCGCGCCGGCGGTCACGCCAGCGCGGCCACCTGCTTCTCCCGCCGCAGCGCGGCCGCGCCGGCCCGCAGCAGCACGAACGCCGCACCCCAGAGCACCAGGCCGATGGCCAGCGCCAGCCAGGCGTTGAGCAGCACGATCCCGGCCGCCTGCCCCACCGTCAGGGCGAGCAGCGGCAGCACCGCCACGCCGGCGATCTGGGTGGCCGACTGCACCGTCGCGGCGCGGGCGGAGACGACGACGTTGAGCCCGAGCGCGGCGGCGGTGCACGCCGGGCCGAACCACAGGATGGTCACCAGCCACGGCACGGTGGGCAGCAGAGGCCCGCCCATCGTGTCCCACAAGATGGCGTCGACGACGCCGCCGTAGACCAGCTGGGCGAGCAGCCCGATCACCAGGGCCGGCGCGAGGGAGCTGAGCAGCTTGCCGAGCAGGATGTCGAGGTCGGAGACCGGCGCCAGCAGCAGGCCCTCGATCGTGCCGCGCTCACGCTCGCCCGCGATCGCGTCGGTGGCCAGGACGGACGCGACGACGAGGGCCACGAGCACGAGCAGCGGCGGCACGAGATAGGTCGCGAAGATGACCGCGAGCCGGGCCTGGTCCGGCACGCCGCCGAACGCCGCCGACGGCAGCAGGGCGAGCAGCCCGTCGAACTTCTCGATCTCGGCGGTCGGGGGCAGCCAGTACATGGCGGCGGTGACCTCGGACATCACCAGCACGAGGATGGTGGGGACGATGAGCATCGGGATCAGCACCCCGGGCGACCGGCGCACGAGGAGCAGGTCCCGGCGGGCGATGGCCAGCACGGCGCGGCGGTTCACGACTCCTCCGTCCCCCGCGCCGGGCCGGCGTGGAGCGTCAGGTACAGGTCCTCGAGGGTGCCCGCCCGGGGGCGGACGGCGTAGACGTCGACGCCGGCCGCGACCAGGTCGCGCAGGACGGCGGGGATGTCCGCCCGCGCGACGTCCGCCAGGCGGACCCGGCCCGGGCCCTCCAGCACGACCTCGCCGCGGCCGGCGGTCGCCGCCAGGGCGGCCTGCTCGTCCCGGGGGGCGAGCTCGATCTCGACCCCGGCGGTGCCGGCCTGGGCGGCGAGCTCGGCCGGGTTGCCCTCGGCCACGATCCGGCCGTGGGCGAGGATGACGACGTCGTCGCACAGGGCGGCGGCCTCGGCGAGGTCGTGCGTGCAGATGACGACCGTGCGGCCCTCGTCGTGGCTCGCCCGGCGGATCAGCGCCCGCAGCTCCTGCTGCGCGACCGGGTCCAGCGCGGTGGACGGCTCGTCGAGCAGGAGCAGCTCCGGATCGGTGAGGAGCACCTTGGCGAGGGTGGCGCGCTGGCGCATGCCGGCGCTGTAGCCGGAGACCTTCTCGTCCAGGCGGTCGCCGAGCCCGAGGGTGCCGAGGACGGCGGCGATGCGGTCCTCGAGCCCGGTCGCCGGCAGGTCGAAGAGCTCGGCGGCGAAGCGCAGGTTCTCCCGGGCGGTCAGCCGCTGGTCGAGGATGCTCGTGCCGGGCAGCATGCCGATGCGGCGCCGGACCCACGTGCCGTGCTCGAGCGGGTCGCGGCCGAAGACCCGGACGGTGCCGCCGGAGGGGGCGAGCAGTCCGGCCAGGTGCCGCAGGATCGTCGTCTTGCCGGCGCCGTTGTGGCCGAGCAGCCCGACGACGGAGCCGCGGCGAACCGTCAGGCTCACGCCGTCGAGCGCGGTCACGTCCGGGAACCGTTTGGTCAGTCCGCTGATCTCGATGACGCTCTCGCCGTCGCTCCCCCGATCGACCGGCGCCCGCCGCAGGGCTGCCTCTGTCACGTCGTCTCCTTCGACCGGCGCCCACGGTGGGCGCGGCAGCGCCATCTTGCCGTGCCCAGGCCACGCCGATGCGCGGACGCGGGCGTGTCGCGACGCGAAGCGCGGCGTGCGACCACGGCGGCCTCATCCGCGCCGCCAGATGGGCGTTCCGGCTGCAGCCGGAATGGCGTGTTGGCCGTGGGAGGGGTGAGGGGGCCGTCGTGGCGCCCCGTCACAGCCGCCCGCGCACCGGGGTGCGCTCGGCGGGGTCGCCCTCCTCGGGCATGACCAGCTCGGCGCGCACCCCGAGCAGCCGGACCTCCCGGCCGGGCTCGAGCCGCTCGGTCAGGGCGAGCGCGGCGGCGACGACGTCCCCGGCGTCGCGGGTGGGCGCGGGCAGCTTGCGGCCCACCACCTTGGTGACGAACGGGGCGTAGCGGACCTTGAGCGTGACCCGGAAGACCGGCCGGCCCTCGCGCTCGGCGTCGCCGGCCACCTGGCCGGCGAGCTCGCGCACGGCGTCGCGGACCTGCTCGGGGGTGGTGAGGTTGTGCTGGTAGGTGGTCTCGCGGCTGTGGCCGCGGGCGATCCACGGGCTGTCGTCGACGACGGCGGGGCCCAGGCCGCGGCCGAGGTCGCCGTACCAGACACCCATGCGGGGGCCGAACTCGGCGACGAGGACCTCCCGCGGGGCGGCGGCGAGCTGGTTGACCGTGGCGATGCCGTGGGCGGCCAGGCGCTTGGACACCTTGGCGCCCACGCCCCACAGGTCGATGACCGGCCGCTCCCCCATCACCTCCACCCAGTTGTCGGCGGTGAGCCGGAAGATCCCGCGCGGCTTGCCGAACCCGGTGGCGATCTTGGCGCGGACCTTGTTGTCGCCGATGCCGACGGTGCAGTGCAGCCGGGTGGACGCGAGCACCGCCTCCTGGGCGCGCCGGGCGAGCGCCTCGGGGTCGTCGGTGGTCGCACCGAGGAAGGCCTCGTCCCAGCCCAGGACCTCCACGACGACGCCGAGGTCGCGCAGCGTGGCCATCACCTGCTCCGAGGCGGCCTCGTAGGTGGGCGCGTCGACGGGGAGGAAGACGGCGTCCGGCGGGGCCCTGCGGGCGGCGAGCTTGAGCGGCATCCCGGAGCCGATGCCGTACTTACGGGCGGCGTAGGAGGCGGTGGAGACGACGGCGCGCTCGGTCGGGTCCCCGCGGCCGCCGACGATGACGGGCCGGCCGGCGAGCTCGGGTCGGCGCAGCACCTCGACCGCGGCGATGAACTCGTCGAGGTCGACGTGCAGCACCCACGGCCTGGCGCCCGTGCCCATGGGTCGAGTCTGGCGGGGCAGGGCCGCCGTGTCGCCCAGAACGGCACGGCCCGCCCGCGGCAGCACGGCCCACCAGAGCCTTGCCGAGATCGACGACGTTGCTGTCTCATGCGCGCACCCGTCGCGAGATCGACGACATTGCTGCCTCACGGACCGGGAAACGACAACGTCGTCGCTCTGGCGCCGCGGCTGGGACGCGAGATCGACGAGATGGCTGCCGCCCGTGGTCGCCACATCTCGACTCGCCCCAACCGACCCACGAACGGACGCATGCCGAGCTGGCGCAGCGCGCTCGCTCCCCGCGGGCGGCCGCCGCTTCGTGTGCAGCGCGCAGCCCCCAGCCACCGTGGACGACACTGGGCGGCGTGACCTACCGGTACGACGTCGAGATCCTGCACCTGCTCGTCTCGCCCGGGCACGCCTACTTCGGGCGCGCCCGCGACGGCGCCGCGGACGTCCCGACCACCGACGCCGACCGCGTGGAGGTCGTGGCGGGCAAGGGCATCGTCGGCGACCGGTTCTTCGGCAAGGCCGCCCACATGGACGCCGCGGTCACCCTGCTTGCCGTCGAGGGGCTCGAGGCCATGGCCGCCGAGCTCGGCACCGCCGCCTTCGACCCGCTGCTCACCCGGCGCAACGTCGTCCTGCGCGGCGCCCAGCTGCCCCCGCTGCTCGGCGAGGAGTTCGCCCTGGAATCAGGGGAGTCCTCGGTGCGGCTGCGCGCCGGCCGGCCTGCCAACCCCTGCGCCTGGATGGACCAGGTCCTCGCGCCCGGCGCGCACGCCGCGATGCGCGGGCGCGGGGGCGTGCGGTGCCGGCCACTGTCGGACGGCGTGCTGCACCGCGGGCCGGCGGTGCTGGTCAGCCCGGTGCCGCTGGAGCCGGAGCGCGCCGGCGAGGCGGTCTGGCGACGTCCCTCGCGGCTGCCGTAACGGCGCCGTCCCGCCCGGGCCGCGCCGTCGAGACGCCGCGGTGGTCAGCGGGTCAGCCGCTGCCCCGCCATCGCCGCCCCGACCGCGAGGGTCGAGCAGCCGGCCATGAGCACCGCCATCGGCACGGCGGTGTGCTGCCCGGCGAGCCCGGTGAGCGGGCTGACCAGGCCGCCCATGAGGAACTGCAGCAGCCCGGTCACCGCCGACCCGGCGCCGGCGCGGCCGGGCACCCGGGACTGCGCGAGCGCGATGGCGTTGCCCAGCACGAAGCCGTGGCAGAGCTGGTTGAGGAACAGGTGCACCAGGGTCGACCACCCGGTGATCCCGCTGACGATCAGGACGAGGCCGACGACGTTGACCGTCGCCATGGCCGTCACCGCCACGCGCAGGATCGATGCGGGCGCGAACCGGTCGACCAGCCGGGTGTTGGTCAGGGCGCCGAGGATCGCGGCGCCGGCGTTGACGGCGAACACCACCGAGTAGGCGAGCGCGGAGAAGCCCAGGACGTTCTGCACCACGAACGACGAGGCGGAGATGTAGGAGAACAGGGTGCCGAACGCCAGGGCGAACGTCATGGCGTAGGCCATGAACGACGGCGTGCGCAGCACGATCCAGGAGTTGCGGGCCGCGGCGGCCAGGCCGCCGCGGTGGCGCCGCGCCGGGGGCAGGGTCTCGGGGACCACGAGCACCGAGCAGGCGAGCATGAGCAGCCCGAAGCCGGCCAGCACCCAGAACACCGCCTGCCACGGCGCGACGGTCGCGATGACCCCGCCGAGCAGCGGGGCGACCACGGGCGCGAAGGAGGTGATGCTCGCGAGGACCGAGAAGAGCTTCGCGGCCCGGCGTCCGGTCGCGATGTCGGAGACGACGGCGCGGGCGATCACCACCCCGGCGGCCCCGGAGACGCCCTGCACGGCCCGCAGCGCGATGACCATCCCGATGCTCGGCGCCAGCACCACGGCGACGGAGGTGAGCAGGAACAGGAGGTTGCCCGCCACCATGAGGCGGTGCCGGCCGAGGACGTCGGAGATCGGGCCGAGCAGGAACTGCCCGAGCGCCATGCCGACCATGTAGGTGGTGAGGGTGAGCTGCACCGCCGTGGCGGACGTGTCGAAGTAGCCGGCCATGTGCGGCATCGACGCCAGGTACATGTCCGTGGCCAGCGGGCTGACCGCGCTGAGGATGCCCAGCGCCACCACCAGCACCACCCGGTCCGCGGCACCGGGCAGGCGCAGCCGCGAGCGGATCGGCTCGTCGGCGGACTCGGCAGGCCCCGTCATCGGGACACCTCGGGCAGCACGGTGGCAACGGTCACTCCCGGCATCCTAAGAAGCCCCGACGGCGGAGCGAGCGGTGACCACGGCGTGGACACCCGGCCGCCGTGACGGCGAGGCGGAGACGGCGAGGTGGACACCTGCCCGCGGAGACAGCGAGGCGGGGCCGACCGGCACACCGGTGGCCCCGCCCCTGCCGATCCGGGATCAGCGGCCGGCGAGCACGCCCTCCCGGGCGACCTCGGCCGCGTCGGTCGACCGCTTGCCGAGCAGGCCGTCGACGCTGAACCGCCCGGCGCCGGCGGCCGCCAGGGCCAGCGCACCGGCGGCCAGCCCGAGCACGAGCTCGTAGCCGTTGTCCGTCACCCACAGGCCCTGGGGCAGGTGGACGAGGACCAGGGCGCCGATCATGTTGATGGCCAGGAGCAGGGCGAACACCGGGGTGAGCGCCCCGAGGATCAGCGCGGCGCCGCCGACGGTCTCGACGAGCGCGGCGAACCACGCCGACAGCGCGGGCGCGGGCACGCCCATTGCGGCGAAGCCCTCGGCGGTGGCGCCCATGCCGTTGCTGACGAACTTCTGCAGGCCGTGGGCCAGGAAGACCGCGCCAAGTCCCACGCGGGCCAGCAGCAGGAAGGCCTCGCGCAGGGCGCGGGGAAGCTTGATGAGGGTCATGGTGGGTCCTTTGCGTCGTCGGCAACCGGCGCACGGGCGCCGGTCGGTCAGTGCGGGCACGAGGACCGGCACGCCGCAGAGCGCGGGTGACACCGGTCGGGTTCACGTCCCCAGCTGCGCACGGGGAGGCTCCAGGCTTCGCTCCGCACGCCCCCCGGTGCCGGCCAGCCGCCAGCACCGTAACCCGCCATTGCTTGAAGTATCAACTATGGGAGGTGTGGCGACAGGCACGTGCCGGCTGCGCACGCCCCGCGCGAGCCCTCACGCCGGGCAGGCACGCCCGCGCCTCACCGCCCGGCGACGACGTCGGCCACCCGGGCGGCGACGGCGGTGCGCGCCGTCCCGCGCGCCTCGGCGCGGTCGGCGGCGCGGTAGGCGCCGTAGACCGCCCGCACCGCCAGCCAGCGCAGCGGCTCGACCTCCCAGCGCCGGGCCCGGCGCCCCACCCACGGCATCCGCACCAGCTCGGTGTCCTCGCCGAGGATCAGGTCCCGGAGCGTGCGGGCGGCCAGGTTCGTCGTCGTCACCCCGGTGCCGACGTACCCGCCCGCCCACGCCAGCCCGCTGGCCGGGTCGAGCCCCACGGTGGCCCTCCAGTCCCGCGGCACCCCGAGCACCCCGGACCAGACGTGGTCGACGGCGGCGCCGCGCGCGGCGGGGAACATGTCCTCGAGAATCGCCAGGAGCACGGCCCCCGTGCGCTCCGGCGTCGCCCCGTCCGCCCCGGTGCGCGAGCCGTAGCGGTAGGGCACGCCGCGCCCGCCGAGGGCGATGCGGTCGTCGGCGGTGCGCTGGGCGTACATGTACACGTGGGCCATGTCGGCGACGACGTCGCGCCCTGCCCATCCCAGGCGCTCCCACACCTCGGGCGGCAGCGGCTCGGTGGCGATCATCGAGGAGTTCATCGGCAGCCAGAGCCGGTGCAGCCCGGGCAGGTCGGCGGTGAAGCCCTCGGTCGCGCGCACGACGACGTCGGCCTCGACGTCGCCGGCGTCGGTGCGGGCCAGGTGCGGGCGGATCTCGCGCACCGCGGTGCCCTCGTAGATCGGCACGCCCAGCCGCTCGACGGCGGCCGCCAGGCCCCGGACGAGCCGGGCGGGCTGGACCCGGGCGGCGTGCGGGTGGTGCAGGGCGCCGAGCGCGCCGGCGACGTCGAGCCGGGCCCGGGTGGCGGCGGCGTCGAGCAGCACCGAGCCGCCCTCGGGCCAGGCGGCCTCGGCGGCGGCGAGGGCGTGCAGCCGGGTCAGCTGGGCCGGGGTGCGAGCGACGGTGAGCTCGCCGCCCTTGGCGATGTCGGCGTCGATGCCCTCCGCGGCGGCGACGGCGATGACCTCGTCGACCGCCTCGTTCATCAGCGTCTGGAAGCGGCCGACGACGGCGCGGCCGTGGGTGCGCACGTAGCCGTCGCGCCCACCGGTGATGGTGTTGGTCAGCCAGCCGCCGTTGCGGCCCGAGGCGCCGTAGCCGGCGAAGCGGCGCTCGAGGACGACGACGTCGAGGTCGGGCCGCGCCTTCTTGAGGTAGTACGCCGTCCACAGCCCGGTGTAGCCGGCGCCGACGATGGCGACGTCGGCACGCCGGGGGCCGAGCAGGGCGGGGCGGGGGGCGGGCAGGTCGCCGCCGTACCAGAAGGAGACGCGGCCGTTGATCGTCACGGGACTGATACTGGCAGTCAATCGGCCGTCAGCCAACGGAAACCGTCGAGCGAGGGCCGCATGGCTACGCTTTTCGCAGCAGGGTGGCGCCGCGCTCAGCCGTGACGTACGGCGGACAGCACGAGGCCGACCGGGATGCTGACGGCGATGACACCCGCGAGAAGCCGGTAGGCCGCGAGCCACGCGGTCCATCCCGGCCGCGGCGCCCTGACCCCGCGCAGGAACAGCACGAGCGCGACGACCAGGGCCACCCCGCCGGCGACGACGGGCGGCACCGCGCCGGCGAAGGTCCCGGCCAGCACGGCGACGTTGCCGGCGTTCCACGCCGCGAGCTCCCAGCCCACCGTCCGGCGCGTCGGCGGCCGCGCCGCGAGCCACGCCTGGCCCGCAAACAGCCCGAGCTGGGCCACCCCCGCGACGAGCACGAGATACGCGGCGGCCCACGAGCCGTGCTCGAGACCGGTCGGTCCGGTGACGGCGGCGACCAGGCCGCCGATGACGATGCACAGGAAACCGACGACCGCGCCCGGCCGCATCGCGGCCCAGCGGACCCGCAGGTCCTGATCGCTCATCTGGGTCAGCATCAGGCGTGCGTACCCGGTGCGACCCCCTCGCGCACCGCGGATGGATGCCGGACCCCGGCCTCGGCCGGCGTGTCACGACGAGCTCCGGCCGTCCGAGGCGCATCGTGGCCGATGGCATGCAGCGCCAAGGTGGCGTGGGCGTAGGCGCCGCCGGCGCGCATCTCGGCGGCCACCCAGATGGCCTCCATGATCTCCTCCGGGCTCGCTCCCCTGCGCTGGGCGAGCTTGGCGTGCCCCTCGATGCAGTACGGGCACTGGGTCACGTGCGCGACCGCGACGGCGATCAGCTGTTTGGTCCTCTCGGGCAGCGCACCGTCGGCGAACACTGCGCGACTGAACTCCTCGAACGCCGCATGAACGGCCGGCGCGAGCTCTCGGCGTCGAGCGGCCAGCTCGGGAGTGGTGCGGTGGTACATCGTCTCGTCCATGGCTTCTTTCCCCTCGATTCGCGGGTCTCGTGGTCAGGGACTGGGGATTCGGACCTGAAGCAGGGTGGCGAGGACCTGGGCTTCGCTGATGTCGGCGTGCTTGGTGGCGGTGATCAGCGTCAGGGGCCCGCGCCGCGCCAGGTCGCGGAGGTGCTCGAGGGCCGCGGCGCGCTCGGGCTCCTCCAGCTCGCCGCGGTAACGGCGCGCGAACTCCTCGAAGCGCGCCGGATCGTGGTCGTACCACTGACGTAGCCCCGTCGACGGTGCGATGGTCTTGCACCATTCGTCCAGATCGGCTCTGTCCTTGCTCAGTCCCCGGGGCCAGAGGCGGTCGACCAGCACGCGGACACCATCGGCCCTCGTCGGCTCCTCGTACGCGCGACGGATCTTCACCTCATGCTGGTGCACGATGACCGCCGTCCAGGGCTGCCACCTCGGGGTGGTGCAGGTCGAAGGCGGGGCGCTCGGAGCGAATGCGCGGCAGCACGGTGAAGTTGTGGCGCGGGACCGGGCACGCGGTGGCCCACTCCAGGGAGCCGCCAAACCCCCAGGGGTCATCGACGAACACGGTACGGGGGCCGCGCTGGGTCTTGTAGACGTTGTAGAGGAACGGCAGCGTGGACAGTGCCAGGATCGCGGCACCGACCGTGGAGATCTGGTGGTAGAGCTGGACGCCGTCCTCGGGCAGGTAGTCGGCGTAGCGGCGCGGCATGCCCTGGGCGCCGAGCCAGTGCTGGACCAGGAAGGTCGTCTGGAAGCCGATGAACAGCAGCCAGAAGTTGACCTTGCCCAGGCGCTCGTCGAGCATCCGGCCCGTCCATTTCGGCCACCAGAAGTAGAAGCCGGAGTACATCGCGAAGACCACGGTGCCGAACACGACGTAGTGGAAGTGCGCGACGATGAAGTAGGTGTCGTGCACCTGGAAGTCCATCGGCGGGCTGGCGATGATCACCCCGGTCAGGCCGCCGAAGAGAAAGGTCACGAGGAAGCCCAGCGAGAACAGCATCGGCGTCTCGAAGGTGAGCCTGCCGCGCCACAGCGTGCCGACCCAGTTGAAGAACTTCATCCCGGTGGGCACCGCGATGAGCATGCTCATGAACGAGAAGAAGCTCAGCATGACGCCGCCGGTGGTGAACATGTGGTGCGCCCACACGGTCACCGACAGCGCCGCGATCGCGATGGTGGCGAACACCAGCCCCTTGTAGCCGAAGACCGGTTTGCGGGAGAAGACCGGGAGCACCTCCGTGACGATGCCGAAGAACGGCAGCGCGATGATGTAGACCTCCGGGTGGCCGAAGAACCAGAACAGGTGCTGCCACAGCAGCGCCCCGCCCGCGTCGGGGTTGTAGACCTGGCCGCCGGCGATGCGGTCGATGGCGAGCCCGAACAGGGCCGCGGCCAGCACCGGGAAGGCCATGAGCACCAAGAGGGACGTGATCAGGGCGTTCCAGGTGAAGATCGGCATCCGGAACATGGTCATGCCCGGCGCGCGCAGGGTGATGATCGTGGCGACGAAGTTCACCGCACCGAAGATCGTCGCGAAGCCGGTCATCGCCAGGCCGAGGACCCACAGGTCGCCGCCCAGACCCGGGGAGTAGACGGCGTTGGACAGCGGGTTGTAGGCCGTCCAGCCGAAGCTCGCCGCGCCCTTGGGCGTGAGGAAGCCGGCCACGACGATGAGGCCGCCGAAGAGATAGAGCCAGTACGAGAGCATGTTCAGCCGCGGGAAGGCCACGTCCGGGGCGCCGATCTGCAGCGGCACCGTGATGTTGGCGATCCCCGTGAACAGGGGCGTCGCGAACAGCAGCATCATGATCGTGCCGTGCATCGTGAACAGCTGGTTGTACTGCTCGGGGGACTGCACGAGCTGCAGCCCGGGCTCGAACAGCTCGGCCCGGATGAGCAGTGCCAGCACGCCGCCGATCATGAAGAACACGAACGAGGTGACCAGATACAGGTAGCCGATCACCTTGTGGTCGGTGGACGTGATCCAGGAGACCAGCGTCTTACCCCACCCCTGCTTGCGGGGTCGGAGCCCCGGCACGAGGTGGGTGCGAAGCTCAGCGGTGGTAGCCATCATCATCGGCCCCCTCAGGGCTGCTAGCCGGAGCGCGGAAAACGCACGTGACGGGACGTGGCACCGGCAGCGCTCTGGTCTGCCGTGGGTGAGACGATGGTCGGGTGCGAACTACCGGCGAGGTGGACCCGGACCTCACCGGCGCCGTCTCCAGCCGTGTCCGCGTCCTGCGCGCGCTGCGTGACTCGCCGGAAGGTCTCGGCGTGCACGAGCTCGCCACGCGGCTCGGCCTGCACCCGAACACGGTCCGGTTCCACCTCGGCCGGCTCGAGGAGGACGGCCTGGTCCACCGCGAGGTCGCGCACCCGAGCGTTCCCGGGCGCCCGCCGCTGCGCTTCACCGCGGCTCCGCACCCCAACGCCCTCGGCACACGACGGGACTTCCGGGCACTGGCGCAGGTGCTGGCTGACGTCCTCGCCGACCGGGTACCGGGGTCGCCCGAGCTGACCGAGCAGGCCGGGCAGGCTTGGGCGCGGCGCCTGATGCAGGCGTGGACCGGCCCGGCCCCTGACGCGGCAGGAGCGATCACCATGCTGGCGGAGGCACTCGCCAGCATCGGCTTCGACCCCCAGATCACCTCGGACCGCCACCAGCTGTCCATGATGCAGCGGCACTGCCCCTTCCTGGAGGTGGCCCAGGAGCACCGCGACGTCGTCTGCTCGCTCCAGCTCGGACTGATCCGCGGGGTGCTCGAGCGCCTCGGTGCGCCCGTGGAGGTCACCCGCCTGGTGCCCTTCGCGACCCCGCAGGGATGCCTGGTCCAGTTCACGGCGACGTGAGCGCGGCGGACCACACGGGGCCGTGCCCGACGGGGCCAGGTCCGCGCCCTCGCCGACGCCCCGTCCACGCCGACCCCGGCTCTTGACGCCGGTGCCTGGGCACCCATCCCGTAGGTCACGTCTGCCTCCCACCGTCGGCCCTTGCATCCTCCGACTTCCCGAGAGTTAATACAAGGACTGTTCGTGAAAACGGTGGGACAGGTAGCTACCCCTGGGGGATGGCGCCATGAACGTGAGCTTCGTGGGCGCGGCCACGCCGGCGCGGAGGAGCGACGGCCAGGGCAAGCCGGCGCCCCGTGGCGCCCCACGGCCTCGAAGGCGACGCGCGGCGGATCAGGGCGGCGGGGAGATCGACTACGACACGCCGCGCAAGAGCGAGGACGACGGCACTGCCGGCTCCCTCGAGGAGCTTCAGGCCCGCGACCCGGTCGAGCGGTGGGCACCGCTCGACGAAGAGGACGTCACCGCCGCGGACGCGTTCGAGCTCCCCGGAGCGGACCTGTCGGGCGAGGAGCTCACGGTCGTGGTCGTGCCCCAACAGGCCGATGAGTTCGTGTGCACGCACTGCTTCCTGGTCCACCACCGCAGCCAGCTCGCCAGTGACGCCGCAGGGCAGTTGGTGTGCACCGAGTGTGCCGCGTAACAGCAGGTCAGCGCCCCTTCCGCCGGAACAGCGCCGCCGACCCGACGACGCCGAGCAGCGTCAGGCCCAGGCCCCACAGGACCGCGGTCCACGGCTCGCCGCCGGGGGTGCCGACCATGAGCTCGCGCAGGGTGTTGGTCACCGGCGTGACGGGCTGGTGCCCGGCGAAGCCCTGCAGCCAGCCGGGCAGGGTCTCGGTGGGGACGAACGCGCTGGAGATGTAGGGCAGGAACAGCACGAGGAAGGTGAACCCGCTGGCCGCCTCCGGGGTGCCGGCCACCAGCCCCATGAGGGCCGAGACCCAGGAGATGGCGAGGACGTACAGGCCGAGGACGCCGGCGGCGGCCAGCCACTCCCCCGGGCTCGCCGTCGGGCCGAAGCCGAGCAGCAGCGCCACGGCCACCACGAGCACGGTGGCGACGGCGTTGCGCGCCAGGCTGGCCACGACGTGGCCGTTGACCACCGCGAAGGCGCTGATCGGCATGGTGCGGAAGCGGTCGATGATGCCGCGGGACATGTCGCCGGCGACGGCGACGGCGGTCTGGGCGGCGCCGTAGCCGGCGCACAGCAGGATCGCCCCCGGCACGATGTAGTCGACGTACTCCCCGCCGGTATCCAGGGCCCCGCCGAAGACCCAGACGAACGTGCACATGAGCATGATCGGCAGCAGCACCGAGACGAGGATCGACTCGAGGTCGCGGGCGCTGGCCCGCACGCTGCGCCCGATCAGCGTGGCGTTGTCCTGCAGGGCGTGGGTGATGGCGGTCATTTCTGCTCCTCGGTGGTGGCGGCGTGGCCGGTGAGCTGGAGGAAGACGTCGTCGAGGGTGGGCTCGCGCAGCTGCCAGCGCTCGACGTCGAGGCCGCGGCGCTCGACGTCGGCGAGCACCTCGCGCACGTGGGCGACCGAGCCGTCGGTGGGCACGCGGACCTCGGAGGCGTCGGCGAGCACGAGCTCGACGAAGGCCTGCCCCAGGCCGCTCTTGAGCTCGGCCGCGGTGCCCTGGGCGACGATCGCGCCGCCGTCGAGCACGGCGACGGCGTCGGCGAGGCGGTCGGCCTCCTCGAGGTACTGGGTGGTCAGGAGGATGGTGGTGCCGCGGGCGGCGACGTCGCGGATCATCTCCCACAGCCCCTGCCGCGAGCGCGGGTCGAGCCCGGTGGTGGGCTCGTCGAGGAAGAGCACCTCCGGCGCGGCGAGGAGGCTGGCCGCGAGGTCGAGGCGCCGGCGCATGCCGCCGGAGTACTTCCCGGCTACCCGGTCGGCGGCGTCGGCCAGGTCGAAGCGCTCGAGGGTCTCGCCCACGAGCGGGCGGACCCGGCGGCGGGGCAGGTGCAGCAGCCGCGCGATCATCGTGAGGTTCTCCCGGCCGGTGAGGCGCTCGTCGACGGCGGCGTACTGGCCGGTCATGCTGATGCGCTCGCGCACGGCCCGGGCGGCCGTGACGACGTCGTGCCCGGCCACCCGGGCGGTGCCGGCGGTGGGCCGCACGAGGGTGGAGAGCACCTTGATGGTCGTCGTCTTGCCGGCGCCGTTGGGGCCGAGGAGGGCGAAGAGCTGGCCGCGCGGGACGGTCAGGTCGAGGCCGCGGAGGACCCGGGTGGCGCCGTAGGCCACCTCGAGGCCCCGGATCTCGACGGCGAGGTCGGTGTCGGCGGCGGCCTGGGGCGGCTGCGACCGGGCTTCTGTGTATGCCATAGACGTAAGTGTGTATGTCGTACACGCTTTTGTCTACCCCATAAACAGATAGACTGGCCCGGTGACGGAATCCCAGGGACCGCCGGCGGACGCCGGCGAGGTGACGCTCCCGCCCGGCACGGCGGAGCTGTGGCAGCCCGCGGGGCGGCCCCGGCGGGGGCCGCGCCCGGGGCTCAGCGTCGAGGCGATCACGCGCGCGGCGATCGACATCGCCGACGGCGAGGGCCTGGCGGCCGTCTCCATGGCGCGGGTGGCGAAGGCGCTCGGCGTCACCACCATGGCGCTGTACCGGTACGTCGCCTCCAAGGAGGCGCTGCTCGCGCTCATGCTCGACGCCATCGCGCCATTGCCCGAGGAGCCGGAGGACCCGGCGCTGCCGTGGCGCGTCCGGCTGGAGACGTGGTGCCGCGACCAGCTCGCGCTGTTCGTCGAGCACCCCTGGATGGGCCAGCTCGTCGGAGTGGCGGCGGTGGGGCCCAACCGGGTGGGGTGGATCGAGCGGGGCCTGCGCGCCCTGGAGGACGTCAGGGTGTCCGAGGGGCTCAAGACGGCGATCGTCGGGCGGCTCAGCCTGCACCTGCTCACCGAGGGCCAGATGCTCGTCGCCATGCGGGCCGCGGACGCCGGCGCCGACTCCGACCACCCGGCCCTGCTCGACTTCAACGCCATGCTGCGCGCCGTCACCAACCCGCAGGACCATCCCGCCATCACCGCCGCGCTCGACGCCGGCGCCTTCAGCAACGACGGCCCGAACGACGTCGACGACGCCGGGCTGGGGCTGACCATCCTGCTCGACGGCGTGGAGGCGCTGCTCCGGCGGGCGGCGCCGGGCGGCTGAGCGCGCTCAGATGCTGTGCCCGAGCGCGTCGCCCGCCACGGCGGCGCGGTCGAGGGTGTGGGCCTCGAAGCTCTCGAGCAGGTCGCGCATCTTCTCGGTGCCGGCGCGGAAGGTCTCCGAGTCGCGCCAGGCGTCGACCTGCCCCATCGACTCCCACGGGCCGGAGCTGATGAACAGGTTGGGGGTGTCCCGGTCGCGCAGCAGCACCGCGCTGGAGCCCGGGAAGTCCCGCTGGGTGCTGTGCGCCAGCTCCTGCCAGGCGGCCACGAAGTCGTCCTCGCGGCCGGCCTTCACCCGCCACAGGCCCAAGGTGTAGACGGTCATGACGCACCCCTTCCTGGAGCGGTCCCTCGTCGATGAGGGAGCCGAGCCGGCGAGGGCCGCCGTCGTATGCATACACCCGCACCGCAGGACGAGCACGGCAACATACGGCAACCCGGCCGGGACCGGTCACTTCCGGACCATGATCGTCCCGGCAGGACGGGGTTCTCGGAGGGGCACCTTCCGGGGCCGTCCGTCCCGCCGGCCACGCACGTCGTCGTGCGCGGCCCCGACACCGTCGTCCTTTGGGGGAACCGATGACTCATCTGCTGCAACACCGGCGGGCGAGAGCCGCGCTCGCCGCCGCCTGCGTCGGCGCGCTCGGCCTGACGCTGGCCGCCGCGCCGGCGACGGCGAAGCCGCCGCACCCGACGCCCGACCCGATCACCGTGTCCCTCACGGCCGTCCCGGAGGTCGCGGGACCGATCGCCGAGACGGCCGACAGCCACATGTGGTCGACCATGGAGCACGCCCGGGTGCCGTTCGACGTCGCCGACCACGGCTACGTCGAAGAGGAGTACTTCCTCTCGGGGACCGCCAACGTCTATGACAACGCCGGCGGCGAGCTGCAGGTGGTCACCGAGGCGGTCCCCTACGTCAACAACATCCTCGTGCGCAGGCCGGCGAAGAAGGCGGACTCCTCCGGCGTCGTCCTCGTCGACATCCTCAACGCCTCCAACGGCTTCCCCGGCGAGGACCACTGGCGCCGGATGTGGGACTGGGCGATGGATGAGGGGCACACCGTCATCGGCGTCACCTCCAAGCCGATCCAGGTCGACGCCCTGCAGAACTTCGACGCCGCCCGCTACGCCGACCTGACGTGGGACGTCGCGGACGTCGAGCGCGAGCCGATCATCGCCGATCCCGCGAACCCCAAGGCGTTCGACCCGTTCATGGTGGTGCCCGGCGCCGAGGAGGGCCTGGTCTGGGACATCCTCACCCAGGTCGGCACGCTGCTGGACAGCAAGGACGGGCGGGCGGTCCTCGGCGGGCAGAAGGCCAAGACCGTGCTGCTCATGGGCCAGTCCCAGTCCGGGATCTACCTCAACACCTACGCAACGAGCTTCCACGAGCGGGCGACCGACGCCAACCGTGGGCCGGTCTTCGACGGCTACCTCGACACCGTCGGCGCGGTCCTCGAGCGGCCGCTGCGGCAGGGTGAGACCGGCGGGCTGGTGACGGTGCCCGGCTCGGAGCCCGCGCTCGACGTCCCGTTCATCACCGTGACGTCCGAGGGCGACGCCGGGCTCTTCGGTGCGGCCACGCTCGCCGAGAAGGCGCTGCCGGAGAACCGCCGCCACTGGCAGGTGCCGGGCACCCCGCACACCGACCTGCTCTCGCCGGTGATCCCGGCCGACGAGGAGATCTACAAGGCGGGCCGCCTGCCGAACACCCAGGTGCACGACCCGGCGTTCCGCGCCGCGCTCAACCCCTACCCGCTCGAGCCGACGGTCATCGCGGCCACCGAGGCTCTGGTGGACTGGGCCAGGACCGGCAAGGAGGCCGCGCCGTCGCAGTGGTTCGACCAGGCCGGCGGCGCGCTGACCCGGGACGCGACCGGCAACGTCACCGGCGGGGTGCGCTACGGCCTCATCGAGCACCCGCTGGGTCAGTACCGCGGCGGCGCCGCGCCCGGCGCGGTGTACGGCTCGGTCGACCTCGTCTCCGCCGAGGAGTTCGCGGCCGCGTACGGCACCCGGGAGAACTACCTCGCGCTGGTCGCCGAGTTCGACGCGGCGCAGATCGACGCCGGGTACCTCACCGAGTGGGGCGCCGAGTACTTCCAGCAGGTCGCGAACACGCTCCTGGACCGGATCGGCGTGCCCGCTGCCGCGGACGACGACAGCGCGGGTCTCCCGCCCGGCCACGGCGGCACGGTGCCCGGGCACGGCGGCACGCCGCCGGGGCAGGCCACGAAGTAGCGGTCCGTCCTGGACGGGAGGCCACCGACCGGTGGTCGGTGGCCTCCCCCGCGCCTCGGAGAGGCCGAGAGCCCGAGTGGTCTACCTACGCGTCGGCCCTGCGGATTCGCTCCAGGCGGATCGGGCCACGAGCAGCAGCGCCGCCCGGAGGGACTCCACATCAGCCAGCGCCGCGCGCACCCGGCCCCGCGGGCCGACCACGGTGCAGCCGTCGGGGTCTGCGCTGAGGACGATCTCAACGCCGCCGGCCCACCCGTGCCGGAGTACCCGGTGCCGGCGATAGGCCGCGGCGGGCGCGACACCGACGTGACACAGCAGGTCCACGCCGCCCCAGCTGGCCACCGCCTCGCTGATCGCCTGTGCCTGGTGGCCACCGGTCACCACCTGCGCCCCCGCGTCCGCCAGCGCGGCGCGCACCGGCTCGGCGTCTTCGCCCTGGGCCGCGGTCACGACGGCGACCTGGCCCTCCAGCGGTGGGCGCTCCCCGCTCCGCCGCAGCTTCGCCTGCTCCAGCTCCCAGTACTCGATGTCGAAGAGGTCGGCGTCGCCGACGGAGCGGTAGCCGCCGAGCGCCTCGGCGTCGCGGATGATGCGCATCGTGTGCCGGTAGATGTCGCGCACCGCCCCGAGCTCGCCCGGGGTCCGCCCGACGGTCACCAGCCCCAGCTCCGCGTCGAGGACCACCCGCGGCGCCGGGTCCAGGGCGGTGAGCCCCTCCGGGTAGCTCGGGGCGAAGCGCTCGAACCGGGCCCGATACTCCCGCACGAAGGCCGCCACGTCCCGGCCGATGAGGGGCCAGGGCTTGGTGCGGATGACGTGCTCGAGCGTGGCCGTGCCGTTGCGGGTGACGGTGGCGAGGTTGTCCAGGGCCAGGAAGGCGTCGACCTCGGGGTCCTTCTCGGCGCGGACCAGGACGGGGAAGCCCGCGGCCCGGCCGATCTCCGCTCGTAGCGCGGCCAGCGCCTCCCCGTGGTCGTCGCCCACGCCGGCCACGGCGGGTGCGGCGACGGCCGGCGTGCCGGGGCGCGGGGCGTGCGCCGCCCCACCCCGGGACCGGGCGATGCGCTCCTCGGCCGCGTTGATGAGGCGGATGTGGCGCTGGTAGGCGTCCTTGGCCTCGTCGGCGAAGGTGAACAGGCCGTGGTTGCGCAGCACCACCGCTGACGGCGGCGCCCCGTCCCGGGCGGCCAGCTCCTGGGCGACCCGGCGGGCCAGGTCGAAGCCGGGGCGGCAGTAGGGCAGCACCAGCGCGTCATGCCCGAACACCTCGAGCAGGTCGGCGTCGGGAAGCTCGGTGTCGGTGAGCGTGACCACGGCGTCGGCGTGGCTGTGCAGGACGAACCGGAACGGCAGGAGGGCGTGCAGGAGCGCCTCGATGGACGCCGTGGGCGCGGCGGCGTCGATGCTCGCGCACCGGAACTCGTTGACCATGGTGGTGTCGTCGAGCGCGGGAAGCGCCGCGAGCCGGCGCAGCCGGTCCAGCCGCAGCGGGGCGAACCCGGCCCGGGTGATCCGGCCGAGGTCGTGGCCCGAGGCCTTGACGTGCACGAGCTCGATCGGTTCGCCGGTGACGTCCCGGTCCAGGGTCTTGACCGAGGTGTTGCCCCCGCCGTGGAGGACGACGGCGGGGTCGGAGCCCAGCAGGCGGGAGACGTACACGCACTGGTCGAGGGCGTCCCCGGTGGGCACCGCGTCGTCCCACCGGTCGCGCACGCCGGCGGTGATCAGCTCAGGCACTGCGCGCCTCCTGGTGCAGCGCCGTCCACGCCGGCCGGAGCGAGTCGAGCAGCGCGTCGAAGACGAGGGCCTGGCGGGCGTACAGCGCCTGGTTGGCGCCCGGGTGCACCACGAGGCTCGGGTCCTGCTCCAGCCGCCAGGGCTCCGCAGCCGGGTCCAGGGCCGCCCGGGCGAGGAACGCGGCACCGCGGGCGCCCAGCTCGGTGCCCAGCTGGCGCCGGACCGGATGGCCGAGGACGTCGGCGAAGATCTGCGCCCAGACGGGGTTGCGCGCCCCGCCGCCGGCGAGCGTCCAAGGCTCGCCGCTCATCGCCGCGCCACTCTCGCGCAGCGCCTCGACCTGCACGCGGTGGTACTGGGCGACCCCCTCGGCGACGGCGCGGGCGACGTGGGCGTGCCCGTGCCGGGCACTGGCGCCGACGAGGGTGCCCGAGGCGCCCTGGATCGCCGGGGCGCCGTGCACGAAGGGCAGGAAGTACAGGCCCTCGCTGCCGGCCGGGGCGTCGGCCGCGGCCTCGAGCAGCTCGCGCGGCTCCGCGGTGGGCCCGGACGGCCGGGTGACGGCCGCCGAGAGCCACTCCAGGCTGGCCGAGGAGGTGGGCGCGACCTCCATCGCCAGCATCGTGCCGGGTTCGGGCAGCAGCGCGTTGAGGGTCACGCGCGGGGGGACCGCCGTGGAGGGGACGACGACCGCGTTGATCGCCCACGTGCCGACGATGACCGTGACGTCGCCGGGGCCGGAGGCGCCCGCGCCGAGGGGGCTGGCCACACAGTCCATGCAGCCGGCCGCGACCGGCAGCCCGACCGGGAGCCCGGTCGATGCCGCGGCCTCGGGCGTCACCGTGCCGGCGACGGCGTCGGAGGCGCGCACGGGCGGGAACAGCCGGATCAGGTCCCCGGGCAGGCCCACGGCCTCGAGGGCCTCGGGCGCGTAGGCGCGGGTGGACAGCCGCAGCAGGCCCATGGCGGAGGCGTCGGAGTAGTCGGCGCTCGGCTCCCCGATCAGCCGGGTGGTCAGCCAGTCCTTGCAGGACAGAGCCCAGCGGATCCGCGCGAGCGACTCCGGCTCGTGGTCGTGGAGCCAGCGCAGGAGCACGGCGGGCTGCGCGGCCCAGGGCATGGAGCCCGTGACGTCGCGCAGCGCCTCGCCCGGCCCGGCCAGCGCCTCGGCCGCGAGGTCCTGGGCCCGGGAGTCCGTGGAGGCGATCGCGGGGCGCACGGGCCGCAGGTCCTCGTCGACCGGGTACAGGCCGTTGCCGTGCCCGGTGACGGCGAGGCTGACGGGGGTGTGCCCCGACGTGGCCAGGTGGGCGGTCAGGTCGCGCAGCACGCCGGCCACCACGCGCCACAGGTCGTCCATGTCGACCTCCTGGCGGTCGGCCGACACCGCGATGCGCGGGTTGGACGCCCGGACGGTCCACAGCTCTCGGCCGTCGTCGTCGAAGGCGGCGGCCTTGGCGGCGGTCAGTCCGACATCGACACCGATGTGGCAGATCATCGAGCAACTCCTGCGTCGGTCGTGAGGTCTTCGTAGTGTTCCGGGGCCGCGGCGCGGGGGCGGAAGCGTCTCGTGGCCCGGACGTAGTCCCGCAGCTCCTCGGCGACCCGCGCCTCCGTCCAGCCGAGGTGCACCCGGGCCACCTCGGCGGCCGCCGGCGCCGCGGCGAGACCGACGTCGGCGTTCAGGCCGACGAGGATCCGGCGGAGCAGGACGTCCTCGAGCGTGCGGGCGCCCTCCTGCTCGACGGCGAAGACCACCTCGGCCGCCACGGCGCCGCTCTCGGGGTCGATGACCGCGCCGAGCTCGGGGGTGGCGAGGATCAGCCGCTCGACGAGCGCGGCGCGCGTGCCGTACACCGAGACCAGCCGGCGGGCCGTGGCGCTGTCCAGCGGTGAGCGGGCCAGGAACACCCGGGCGAACTCCTCGCCGGCCGAGCGGCCGGCCCGGACCGCCCCGGGCAGCGGGGCGGACGCCGTCGGGGAGGTCGCTGCGCCGCGGCCCAGGAAGGTCACGACCTTGTCCACCGCCTGCTCCCCCAGGGCGCGGTGGGTGGTGAGCTTGCCGCCGATGACGGAGAACAGGCCCCGGTAGGCGCCGTCGTGGCCGACGATCTGGTGGTCGCGGGTGACCTTCGAGGGGTCCTCCAGGTCGGCGACGTACGGCAGGGGGCGCACGCCGGAGTAGCTCCACAGCACGTCGTCGGCGGTGAGGCCCGCACCGGGGATCAGGGCGTTCGCCTCGTCGATGAGGTACTCGACCTCCTCGTCGGAGGCGACGATCTCCTCGATGCTGCCGTCGTAGGGCAGGTCGGTCGTGCCGATCATGTACCGCCCCTGCCAGGGCAGGACGAACATCGGCCGCTTGTCCGCCCGGGCCTCGAAGAAGACGCAGGTGGCCGGCGCCCCGGGGAAGGGGTCCACCACGACGTGCGAGCCCTTGGTGGGCCCGACGAACCGCTTGCCGACGTCGGTGCCGCGCAGCACGGCGTCGACCCAGGGGCCAGCGGCGTTGACCACCACGTCGGCCCGCGCGGTGCGCACGGCTCCGGTCTCGGTGTTGCGGATCGTGACGCCGGAGACGCCGGCGCGGCCGACGGTCACGTCCACGACCTCGCTGTGGGTGAGCACGTGGGCGCCGTGGTCGCTGGCGGAGACGGCCAGCTCGACGCAGAGCCGTTCGGTCCACGGCACGTTGGCGTCGGCGAAGACGACGCCCCAGGCGATGCCCCGGCGGTTGAGCCCGGGCCACCGCCGGGCGATGGCCCGGCGGCCGACCGGGCGGTTGAGCGCCAGCGGCTTGCCCACGGCCAGGAGGTCGTGGAGCAGGACGCCGCAGGCGATCAGCCAGCCCGGCCGGCTGTTGCCGCGGTAGAAGGGGATGAGCATGGGGTACTCGTGCACCAGGTGCGGCGCCTGCCGCAGGAGCACCTTGCGCTCCCGGATCGACTCCATGACGAGGCGGACGTCCAGCCGCTCGAGGTACTTCAGCCCGCCGTGGATCAGCCGGGTGGAGATGCTCGAGGTGCGGGCGCCGAGGTCGTCGCGCTCGACGAGCAGGACGCTCAGCCCGCGCATCGCCGCCTCTCGGGCGATCGCCAGCCCGTTGATGCCGGCACCGACGACCGCGAGGTCGTAGTGGTCGGACAGCTGCTCGCGCTGGGTGTCCAGCCTCGCCATGGGTCGATCTCTCCTTCTGTTGCGGCCTGTTGCGGCGTGCTACGCGAGCACGGGGGTGTTGGCGAGGTCCTCGTAGAGCGCGAAGGCCTCCGCCGTGGGCAGGTCGTCGTGGACGACGGCGCGGACGGCGGCGAGCATCGCGGCCGGGTGCGCGGACTGGAAGATGTTGCGGCCCATGTCCACGCCGGCGGCGCCGCCCTGGATCGCCCGGTAGGCCAGCTCGAGGGCGTCGCGCTCGGGGATCTTCTTGCCGCCCGCGATGATGATCGGAACGGGGCAGGCGGCGGTGACGGTCTCGAAGCCCTCCTCGACGTAGTACGTCTTGACGAAGTGGGCGCCGAGCTCGGCGGGGATGCGGGTGGCGAGGCGGAAGTAGCGCGCGTCGCGCACCAGCTCGCGGCCCACCGCCGTCACAGCGAGCACCGGGATCCCGGCGGCCTGGCCGGCGTCGACGAGGGTGGTCAGGTTGCGCACCGACTTCGTCTCGTGCTCCCCGCCGACGAACACCTGGACCGCCATCGCCGCGGCGTCGAGCCGGACCGCGTCGTCGATGCCAAGGGCGACCTCCTCGTCGGAAAGGTCCTTGAGGATCGACGGGCCACCGCTGGCGCGCAGCACCACCCCGGCGCGGGAGTCGGCGGGGATGGTGGAGCGCAGCGCCCCGCGGGTGAGCATGATCGCGTCGGCCTGCGGCACGAGCGGGACGATGTTGAGGTCCAGGCGCTCGAGCCCGGAGGTCGGACCCTGGAAGTAGCCGTGGTCGAAGGCGAGCATGACGGTGCGGCCGTCGGTGGGCTGGAAGATGCGCGCCATGCGGGAGCGGATCCCCCAGTCGTGGCCCGCCATGCCCTTCGTGCCCGGCAGGGCCGGCGCCGCGGTGGCAGCGGGGATGGCGCCGCCGAAGTTCGTTCCGTCGCGCAGGTCGTCGAGGTCAGCCACGAGGCTCTCCTTCTGTCGGGGTGGTCTCCGGGCGCGGGTCCGCGCCGGAGGGGGTCTGGGTGGTGGGGGCGATCGTCGTGGGCGTGCTGCGCCGGCGCCGGAGCAGCGGCCCGGCGGAGATGACGACGACGAGGACGACGAGCACGCCCTTGAGGATGTTCTGGGCGCCGACGCTCCAGCCGACGAGGTTCAGCAGCCCCGAGAGCAGGCTGAAGAACAGCGCCCCGCCCCACAGCCCCGCCGGGACGGCGCGGCCGCCGGCGATGAGGGTGCCGCCGATGACGACGACGGCAACGGAGTCGAGCAGGTAGGAGCTGCCGAGGTTCTGCGCGGGCGAGATGAAGGCCGCGAGCAGGGACCCGGCCAGCCCGGCGGTCACGCCGCTGAGCACGTAGGTGGCGGCCCGGGTGGTGCCCACCGGGATGCCGGCCTTGCCGGCGGCGGTGGCGTTCTGCCCGGTGGCGAGCACCGAGCGGCCGTAGACGGTGCGCCGCAGCGCCCAGGCGACGGCGACGGTGAGCAGGGCGACGGCGATCGCGAGCAGCGGGACGCCGGCGACGCGGTGGTTGACGAATGCCCGGAGGCCGGCGTCGGGGTGGGCGGCCATGCCGTCCGCGAGGACGGAGGTGACCGACGCGGCGATCAGGCTGGTGGCCAGCGTGGCGATGATGGGCGGCACGCGCAGCGCGATGATGCTGAGGCTGCTGGCCGCGCCCACGGCCCCGCCCGCCGCGGCGCCGACGAGCAGGCCGAGGACGGCGCTGCCGGTCGCGGCCGCGGCGATCACCGAGACGTAGGAGGCGAGGCTGACGACGGCGCCGACGGACACGTCGATGTTGCCCGGCCCGAGCGTGATGACGAGCATCTGCCCGATGCCGACCAGCACCAGGAACGGGGCCAGGGTGAGCACCTGGGAGAGGGCGTTCCACCCCGAGCCGCCGCCGATCGCGACGATGGTCAGCCACACCGCGACGGCGCCGAGCACGGACCAGATCCACGGCGGTGCGGTGCGGGGCTGGGCGGGGGTAGCGAGGGAGCGGCGGGTGGGCCGGGTGGTGGTGGTCGTCATCGGGTCAGCCGTTCCGTGAGGACGCGGCCCGCGAGCACCGCGAGGACGATGAGGCCCTGGGCCGCGGACTGGAGGTTGGAGGACAGGCTCATCAGGCTCAGCAGCACGCCGATCAGGCCCAGCGTCATGCCCCCGAAGGCCGTGCCGACGGGCACCGCCTGCCCGCCCGCGAAGGTGCCGCCGCCGAGGATGACGGCCGCGATGGTGATCAGCGCGTAGTTGTTCGCGGAGTTGATGTCGCCGGTGCGGGTCTGGCCCGCCAGCATCAGGCCCGCGACGATCAGCAGGACGGCGGCGAGGACGTAGGCGCCCACGCGGGTGGCCAGGGTCGAGCGACCCGACCGGGTGAGGGTCCGCGCGTCGGAGCCCAGCGCCCGCAGCCGGACCCCGAAGCGGCTGCCGTGGGCGACCAGGGCGACCACGGCGGTTGCGACGGCGATGATCACCAGCGGCGCCGGCACGCCCTCGGGCCGCCAGGAGGCCAGCGCACTCTGCCAGGGCGCCACCGCCCCGCCCGGGGTCGGCAGGATCATCAGCCCCAGGCCGAGCCAGACGAAGCTCATGCCGAGCGTGGTGATGATCGAGGGGACGTTGCGCAGCTGGACGGCGACCGCCATGAGGGCGTAGAGGACCACGATCCCGACCAGGGCGAGCGCGCCGAGCGCCGGGGCGGTGGCGAGCCAGGTGGCGGCGATGACCGTCACCAGCCCGACGAGGGCGCCGACGCCGAGGTCGATGTCCCCCACCGCCATGATGATCATCTGCGCGAGGGCGGCGATGACCAGCGGGACGGCGGACATCAGCATCATCGTCATCCCGTGCACGGTCAGGATGGCGGGCTGCAGGTTGGCGCCGACGGCGACCATCGCGACGAGCGTGACCAGGGCGAGGGTCGGCGGGGCCAGGCGGCGGCGCCGGACGCTCAGGGCGTCGCGCAGCTCGGGCAGCCGCGGCGCGGCGGGCGCGGCGCTAGACATGGACTTCCTCCCCGTCCTCGATCGCCGCGAAGGACTCGGCGACGATGCGTTCCTCGGTGATGTCGGGCCTGCGGAGCTCGGCGACGATCTCGCCGGCCCGGAAGACGTAGGCGCGGTCGCAGTGGGCCATCTCGGAGTTCTCGGTCGAGTACCAGACGATCGACCGGCCGCGCTCGGCCTCGGCCCGCATGCGCGCGTAGATCTCGTTCTTGGTCTGCACGTCGACCCCGCGGAAGGGGTCGTCGAGCAGGATCAGCCGGGCGTCGGACGCGAAGGCGCGCGCCACCAGCACCTTCTGCTGGTTGCCGCCGGAGAGGCTGAGGATGGGCGCGGCGGCGCCGCCCTTGACGGCGAGGCGCTCGACCCAGGTGGCGACGGCGTCCTGCTCACCGGCGCGCGGGATGACGCCGGCGCGCGCGAGGCGGCGCATGGTGCCGACCGCGATGTTCTGCGCGACGGTCCACAGCGGCAGGATCCCGGAGGTCTGCCGGTCCCCGGGCACGAAGGCCTTGCTGCGGGGCACGGACGCCCCGGCTCGGGACAGGGCTCGCAGGCCGGGGCGCCACAGCCGCTCGAGGAGCTCCTGCTGGCCCTGGCCGGCGAGGCCGGCCAGGCCGACGATCTCCCCGGGAAGGACCTCGAGGGTCCCCGCGCCGCGGCGCCCGACGGGGAAGCGCACCACCGGTTCCCCGGCGCGGGCCGCGGCGGCCGGCGCGGGCGCCCGCTGCTCGGCGGCGGCGTGGACCTCCCCGCCCATGAGGCGCAGCACCGTGTGCTCGTCCACCTCGCGGGCCGGCCGCACGGCGGTGACGCGCCCGTCCTGGAGCACCGCCACCCGGTCGCAGTGCGCGAGCACCTCGCCCATGCGGTGGGAGATGAGCAGCACCGAGGCGCCCGCGGCGGTCATCCGGTGCACGTGGGCGTACATGCTCGCCGCGGCGTCCGGGCCGAGGGACTCGGTCGGCTCGTCGAGGATGAGCAGGGACACGTCGTCGGCGAGCGTGGCGCGGGCGATCTCGACCATCTGACGCTTGGGCATCGGCAGCTCGCCCACGCGGGCGTGGACCGAGATGCCGTGCCCGGGGAAGATCTCGTCCAGCGCCCGGGCGATCCGCCGTCCCGCGGTGCGCTGCCAGGTCAGGCGCGGCAGCGCACCGCGGTAGGAGAGGTAGGCGTTCTCGGCCACCGTGAGGTCCGGGGCGAGGGAGAGCTCCTGGTAGGCCAGGCGCACCCCCAGGGCCTCGGCCGCCGCCAGGGTGTACCCCCGCGACCGGTCGGTGCCGGCCACGCGCAACGCGCCGCCGTCGATGCCTTCCAGCCCGGCGATGGCCCGCACGAGCGTGCTCTTGCCGGCGCCGTTGTGGCCGACCAGCCCGAGGATCTCGCCGCGGGCGAGGGTGAGGTCCACCCCGGCCAGCGCCCGCGTGCGCCCGTAGGACTTCGTCACGCCGCGCGCCTCGATGAGCATGCTCGCGTCATGCGCCGGTGCGGCCTGTTGCTCGGCCAGGGTGTGCGTCACCACTCACTCCTCTCCTCGTCGATGGGTGCGATGGGCCGCGCTCAGGCGGCCGGTGTCGGCGGGCGCGGGGCCTCGGTGCCGTTCTGGACGGCCTCGATCTGCTCCTGGATCAGCTCACGGGTCCAGGGGTAGGCGGCGTAGTCGTCCGGGCCGAGCGTGGCGAGCCAGGCGTCGCGGTCCTCCATCGGGATGTAGACGAGCGGGAGGATCAGCTCCTCGGGGACCTCCTTGCCGTCGAGCAGCTCCAGGGCCACGTAGAGCGCGGCGACCGACTGGCCCGGGTCGGTGATCGTGGCGTAGGAGCCGTTGTCGATGCCCGAGTCCTTCCAGTACTGCAGGTTCGCGCCGCTGGTGTCGAAGACGACGACGGGCACGTCGCGGCCGGCGGACTGGAAGGCCTGGGCGACGCCCATGCCGCTGGCGCACCCGGGGACGGCGGCGATCTCGGGCATGGAGGCCAGGATCGCGACGAGCTCCTGCTGGGTGGTGCCGGAGTCGCAGAAGCCGTTGACCTCGCTGACGACGTTGACGTCGGGGTACTCGGCGAAGATCTCCTGCTGCGTGGCGTAGAAGAGCTGCTCGGGCTGGGAGCCGACGACGCCGCGGTTGTTGATGATGTTGCCCTTGCCGCCGATGGCCTCCAGGGCGTGAATGGTGGACTCCCGGCCCCAGTCGTCGTAGGAGTTGCGGACGACATGTGCACACGGGGCGTCGATCTCGGAGTCCAGCACGACGACGGTGATGTCCGCGGCGCAGGCCTCCTCGATGACCGGCACCAGCGCGGTGGGCGAGGCCGGCACGATGAGCAGGGCGTCGGGGTCCTGCAGGATGAGGCTGCGGATCTGGCTGATCTGCTCGGTGGCGTCGTTCTCACCGGGGGCGTTGACCGCCTGGTAGCCGCTGATGACGCCGTCGGTCTTGAGCTGCTCGGCGGTCTCCTCGAAGGAGCGCACGAGCGTCTGGCGCCAGCTGTTGCCGATGAAGCCGTTGCTCAGGGCGATGAAGGGCGCGTCGGACTCGCCGCTCCCGCCCGTCGCGGTCTCACCCTCGGCCGAGCTGCAGGCGCTGAGGGCAGCCATCGCGATGACGGCCGTGGCGGCGAGCAGCCGCCGTTTCACGTTCTTCTTCACTGTTCCTCCAGGCGACCGCGGCTGTGCGGTCTGGTCGGGGCAGGGCCGACACGCGCCGGCTGGCGCGGTCTGGATATGGGGGTGCAGCTGAGGACGGTCGGCCACCTCCCGCCGGCGCGCCGTTGTGGTCCGGCGGTCCGTGGCGAGTCGTCCTCGGGTGGTCCCAGGGGCTCCGGTAGGAGTCATGCAGGACCGGTCGGTACGTACCGACCTGTAATGACAGGCGAACCTACGGGCGGGACTTCGGTCCTGTCAACAGCGCCCGCTCGGCGAGATTGCATGGCGGTCACGGGCCGGCGAGGCGGGAGGTATCATGACAAGCCGTCCAAACTCCGAGCAGCGAACAGGTCAGGGGGACCCGCGTGCCACAGCTCGCCACGCGTGGGAACACGCTCGACCGCGCGTCCAGCGATCCGTTGTGGATGCAGCTCATGCATTCCCTGCGCGACCGCATCACAAGCGGTCAGTACGTCGCCGACCAGGCGCTGCCCTCCGAGGCAGAGCTGAGCGAGATCTACGGCGTGTCACGGACCGTTGTCCGCGAGGCGCTCGCCGAGCTCGTCCAGGAGCGCCTGATCTACAAGATCAAGGGCAAGGGCGCCTTCGTGTCACCGGATCGCACGGACGTGCGCTTCGTCGGCTCCGTGACGGGGTCCGCCGCCGACCTGCTGGCGAGCGGCAGGCGTGTCATGACAACCGTCCTCGACCAGGGGGCCGGGCCGGCGAGCCCCGAGGAGGCGATGGCGCTCAACCTCGGCGAGGACGAGCGGGTGGTGCGCCTGCGCCGCCTGCGCGTCGTGGACGGCGTCCCCTGGCTCCTCGTCCGGACGGCGCTGCCCGAGCAGTACGTGCCCGGCCTGGACCGGGCGAAGCTCGAGAACCGCTCGCTGTACGAGACCCTCCGACGGCGTTACGGCATCGAGGCCGCCGGCGCGGACCGGTGGCTCGAGGCCGTCATCCCCTCCGCCGAGGAGGCCAACCTGCTCGAGGTGGAGCCGGGCACGCCGCTGCTAGGGATCGAGTCGGTGGTGTGGGACAAGGACGGCAATCGGTTCGAGTGGTACTACGCGCTGCACCGCAGCGACCAGTCGCGTTTCTACGTCGGTATCAGGTAGCGCGCCCGCGTCGCAGGGCACAACGTCGACATGTGCCGGCCCATGTCGGCCGAGAGTGCCCCATCTCGGCGAGCGCACCGCCCCACCTCGGCGAGTGCGACGAAGTTGCCGTCAATTGGTGCCTCGACACCACAACTTCGTCACACTCGACCGGACGGCCAGTTCCCGCTGGGATGGTACTGCTGGGCGAGCCCACCCCGCCGGTCTGATCGCCCAGCACCACCACCCCCGGGGCGCCCCCGGACGCCACGACTCAGATGACGTCGCGCCCCTCCTCGCGCGCCTCGCGCACGTCCTTGGCGAAGCCGCGGGCGATGACGGTCATGATGACGAACACCGCCGCCGGCCACATGAGCACGTAAGCGCTGAGCATGGTTTCCATCCGATCCTCCTGGTGTCAGTTGGTGCGGGTCATGGTGACGGCCGGGACGTCCCCGGCCACGTCGTCCTGGTCGAAGTCGCCGGTGCGCTGCTCGATGAGCGCGAAGTCGAAGGACTCCTTGGCCCGGAACGACATGAAGTAGCAGACGAGGGTGCTCACGGCGTAGGCGAGCAGCGAGGCGCTGAGCGTCGCGTACTCGTGTAGGGCTCCGACGGCGAACGGCGCCGCGAGCACGATGGCGACCGCGCCGACGATCTTGGCGACCCTCAGGCCGAAGAACCCGAAGGCCATCAGGCCCAGCACGACGCCGATGCCGATGACGGCGAGCACGTCGACGACGATGCCGACGCCGCCGCCGAGCGGCACCAGGCCGAACCGCACGGGCAGGAAGGCGACCAGCGCGGCGATCACAGCGACGGTGAACGCCTTGTTGGTGACCTTGTCCCAGTAGAAGCTGGCGATGACCGGGAAGACGAGGGCGCCCCAGAGGGCCCCGACGAAGACGAGCAGGTCGAGGATGTTCAGCTGCAGGCTGGCGAACGCGACCGCCACTGCGGTGGCGACGATCATCGTCACCCGCCCGACGAGCAGCATCGTCCGGGGGTTGGCCTTGTCCTTGCCGGCCACGTTCTGGCCGTAGACATCGGCCATCACGATCGAGGACAGCGCCGCGAGGTCCGAGTCCGCGGTGGAGGACAGCGCCCCGATGATCATCACGAAGAACACCGCGAGCAGGATGGGCGGCAGGAACGAGGCGGCCATCTGCGGCACGAGGTTGTTCGGGTCGTCGCCCATGGGCTCCATGCCCAGGTACAGGGCCAGGACCCCGAGCATCCCGACGCCGATCACCATCGCGCCGTAACCGATCGTGGCGGTGATGAACGTCGGCTTGATGAGGTCCTCCCGCACGGCGAACAGGCGCTGGGCGATGGTCTGGTTCCCGATCGCGTAGGCCAGCACGGCGGCGATGTAGGGCGCGCCCTGGTTGAGGAAGGCGTCCGAGGAGAAGAACGAGCCCTGTTGTTCAGTCAGGTTCCCGGCACCGCTGGTGAACGCGGCCGGGAAGCCGGCCGCGAAGAAGATGGCGGGGACGAGGACGGCGACGGCGCCGAGCATCGCCATGACCTGGGCGAAGTCCGTCAGAACCGAGGCGCGGAACCCAGACCACAGGGTGTAGAGCAGGACCCCGCCGGCCACGATGACGACGCCCTGGATGAACGTCAGCGGGGACAGCAGCGCGATGAGCGCACCGCCGGCGATGAAGTTGGACATCAGCGAGATGACGCTGCCGACGACGTTCGAGCCCGCGAGCATCAGCTGGCTCGAGCGGCCGTGCCGGGCGTGCATGACCTCGGCGAGGGTGTGCGCCTTGGGCGCCACCTTCCGGATGCGCCGGCCGAAGGGGTAGATGAACAGGATCATCAGGGCGCCCCAGAGCCCGTAGTGGATCGGCCCGGAGATGCCGTACGTGTAGCCCGAGGTGGCCGAGGCGTACATCGACGAGGCCCAGATCCAGGTGGCGGTCATGCTGGCCGCCGAGATGCCGAAGCCGACCTTGTTGCCGGCCGTCATGTACGCGTCGGCGTCCTCGTCCTTCTTGCCGATGCGGGTGGACATGAGGAACGTCCCCCCGTAAAAGCCCACCAGCAGGACAACCACGACTCCGATACCCAGCTGCGCCAGTTCCTGGCCCGCCACGTGCTCCACCCTCTCGTCGGTCCGTTCCGCTCGGCGGGGGACGCGACGAGCGTCCGGGCGCTCCACATCGGCCGCGGCTCAGCAGCGCAGGCGGGAGCGCTCCCGCCACGCGCCGCTCGGCGGCGCGGGCAGCCGGGGACACGGCCCTTGCCGGGCGGAGCGCTTGCACCGACGGGAGGCGGTCAGTGCCTCCATGTCCGTTGTCGGCGGCGCACCGGCCGGTGGCTGCTCTCTCGTCCGCAGGGACAGGCACGATCAGTCCGTACAGACCTGAACGTTGCAAGGACTTGGCGTCCCGCGTCCTTTGCCCTGTGAACGGGCAAGAACGTACCACATTTCTACCGGTGACTGACCGAATGTCGCGGATCCGGCCCTGACGCCCGGCCTCGACGAGCGGCCGCGGCCGCTCGCAAGCGAGCCGGGACACCCCCATCGCAGCCGCGCGTCGGTCAGCCCGACGACGGCCCGACCGGTTGCCGTCGCGGTGACCGCGGGCAGCATGGACGGCATGAACACCTACGTCATCCCCGTGACGTTCCCCGATCTCGACACCGCCAAACGGGACGCCAGCTTGCTGGTGGACGCGTTGCGCACCGCGGGCCTGCACGCCGAGATGGCCGACGACCCGCGGATGGAGTCCGAGGACGACGCCGACCGGATCGACCCCGGCCCGACGACCAGGGAGCTGCACGTGCACGCCGGCAGCGTCGGCGAGGTCCGCGAGCGCGTGCAGACGGTGGTGGACGGCCGCTTCCCGCCGGGGATGGTACTGCTCGGCGAGCCGACCCCGTTGTGAGCTGACCCGCCGCCAGCGATGGACTTGAGCGTCCGCAAAGCCTGGACTGCCGGGGCACCCCCTGCCAGGCTCGGGCCATGCCGAGCAGCGCCGTCCCGTCGGCCGGTGGTCCCGAGAGGACCGGAGCACCCTCCCCCGCAGCATGGCCCCTCACCGTCGTCACGGTCATGCTCGGCGCCTGCCTCCTCGTCTTGGACGGGTACGTCGCCCTCATCAACGCCGCCCCGCTCTTCGGTGAGCGGCCGGAGCGAGACGCGCTCATCGAGTCCGGCATGGGGCTGGTCACCGCCGCCGCGCCCATCGGCGCCCTGTGCGCCCTCGCGTGGCGGGCGGGGTCGCGCTGGGGACTGCTGTTCCTGGTGATACCCACGGGGCTTCTCGTGGCGGGTGGGATGCAGCGGCTGCTGAGTCCGGGCGGGCCGGGGGATCCCGATCGTGACCGCACGGTGCGACCGGGCGACGTCGTCGGAGAGCTGACGCTGCTCAACTGGGGCGTGACGGCGCTGGCGATGACGGTGCTGCTGCTGGCGTGGCTCGCGGCCCGACGGCGGCGGCACACCCAGGCCTCGGCCGGCACCGAGCCACCACTACAGGCGTAGTGACAGGGCGGCGCGCCCGGCGTAGGTTCCTGCCCATGGAGCGCACCGGGCGCCCGCGTGGCGCCGTCGTCCGGCCGGCAACCGCCCGAGGGACTCGCGCCGGCCCTCCGCCCATGCCGCAGCTCGAGGGCGTCGAGCATCGGTTCGTCGATCTGTCCGGGGTGCGCGTGCACGTGGCCGAGGCGGGCAGCGGCGAACCGCTCGTGCTGCTGCACGGCTCGCCGCAGCACTGGTGGGCGTGGCACCCGGTGCTCCCGCGGCTGGCCGAGCGCTACCGCGTCATCTGCCCGGACCAGCGCGGGACCGGGTGGAGCGCGGCCCCGCGCCGCGGGTACACCTGCGACCAGATCGTCGCCGACCACGTCGCGCTGCTGGACGCTCTCGGGCTCGACAGCGTCGACCTCGTCAGCCACGACCTGGGCGCCATCCCCGGCTTCGGTCTCTGCTACGCCCACCCCGACCGCGTCAGGCGCCACGTCGCCCTCGGTGTCCCGCCGTTCTTCGCCCGGCTGGACCTGCGGATCCTCCCGGCCTTCCGGCACCTGTGGCACCAGGAGGTGGTGGCCCTTCCCGGCCTGGGGCCCGCGGTCATGGGACGGGGCCGGCAGCCGGTCGCCCGGCACATGCTCGAGGACTTCCGTGTCGATCCCGCGGCGCTCCCGCCCGAGGACGTCGAGGTCTTCCTCGCCCAGTTCCGTGACCCCGCGCGGGCCCGTGCCACCTCGGCGACGTACCGCCGGACGGTTATTTCCACTGTCGGGCACATCCTGCGCGGCACGCACCGCCGCACACGGCTGCGCACGCCGACCCTGGTGCTCGTGGGCTCCGAGGACAAGGTCTTCTCGCCGGAGGCCTCGGCCCGCAGCCTCGCCGGCCATCAGGCGTACGCCGACCACGTCGAGCTGGGCACGATCGACGGCGCCGGCCACTACGTCATCGAGGAGCAGCCGGACCGGCTGGTCGACCTCGTCCTCGACTTCCTCGCTAAGCCGCTTCCGGCGTAGCCCGGCCCGGTCAGACGTTGCGCCGGTACTTTCCGCCCACGTCGAACAGCGCCTGGGAGATCTCCCCCAGCGAGCACACCCGCACGACACCCATGAGCACGTCGAAGACGTTCTCGCCCGCGAGCGCCGCGGCCCGCAGCCGGGCCAGCGCCGCCGGCCGCTCGGCGCCGTGGGCGGCCTGGAAGGCGCGCAGCCGCTCGACCTGCCCGCGCTTCTCCTCCTCGGTGGAGCGGGCCAGGCGCAGCGGGTCGGTGGGCGGGGCCTCGCCGTCGGGGACCCGGAAGGTGTTCACCCCGACGATGGGCAGCAACCCGTCGTGCTTGCGCTGCTCGTAGAGCATCGACTCGTCCTGGATCCGCCCGCGCTGGTAGCCGGTCTCCATGGCGCCGAGGACGCCGCCGCGGGCGGAGATGCGGTCGAGCTCGTCGAGCACGGCCCGCTCGACCAGGTCGGTGAGCTCGGCGAGGAGGAACGAGCCCTGGTTGGGGTTCTCGTTCATCATCGGGCCCCACTCCTGGTTGATGATGAGCTGGATGGCCAGGGCCCGGCGCACCGACTCCGCCGTCGGCGTCGTGACCGCCTCGTCGTAGGCGTTGGTGTGCAGGGAGTTGGCGGCGTCGTACAGGGCGATGAGGGCCTGCAGGGTGGTGCGGATGTCGTTGAACGCCATCTCCTGGGCGTGCAGGGACCGCCCGGAGGTCTGGATGTGGTACTTCAGCCGCTGGCTGCGCGCGTTCGCGCCGTACCGGTCGCGCAGCACGATCGCCCAGATCCGCCGCGCCACCCGCCCGAGCACCGAGTACTCGGGGTCCATGCCGTTGGAGAAGAAGAAGGACAGGTTGGGCGCGAAGTCGTCGATCGCCATGCCGCGGGCGAGGTAGGCCTCGACGTAGGTCAGCCCGTTGGCGAGGGTGAAGGCGAGCTGGCTGATGGGGTTCGCCCCGGCCTCGGCGATGTGGTAGCCGCTGATGGACACCGAGTAGAAACGGCGCACCTCGTGGGCGACGAACCACTCCTGCACGTCCGCCATGACCTTCAGGGCGAAGTCGGTGGAGAAGATGCAGGTGTTCTGCCCCTGGTCCTCCTTGAGGATGTCCGCCTGGACGGTGCCGCGCACGGTGCGCAGCACGTAGGCGCGGATCTCCGCCGCCTCCCCGGCCGACGGCGGCCGGCCCCGCTCGGCGGCGAAGGCCGCCAGCCGCTGGTCGATGGCGGTGTTGAGGAACATCGCCAGGATGGTCGGCGCCGGGCCGTTGATGGTCATCGACACCGAGGTGTTGGGCGCGCACAGGTCGAACCCGGCGTACAGGGCCTTCATGTCCTCCAGCGTCGCGATCGACACCCCGGAGTTGCCGACCCGGCCGTAGACGTCCGGCCGCTCGTCGGGGTCGGCGCCGTAGAGGGTGACGGAGTCGAACGCCGTCGACAGGCGGGCGGCGGGCTGGCCCTCGGCGAGCAGGTGGAAGCGGCGGTTGGTGCGGGCCGGTTCCCCCTCGCCGGCGAACATGCGGGCGGGGTGCTCGTCGGTGCGCCGGCGGGTGAACACCCCGGCGGTGTAGGGGAAGTGGCCGGGCAGGTGCTCCCCGCGCAGCCAGGTGAGCCGGTCGCCGTCGTCGTGCAGGCGCGGCAGGGCCAGCCGCGGCACCGGGGTGCCGGCCAGCGACAGGGCCGGCTCGATCGACTGCGCCGCGGCGGCGAGGGTGGGCCACTCGGCGAGCAGGGCGCGGCTGTCCTCCCCCACCTGCTCGGCGGCGTCGGCGACGGCGTCGTCCAGGTCCGGCGGCGCGCCGGCGAGGCGGGTGCTGAGCAGGTCCCGGGCGTCGGTGAGGCGCTGGAGGTCGCGGACGGCGCCGGCCTGCTCGGCGCTGCGGCGGTGGTAGGCGCGCACCGCCTCGGCGGACTCGGCGAGGTAGCCCACCCGGGCGACCGGGACGAGCGGGGCGACCTGGGTGGAGACCCGGCCGGGGACCGGGGCGAGCAGGGGCTCGCGCACGGGCAGCCCCCGGGCGGCGAGCAGGTCGCGCAGGTGTTGGTACAGGGCGGTGACGCCGTCGTCGTTGACGCGGGAGGCGACGGTGCCGAAGACCGGCAGCTCCTCCGGCGGGGCGGCGAAGGCGAGGCGGTTGCGGGCCACCTGGCGGCGCACGTCGCGCAGGGCGTCCTCGGCGCCGCGGCGGTCGAACTTGTTGATGACGACGACCTCGGCCAGGTCGAGCATGTCGATCTTCTCGAGCTGGGTGGCCGCGCCGAACTCGGGGGTCATGACGTAGACGGGCACGTCGACGTGATCGACGACGCCGGCGTCGCCCTGGCCGATGCCCGGGGTCTCGACGATGACGAGGTCGGCGCCCCAGGCCTTGGCGGCGGCGACCATGTCGTCCAGGGCGGCGGGCAGGTCCCCGCCGGCGCCGCGGGTGGCGACGGAGCGGAAGAAGACGTGCGGGCCCAGGGCGTTCATCCGGATGCGGTCGCCCAGCAGCGCCCCGCCGCCGCGCCGGCGGGTGGGGTCGACGGCGAGCACGACGATCCGCAGCGCGTCGCCCTGGTCCAGGCGGGCACGGATGAGCAGCTCGTCGGTCAGGGAGGACTTGCCCGAGCCGCCGGTGCCGGTGACACCTAGCACAGGGACGGTGGAGCGCGCAGCGGTTTCACGTGAAACTTTTCGATGTTCGTCGGGCAGGCGGCCGAGCTCGACGGCGGTGAGGGTGCGGGCCAGCGCCCGGGCGTCGCCGGCCAGCAGGTCGTCGGGGTCGGGCGGGCCGCCGGCGGCGTCGAGCGGGTCGACGTCGGCCTCGCGCACGACCGTGTTGACCATGGGCGCCAGGCCCAGCCGCTGACCGTCCTCCGGGGAGAAGATGTGGACGCCGAGCTCGGCGAGCCGGGCGATCTCGTCGGGGACGATGACGCCCCCGCCGCCGCCGAAGACCTTGACGTGGCCGCAGCCCTCCTCCCGCAGGCGCTGGACGAGGTAGGCGAAGTACTCCATGTGCCCGCCCTGGTAGGACGAGATGGCCACGGCCTGGGCGTCCTCCTGGACGGCGGCGGTGACGACGTCGTCGACCGAGCGGTCGTGGCCGAGGTGGATGACCTCGCAGCCCTGCGCCTGCAGGATGCGGCGGATGATGTTGATGGCGGCGTCGTGGCCGTCGAAGAGGCTGGCGGCGGTGACCACGCGGACCGGGTGGGCCGGGACGTGGAGCTCGCCCGGCGGCGCCGGCCGCGGGTCGGTCGCGAGCGCGGTCGATGCCGCGCCGCCGGAGTTGGTCGCGGCGCGGTGGCGCACGTCGTCCTGCTGCCCGTCGTTGGACATATGGCGAGCATAGACATCCGGGCCTGGGCCGCGAGGGCGGTCCCGCCTCCCTACCCCAGCGCGAGGGACAGGCCGCCGGTGACGGCGTAGGCCGCCACGACGGCGAGGATCACCGCGAGCGCGCGCCAGCCCTCCCGGCCGGTCAGGCACAGCAGGCTGCCGGCAGCGACCGACGAGCCGAGGATCATGAAGCTGAGCACGTCGTCCTCGGCAGGGCTCTCGACGATCCCGCCGGTCAGGCGCCAGACCAGCGCCCCCAGGGCCAGCACGACGCCGGCGCCGCCGAGCACGACCAGCGCGATCCGCGCGACGCCCACGGGCCCGGACCCGCCCGCGGGTCCCACCCCGACCGCGGCACCGCCGCGCAGCACCGCCCTGCGCTCGGGGTGGAGCAGCACGAAGGGCGCTGCGGTCACGGCCACGGTGACCAGTCCCTGCACCAGCGCCCCGAGCAGGCCGGTGTGCTGCTGGAGGAGGACCGAGGCGATGCTGCCGACGCCGATGATGGCCAGGGTGGCGCCGACCCAGGCGACCAGGCCGGAGCGGCGGGCGGGCCGCAGCGCCGCCACGAGCGCCCCCACACCGGCGGCGCCCATGCCGGCCGCGGCGGCGGCGTCGGCGTATCGGTGCAGCTCCGGCGTGCGCACCCAGCCGTGGTCGGTGGCGTCGGGGAAGACCACCCACGGGGTGAGGATCGACTGCCACACCCCGAACAGGACGACGAACACGAGCGCGACGAGGACCGCGAAGATCCGGAACAGCAGGTAGCGCCGGTCGCGGACGGTGCTGGGGACGACCTGGTCGACGGAGGTCGAGGCCATGAGGGGCTTCCTTTCGGGACGGCCGGCGCCCCGCTGGCGCCCGCTCCACCGGGATCCTTCGGCGCCCCGGCGCCGGGCGACAGAGGCGGCGGTCCCGACGACCCGGGCAACGTGCCCGGGACATCGGGACACCGACTGGCGCCAATTGCCCGCACCGGTGCCCCAGACTGTGCGACATGCGGGCACGACGGGCGGCCGGTACCGGGCTGCTGCTGGTCAGCCTGGTCGCGGCGGTGTGGGGCGGCTGGGCCGAGTGGCAGCACCGGTCCGGCGAGCCCACCTCGGTCGCGCTCGTGCAGGTCGCCCTCTCCCTCGTGGGGCTCGCGTGGTCCGGCATCGGCGCCGTCCTGACCTGGCACCGCCCCCGCAACGTCCTCGGGTGGCTGATGCTCGTGGTCGGCACGACGACGCAGCTGAGCCTGGCGGAGGAGTCCCTCGCCCGCGTGGGCGTGCTGGGCGGTGGCGACCCGGCGTACCCCTGGGACGGCCGCGGCGCCGGGCTGGCCCTCGGCGTCGCCGGGGGCTTCCTCATCTTCGCGCTCCTGGGGCTGCTGCCCGTGCTCTACCCCTCCGGACGGCTGCCCGGCCCACGCTGGCGTGTCCCGGTCATCGCCGTGCTCGCCGGTTCGGCGCTCATGGAGGTGCAGTGGCTCCTCTCCGAGCTCGGCGACACGTGGGCGTGGCCGTTCTCGCCCGCCCCGGGCTCCTCGCAACCGGCCTGGCTCGTGTGGGCGCCCACCGCGGTGTACGCCGCGGCCACGTTGGCGGTGTGGACGGCGTGCGTGGGGCGCCTCGTGCGGGCACGGCGCCCCGAGCGCCAGCAGCTGGCGTGGCTGCTCACCGCGGTGGTGGTCATCCTGCTCACCCAGTCCCTCGGGGACTCCACCGCCGCGATGTGGCGCAGGCGGCGGGCCTGTACCTGCTGCCCGCGGCGGTCGCCGTGGGCATCCTGCGGTACCGGCTGCTGGGGATCGAGGTCGTCCTCAGGCGCGGCCTGGTGTACGCGGCGCTGACGGCCGCCATCGTCACCCTTCACGCGGTCGTCGCCCTCGTGACCGGGGCCCGGCTCACCGGCGGCGCGCTGCCCGGGGTGGTCGCGGCCGCCGTCGTCGCCGTCGGGCTGACGCCACTGCGGGTCCGGCTGCAGCGCGGGGTGGATCGCCTGCTCTACGGGCACCGATCGGACCCCGTCCGCGCCGTGGCAGACCTCGGCGACCGGATGGCGGCCGCGCAGGACCGGGACCTGCTCGACGCCGTCCTCACGGGGGTCCGCACCGCCGTGCGCGCCGCCGGCGCCCGCATCATCCGGCCCGACGGCGAGGTGCTGGCCGTGTCGGGCACCCTCGCCGCGTCGCATGACGCGCCCGCCGCGCCGCCCGGCGCCCTCGCCGCGCCGCTGACCGTCGGCGGCGAGCTGGTGGGGACCCTGCAGCTCGCGCCGCGCGGGCCCGGCGAGCGGTACTCCGCGCCGGACGAGCGTCTCGTGGCGGCGATGGCGCCGCAGGTCGCCGTGCTCGTCCGTGCCCTCGACCTCGCCTCGGCGCTCGAGCGCCAGCGCGACGCCGTCGTCGACGCCCGGCGCGCGGAACGTGACCGGCTGCGCCGGGACCTGCACGACGGCCTGGGGCCGTCACTCACGGGCGTGGGGCTGGGTCTGCGGGCGCTCGACGACGCCGTCGAGGCGGGCGACGCCGCGCGCGCCCGGGAGATCGTGTCCGTGCTCGGAACGGAGGTGTCGGCGGCCGTCACGGAGGTGCGCCGCATCCTCGAGGACCTGCGCCCGGCACCGGTCGCCGAGCACGGCCTCGCCGCGGCCCTCGACCAGGGCCTGGCCACCTCGGGCTCGCCGCTCGCCGTCGATGTCACCGTCGGGACCCTCCCGCCGATGCCGCCCGCCGTGGAGGACGCCGTGTATCGGGTCGCGCTCGAGGCCGTCACCAACGTGCGCCGCCACGCCCGGGCAACCCGGGCCACGGTGGACGTGCGGGTGACCGGCGGGCGGGTCGTGCTGCGGGTGGCCGACGACGGCGTGGGGTTCTCGGCGGGTGCGGTGCCGGGGGTCGGACTCGCCTCGATGCGGCAGCGGGCCGACGTCCTGGGTGGCGAGCTGACCACGACGCCGACGCCCCGCGGCACGATCGTGGTTCTCGACCTCCCTCTGGCCGGGACCTCCAGTGTGACCGCGGCGGTCGAGGGACCGCCCGCGCCGGGACTGACCGCCGCGGCGAGGGTGCCGTGACGCGGCCGGTCCGGGTGGTTCTCGCCGACGACCACCCGATGTTCCGCTACGGCCTGCGCGCCGCGCTCGACGGATCGGCCGCGGTCGAGGTCGTCGGCGAGGCGAGCGACGGAGCCGGCCTGCTGGCGCTCGTCGAGCGGGTCAGGGCGGACGTCGTGCTCACCGACCTCGACATGCCCGGCGTCGACGGGTACACGGTCATCCGCACCCTCCTCGACCGGTTCCCGGAGCTGCCCGTCCTCGTGCTCACCATGCACGCCGACCACGACGCCGTCCGGGGCGGGCTGCGGGCGGGGGCGCGCGGCTACCTCCTGAAGGGCGCCGAGCGCGAGGAGATCGTCCAGGCCATTCTCACCGTGGCCGGCGGCGGCGCCGTGTACGGGGCGCAGGTGGGGCGGCGCGTGACCGAGCTCCTCACGCGGCAGCCGGAGCCCACCGCCCGGCTCTTCCCCGAGCTGACGCCCCGGGAGGAGGACATCCTCGCCCTGGTGGCGCAGGGGCTCGGCAACCACGCGATTGCCACCCGGCTCGTGCTCTCCGAGAAGACGGTGCGCAACAACGTCTCGACGATCCTTGTGAAGCTTCAGGTCAGCGACCGGGCAGCCGCGGTGGCGCGGGCGCGCGACGCGGGGCTGGGACGGCGGGACGGACACCGCTGACCGCTGTCGCCCGCTCGCCGGGTCAACTGCCCGAGGAGCTCGGAGGTAGATCGGCGTCGAGCGCACCGGCGGCCCACCGTCCCGCGGGCGAGCGCGGCGTGCGGTTGGCAAGATGGCGCCGTGGCCGTCCCGAACCCGGAACCGCCCGCCACGGCGGCCGGCCGGGTCCCCTCGACCCTGGCCCTTGTCCTCACCCTCGCCGGCCTGGTGGTCGTCGCCGCGGGGATGCACGCAGCACAGAGCATCGTCGCGCCGGCGTTCTTCGCCCTGACGCTCGTCGTCGCCGGCCGGCCGGTGCAGCGCCGGCTCGTGCGGCTCGGCATGCACCGGATGCTCGCGGCCCTCCTGGTGCTCCTTGCGCTCTATCTGGTGCTCGTGGTCCTCGCCGTCGCGCTGGGCTGGTCGATCGCCCAGCTCTCGACGACGCTGCCCCAGTACGCGCCGGAGTTCGAAGGCCTCTACCAGACCGTCTCGGACTGGCTCGCCACCCTGGGCCTGCAGGTGGCCGGCATCAACCAACTCCTCGGGGCTGTCGACTTCAACAGCGTCCTCGGGCTCCTGCGCCGGGCCGCGAGCGGCCTGAGCGCTGCCGGGGCGCAGGTCGCGCTGCTCGTCGTGGTGATGTTCTTCCTCGCCCTCGACTCCACTGACACGGCCAGCCGGCGCCGCCTGCTGGCACGGGCGAGGCCCCAGCTGTCCGACGCATTGTCGGGCTTCGTCGTCGCGGTGGGCCGGTACTGGATCGTCGCCACGGTGTTCGGCCTGATCGTCGCCGCCGTGGACGTCGTCGCCCTCTCCGTGATCGGGGTGCCGCTCGCGGTGACTTGGGGCGTGCTCGCGTTCGTCACGAACTACATCCCCAACATCGGCTTCGTCCTCGGGCTCGTCCCGCCCGCGCTCGTGGCGCTCCTCGACGGCGGCGTGAGCTCGATGCTGTGGGTCGTCGCCCTCTACAGCGTCATCAACTTCACCATCCAGTCCATCATCCAGCCCAAGATCACCGGCGACGTCGTCGGCCTGAGTCCCACCGTCACGTTCGTCTCGCTGGTGTTCTGGGCGCTCGTCGTCGGCCCGCTCGGCGCCCTGCTCGCGGTGCCGCTCACCCTGTTCTTCAAGGCCGTCCTCATCGACCCCGACCCCGGCGCCCGCTGGGTAGACGCCTTCCTGGTCACTGCCGGGGCAGCGGCGGAGCCCGCGACAACGCCAGAGCCCGTGGCCGTCACGGACGACGGCGCCGCCGGCGCCGAGCGCGGCCCAGAGTCCTTCCCGGACCGTCAGGGAAGTGGCTGAGCCCCGGTCGCCCCTCGAGGACAACGGAGGTCCAGGTACCGCCGCCACGTCACGGATCCGTCGGTGTGGTCGGGGACGAGCTGGTGGCCCGAGCGCCACGCGGTGAGCAGTCGGTGCTCGACCGGACCTGTCTGGACGCTCCGCGCGCCGCCGGCCGCCACGTAGTCCCGGGCCAGGCGCTCCACGCTCAGCACCTCCGGCCCGCCGAACAGCATCACGCGACGCTTGGCCGGGCGCGCCAGCAGGGCGACGAGCCGGTCGGCGACGTCGGCGACGTCGACCGGCTGGAGGAAGACGTCCGCCGGCACGGTGATGACGCCGTTCGCGTCGGTGACGGAGCGCAGCACCGTCACCGCGAGGGTGTGGAACTGGGTGGCGCGGAGGATGTCCCAGGCGGTGCCGGAGGCGGCCACCCGTTGTTCCGCGGCGTACTTGGCGCGGTAGTGCGACAGCTCGCTGCGGTCCACGCCGACGATCGAGACGTGGAGAATCCTCGCCGGTGTGGCCTGTGCGGCAATGGCGGCGAGGAGCTTCTCGGTCCCCTCCACGTCGGTCGCCCACGGGTCGGCCGGGTTCGAGGCGGCGTGGACGACCGTGTCCACGCCGGCGAGCGCGGCCGCGAGACCCTCGCCGGAGGTGAGGTCGCCCGGCATCCGCTCCACGCCGTCCGGCAGTACGACGGCGGACCGGTGGGTGAGGGCGCGGACCTGGCGCCCGGAGGCGAGGAGCCGGGCGACGACCTGTTGCCCGAGCGTTCCGGTCGCACCGGTGACGAGGACGAACCCCATGGACGTGCCCTTCGACGAGTCGGCCGGTTCTCGGCCGATCGTTAGTCTGCACCGCATGACGACAGCCCTTGGCGACGGCGCCACGAGCGGGACCGGGAGAACGGCGCACCGTCTGGACGGGGGCGCCCCGGAGACGGAGTCCGACGTCGCGGGCGCTCAGGTCAATTTCTTCTGTGAGGACGTCGAGCGCTGCGCCCGGTTCTTCGAGGCGCTCGGAATGCCGCGGGTGTTCGTCTCACCCAAGGCCGAGGCTCCAGAGAAGATCGAGGTCGACGCCGCCGGCCTCCGGATCGGCTTCGACTCGATCCGGGCGGCGAACCGCATCGCGGGTCTCGGCGTCGCCGCCAGCGAGACCCGGTCCGCCGAGGTGGCGCTGTGGGTGGGCGACGTCGATGCGCTCTACGAGCGCGCCCTACGGGCGGGCGGCAGCTCAGTCCGTCCGCCCATGGACTCCCCCGACGGCCGGCTGCGGTATGCCTGGGTGCTCGGCCCGGAGGGCCACCAGGTCCGGCTGCTGCAGAAGCGCGCCGGCTGACCGGCGAACGCGGCCCGGCTGGCCCCCACCAGCTTTCGGCGCACCGGTGGGGAGCCAGATGACGATCATCTGGCTCCCCGCCGGCACCTGGTTAGGACGCCTACGACCGAGCCGCCTGCGCCACCGAGCTGAAGACGGGGTCGATGGGCGCGGAGACGTCGTTGCGCGCCTCGATCACCCGTCCGGCCTCGAGGATCACGTCCTCACGGAATTTCTGCCCCACGAGCTGCACACCGATCGGCAGGCCGTCGCCGCGGGAAACCGGGACGGAGAGCCCCGGGAACCCGAGCAGCGCGAGAGACATCATCGGCCACTGCGCGTTGATGACCTGCTCCATGCGGTCCACGTCCTGCAGGTCGGCGTCGATCTCGAACGTGCGCTCGGCCGAGATGGGCGTGAGCAGCACGGGGAAGTCCTGGAGGAACAGCTGGAGCTGACGCATGAGCGTGGCGCGTCGGCCGTACCCGCGCATATACGCGTCCAGGCCGAAGTCGCTGTGCATCCGTTTGGTGACGGCGAACTGGTTGTCCGCGGACTTGCGGATCGCCTCGTCGCCGTGCTGCTCGATGAGCCGCCCGAGGTCCTCGAACTCCACGCCCTGGACGAGCTGCCACCACAGCCGCCACGCCTCGGCGAAGAGGGGGAGCTGGACCCCTTCCACCTCGTAGCCGGCGTCCTGGAACCAACCGGCCGCGGCGGTGATCGCGGCGTCGACCGCCGGATCCAGCGCTGCCACGCCGACGTCACGCAGGACTGCCACCCGTCGGCGCTGGAGAGGTGCCCCGTGGAGCGGGGCCGGCACGTAGTGCGGGTCACGCGGGTTGGGAGCGGCCATGGCGCGCAGGCCGAGCTCGGCGTCGGCGACCGAGCGTGCGAGCGGGCCCTGCACCCACATCGTCTGCGCCGCGAGCAGCTGGTCCTGGTCCTCGGCCATGTTCCAGGTCGGCACCCGGCCGGGGGTGGGCCGCAGGCCCACGACGCCGCAGGCCGCGGCGGGGTACCGGATGGACCCGCCGACGTCGTTGCCGTGCGCGATGTGTCCCATGCCCGTGGAGACCGCTGCGGCCGCGCCACCACTCGACCCACCCGGCGTGCGCTCGGGGTTCCACGGGTTGCGGGTGCGCCCGTGCAGCTCGTTGTCGGTGAACCAGCGGATGGAGAATGCGGGGGTGTTGGACCGGCCGACGAACACCGCGCCGGCCTTGCGCCAGTTCTCGATGGTCGGGGAGTCACGGTCGACCACCGCGTCGCGGAATGCGGTGACGCCGTTGGTGGTGGCGCAGCCGGCCTGGTCGGTGTTGACCTTCGTGGTCACCGGCACGCCGTGGAGCGGTCCGAGGGGCTCGCCGGCCCGACGGCGCGCGTCGGCCTCGTCGGCGGCGGCGAGGGCGTTGTCGGCCAGGACCTCGACCAGCGCGTTGACGACGGGGTTGACCTCCTCGATCCGCTGCAGCGTCGAGGCGACCGCCTCGCGGGAGCTGATGACACCGTTCTTGATGGCGTCGGCCGTCTGGACGGCCGACCACTGCCAGATCTCTTCGGACACGAAGGTGGTTCCTTTCTGACTTTCTGACTTTCGGTTCAGGCGACGACGAGCAGGTTCGTCAGCGGTTCGGGGTCGGCCCGCAGCTTCGGCACCGGCTCGTCGAAGACGAGCCGGCCCTTGACCATGCCGAGGATCCGGTCGGCATAGGCGAGCGGCAGCTGGGGACCCTGCTCCACGATCAGGACGCTCACGCCGGTGGCGGCGATGGTGCGCAGCGCCTCCAGCGCCTCCTTCGCCACCGACGGCTGCAGCCCCTGGGAGAACTCGTCGACGACGATGAGCCGCTCGCCGGCGAGCATCGCCCGGGCGAGGCCGAGCTGCTGCTTCTGACCGCCGGAGAACTGACCGGCCAGCTGCCGGGAGCGTTCCGCGAGCAGCGGGAAGACGTCGTAGATGTCGACCGGCGGGGTGTAGCTCCGGCGCCGCGCCAGCCGCAGGTTCTCCTCGACCGTCAGGTTGGGGAAGACCCCGCGGTCGTCCGGCATGAAGGAGAGGCCATGCCGTGCCAGCCCCTCCGGACGCCCCAGCGGCAGGGGCGACCGGTCGATGGTGAGGCTGCCGGAGAAGACGTCGCACAGTCCGAACATGCTCCGCAGCAGGGTGGTCTTCCCCATGCCGTTGCGGCCCAGGAGCGCGACCACCTCCCCCGCCGGGATCTCGAGGTCGATGTCGTCGACGATCCGCGTCTTGCCGTATCCGGCCGTCAGGTGCTCGAGCTGCAGCATCACACCGCTCCTATGTAGGCGGCCCGCACCTCGTCATGGCTGGCCACTTCGTCCATGTCCCCACTCATCAGCACCCGGCCGTCGGCGAGGACGACGACGCGGTCGCCGAGCTGGCGCACGATGTCCATGTCGTGCTCGACGACGACGAGGGTGCAGCCGAGATCGCGGTTGATGGCCCGCAGCGTCTCGGCCAGGCGGACCGAGTCCTCGTGGGAGAGCCCGGCGGCCGGCTCGTCGAGCAGGACGATCTCCGGGCCCCACGCCATCACCAGGGCCAGCTCGAGGGCGCGCTGGTCGGCCAGCGACAGATCGCTGGTGAGCATGTCGTCCACGTCCGTAAAGCGGGCGAGCTCGGCCGGCAGGGTCACCGGGTGGTGCGCCTCGGCCTGCGCGAGCGCGAGGTTCTGCGCCGGCGTGAGCTCCGGGTACACGCTCGGCGTCTGGAACAGCCGCCCCAGCCCGAGCCGGGCGCGGTGGTGCGGGGTCCAGCTGGTGACGTCCTGACCGTTGAGGTGGATCTCGCCGCCCGTGGGCGCCAGGTCGCCGGCGATGAGGTTGAGCAGGGTGGTCTTGCCCGCGCCGTTGGGGCCGATGAGGCAGACCACCTCGCCCCGCTCGATGGTCAGGTCCACGCCGCGGATGACCGACATCGCGCCGAAGCGCTTCACCAGCCCCCGGACGTCGATCGCGGGCCGCCCGTCGGCGGCCCCGGCCGGGACCGCAGGCTGCTCGGCAGGGTGCGCCGGCGCCTCGATGACGGCGCCCTGCGCAGCCTCCTCCCCGACGGGCCGGCGGAGCCGCGACGTCACGAGCCCAACCAGGCCGCCCGGCGCGAACCGCACGACGAGGACGAACACGACCCCGATGACGAACAGATACCAGCTGCCGATCGCGGCGCCGAGGTACTCCTGCCCGATGGTCACCAGTGCTGCCCCGAGGAACGCGCCGAGGATGTTGCCCCGCCCGCCCACAGCCAGGAACACGAGCACCTGCGTCGACATCACGACGCCCGCGACCCCCGGCGAGACGAGCCCGATGATGGGCGCGACCACCACGCCGGCCAGCGCCGCCACCGTGGCGCTGAGGACGAAGGCCTGGATCTTCACCCGCCGCGGGTCGACGCCGAGGTGCTCCGAGCGCGGCTCGTTGACGCGGACCGCGAGGAGGCGCCGGCCGAACCGACCCCGCAGCAGCACGACCCAGACCACCGTGACCGCCACCAGCACCACGACGGCCGTGCGGTAGTAGGTGCCGACGATGCCGCCAGACTCGACGAACAGGCCGTTGGTGCCGTTGGTGAGGCTGAGCAACGAGCGGGCCGCCTGCTCGGCGACCAGCGTCAGCGCAAGGGTCAGGACCGCCATCGTCGACGGCGACGTGCCCCGCCGCAGGCCGGCCAGCCCGATGGCCAGGGCCAGCGCCCCGGCGAGCAGGAGCGTGACCGGGATCGCGAGCGCCAGCGGGATCCCCCGCTCCGTCGCGATCGCGACGCCGTAGGCGCCCACCCCGAAGAACGCGGCGTGACCGATGCTGATGACGCCCGCCCGCCCCCAGGCGAGGTCGAGCCCAAACGCGAACAGCCCGTAGGCGAGCGACAGCGTCAGGAGCGAGAGCGGGTAGGAGGTCAGGACGAAGGGCGCGGCGGCGAGCGCCACCACGGCCAGCGCGAGGCCGGCGAGGTGGCGGCGCTCGACGCGCGCGGAGGGACGGGAGCGGCTCATGAGCAGGCGGCGTTGGGCGGCAGGGTGTCCATGGCGCCGAGGTCCTCGATCGGGAGGTAGGCGCCACCGGGCTGGATCTCGAAGTTGTACATCTCGGTGACGAACCGGTGGTCGTCGGTGAAGTGGCCCTTCCCGAACACCCCGTCCTCGACCGTGGTCTGCGCGAGCGCCTTGGACACCGCGTCGGCGTCGGTGCTGCCCGCCTCGTTCACCGCCCGGGCGATCGCCTGGACACCCTCGTAGGCGTTGGCCGCGACGGACGGGATCGGGTCCTGGAAGTCGTAGCTGTCCCGGTACTTCTTCACGAAGTCTGCGTTCGCCGCGTTCTCGAGCTGGTCCGAGTAGCGACCACTAAGGACCATGCCCTCGGTCTTGGTCGTCAGGCTCGGGTAGAACTCCTGGATCAGGCTGATCCCGGTGAAGCCGGTGTCCTTCAGGACACCAGCCTGGTCCGCCTGGGTGACCAGGGCGACGGCGTCCCCGCCCACGACGGCGGAGAGGATCCAGTCCGGCTTGGCGCCGGCGATCTTGCCGACCACCGGCTGCCAGTCGGTGGTACCCAGCGGGGAGTACTCCTCCATGACGACCTTGCCGCCGGCCTTCTCGATCATGGCGCGGGCCTTGGCGTTGTAGCCGCGGGGGAAGACGTAGTCGTTGCCGACGAGGGCGACGTTGGGGCCGTACTGCTCGAGCATGCGGGGCACGATGCCCTCGAGCATGGTCTGGTCCGGCTCCCCGAAGGGGAAGAAGTAGTCCCCGCAGAACGGGGCGTCACCCATGATCGCGGTGGCGAAGGGCACCTTGGCCTCGTCCGAGACCTTGGCGACGGCACCTGCCGTGTCGCCGGGGATCGTGCCGAAGAGGAAGTCGACGTGGTCCTGGTTGATGAGGCGCTGCGCGAGCTGGGTGGACTTCGAGACGTTCGCCTCGTCGTCGACCTTGACGAACTCGACGGGCTTGCCCAGGACGCCGCCGTCGTCGTTGATCCGCTCGATCCCGAGCTCGAAGCCGCGCTGGAGCGCGGTGCCCTCGGGCACCACGGGGCCGGTGGTGGGGGCGATGAGGCCGATCTTGAGGGTGTCCTCGGAGGCGCCTTCGGCGGACTCCTTCACTGCGCCGCCGCAGGCGGCGAGGAGCAGCGTGCTTGCGGCCACGGCGGTTGCGAGTGCCGCGCGGGCGGGCCTCATGCCACGCCCGCCGGCGCGGTCGCGGGTGCTGAGGACTTGGTGAGCCATTGTGGTTTCCTCCAGGTCAGCCCGTTGGGGCGGGCGGCGATGAGCACAATCAGAAGGGCGAAGAGCACGAGCTGGGCGGCCGTCTCCGAGAGGTAGGTCCGCAGGACCGTGCTGAGCACGGCGACGACGAAGGCGCCGAAGATGGCTCCAGGGAGCGATCCCGGCCGCCCGAGCAGAACTGCGAAGAAAGCAGGCGCGAGGAACGAGGCGCCGACCATCGGCGTCACCCCGAGCATCGGGCTCTGGATCGCCCCGGCGAAGACGGCGATCGCGGTGCCGGCGGCGAAGCCGGCGGTCATCATGAATGCCGGCGCGATGCCCAGCAGGGACGCCATCTCCCGGTTGTCCACGGTGGCCCGGATGTTCAGCCCGAAGCTGGTCCGGTAGATGACCAGCAGCGCGGCGACGACGACGGCGAGGCAGACGGCAGTGGCGACCAGGCGGTACGTGGGGTAGTTGACGCCCAGGATGCTGAGCGTGCCGCCGACCGGGGCGGCGACCGAGGCGGGTGTGGAGCCGAAGATGGCGTCGGCACCCTGGCGCAGCACGATGGCGACGCCCCACATGGCCAGCAGGGTGGCGAGGAAGCCGCGGGCATACAGCTGCGCCAGCACGAGCCGCTCGGTCAGCACGCCGAGCACCAGCCCGACGACGACCGCGACGGCCAGCCGCAGCACGAACGGGATGCCGTCGAGGGCGTACATCGTGAAGGCGCCGACCATGACGAACTCGCCGTGGGCGACGTTCACGACGCCGAGCTGGCCGAAGATGATGCCGAGGCTGAGCGCCAGCAGGGCGTAGAACCCGAAGAGGGACACGACCGAGAGGGCAAGGGACACGAGGGCGTCCATCAGGCACTCCCCTCGGGGAGCGCCGGGGGCGCGGTGACGTCGTACACATCGGCGGGCATGGCCGGGATGCTGGCACCCCGCACGGCCCCCGCAGGGACAAGTGAGACGTTGCCCCTAGGTGCTTCTCACTTCCAGTGGCGCGAGACCGCCCGGGCCGCGAAAGCGCCGACGTCCACCTTGTCGGTGCAGATGCCGCCGGCGAGCATCGCCAGCATCGGCACCCGCCGCTGGGAGTCCCGGATCATGCCCGCCATGTCGATGGCGTCGCGGGGGTCGGCGGTGCGCCGGATCTGCCCTGCCGACTGAGCGGCCACCCACGAGGTGGCGAACCTGGGCTCGAAGGCCGCGCGGATGTGCTCCACCGGGGTGGTGCCCACCTCGATGCCGGCCCCGCGGATGAACCGGTGGTCCCGTGTCGTCATCCGCGTGTAGGTCTCCAGGATCCGCAGGACATGGTCCACGGGCTCCTCGTCGGGACGCCGCTGGCCCGAGAGCTCCGCCATGCGGTTCCACCGAAGGATGGACACCTCGTCGATGAGCGCCTGACGGCCGTCGAAGTGGCGGTACAGCGTGGCCAGGCTGACGCCCGCGGTCTTGGCGATGTCGCGGACGGTGACGTCCGGCGAGTCGGCCCACCCCACGAGGTCCCGCGTGGCTCGGACAAGACGAAGACGGTTCTGCTGCGCGTCGCTGCGCATCCCTGCACCTTTCTCGAAGACCGGTGTCCCCCTGCGCCGAGAAGGCCCCATTGTGAGCGACACGTGATTCGAGCAGCAACGAGTTCGCATGGCGAGACGAGCGCCCCCGGAGTGCGTGCGGCAAGCCTGGCCGGGACACTCAGCGTCCGGAATGCGCGCCGCACAAGCGCGGGCGCCGCAGGAGGGCCCCCACCTCCTGCGGCGCCGGCCGCGCCCCGCCGACACACGGGACCCGAACCACCCGGGCTGCCGTTCGGCGCCCGGACCTCACACCCCCGCGAGCGCCACCTCTCGCAGCGTCACACCGCGCTCGCGGGCGTTGCCGAGCCGCTTCTGGGTCGCGCGCGAGTACACGTGCACGTGCTCGCGCTCGCACCAGGCGGTGAGGTGCTGCCCCACGGCCGGAACCGCGTCGCCAGGCAGGAGCACCGCGAAGGAGCCGCCCGCGGGGAGCTGGACGTGCACCACCCGCTCGCGCCCGGTGGGCTCGATGAGCACCACCCGCCCGGAGAGCCGCCACACCTCGGGCGAGTGCGGGTCGCCCTCGCCGGGGTGGAGCCGCTCGGGGCGCACCCCCAGCGTGACGGGCCCCGTCTCGGCGCCGTCGTGCCGGCCGAACGCCGAGGCGCGGTCGGCGTCGTCGACCTCGAACAGGTTCATCGGCGGGGTGCCGACGAACCCGGCCACGAACAGCGTCTCGGGGCGCCGGTAGAGCTCGTCCGGCGTGCCGACCTGCTCGATGCGGCCCTTGTTGATCACCGCGATCCGCGAGGCCATGGCCATGGCGTCGGCCTGGTCGTGCGTGACGTTGATGCCGGTGGCACCCACGGACTGCAGCAGCCCGGCGATCTCGACGCGCAGCGCGGCGTGCAGCTGCGCGTCGAGCCCGGAGAGCGGCTCGTCGAGCAGCACGATGCCGCTGCGTCGGGCCAGCGCCCGCGCCAGGGCGATGCGCTGGCGCTGCCCGCCGGACATCTGCTTCGGCTTGCGGTCCAGCAGGTGCTCGACCTGCATGCGGGTGGCGATGTCGGTCGCGCGGGCGTCGGCGTCGGCCTTGTTGAGCTTCTTCCCGTGCCGCAGCCCCAGGGTGATGTTCTCCCGGGAGGTCAGGTGCGGGTAGAGGGCGTAGCTCTGGAAGACGATCGCGACGTCCCGCTGCTCGGGGGCGACGCCGTTCTGGAGGACGCCGCCGAAGCGGATCTCGCCGTCGTCGACCTCCTCCAGGCCCGCGATCGCCCGCAGCAGGGTGGACTTGCCCGAGCCGGACGGGCCCAGGATGGCGACGTTCTCGCCGTCCTCGATGTCCAGGCTGATGTCGTCCAGCGCGGTGACGGAGCCGAACCGCTTGGTGACGCCGGCGATCTGGACGGCCGTCACTTCGCCCCCACGATGGAGTTGATGGTGCTCACGGCCTGGTCGACCGCCGCCTGGGTCTCGGTGCCCGCCTGCAGGTCCTCGACCATGTACAGCAGCGCGTCGTTGACCTCGGCGGTGTGCGCGCCGTCGAAGCCGCCCCACGGGGTCAGCTCGGTGTCGAAGAGCCAGGCGAACTCCATCTGGGGCGTGGCCTCGGGGGAGGCGAGGAGCTCGTCGCGCGCGTCGGTGTCCACCGGGATGTAGCTGCGCTGGGTGCCGGAGGCGAGCATGACGGCCTCGGGGCTGAGGATCTCGCCGACCAGCTCGCTGGCGAAGGCGGCGCGGCACTCGTCCTCGGACAGCACGATCCACCCGTTGCCGCCGGCCGGGAGCGGGCGGCCGCTCTCGCCGTCGACGCTGGGCAGGTGGATGGGCATCCACGCGAAGCCGTTGCCGATGGACTCCTTGAGGGCGGCGATGTTGGAGGTGGTGATCATGGAGACGGCCAGGTCGCCGGTGCCGAAGGCGTTGAGCGCGTCGGAGGTGTGCGGCAGGCCGGCCTCCAGGCCCTGGCGGGCAAGCTCGGACCAGATGTCCAGCGCGGCCACCCCGGTCTCGTCGCCGAACGCGGCGCTGCCGTCCTCGGCCACCAGCGTGCCGCCGGAGTTCTGGATCAGGCCCTGGGAGAACCACTCGGGCAGGCCCTGCGGCGGGATGGACACCGACGGCTTGCCGGTGTGGTCGGTGACCTTCTTCGCGACCTCGAGCAGGTCCTCGTAGGTGGTGATGTCCTCGGCCTTGCCGGCGCCGGCGGCGTCGAGGAGGTCCTGGTTGACGGCCATGGCCGGGGCGGAGATCTGCGCCGGGGCGAGGTAGACCTTGCCGTCGATCGTGCCCGCGCCGAGGAACTGCTTCTGGTAGGTGTCGGCCAGCACGCTGGTGTCGAACTCGGTGGGGTTGTACTCCGAGACCCAGAAGGGCAGCTGGCCGAGGCCGGTCATGATGAGGTCGGGCCGCTTGCCCACGGCGATGTCGGCGACGATCTGCTGGGTGAGCTCGGGGTAGCTGGTGGAGGCGCTGAGCTGCTCGTCGACCTCCAGCCCGGGGTGCTTCTCCTTGAGCTTGGCCACGGCGTGCTCCATGGGCTCGGTGGCCAGCGCGTTGTAGGTGACGGTCAGCGTGGTGCCGTCGGCGTCGCACTGGTTGACGTCGGCCGCCGTGGCGACCGCCGCGGCCGGCTCGTCGCTCTCCGCGGCGGAGCAGGCAGCCAGGGTCAGGGCGAGGGCGGTGAGGGTGGCGCCGATGACGAGGGGACGGCGACGGGTCGTGGGCATGGTGAACTCATTTCTGTGTGGGAGGGGGAAACGGGCAGGTCTGGGAAAGGTGCGTGACGGCGTCAGCCGGTGACCTCGGTGCCGCTCATGCCGCGGACGAACTGCTTCTGCGCGACGAGGAAGAGCAGCACGATCGGCAGGGTCACGAGGGTGGCGCCGGCCGCGAGCGCGCCGTAGTCGAAGCCGGTGGCCGCGTCCTGGAAGATGGCCAGCGCCAGCGGCGGGGTGGACAGCTCGGGGCTGCGGGCCACGAGCAGCGGCCACATGTAGTCGTTCCAGTGGACGAAGATCGAGTAGACGCTGAAGGCCGCGATGCCGGGGCGGGCCATGGGGACGGCGACGCCCAGGAGCGTGCGGACCGGGCCGAGCCCGTCCATGGCCGCCGCCTCCATCAGGGCGTCGGGGATGGCCATCATCTGCTGGCGGATCATGAAGATCCCCAGCACCGAGGTGGAGAAGGGCAGGATGAGGGAGGCGAGGGTGTCCGCCAGCCCGGCCTGGTTCAGCCCGATGAACAGCGGGATCATCGTGACCTGCGTGGGCACGAGCAGGCACAGCAGCACGAAGCCGAAGGCCTTGCCGGTCCACCGCCGCCGGTGCTTGGCCAGGACGAAGGCGGCCGGCACCACGGTGAGCAGCTGCAGCGCCAGGATCCCCAGGGTGACGATCACGCCCACGCCCATGGCCTGACCGAGGTTGCCCTGGGTCCAGGCGCGGGCGTACCCGGTGAGGGTGGGGTTCTGCGGGAGGAACGAGATGCCGTCGAAGAAGACCTCGTCCGCCGGGGCCACCGAGGTGCGCAGCATCCAGTAGAACGGGAAGAGCGCGACGACGACGGCGACGGCCAGGAACGCCCATCGCGCGGGGCGGCGGGTGCGGCTCATCGGTCCTCACCGCCCAGCAGGGCCTTGCGCTGCCACACGCCGACGGCGAGCAGGGCGACCAGCAGGAGGAAGTTCAGCGCCGAGGCCGCGCCGAGGTTGAAGTACTCGAAGCCGTAGCGCCAGGTCAGGGTCTGGATCAGCTCGGAGGAGTAGCGCGGGCCGCCGTCGGTCATGACCCGGACGGTGTCGAAGGCCTGGACGGACTGCAGGATCGCCATGACGACGGCGAAGATCACCGAGGGCCGCATGGCCGGCAGCGTGATCTTGGTCAGCTTGGTCCAGCCGGTGATGCCCTCCATGCGGGCGGCCTCGTTCATGGTGCCCGGGATGGTGGTCAGGCCGGCGAAGAAGATCATCATCGTGAACGACGCCGTGCGCCAGACGCCCACGAGCGCCACGGTGAGCAGCGAGGTTTCGGTGCTGCCCAGCCAGTTGACCGGGGCGAGGCCGACCAGGCCGAGCAGCTGGTTGGCGAAGCCGCCGCGCAGGTCGAAGATCCACTTGAAGGTCACGGCCATCGCCACGAGATTGGCGGTCATCGGCAGGAACAGCAGCGTCCGGGCGAGCGCCTTGCCCCGGGTGAGGGCGTCGGTCGCCAGGGCGAGGGCCAGGCCGATCGCCAGGGACGGCACGATGGTGATGACGGAGTAGACCGCGGTGTTGGTGATGGCGGTGCGGGCCCGCGTGTCGCCGAGGAGCGCGGTGTAGTTGCCCAACCCTACGAACTCCCACGGCCCGCCGGTGAGCGGGATGCGGAAGAAGCTGCCGACGAAGGAGAGCACGGCGGGCAGGAGCACGAAGACGAAGGCGAGCACCAGGGCCGGCGTCACCATGAGGGCCGGGGCGAGCCGGCGCCGGCGGGGCGCCGCCGCCGGGCGGGGTGCCGCCGTGGGGCGCGGCTTGGCCGTCCGGCGCTCCGCCCGGGAGCGGGCGGGGGCGGTGGTGAGGGTCATGACAGGTCTCCCTTCTCCAGGGCGAAGATGCCGCCGTCCACGCCGATGCCGACGACGTGCTCGCCGGCGTCGGTCAGCGGGGCGGCGATCGGGACGCCTAGGTCGAGGCGGGCGAGCTCGGTGCCCTCGAGGGAGACCGTGCGCACCGTGCCGTCCAGGCCGGGCAGCAGCAGGCGGTCCTCGAGGAGCAGCGGCGGGGCGAGGACGGTGCCGCCGGTCTTGGCGTAGGGCTGCAGCGGGAAGGGCGCCGCGGGTGCGACCGGGAGGTCCCACCGGGTGCCGCCGTCCTCGGGGTCGAGCAGGCGCAGCCCGCGCCCGCCCACGGTGACGACCACGCCCGCGTCGGTGACCAGCGGGGCGGCGGGGCTGAAGCTGCCCTCGTGGCGGGCGATCCAGCGCAGCCGGCCGGAGGTGGCGTCGACGCTGATGGTCGCCGCGTAGCCGGGCATGAGCACCGCGTCGGTCGCCGGGTCGAAGGCGGCGGTCCCCATCACGAGCAGCCGCTTGGCCTCGGGGAAGTCGGCAAGCGAGGCGGCGGCCTCGGCGGGCCACCGGTCCGCGCCGGTGGCCAGGTCGAGCCCGCGGGGGTACTGCGGGCTGGGCCACCAGCCGATCGCGACGAGGTCGCCGACCACCAGCGGCGCGGCGTGGTTGACGAGGTTGTGGTGCGGGGCCAGGTCGGTGCGGCGCCAGAGCACCTCGCCGGTGCGGGCGTCCAGGCGGCGCAGGTCCGCCTGGTCCCCCACCACGACGCTCTGGCCGGCGGGGGTGGGGGCGCCCCAGGCGAACCGGCGCAGCGGGTCGGAGGAGGGGCGGCGCCACACCGGCTCGCCGGTCTCGGCCCGGTAGGCGGCGACGTCCCCGGTGACCTCGGCGGCCACCACGAGGTCGCCGACGACGGCGGGACTCACCTTCACCGCCGCGGCGGTGCGGGCCGTCCACAGCACCTCGCCAGTGCGCGCGTCCAGGGCCTGGACCGCGCCGGCGGGGGCGTCCTCGATCTGGGAGCCGGCGAAGAGCCGGTCCCCCGCGACGCTGACGCCCTGGCGGTGCCCGGCCCCGGCCAGGAAGGTCTGCCACGCCGTGACACCCGCGCCGGACCGTCCGACAGCCGCCGTCCCGGGACGCGGCGTGGCGGCGATGGTGGCCTTGCGCAGCGCGCCCGCCGCCTCCGACCGTGCCGGGGCGTGCAGGGCGATGGTGTCGAGCGTGAAGCGCTCACCGTCCCAGGTGACCTTGCGCCACGACGGCGGGGAGTAGTCCAGGCCGGCGAAGAGGGCCGGCGGGGTGTTGACGTGCAGGACGCCGTCGACCTCCACCACCCGGGAGGTGTGCCAGTGCCCGGAGAAGGTGGCCACGGGCGGGCGCGGGGCGGCGTCGAGGACGTAGCGGCCGGGCTGGTCGTGGAAGAGCAGCGCCCACGGCGTGTGCTCGGGGACCTGCGCGAGGTCCGCGCGCAGCCACGCCTCCTGGGCGGCGTCGTCGAGGCCGAGCTCGTGGGTGTGCCAGTCCATGGCCACCACGTGCAGCCCCGGCACGTCGAAGCTGTACCAGCGCGGGCCCAGGTGGCGCTCGTACTCGGCGGGGTCGCCGGTGTTGGTGAGGTAGTTGTGGGCGGTGAGGACGTTCTCGTGACCGCCGTTCATGTGGTCGTGGTTGCCCGGGATCGTGTGCACCGGCGCGGGGCTGGCGCCGAGCACCTCCATCAGCGCGGCGTACTCGTCGGGCAGGCCGTGGTCGACGAGGTCGCCGGTGAGGAAGACCGCCTGGACGTCCGGGGCGACCTCGGGCAGCGCGGTGAGGAAGTCGCCCAGCTGCCCGGCCAGCCCGCCCTCGGGGTACAGGGCGTGCTCGCTGCGCTGGCTGCCCACCGCCATGCCGCCGGGGACGGAGACGTGGGTGTCGCTGAGGTGGACGAACGCGAAGGGCAGCGCCTGGGGATGGAGGTCGAGGTCGAACGTGAGGGGGTCGGGCCCGGCGGGCTGCCACCACGGCGAGGCCGTGAAGCCGGCGGGGCGGGTGAGGAACACGAAGCGGCCGCGGTCGGGCAGGCGGAAGGCGCCGTCGTCGTCGGTGCGGACGACGTCGTGGCCGTTGGACACCATCACGCCGCGCATCCCGCGGCGATCGGGTCCACGAACGATTCCGTGCATGTCTCTCATCTCTTGGGCTGGAGGGGGCGGGGAGGTCCGGGACGTCGCTAGAAGCGGTGCTCGGTCAGGACCTCGGAGGTGGCCTGCAGGTGCTCCTCGGCGCCGGCGACGCGCTGCTTGAGGACGAGGAAGATGGCGTCCAGCACCGTCAGGTGGACCAGGCGGCTGGTGAGCGCCTCCACGCGGACCTTCGTCTCGGCGCTGCCGGCGACGATGGCCACGTCCGCGATCTCGGTGAGCGGGGAGCTGGCGAAGGACGTGATGACGTAGACCCGCGCGCCGGCGGCCTTGGCGGCCCGGGCGGCCGCCAGGGTCTCGAACGTCGAGCCGGTGTGGCTGACGGCGAGGAACACCGCGCCGGGGCCGAGCATCCGGGCGGAGACGTGCTGGGCGTGGACGTCGGTGACGAAGGTGGCGTCCAGGCCAAGGGTGGTCAGGCGGTAGGCCGCGTCGGCGGCCACCGGGGCCGAGGTGCCGACGGCGCCGAGCTGGATGCGGCGGGCGGCGAGCAGGCCGTCGACCAGGTCGTTGACCGCCGCCGGGTCGAGCACCGCGGCGGCCGACTCCAGCGCGGCGGCCGTGTCGCGGAGCACGGCGACCGTGGCGCGGTGGGCGTCCTGGGGCTCGCCGGCGACCAGGGCGTCGACAGGCGCGGCGGGCACGTGCGCCAGCGCCACCCGGGTCTTGAGGTCCTGGAAGCCGCGCAGCCCGATGGAGGTGCACATGCGCACCACGCTCGCGGGGGAGGATCCCGCGCGGGCGGCGAGCTGGGTGACCGAGAGGTCGATGACCCCGAGCGGGTCCGCGAGGAAGACGTCCGCGACGCGCCGCTCGGCGGGCGAGAAGGCGGGGAGGTGAGACCGCACCCGCTCTCGCACATCGGCCCCGGTTACGGTGTTCTCGCTGGTCACGGCAAGGACGCTAGGCAGGGGTTGTGAACGCCAACCGCCCCCCAGGTGAACCGTGAAAGAACATTTCAGGTCCCGGCCGTTCATGAAACTCCGCTTCAGTGAGGGCTTCTTGTCCTTCGTCGCAAAGGAGCTCTCACATGCCCGCACCGGCCCGCTCGCTGGTCCTCGTGGACTGGAACGGCACCGTCATGGACGACCTCGATCGGGCGCTGGCCGCGATCAACGCCGCCACCGCCGAGCACGGACTCCCCGCGCTGGACCGACCGGGGTTCCAGCGCTCCTTCACCCTCCCGATGCGCACCTGGCTGCGGAACCTCGGCGTGCCGGAGGACCACCTCGAGGCCGTCGAGGCGGCGTGGAACGTCGAGATGCAGACGTCGGCTCCGCTGCGCGCCGGGGTCGCTGACACGCTGAGGGTCCTGCGGACGGCGGGCGTCGTCACCGGGGTCGTGACGGCGGCGAACCGGGCGGCCATGCGCTACGACGTCGAGCACACCGGCCTGCGGGGCGTCTTCGACCACGTCCACACCTCGGTGCGGGACAAGGCCGCCCGGCTGGCGGCGCTGCGCCCGCTGGGACGCCGGGCCTACTACGTGGGCGACACCGCCTACGACATCGAGTGCGCGCGGACCGCCGGGTACGTCGCCATCGGGGTGGGCGCGGGCTACCAGGCGGCGGCGATCCTTGCGAAGGCGGGGGCGGACCACCACCTGGAGCACTTCTCGGAGCTGCTCGACATTGTCGGGCCGGTCCGGGTGGCCTGAGCGCCCCGAGGGCGTTCCACGAAGGGCCCTCACCGACCACGGTTCACGGCCACCGCCCGCCCAGCGGGAGCGGTCGAGACCCGGCGTGTGGGATGGCTTAGGTTGGACGGTGCCGGGTCGAAACGTGCCGGCCACCGCACCGAAGGGGGAACGATGCCGTACACCGTCAAGGGAGCCATTGCCCGCAGCGAGGGCGCCGAGGTGGAGATCGTCGACGTCGTGGTGCCCGACCCGGGCCCGGGCGACGTCATCGTCGACATCCAGGCCTGCGGGGTCTGCCACACCGACCTCTCCTACCGCGACGGCGGCATCAACGACGAGTTCCCCTTCCTGCTGGGCCACGAGGCCGCCGGCAGCGTCTCCGCCGTCGGCGAGGGCGTCACGCACGTCCAGGTCGGCGACTACGTGATCCTGAACTGGCGTGCCATCTGCGGGGAGTGCCGAGCCTGCAAGCGCGGCCAGCTGCAGTACTGCTTCAACACCTCCAACGCCAGCAAGAAGATGACGCTGACCGACGGCACCGAGCTGACCCCGGCCCTGGGCATCGGCGCCTTCATCGAGAAGACGATCGTCCACGAGCGCCAGTGCACCAAGGTCGACGAGGCCGCCCAGCCCGAGGTCGCCGGCCTGCTCGGCTGCGGCGTCATGGCGGGCATCGGCGCGGCGATCAACACCGGCGAGGTGCGCCGCGGCGAGTCCGTCGCGGTCATCGGCTGCGGCGGCGTCGGCGACGCCGCCATCGCCGGCGCGAAGCTGGCCGGGGCGACGACGATCATCGCCCTGGACATCGCCGACGCCAAGCTCGAGGGCGCCAAGCAGTTCGGCGCCACCCACACGATCAACACCTCCGGGATGTCCGAGGACGAGGTCGTCGCGGCGATCCAGGAGCGCACCAACGGCTTCGGCGCCGACGTCGTCATCGACGCTGTCGGCCGCCCGGATACCTACCGCCAGGCGTTCTACGGCCGCGACCTGGCCGGACGGGTGGTCCTCGTCGGCGTCCCGCACCCTAAGTTCGAGCTCAACCTCCCGCTCATCGACGTCTTCGGCCGCGGCGGGGCGCTGAAGTCCTCCTGGTACGGCGACTGCCTGCCCGAGCGTGACTTCCCCATGCTCATCGACCTCTACCTCCAGGGCCGCCTGCCGCTGGACAAGTTCGTCACCGAGACGATCTCGGCCGACCAGATCGAGGCCGCGTTCGGCAAGATCCACGACGGCACCGTGCTCCGGTCCGTCGTGACGTACTGACCCCGCTCACCGCTTTTAGAAGGGACCTGCCATGGTGGCCCGTGTCGACAACCTCGTGACCTCCGGGACGTTCTCGCTCGACGGCGGAACCTGGGACGTGGACAACAACGTCTGGCTCGTCGGGGACGACAGCGAGGTGATCGTCATCGACCCCGCCCACGACGCCCGGGCGGTGGCCGACGCCGTGGCTGGCCGCACCGTGACGGCGGTGCTGCTCACCCACGGGCATGACGACCACATCCGCGCCGTCGGGGAGTTCCGCGACCTGGTCGGCGCCCCGGTGTACCTCAACCCCGCCGACCGGATGCTCTGGGACGCCGTCTACCCCGACGGCTCCCCCGATCGCGAGATCGCCGACGGCGACACCTTCGAGGTGGCCGGCACGGTGCTGACCGCCGTGCACACCCCCGGCCACTCCCCCGGCTCGACGTGCTTCTACGCGCCGGACCTCGGCACCGTCTTCACTGGCGACACCCTGTTCCAGGGCGGGCCGGGGGCGACGGGCCGGTCGTACTCGGACTACGGCACGATCGTCGCGTCGATCCGCGAGCGCCTGCTGGTGCTGCCCGAGGAGACGGTGGTGCGCACGGGGCACGGGGAGAGCACGACCATCGGCACAGAGAAGCCGTCGCTGCCCAAGTGGGAGGCGAAGCTTTAAGAGAAATCCGCCTGACCGCCGGTCACCTGCAAGCTCGAATCAGAGACTGGAGGCGATAGGTGGCGCTGAGCGGAGGTGGGTACCGCCGAGCTCAACGCTCGAGCAGCACGCGGACTGTGTCGGCACGCACGCCGTCGTGCTTCATGGCGTCCGCGGCCGCGTCCGACTTCATGAACTGCTCGAAGACGTCCAGGGCAGGTCCCTCGATGATCAGGCCGGCACGATGGGCGTCGGTCGGGTCGACGAACGTGCGGACCGTGTACCCGAGCGGGCCGAACAGCTCCTCTCGCTTGGGCGATTTCAGCCATCGATCGGCGTCTTCAATCTCGTGAAAGACCAGGATTGTCGGCATGTCATGCCTCCGGAGTTGGACCGATACGGCCGCTGCCGACGGTAGCCCCTCCCGAAGCACCGGTACAGGGCTCGGATCCTGAACGAGACAATCGCCAGCGGCCCGCGCACGACGTCCGCGCAGTGGCCGACCGCCGTCCGCGGCCGCGCGGTGACGGCGGTGTTGCGATCGTCGCGTCGATCCGCAAGCTGCTGCTGACGCTGCCCGAGGACACGGTGGTGCGCCCCGGGAATGGGGAGAGCAGGACAATCGGGGCGGAGAAGCCATCGCTGCCCGAGTGGGAAGCGAAGCTCTAACCAAACGAGAGCCGCCTCAACACGCGGCCTCTCAGGACCCCGAGCGCCGACCAGGACGCCGCCGTTCCCGCGTCTCGTTCGAAGTTTTCCGTCGGTGTCACTCCGCAATGGCAGACTGCAAACAGCGCCGAGGAGGGCACATTGAACGAGGGCATCTACGAACAGCTCATCACACGGAAAGTCGAGCGAGACCTCGCGGGATTGCCGCACCTTCGCGCGGACATGCACGTCGTCGATACGGCGGATGAACCGGATGTCTTGGCACGGCATATCGGTGCCGAGGTAGCACGCGTCTTGCGTGACACCAAGAACGAAAACAAGCGCATGCAGCTCGCGAACGAGATCTTGGACGTGCTCCGGGCAGATGGCGAGGCGGTCGCTCCGCCGACCCGACAGCTCCTCTCGCTCGTCGAGCCCGCCCAGATCGGCACGGGGACGAGGTACGGAACTCGTCCCCGGACTCCCCTCTCCGACGCCGCACTCCTCACCAACGCCAAGAGCGATCCGAGCCTCGGTGCTGAACTTCGCGCCGAGATCGACTCTGCAGACGAAGTCGACCTCCTGTGCGCCTTCGTGAAGTGGCACGGCCTACGCATCCTGGAAGACCCGCTGCGGCGATTCGCCGAGCGTGGAGGCCGGCTTCGAGTGATCACGACTACCTACATCGGCGCCACTGAGCGCAGAGCTCTGGACCGCCTCGTCGAAGAGTTCGGCGCCGAGGTGAAGATCCAATACGAGATAGCTAGGACCCGGCTGCACGCGAAATCGTGGCATTTCCGCAGGAGCTCCGGCTTTAATACCGCCTACGTCGGTTCATCGAACCTCTCGATGGCGGCACTCCTTGACGGCGTCGAGTGGAACGTCCGGCTGTCGGCGGTCGCGACTCCCGCGCTGCTACAGAAGTTTGACGCCACATTCGAGACCTACTGGAATGACGCGTCGTTCAGAACCTACAACCCTGCCCGGGACGCCGGCCTGCTGGACGCGTCCTTAGCGGAGGCGAGCGGTCGCCAGTCCGGTACGGCGCCGAGCCTGAGCCTATCCGGGCTCGAGGTACGCGCCTACCCACACCAGCAGGAGATTCTCGAACAACTCGAGGTCGAACGGACGGTCTACGGTCGCCACCGCAATCTCGTCGTGGCAGCAACAGGCACCGGCAAGACAGTGGTTGCGGCTCTCGACTACCGGAACCTGGCGCAGGCGGCGGCCCGCCGTCCACGGCTTCTTTTCGTCGCGCACCGCATGGAGATTCTTCAGCAGTCCCTCCGCACGTACCGTGAAGTGCTAGCCGACGGCTCCTTCGGGGAGCTCTGGGGCGGCCGGCATGAGCCCGAGCGGGGCGAGCACGTCTTCGCCACGATCCAGACGCTGGACCGACGCGGCATGAGTTCCATTGCGGCCGATGCGTTCGACGTGATCGTTGTGGACGAGTTCCACCATGCCGAGGCCGGGAGCTACAAGCGCCTCCTGGGACATTTCACGCCGGTCGAACTGCTCGGGCTAACGGCGACGCCCGAGCGGGCGGACGGCGTCGACGTCCGCGACTTTTTCGGAGGCCACACCGCCGCAGAGCTGCGACTCTGGGACGCCCTCGATGCGAACTTGCTCAGCCCTTTCCACTACTTCGGCATCGCCGACACCGTCGACCTGCGCGATGTGGGCTGGAGGAGCGGACAGTACGACCGGACGGAACTCGAGAATGTCTACACCGGCAATGACGCCCGCACCCGCATTATCCTCAAGCAGGTCCACGCCAAGGTGGGGGACGTGCGGAGCATGCGCGCCCTGGGCTTCTGCGTCGGGGTCCGGCATGCCCAATACATGGCGGATGCCTTCACGAATGCCGGCATCCCGTCGCGAGCCGTATGGGGCGACACAGAGACGGAGGTCCGGCGGGCTGCCCTGACCGACCTCCGCGACCGGCGCGTCAACGTGCTCTTCTCAGCAGACCTCTACAACGAGGGCCTAGACCTCCCCGACGTCGACACCGTGTTGTTCCTGCGGCCGACGGAGAGCGCCACGATCTTCCTCCAGCAACTCGGTCGCGGCCTGCGGCGCACTCCCACCAAGGCGGTCCTCACCGCGCTCGACTTCGTGGGTCATCAACACAGGGAGTTCCGGTTCGACCGTCGCTACCGAGCCATGACCGGAGCCAGCCGCGCAGGCTTGAAACGACAGGTGGAGAACGGCTTCCCGTTCCTGCCGTCTGGCTCCCAAATCGTGCTGGATCGGGAAAGTCAGGCGCTGGTCCTCGAGAACATCCGGAGCCAGCTCAATCCCAATTGGAAAGTCCTCGTGCAGGAGCTACGCAGTCTGGGCGACGTCTCCCTTCGCAAGTTCCTTGACGAGACCGACTTTGAGCTAAGCGACGTCCTGAAGAATTCGAAGAACTGGACCCGGCTTCGCCGTGATGCCGGGCTCCTCGTGCCCCAGCAAGGCCCGCATCACGACAATGTCATCAAGCGAGGGCGTGCGCTTGCGCACGTTGACGACCTCCCGCGCGCGACGGCCTACCTCCAGCTTCTAGCTGACCACGCACCCCGCTACACAGACCTTGACGCTGACATGCAGCGGTACGCACGCATGCTCGTCTTCAGCATTTGGCCTGACGGCGGCAGCCACCGTACCTATGAGCAGGCCCTCGAGGCTCTGCGGGGCGAATCGGCGGCGCGCACGGAATTCCGCGAGATCATCGAACTGGCGATGGAGCGGATCAGCCATGTCCCGGTCCTACTCGAGGGCCCACTTGCCGGCTCGGCACTCGCGTCCCACGCCCACTACACCCGTGAAGAGATTGCCGTCGCGCTCGACTACGCCAGCTTCGACCGCTTACCGAACAGCTTCCGCGAGGGAGTCTTCTTCTCGGAACCGTGGAAGACCGACTCGTTCCTCGTCACGCTCAAGAAGTCCGAAGAGGACTACTCCCCAACGACGATGTACAACGATTACGCGATGAGTTCTGAACTGTTCCACTGGGAGTCTCAGTCGCGCACGACAGTGGCCTCCCGGACCGGCCAGCGCTACCTCAACCATCGGCGGCTGGGCACCAAGGTCCTGCTCTTTGCACGCGAGACGAAACGGAACTCGCTCGGTACCGCTCCGTACCTGCTTCTTGGCGACGCCGACTATGTGACGCACTCGGGTGAACGCCCCATCGCCGTCACGTGGAAACTTCGGCGAGCCCTGCCGACTAACTTTTACTATTCCACAGCAGTTGCCATCAGTTGACCTAGAGCGGGCTTATGTATAGCGCCTCGGTGCCTGTTCCACAACCGACTTGTGATCGTCACGCTCAAGTCGATAGGTCACCTCACGAATCGCCACCACGACACCGGGGTCCAAACAACCCGGTCTAGCACCCCTCCGACTCAGTTAGTCGCCATCGACGGCGACTACGCCGCGAAAGAGGCACAATGGATGTGTCTGCTCTGCTAATCGAGGTTGAGGCTGCATTAGGTCTTGAGACGGTCACGCCGCTGACCTAGGCCGTCATTGACCCGGCGCCCGCTTTCACCAGGCCAGCATCGAGGACCGCTGAGGCCAAACCATGCGCTTCCGCGCCAGCACCTCCCTGCCCATCATCAAGGATTTCGGTTGCTTGCCTCTGCCCGCCGGAAGCCGGCCCAGCGCTCTTCCGCGTCTGTCTCCCGGTGATGCTTGAGAACCTCGATCAGGCTATGGACCGACCGGGGGCTTGGCACCTTGAGTCAAGGTCATCGGCAATCGCCCCGTCGCCACGTTCGACAAGCTCCTGCAGCGCCCAGTCGGGCTTAACCTCAACCGCAACTCCTGCCGCTGCCGCGCCGCCATCTTAAAACGGATCTCGGCCGGTGAGCAGCATGGCTTTATCGATTAGAAGCTCGCGCAAGTCGCCCGTACACGTGATGTCCGCAACCTCATCCAACGTAAGAACATAGATTTGCCTGGAGGGAGTTTCACTATTGGAGTCGAGAACAATACTCTGAGCCGCCGTTCGCCGCTTGTGGTCTGAGGTGATGCCGTTCGCGGCAAACAGCACGCCCTGATACACACCGCCGAGTCGCATCTTCCACGCGAACCACGCAACATCACTACTATCCACCGGTCGGACCCAATTCTTGCATTCGCCAATAAACTTGGAGCCGAACTCTGCAAAACCTCCCGTGGTAGGCTCATTGTAGAAAAGGACGTCGATTTCCTGAGCGCCGTTTGCGCTATACACATTTCTTCGACGAGCCTGCACGCCGGGCAGATGACTAAGCAGCCAGCACATCAAATGCTCAAGACGTTCACCCTTCTCCTTGGTAGAGGCTGCCACACCTTTACAGTGCTCAACATGTGCGGCAAGTTCGCTCGTATCAAGCGGAGTACTCCAAAGCGTTGGGTCACCAAATGGAAGCACAACGGGAGCAGGTATTCGGCCTGAGGTGGACACGGTCATGCCGAAGCCGCCGCAAGCAGAGAGTTGAACGCGTCAGCTACTGTCTTTCCCTCAAGGGCAAGTTGCAGGCTCTGTGCCGTCACTGTGAGGATTAGTTTGTCACCGTCCGACCATAAATCGTTTTTCCTGGCCCCTTCGGGGGTTACGGCGACAATGCTCTTTGCCCCGCTTCGGACCAATGTGTCCTGCACCTGCGAGCGGACCCAGGACACACTCCCGGACCACGGAAGAATTTCTATGGGGAGCGGAAGTCCGAAAGCCGCTCGCAGCCCTTCATCCCAAACAATGAGATCCGCCGCCTGCGCTGTCCGGGAACGAGCCTTCTCGCCGGGCAACAACACCCGCGCACCACGTAGACGAAGGTCCTGAGCGAGGTGCTGGATTATTTCGTCCTCGCTCGAGCCGTAAGGAAATCTGGGTGTTGACTGGATCTCGACATATAAGGGCTTATTCAGTGCCTCCCACGCGTACTGGTCGATCTCGCGAGTCTCGGTTTGCCACCGCCTGACGTGCCAGGTATCCAAGATCGACTGCTCAAGAAGATGAATGTTGGCTACTTGCAGAACGGGCAACCCTCGCAGCGACCGCGGCAATCGCGGATCTTCGACCACGATGAGCACAGGACACCCTCTACCCAACGCAAGGCCAGTTTCGAAAACAACGTTGCTCCTATCGCGCTGGCCGATATTTGGAAGCACAACGAGCGTAAAGTCGCACGCCGCAATCGCGTCTCGTGCGGTCAGCGATGGAGGACGATCCCCCCGCGCAACGCGGTCGGAGATCACAAGGTAGTCGGGAGGAAGTTCCTGGAGAACTAGGTCAGCGAGGGCGTCCGTATCCGAACGCGCCACATACAACCGCTCCGGCCGAGAACTTGCGGCCACTTCGACCCCCACTCTCCAAGTCAAACGTCTCAACGCGTCATAGAATGGCACATCTTCGCTTGAGCCAAATCCTCCGTCGCCCCAACCATTGCGATGGGGTCAGGAGATAAGCGGCATGGTCGCATTTGCTAGCCACGCCCCGGGGGCTACCTGTTCAAGGGCACTGGGCACGCATTCGTGGTGCGAGCGGTCCAGGCCGTCGCCGAGGGCGACTTCGTGGTGTCCGGCGAGTTGCGCGGCGCCGCGCTGGGGGTCGGGCTGGGCAGTCCACGGGGCCCCGAGTCTCCACCCCAGTAAGGCTGCCCTCCACTGCCGCCGCTGGCCGAGCGGGAGGGGAGACACTTGCTCTCGTCGCGCGCGGGGCACGGCAACGCCGCGATTCGTCGCCGGGCTTCACCTCTCGCTGCAGACAGTGCAGAACTAGTCAGCATCTCGTTCGCGAGGATCGTAGGTGACCAGCCGGGCGGCCGGCGTTGGCCGCGCCCATGCGGCTACCGCCGACCGCCCCACTAGTCGACGACCGATCGCGCTCACGCATCGCCGCAGTCTTCGTAGGCTTGGCGCTCATGTCGCCGGTCGACCTGCTCATCGTTGCCGCGGTCGCCCTCGTCGCGGGCGGGATCAACTCGATCGCCGGCGGAGGGTCGCTGATCCTCTTCCCGGTTCTGATCGCGCTGGGCATGAGCCCGATCGCCGCCAACGTCACCAACTCCATCGCCCAGTGGCCCGGCTACCTCGGCGGAGTCCTGGGATTCCGTCCCCAGTACGCCGGCCAGCGCGGACGGTTGGTGCGATTCAGCGTCGTCGCCGTCGTCGGCGCGACCGGGGGCTCGGTGCTGCTGCTGACCACGCCGGCCAGGGCGTTCGACCTCATCGTCCCGGTACTGGTCCTGCTGGCGAGCCTGCTGCTCGCCGTCCAGCCCCTGATCACCCGCCGAGTGCGGCGCGAAGAACGCATCGGCTCCTCGTCGGACCCGGCTTGGCTCTACGTCGTCCTCTTTCTGGCCACGGTCTACGGCGGCTACTTCGGCGGCGCGCTCGGCGTCATCCTGGTGGCCGTCCTCGGGCTCGGGCTGCACAACCTCAAGCTGGCGAACGCGCTCAAGTCCGCGCTGTCGGCCGTGATGGCGACCGTCACGCTGCTGATCTTCGGGATCTGGGGCCCCGTCGACTGGCTGGTCGTCGCCGTCGCCGCGCCGGCCGGCCTCCTGGGCGGCTTCCTCGGTGCCAAGGTCGCCAGGCTGATCCCGTCGACGGTTCTGCGCGTGGTCATCGTGACCTTCGGCGTCCTGGTCTCGGCTTACCTCTTCGCCCGCCTCTAGACCCAGCGGGGAGGAGCACCCGACCCCGCCCGTCGCCCCTCGCGGAACGAGTAACGGAGACCTCCGGGCAACAAGTGGCAACCGGTTGTCGCCGTCCGGTACCCAGGAGAAGGGTGCGCACGGGCCCGCGCACCCGCAGCCGACGTCGCCACGGGTGCCCGCACCCGAAACCCGCCGGGGGGCGTGGGCTTCGCGTCCCCTCGACATGCCCGCAGGTCGAAGGAGACACATGACCAGACGTTCCCGCAGACGCACGCTCCTGGCGCTGGCAGCGGCCGTGCCGCTGTCGCTCACCACCGCCGTCGCCATCGCCGACACCGCCACCGTAGGCAGCTCGGCGGTCACCACCGCCGACCTGCCCTGGATGAACAAGGCGCTCGCACCCGAGGAGCGCGCCTCCCTCCTGGTCGACGCGATGACGCTCGACCAGAAGCTCCAGCAGCTCACCGGCGCCACCCCCGAGATCCTCCCCGACCTGCCCGAGTGCTACGGCGCCCGCCACGTCACCGGGATCGCCGAGCTGGGCATCCCGACCCTGCGCATCACCAACGGCCCCGTCGGCGTGGGGCAGAACGACTGCGTCGACCCGGCGCTGGCCACCGACCCCAACGCCTCGCCGTACGCCGCCTACACCCATCCCTCCTCCGCCAAGGCCACCGCGCTGCCCTCGGGCCCCGCCGTCGCCGCCTCGTTCGACCCCGAGGTCGCCCGCACCTTCGGCGGCGTCATCGGCACCGAGATGAACAACCTGGCGCTGCACGTGTTCGAGGCCCCGGGCGTGAACATGGCCCGCCTGCCCGTCCTGGGCCGCAACTTCGAGTACTTCGGCGAGGACCCCTACCTCACCGGCACCATGGCGGTGAACGAGATCCAGGCGGTACATGACCAGGGCCTCATCGCCATGGCCAAGCACCACGTCGGCAACGAGCAGGAGACCAACCGCACGACGATCCAGGAGACGATCGACGAGCGGACCCTGCACGAGACGTACCTGCTGCCGTTCGAGATGGCGGTCAAGGACGGCGACGTCGCCTCCATCATGTGCGCCTACAACTACGTCAACGGCGTCTCCTCGTGCGAGAACGACTACACGCTCAACGAGGTCCTGCGCGACCAGTGGGGCTTCGAGGGCTACGTCCAGTCCGACTTCTTCGCCACCAAGAGCACGGTGCCCACCCTGCTCGGCGGCATGGACCTCATGATGCCGACGCCGCAGCAGTGGGCCCCGGAGAAGCTCAAGGCCGCGCTCGACGCCGGCGAGATCCAGGTCGCGAACATCGACACCGCGCTGGAGCGGCGCTACGTCCAGATGTTCAAGTACGGCATCTTCGACCGCCCGCTCGTCCAGACGCCCATCGACTACGCCGCCGGCGGGGAGAAGGCCCGCGAGGTCGGCACCGAGGGCGCGGTGCTGCTGCAGAACAATGGCGCGCTGCCCCTCGCCGCGGACGTCCAGGACGTCGTCGTCATCGGCAAGCAGACCCAGGTCTACGCCCAGCAGGCGGTGGCCGGCGGCGTCGTCGTCGGCAAGCCCATGGGCGCCGGCGGCGGCAGCTCCGACGTCGTGCCCACCTACACCGTCTCCCCGGTGGAGGGCCTGGAGAACGTCCTGACCAACCTGGGCAACACGACGGCGAACGTGCGGCTCGTGCTCGTCGACGACGCCAACAACACCGCCACGATCGACGGCGAGCAGGTCACCTTCGACGCCGCGCTCGACGCGGCCCGGGACGCGGACGCCGTCGTCATGATGGCCGGCACCATCTCCGAGGAGGGAGCCGACCGGGCGACGTTCACCGACAAGTCCGGGCGCACCCGGACCGACATCGGCGACGACCTGGACTGGTACGTCGACAAGCCCAACTCCATCGCCACGGTCGACGGCCCCAACGCGGCCAAGAACAGCCACACCGTGGACATGATCAAGGCCGTCATGGCCGCCTCGCCGTCGATGGCCGAGAAGACCGCCCTGGTGCTCAAGGACAACGCCGGCGTGGCGATGGACCCGGCGCTGGTGGGCCCGTCCGGCCCGGCGATCCTCGAGGCGTGGTTCCCCGGCCAGGAGGACGGCAACATCGTCGCGGACCTGCTCCTCGGCGTGGAGAACCCGTCCGGGAAGTCTCCGTTCACCTACCCCTACGCCGGCCAGGGCTTCCTCGACAACGTCACCACCCGCCAGTTCCCCGGCGACCTGGTCGACGGCAAGCAGACGGTGGAGTACACCGAGGGCCGGCACATCGGCTACCGCTGGTACGACGCCAACGTCAGCGGCGAGTGCGCCCCGGCCGCCGACGGGTCGAACCCCTGCGTGGCGTTCCCGTTCGGGCACGGGCTCTCCTACACGGACTTCGAGATCTCCAAGCCGGTGGTGACCCCGAAGAAGGCGGACGGCACGCACCCGATCAAGGTGCAGTTCTTCGTCGAGAACACCGGTGACGTGGCCGGGTCCGAGGTGCCGCAGGTGTACGTGAGCCTGCCGGGGTCGGCGAACGAGCCGCCCAAGCGGCTGGTCGGCTTCGACAAGGTCGAGCTCCAGCCGGGCGAGAAGCAGCGGGTGGAGATCACCATCGACCCCGCCGCCACCAGCCACCCGCTGTCGGTGTGGGACGCCGACGCCGACCGGTGGACGACGCCCACGGGCGACGTGAAGGTCTACGTCGGTGACTCCGCGGGCGACGTGGCGCTCGCCGGCACGGTCACCGTGCGCACGCCCGCCGGGCAGGCGCACTGACCGCGCGGCCGCAGTGAGGCGGCGGGCCCCCGGACCAGCATGTGGTCCGGGGGCCCGCAGTCGTCGTCACCGCGACGAGGCCTGGCCCCGAGGTCGGCGCGTCAGGCAAGGGCTTCGAAGTGGCGCCGGCACCGGGCCTGGTAGACCTCGATCCCGCCGACGTGCTCGGCGGCGCTGACGAGGGCGTCGTCGCCGGCGTCCCCGCGGGCGACGCGCTGGTGGAAACCGGCGTCCTCCCCGCAGACGGCGCACACCGCCGTCAGCTTCGTCACGTCCTCGGCGAGGGCCATCAGCGAGGGCAGCGGCTCGAACGGGCGGCCGTCGAAGGTCACGCACAGCCCGGCGACGACCACCGTGGTGCCTGCGAGCACGAGCTCGCCGACGGCGGGCACGAGGTCCGCGCCGAAGAACTGCGCCTCGTCGATGGCGAGGAGGTCCAGCTCGCGGCCGCGGGCCAGCTCCATCAGCGCGTCGACGTCCGACGCCGGCCGGGAGGACACGCGCAGCCCAGAGTGGGAGGCCACCTGGGCGGCACCGTGCCGCTCGTCGAGGGCGTGGTTGATCACCTCGACGGCGAGGCCGGCCAGCTGTGCTCGGCGGACCCGGCGCACCAGCTCCTCGGACTTCCCGGCGAACATCGGCCCGCACACCACCTGCAGCCGGCCCAGACCGTCCCGTTTCATGGGCGCAGCGTAGTGAGAAGCGGTCGTCGCGCCGCCGTCGACGCTCAGCGACGGCGGTAGGCCTCCGTCGCCTGGTCGACGGCGTTCGGGGCCAGGGTCGGCTGGTCGACGGCGTCCGGCGCCAGGGTCGGCGCCTCGCCGAGGTCATCGACGGCGACGACCTCCGCCACCGGTGCCGCACCGGCGGGCGTGCCACGGAGGCGGTCGGCGAGGCCGGTGAGCACGGCGGCAACGTCGTCGGCCGCCGGTCGCTCGTCCGGGTCCTTGGCGAGCAGCTCGCCCACGAGCCGGTCGAGCTCCGCGGGCACCCCGGGGCACAGCTGGCTCAGCCGCGGCGGCTGGACGTAGACGTGCTGGTGCAGCACGCTCTCCGGCCGCTCGCCGGTGAAGGGCGGCCGGCCGGCGACCAGGGCGGTGAGCAGGCAGCCGAAGGAGTACATGTCGGTCGCGCGCGTGGCCGGCTCGGCGCGGGCCTGCTCGGGGGCCATGTACTCGGCGGTGCCCTGGGTGGTGCCGGGCGCGGCGAGGGAGGTCACCGCCTGGTACTCGAACGCGGCGATGCCGAAGTCGACGACCATGACGCGGTCGCCGTCGACGAGGATGTTCGCCGGCTTGACGTCCCGGTGCACGATGCCCGAGGCGTGGGCGGCAGCGAGCGCCCCGGCCACACGGCCGGCGATGCGCAGCGCCTCCTCCAGCGGCGGCGATCCCGCGCGCAGCACGGCGGCCAGGTCCCGCCCCTTCAGCCGCTCCATGACGATGTAGGCGGTGTCGCCATCGATCCCGGCGTCGTAGATCGTGACGATGTCGGGGTGCTCGAGGGCCGCGGTGGCGACGGCCTCGCGGTGCACGCGTTCGCCCAGGGTGGGGTCGGCGGAGCCGGCCAGGCTGACCGTCTTGACGGCGACCCGCCTGGCGAGGACGAGGTCGATCCCCCGCCAGACCTCGGCCATCCCGCCGCGGCCGAGGCGGCGGTCGAGCTCGTACCGGTCGGCGAGCACTCTTTTGGGCACCAACGGATTGTCTCGAACAGCGGCCGGAACGGCATCACGAGTCGATGACCCGCACTCCCGGACTGGAGCGTGCCGGAGGGGGTACCGGGCCCGAACTGGAGCTCGGCGGACGGGTCCCCGGGCCCGGATCCGGCCCCTGTCCGGCCGACGGCGCAGCGACTACCGTGCCTGATGCCGAGCGCGGGTGCCGGCCACTGCTCTGCGACCGGACGCCCGGGCGGACACGCCTCCGTGGAGGGAGAGACCGATGGCGGACGACCAGGTCGAGCGCAACCTCGAGGGAATGGACCGCCTCGACTTCGACGGGTGGAACAAGGGCGACTGGCACGGGGTCTTCGCCCACCACCACACCGACGACGTGCTGGTGGACTGGAAGGGGCAGGCGCCGACCCACGGGCTCCAGGAGCACATCGACGCGATGAAGGCGTACGTCGAGAGCGCGGGGGGCGCGCCACCGCAGATCACCTCGCACCCGATCCGGTTCGGCTCCGGCGAGTGGACCTGCGTGATCGGCGAGTTCGAAGACGGGAGCCGCATGGTCACGGTCGCCAAGTGGCGCGACGGCGCGATCGCCGAGGAGTACATCTGGGCGTGATCCCGCGCTGGGCGCCGACGGCGTGACGGGCGGGCGGCCCGCCGCCATCCCGCGCGCCCGACGTGGGCTTCCCCGGCGACGACGTGGCGGAGGCCGGTGGCGAGCTACCGTGTCCGGCGTGGAGCCGTGGGCCGAGGACGCGCCAGGCGTGCTCCGCCTGCCGTCGGGACGGCTGGTCCGCGGCCGGGCGCTCAGGCTTCCCCTCCCAGCCGGGCCCCTGCCGGAGTTCGGGCTGTACCTCCAAGGCAGGCCTCCGCCGCCCGTCGCCTGGGAGGCGCAGTGGCTGCGGTGGCCGGACTGGTGGCTGCCCACCGACCCGCCGGCCGCCGGCGAGGCGCTGGCGAACCTGTGGGACCGCGCCGCCACCTCGCGGGTGGAGGTGGCGTGCAACGGCGGACGGGGGCGCACCGGCACGGCGCTCGCCTGCCTGGCCATCCTCGACGGCGTCGCTCCTCAGGACGCGCTGCGCTACGTGCGCGAGCACTACGACCGCCGGGCGGTCGAGACGCCGTGGCAGCGGCGCTTCGTGAGCCGGTTCGGGCGATGAGAGCGGCCGACCGAATACGGCGTTAGCCCGGCGCCGACGGCGAGGTGGGCCTGAGCCCTCGCCGTCGGCGCCAGGGCCGGGTCAGGCGCGGGCCGACGTCACCGAGCTGTCCGCCTCGCCCGCGGGCGTGGCGCCGTCGTCCGCGGCGCCGCCCTCGCGGGTGCCGTCGTCGGTCACCACGACCCCCTCGGTGGCATCACCCGCGCCGCCGGCCAATCCCGCCTCCGCCGCGCGGGCCGCCAGCAGCGCCTCGGCCTCCTCGGGCGTGACGGCCTCGCCCCGCGCGACCATCCCGGCGACGTCGGACAGGGCGATCTCCCGGATGAAGAACGCCAGCACGAAGCCGACGGCGAGCAGCGGCACGAGGTACCAGAACGCCGGGGCGAGGGCGTGGGCGTAGGCCTCGACGATGCCCGTACGCAGCGGCTCGGGCAGGGTCTGGACCACCTGCGGGGTCAGCGACGCAGGCGCCGCCTCCCCGCCGGCGCCGGCCGCGGGCGTGCCGGCGAAGACCTGCTGGAGCTCGTCGACCAGGCGAGAGGTGAAGATCGAGCTGAACAGCGCGGTCCCCACCGCCGCGCCGATCTCGCGGAAGAAGTTGTTGGCGCTGGTGGCGGTGCCGATCTCGTGCGGGTCGACGGCGTTCTGCACCGCCAGGACCACCGTCTGCATGACCAGGCCCAGGCCGGCGCCGAGGACGAAGACCATGAGCGAGTACTGCAGCATGGAGATCTCGGCCGTGATGGCGGTCATCCACACCAGCGTCGCGGTGGCGATCCCCATGCCGGCGATCGCGAACATCTTGTACTTGCCGGTCTTGGTGATGGTGATGCCGGAGGCGATCGAGGTCAGCATGACGCCGGCCATCATCGGCAGCATGAGCAGGCCAGACTGGGTCACGCCGGTGCCGGTGGCCATCTGCAGGAACGTCGGCAGGAAGCCCAGGGCCGCGAACATGCCCATGCCGATCACCAGGCCGATGATCGTCGAGACGGTGAAGACGGAGTTGCGGAACAGCCGCAGGGGCAGCACGGGGTCCGTCGCGCGCAGCTCGACGACGACGAACAGCACCCACGCCACCACGGTCCCGGCGATGAGCGCGACGAGGCGGCCGTCGGCCAGGTCGTACTTGCCGACCATGCTCTCCCACGTGGCCACGAGGATGAGCGCCGACGTCGCCACGGCCATGAGGATGGCGCCGAGGACGTCGAGGCGCTTGCCCGAGCGGTGGGTGGGCAGCTTGAGCGTGAACCACGCGATGGCCAGGGCGACCAGGCCGATGGGGATGTTGATCCAGAAGGCCCAGCGCCAGTCGTGGGAGTCGGTGAACCAGCCGCCGAGCAACGGCCCGGCCACCGCGGCCACGCCGAACAGCGCGCCCATCGGGCCCATGTACTTCCCGCGCTCCCGGGCGGGGACGATGTCGGCGACGATCGCCTGGGACAGGATCATCAGCCCGCCGCCGCCCAGGCCCTGGATGCCGCGCCAGGTGACGAGCTGGTTGAAGGTCTCCGCGAAGCCCGCGCCCGCCGAGGCCACCGTGAACAGCCCGATGGCGATGAGGAACGGGTAGCGCCGCCCCCACAGGTCGCCCGCCTTGCCGTACAGCGGCATGACGACAGCGACGGCGAGGATGTAGATGGTGATAAGCCAGCCCTGGTGCTCCACGCCCTCGAGCTCGCCGACGATCGTCGGCATGGCGGTGCTGATGATGGACTGGTCCAGCGAGGACAGGAACATGCTCGCCATCAGGGCGGCGATGATCAGCCAGACGGTGCGCTTGTCGAGGACGATCGGCGCGCGGTCGGCGGGTGACGCGGGCCGGGTCTCGGCCGTGGGCGCGGGCGGGGTGGGCACAGGGCGCTCCTGGTAGGAGAAGTGGGGTTGCCGAGCAGGCGGAGATACGGTACCCGGCCGTGCCGTCCGGAATTAAGGGATTTTCCTGTGACGGCGCTCGCCCCGCGGCGTCGGGTCGGCGCGGGGTCGCACGGTGGAGTGGTGCCTTCAACGGGCCCCGGCGCAGGTCTCCCCCGCCGTACGCTGCGCGGTATGTCGGAGTTCTTCGCGATCTTCGAACCAGGGCTGCGCCACCTCATCGAGGAGCGTGAGCGCCGGAGGCTGGACATCCAGCGGCCCGGGGAGGGCGCCCCGCCGTTCGGGCCGGTGGACCTCGACGCCGGCGTGGCCTACATCGAGCAGGCATCGGAGCCCCAGGGTCATGACGGCCATGCGGCCGATGGTGACGCGCCGCCCCCGGCAGTCGCTCGGTGACCGAAGAGAAAGTACGGACTGTCCGTACGTACTCTTCAGCGAAGGCCGTCGAACACATCGCACGACGCGTGCCAGCGAGAAGTATTTGGTCATGTCCCCGACGATGCGGACACGGAGAGCGGCCCATGGCGACGTTTCCCACCCACGACCTGCCCCCGCCACTGCGGCCGTTCGTCGCCGCCGCGCACGGCTACGCCGTGCCAACCAACCCCACCGGCGTGCATCGCGGGCTGCCCTCGCGCCACCTCACGCTCGTCGTCGAGCTGCCGGCGCCGCTGCGGCTCTCCGGGCTCGGCGGTCCGGTCGCCGCGCACGCCGTCGCCGGTGGACTCCACACCCGGCCGGTCCTGATCGACGCGTCGGCGCCGCAGGAGGGCCTGCAGTACGCCCTCACCCCGCTCGGGGCGGCGGCGCTGCTGGGGCTGCCGGCCGCCGAGCTGGCCGGCCTCGCCGTCGACCTGGCCGACCTGCTGCCGGAGGCCGACCTGCTCGTCGAGCAGGTGTGGGAAGCGCCCGACTGGGCGACGCGCTTCCGGCGCGTGGACGAGGCGCTGCTCGCCCGCCTGGCCGGCCGGGAACCGCCTGCCGCGCAGCCCGAGGTCGCGGAGGCGTGGCGGGTGATCTTCCGGCGCGGCGGCCAGGTGCGGGTCGGCGACGTCGCGGCGCACGTGGGGTGGGGACGGCGCCACCTCTCGGAACGGTTCCGCCTGGCCACGGGGCCTCACCCCGCGCGAGGCCGTGCGCATCGCCCGCTTCGAGCACGCCCGCGCGTTGCTGCTCGGCCCGGGCCGGCCGGGGCTTGCCGACGTCGCCGCCCGCGCGGGCTACGCCGACCAGTCGCACCTGGCCCGGGAGTGGCGGGCGCTGGCCGGGTGCAGCGTCGGCACCTGGCTGCGTGAGGAGCTCCCATTCGTTCAAGACGGCGCCGCCTTGGCCGGGGCAGGCTCGATGTCATGAGCGAAACGACGAGTGAGACCACGAAGAAGCTGGCACCACCGACCCCGACCGTGTGGCCGAGCGTCGGGTTCGTTGACGTCGACGCCGGGATCCGGTTCCTCGAGGGCCTCGGCTTCGTCGTCACGGCGCTGCACCGCGGGCCGGACGGCACCGTCGAGCACCGAGGCGCGCTGGCCCGACGGCGGCGGCGTCATGTTCGGCAGCCGCGGCAAGGCGGGGGCCTGGGGCGGGCTGGGGCCGCAGGGCGTGTACGTGGTGGCGGCCGACCCGGCCACCGTCGATGCCGCGTTCGAGGGCGTGCGCGACCTGGACGGGGTGGCGGTGCTGCGGCCGCCGCACGCGACCGACTACGACGCGCGCACCTTCGACGTGCGCGACGGCGACGGGAACCTCTGGGCCGTGGGCACCTACCTCGGCGCCTGAGTTGCTGCCTCGTGCGGGGGCGGGCACCTGGGGAGGGCGCGGACGCCGGGCTCGACGTCCGACCCGTTGCCTAGGGTGGGGCCCATGACTGCCGCGACCCCCGCCCCGCTGACGGCCGAGACCCTGCGCATCGGCGCCCACGTGCGCCACGACGACCCCATCGCCGCCGGGCTGGAGCGCGGCGCGGACCTCAGTCAGTTCTTCATCGGCGACCCGCAGGGCTGGAAGAAGCCGGTGGTGGCCTACGACGGCGGCGCGCCCGCGCTGCGCGCGGCCGCCGAGGAGGCCGGCATCGACCTGTACGTCCACGCGCCCTACGTCCTCAACGTCGCGACGACGAACAACCGCATCCGCATCCCCAGCCGCAAGCTGCTCCAGCAGCAGATGGACGCCGCCGCCGAGGTCGGCGCGAAGGGCCTGATCGTCCACGGCGGGCACGTCGGCTCCGACGCCGAGCTGGAGACCGGCTTCGACAACTGGCGCAAGGCGGTCGAGCGCACGGACATCAAGGTCCCGCTGCTCATCGAGAACACCGCGGGCGGCAACCACGCCATGGCCCGCCAGCTCGAGCGCATCGCCCGGCTGTGGGACGTCATCTCCGGGGCCGAGGGCTTCGACCAGGTCGGGTTCTGCCTCGACACCTGCCACGCCTTCGCCGGCGGCAGCGACCTGACCACCGTCGTCGAGCAGGTCCGCGAGATCACCGGCCGCATCGACCTGGTCCACCTCAACGACAGCCGCGACGCGTTCAACTCCGGCGCGGACCGGCACACCAACCTCGGCACGGGGAACATCGACGCCGACGAGCTCGCCGGCGTCGTGCGCGAGGCCGGCGCCCCGGTGGTGTGCGAGACGCCCGGCGGGGCGGTGGAGCACCAGGCCGACTTCGCCTGGCTGCGCGCGCGCCTCTGACGGGGCTCCGCCCAGCACCGCGCCGGCCGGCGCGGTGCCGATCCCGGCCCGCCGGGGTATCACCGCCCCGTCATCGACGCCGCCGCGGCCTCGGCCTCGGCGGCGATCCACGCCCGGGCGGCGACCAGCTCGGCGACCAGCGTCTCGGTGAGCAGGCGGACGTCGTCCTCGTCGTCGTGCGGGTAGCGCAGGACGTAACGGGCCCCTTCGAGCTCCCCGCCCACGCTGACCACGGTGGTTCGCCGGGGCAGCGTCCATTCGAGGATGCCCTCGTCCCAGGCGGACCCGGCGTAGGACAGCAGCCGGTAGTCGGTGTTCTTGGTGAGATAGACGTCCACGTGCGCCCAGTCCCCGGACTCGCAGGCGACGGCGGCGCGCCGGGGTCCCTCGCGCAGCATGAGGGCCGACTGCTGCGCCGAGCTCAGCCGGTGCGCCGGGGCGGCCACGTGCGTGCCGGCCGGGCCGAGGACGAGCTCGGCCACGGCCGGCCGCCAGTCCGCCTCGGTGGCCAGCAGGTGGGCGGTCGCCTCCGCGGCCTTCTCCACCGTGCCGACCAGCCGCTCGCCGGACCGGCCCAGCAGGTGGTCCTCCAGCGCCAGGAGCATCACGAGGGTGTGCTGGAAGGTGCGGCACGCCACCCCGCCCAGCTCCGGTTCCGCGGCCATGGGCACGGTGCTCGCGGCGAGCCGGGTGATCGGCGAGCCGGGCGTGTTCGTCAGCGCCGCCACCGTGGCGCCGTCGTCGAGCCGGCCCAGAGCGTCGAGCGTCTCCCTCGAGCCGCCCGTGGCGGAGATGGCGACGGCGAGGGTCGCGCTGCCCCACCGCGGCAGCAGGTCACTGCTGGCGAGCTCGGCGACGGCGAGCAGCCCCTGCGCCCGCATCCGCCGCGCCGCGACACCGGCGGCGTAGGCCGAGGACCCCATCCCGAGCAGCACGAGACGCTCGGGCAGCGGGCGCAGGTGGCGCCAGGGGTTCCCCTTCCGGAGCGAGGCGGCCAGCGCGGCGAGCACCTCAGGCTTGCGGATGAGGTCGGCGAGGAACTCCTCGGGCTTCATCGGGCTCCCTTCACGAGCTCGGGCAGCGCCCCGGTGGGCACGTAGGCCCAGCGGGGCAGGTGGGTGGCGGCGTAGGTGAACTCCCGGCACACCTGCCGCAGCCGGAACGGGCGCACCAACGCCTCCTCGAGCAGGTCGGGACGCCGTGCCCCGGCCAGCGTCGCCCGGTACGCGGCGAGGAACGCCTCGACGAACACCCCGGTCATGCGCTCGACCCGACCGGGGTCCAGCTCCGGGTGGTGCTTGCGCAGCACGAGCCCGGCGTGCCGGATCGACTGAGCCATGCCGGCGACGTCGAGCGCGGGCGGCTGGGCGCTGGTGCGCTGCGCGGGCGGCACCACGGGGTTGCCGTCGAAGTCGATGACGGCGTAGGACTCCCCGGCGCGCAGCACCTGGCCGACGTGCAGGTCCCCGTGCCCGAGCAGCATGGGGGTCCCGGCCAGCTCGGACGGCGGCACCGCCCTCGCGGCGATCACGTCGCGGTGGCGCGCGAGCTGGGCGTGCTCGGCGCCCGTCGTCACCTCGAGGGCGCGCCGGAGGTCGGCCAGGGCCTCCCCCTGCCAGCGGGCGACGTCGGCCAGGTCGGCAGGCCGGTGGGTGGGCAGGAGCGCGAGGTGGAAGCGGGCGACCAGCTCGCCGAGCCGCCGGCCGGGCGCGCGCACGGCGTCCGGGCCCTCGGTGCAGGCGCGGCGCAGGTCCTCCACCGCCCAGGTCCAGCCGTCGACGGCACCCGGCAGGTAGGCGGTGACGCTCGCGATCAGGCGCGGTGCGGCCGTCCGCGAGGGCCGCCACTGCACCAGGCCCCACGGACGCGGGGTGCCCGTGAAGCCGGCGCGCTCGAGCAGCTCGAGGATCGCGGGGGCCGGGTGCGGCCCTTCCGTGGCCTGGAAGGTCCACTTCACCACGCCGCGCCCGCCGAGCACGACCGACTCGTTCGTCTGGTCGACGTCGATCGGGGCCTCCCCGGTGACGGGCTCGGCGTGCCAGCCCGTGAGGCTGAACGCGCCCACCTCGCGGCTGCCTGCGGCAAGCAGGCCCGCGAGGGCCTCGGCCGCGCCGTCGCCGGCCCGGGCCCGCCGCAGGCCGGAGCCCGCAGCGACCAGCGGGACGGGGTACGTGCGGTCGGCGGCGTCGGCGATGATCGTCAGCCACCGCCCGGGCGCGAGGTCGAGCGCGTCCAGGTACAGGGGAGCTCCGATGGGCTGGTCGTCGCCGTCGGCCCGGTGCGGCGGCAGCAGCGACGCCCATGACGCCTGCTCGACGGCGCGGCGGAGCGGCGTCGTCACGCCTGCGCGGTCACGGCCGGCTCGAGGCCGGCCTCCGTGGCGCGGGCGTGCTCCAGCCCGACGGCCTCGATGATCTCGGCCGCCTTGCGGAGCCCGTCGCGGGCGCGGATGCGCTCGCCGATCGCGGCGAGTCGGGCGCGCAGCTCGGTGTCGGCGAGCAGCTTCTCGACGGCGCCGTTGAGCTCCTCCGGCGTGAACTCGTAGGTCTTGAGCCGGATGCCGTAGCCGAGCTCGTGCATGCGCTGGGCGTTGTCGTACTGGTCCCAGAACAGGGGCAGCAGCACCATCGGCTTGCCGAAGTGCAGGGTCTCGGTCGTCGTGTTGTTGCCGCCGTGCGTGATGACCAGGTCGACCTGCGGGATCACGTTCGTCTGCGGCAGCGTGCCCGCGCCCACCATGTTGGCGGCAAGGGTGATCTTCTCGGCCACCGGGCCCTTGCTGACGATGAAGCGGTGCGGGCTGTCCGCGAGCGCGTCGACGATGCGCTGCATGAGCTCGACGTCGGCCCCGCCCAGGGAGCCCAGCGAGACGTACACCAGCGCGCTGCCCGCGGGCCGGTCGGCCACCTCGGCGGGCAGCTCGTAGGCGTCGTCGGTGAGCCGCACGCTGGAGTCGATGCGGTGCCAGCTGGGGTCAAGGGGCCGGTGGTCGGTGTAGTCGGCCTCCTCGGGGTAGACGTAGAGGTTGGCGGCATTGTCGCGGGGCATGAACTCCAGCTCGGGCAGAGGGTCGGCCCCCTGCTCGACGACCCAGGCGTTGAACGCCTCCCACATCTCCCGGTGGGTGCGCTCGAACTCGGCGCGGAAGGGCTCCCAGGCGCTCGGATCGTCCTGCCCGAGGCCGGACAGGCCGGGGGCGACGTCCGGCCCGGGGACCTCGAGCGGGTTGCAGGACACGATCCTGACGAAGGGCGCGCCGCTGGTGGTCAGGGCCGGAAAGAGCACCACGTTGTCCTCGACCAGCACGTCCGGCCGGGTCTCGGCGATGATCTTGCGCAAGGCGGGCTCGGCGTACTTCGCGCCGTCGATGAGCGCCTGGTAGGTCGGGCGGACGAACGTCTCGAGCTGCTCGGTGGTGGGCTTGCGGAACTCCGGCGCGGTCTCGGCGATGAAGTCGGTCCAGAACTGCCCGGCGTCCTCCTCCCCGGCGTCCGGGTCCGGCTCGGCGAGGTCGACCAGGCGCTCCTCGAAACCCAGGGGGCTCAGCCTGCCGGCCCAGGAGGACTCGGACGCGAAGATCACCCGGTGCCCTCGCTTGAGCAGCAGGTCACCGACGCCGATGCACTGGTTGGTAGGGCCGTAGGCGGACTCGGGCAGGAACAGGACAGTCAGCTTCTTCATCGGAGCTCCTTGTCATAGGGGTTGGGGTGGTCGAGCGGGTGGCCGGTGGCCAGGCGGGCGTAGTCGAGGATCAGCTCGGTCGCGGCGCGGCGGTCGATCATGGGGTGCCGGGCGACCATGCGATAGCCGTACGCGTCCTCGAGGGCGACGATGTTGCGCGCGATGGTCAGGGACGGCTGCGCCAGGACGAACGCGCCCGCGGCGGCGCCCGTCTCGAGGAGCAGCTGGTACATCGAGACCTGCCGGTCGTACAGGGACGTCAGCATGGCGCCGTAGACCGGGTAGCGGCCGGCGGCGCCGCCCAGCTCGCACATCAGGCGGACCGCCTCGTCGTCGGAGTCGTGCGGCAGGCCGGAGGCGATGGTGACGACGAGCTTCTCCGCCGGGTCGGCGATCGCGGCCACCGTGCGTAGGCGCTCGTCGTAGAACCGCTCCACACCGGCCCGGTTCGCCTCGACCAGCAGCGTCTGGATGTCCGGGAAGTGGTAGAGCACCGCTCCCGGCGTGAGACCGGCCTGCTGCGCGACGTCCTTGAGACGCACATCGGCCCCGTGCTCCGCGACCGCACGCCGCGCAGCCGCGATGAGACTCTCGCGGCGCTGCTTCCTGCCTACGGACATGACGGGGGCCATCTCTCGAGGGGACGAGTCGTGGCGCAGAGCATGGCACGGGACCAAGCGGATTTGAAGAGCGATTCAGAAATTTCCCGCTTCTGCCAAGAAATCGGTGCAGAAGGGGCATTGCCAAGTCTGAATCGACGTGCAAATCTTTGCGCCCAAGGGCCCGGCACCGGCGCCGAGCCCTCCCCCGATGATGTGGAGAACCCCGTGACGAAGTTCCCCTCCCGGCGCAGCACCGCCGTCGCGGCCCTCGGCACCAGCACCGCAGTCCTGCTCGCCGCCTGCGGCGGCGGCTCCGCCGACGAGCCCACCGCCCTCGACCCGGACGCCGACCTCAGCAAGCAGACCATCGTCGTGTCCAACTGGGAGTCGTACATGCCCGAAGACATCGCCGACATCGTCAAGACGGAGACGGGCGCCACCGTCAAGGTCACCCACCACGCCACCAACGAGGACCTCGTCGCCAAGGTCACGGCCGGCGGCGGCGACGGCCTGGACGTCATCTTCGGCACCGCCCCCTTCCTGGAGGCCTTTGCCAAGGAGGGCCTGCTCGAGCCCATCGACCCCGCCCTGCTCGAGAACTGGGGCGAGCTCGACAGCCTGGCCACCGACAGCGCGGTGGTCGACGGCCAGACGTACTGGGCGCCGTACACCTGGGGCACCACGGGGATCTGCTACCGCGAGGACCTCGTCGCCAAGACGCCCGACAGCTGGTACGACCTGCTGACGCCCGCCGACGAGTACAAGGGCAAGGTCACCATGATGGGCACCGACCGCTGGGCGGTGCTGCCCGCGCAGAAGGCCCTCGGGTTCTCCGCCAACACCACGGACGAGGCCGAGATGGCCGAGGTGAAGGAGCTCATGCTGCAGGCGAAGCCGAGCCTCCTCGCCTACGACGACAACACCTTCTACGAGCGGCTCATCAGCGGCGAGGCCGTCATGGTCGAGGCGTGGGACGGCTGGTGCAACTACGGCACCGCCGAGAACGCGAGCATCAAGTTCGCCGTCCCGAAGGAGGGCTCGGACCTGTTCGTCGACGCCATGGCGATCCTGAAGTCCTCCAAGAACAAGGAGGCCGCGTACGCGTTCATCGACACGGTGCTGAAGCCCGAGAACCACGCGTGGGCCGCGGAGAACATCCTGTACAACGTCCCCAACCAGGCCGCCCTCGACCTGCTTCCGGCCGACCTCCTCGAGCAGTACGACGTCCTCGGCGCCCGGCGGGACGAGATGCTCCAGGGCGAGGCGCTGACCGACATCGGCGAGGCCATGTCCCTCTACACGCGGACCATCACCGAGGTCACGGCCTCCTGATGCCCACCCCGCCCGTTCGGCCCGGGCGCCGCCGGCGCGGCGCCCGGCTCGAGCCGACCCTCCTGCTCGCGCCGGGCCTGCTGTACCTGACGGTCTTCGTGGCGGTGCCCGTGCTGCTCGTCGGCGCGTACATGTTCGCCACGCGCGGCCGCTTCTCCGGCGTCGAGTGGTCCTTCACGCTCGGCAACTTCTCACGGGCGCTGGAGCCGATCTACCTGCGGGTCCTCGCCGACTCCCTCCTGGTCGCCGGGCTCGCCACCCTGGTCGCCTTCCTCATCGGCTACCCGACCGCCTACGCCATCACCAAGCTGCCGTCCCGGTGGCGCACCGTGGCGCTCGTGCTGGTCGTGGTGCCGTTCTGGACGAACTTCCTCATCCGGACCTACGCGTGGATCGTGCTACTCAACAGCCAGGGCCTGGTCAACGACGCCCTGGTGGCGCTCGGCCTGGTCGACGCCCCGGTCGAGCTCCTGTACACCACCGGCGCGGTGGTGGTGGGCATGGTCTACGCCTACCTGCCGCTGATGATCCTGCCGTTGTACGCGGCCATCCAGAAGGTGGACCCGGAGCTGCTCGAGGCCTCTGCCAACCTCGGCGCCACCCGGGCCCGGACGTTCTGGAGCGTGACGTTCCCGCTCACGCTCCCGGCCACCCTCACCGGCGCGATCCTCGTGTTCGTGCCGTCCATGGGCAACTTCGTCATCCCCGAGCTTCTCGGCGGCGGCAAGGTCTCCATGGTCGGCAACCTGGTGCGCGACCAGTTCCTCCGGGCCCGTGACTGGCCGTTCGGCGCGGTGCTGGCGATGATCCTCATCGTCCTGCTCGTGGTGCTGTTCCTCGTGCAGTCGCGCATCGCGAGGCACATCGAGGGCGGTGGCCGCCGTGCGTAGCCACAGGGCCACCGGGCCGGGCAGGCTCTGGCTCGCGCTGGCGGCGTGCGGGCTCTTCCTGTACCTGCCGATCCTCGTGCTGATCGGGATGTCGTTCAACGCCTCCCGCTCGGCCTTCACCTGGGGCGGCTTCAGCTTCCGCTGGTACGGCGAGCTGGCCCGGAACGGCGACCTCATCGGGGCGCTGGGCACCTCGCTCGTCGTCGCCGTGGGCGCCACCGTCGTGGCGACCGTGCTGGGCACGACGCTCGCGGTGGGCCTGGCCCGGCACCTGCGCTCCACCGCGCTCGAGGCGGCGTCCATGGCGCCGGGCATCCTGCCGGACCTCGTGCTGGCGATCGGGCTGCTGTCGTTCTTCACGCTCGCGTCCATCCCCACCGGCACGCTCAGCGTGCTCATCGCCCACTCCGTGTTCGGCACCGCCTTCGTCGTCGCGGTGGTCCGCGCCCGGCTGAACGGTACGGACGCCTCGCTGGAGGAGGCCTCCCGCGACCTCGGCGCCAACGCCGCCACCACGTTCCTGCGGGTGACGCTGCCGTCGATCGCCCCGGCGGTGGTGGCCGGTGCGCTGCTGGTGTTCACCCTCTCGCTCGACGAGTTCGTCATCGCCTACTTCACCGCCGGCCCGACCACCCAGACGCTGCCGATCGCCATCTACGCGATGGTCCGCACCGGGGTCACCCCCGAGATCAACGCCCTCGCGACGGTGCTCATCGCCATCACCGTCACCGTGATCGTCGTCGCGGCGCGCGCCGTGCGCAGAACGGAGAAGCCCGCACCATGATCGTCCTCGACTCCGGCACCTCCACCCGGACCGCCGTGCGCCCGCTGCTGCAGGTCTCCGAGGTCAGCCGCGCGTACGGCGACGTTAAGGCGCTGGACGACGTCTCCCTCTCCATCGGCGAGAACGAGTTCTTCGCCCTCCTCGGCCCCTCCGGCTGCGGCAAGACGACGCTGCTGCGCTCGATCGCCGGGTTCGAGCAGCCCGACGCCGGCGGCATCCTGCTCGGCGGCGAGGACCTCCTCGCCATGCCGCCGCACCGCCGCCCGGTGAACCTGATGTTCCAGTCCTATGCCCTGTTCCCCCACATGAGCGTCGCGAAGAACGTCGCCTACGGCCTGGAGCGGGAGAAGCTGCCCCGCGCCGAGATCGACCGGCGGGTCGGCGAGGTGCTCGAGACCGTCGGGCTCTCGGCCATGGGCGGGCGCCGGCCCGCCCAGCTCTCCGGCGGGCAGCGTCAGCGCGTGGCGCTGGCCCGGGCCATCGTCAAGCGTCCCAAGGTGCTGCTGCTGGACGAACCGCTCTCGGCCCTGGACCGCAAGGTCCGCGGGGAGATGCAGCTCGAGCTCAAACGGCTGCAGCACGAGGTGGGCATCACATTCGTCATCGTCACCCACGACCAGGAGGAGGCGCTGTCGATGGCGGACCGCATCGCGGTCATGGCCGCCGGACGCCTGCAGCAGGTCGCCGACCCCGTCGAGCTGTACCGGAACCCGCGCAACCTGTTCGTCGCCGACTTCATCGGCTCGAGCACCCTGGTGGCCGGGGCCGCCGGTGCCGGCACCTTCACCGCCGAGGACCTGGGCGCTCTCCCCGGTACCGTCCCGCCGGACCTCACCGGTCCCGCGCATCTCGTCCTGCGGCCCGAGTGGGTCCGTCTGACGGAGCCGGACCACGGCCTCCTCCGCGGCACCGTCCGTGACGTGCAGTTCCACGGCGGCGGCTCCACCATCGCCGTCGCCGTCGCGGGCCTCCCCACCCCCCTGCTCGTCGGCGTCCCGGGCGCCACCACCACGGAGCGCGGGGCCGCCGTCGGGGTGGCGTGGGACGCCGCGGACGCCGTCGTCGTCCAGGACGAGCTCGCGTGAGCCGCGACCTCGCCGAGGCACGTCCGCTCCCGGTGTGGTGGGAGGACCGGGACGTCGAAGCCGTCTCCGACCCGCTCACCCGCGCCACGACCGCCGACCTCGTCATCATCGGCGGGGGCCTGACGGGGTTGTGGGCCGCGATCCACGCCCTCGAGGAGACGCCGGGCCGGGACGTGGTCCTGCTGGAGGCCGCGCACGTGGCCGCGGGGGCGTCCGGCCGCAACGGGGGCTTCGTCTCGGAGTCCCTCAGCCACGGGCTCTCCCACGGCGAGGCCACCTGGCCCGCGGAGCAGCACGACCTGGTGCGGCTGGGCCGGGAGAACGTGCGCGAGATCGGTGAGTTCCTGCGCGCGGAAGGAATCGACGCGGACTTCCGCCTGTGCGGCAAGACCATGATGGCGACCCGCCCGCACGAGGTGGCGGCGCTGCGCGCCGCGCACGCGCTGAACGAGCGGTACGGCGAGGAGTCGTATCTGCTGGACCGGGACGAGGCCCAGGCCGACGTGCACTCCCCCACCTACCTCGCCGGCCTGCGCACGACGGGCGGAGGCCTGGTGGACCCGGCCGCCCTGTGCGCCGGGCTTCGGGACGCCGCGCTCGCCCGGGGGCTCCGCCTGCACGAGTCCACCGAGGTGACCCGGCTCGAGCGCGACGGCGCGGGCGTGCGGTGCCGGACCGAGCACGGCGAGGTCCGCGCCCGCCAGGCGATCATCGCGACCAACGCCTTCGACCCGCTGCTGCGCCGCCTGCGCGCCTACGTCATCCCCGTGTGGGACTACGTGCTCGCCACCGAGCCGCTGACGCCGGCCCAGCTCGAGGCGATCGGCTGGCACCAGAACCAGGGCCTGACCGACGCCGGCAACGAGTTCCACTACTACCGGCGCACGCCCGACGACCGGATCCTGTGGGGCGGGTACGACGCCGTCTACTACTTCGGTGGCGCCACCGCCGCCCACCGCGGGCAGCGGGACAGCACCCACGCGCTGCTCGCCCGTCAGTTCCGCGAAACGTTCCCCCAGCTCGCCGACGTCCGCTTCACCCACCGGTGGGGCGGGCTCATCGACACCACCTCGCGGTTCACGCCCGTCTTCGGCACGGCCCTGGGGGGCCGGGTGGCGTACGCCGTGGGGTACACGGGCCTGGGCGTGGCCGCATCGCGCTTCGGCGCGCGCGTCGCGCTCGACGCGCTCGCCGGGCGCGAGACCGAGCGCTCCCGCCTGGCGCTGGTCCGCGAGCGCCCCGTCCCCGTCCCCCCGGAACCGCTGCGCTGGCCCGCCGTCCAGATCACCCGCGCCGCGCTGGCCCGGGAGGACCGCACCGGACGGCGCGGACCCCTCCTGCGGGTCATGGACCGCTTCGGCGTCGGCTTCAACAGCTAGGAGAGAACATGGCACACGGACTTCACGTCGACGGGGTCACCCGCCCCGGCCGCGGCGAGGCGGCCCTGCTCGTCGACCCCGCCACCGGCGACGTCATCGACACCGTCAGCCAGGCGAGCGCGGCGGAGGTCGCCGCCGCCGTCGACGCGGCCGCCGCCGCCTTCCCCGGCTGGGCGGCCCGCACCCCCGGGGAACGGGCACGGGTGCTGCTGCGCCTGGCGGACCTCCTGGAGGACGACGCCGAGACGCTCACCGATCTCGAGGTGGCCGAGACGGGCAAGCCCGTGGCCGTCTTCCGCGACGGGGAGCTGCCCTTCGCGGCCGACAACCTCCGCTTCTTCGCCGGCTCCGCCCGCTCGCTGGAGGGCACCGGGGCGGGCAGCTTCAGCGCCGGGTACACCTCGATGCTCGTGCGCCGCCCTCTCGGGGTGGTCGCCGGCATCGCCCCGTGGAACTTCCCGCTGGTCATGGCGGTCTGGAAGATCGGCCCGGCGCTGGCGGCCGGCAACGCCGTCGTGCTCAAGCCGGCACCGAGCACCCCGCGCACCGCCATCCGGCTCGCCGAGCTCGCGACCCGGGCGGGGCTGCCCGCGGGCGTGCTGAACGTCGTGACCGGCGGCGCCGACGTCGGTCAGGCGCTGGTGCACGATCCCCGGGTCGCGATGGTGTCCATCACCGGCTCCCCCGGCGCCGGGCGCGCCGTGATGGAGTCGGCGGCGGCGAGCACCAAGCGGGTGCACCTCGAGCTCGGCGGCAAGGCGCCGGCGATCGTCTTCGCCGACGCCGACCTCGAGGCGGCCGCCACGGCGCTGACGATGGCCACCACCTACAACAGCGGCCAGGACTGCACCGCCGCCACGCGGGCGTACGTGCACGCGTCCGTCGCCGACCGCTTTACCGGCCTCCTCGTCGAGCAGATGGCCCGGGTCCGGGTGGGGCATCCGCGGGACGAGGCCACCGACATCGGACCACTGGTCTCGGCCGGGCACCGCGACCGCGTCCACGGGTTCGTCACCCGGGCCGTCGAGGCGGGCGCCACCCTCCGGGCCGGCGGGGTGCTGCCGGAGGGACCGGGCGCCTACTACCCGCCAACCCTGCTCACCGGCGCGGCGCAGGACGCCGAGATCGTCCAGGACGAGGTGTTCGGGCCGGTGCTCGTGCTCAGCACCTTCGAGACCGAGGACGAGGCCGTCGGGTTGGCCAACGACAGCGCCTACGGCCTGGCGTCCTCGATCTGGACCGCCGACGTGGCCACCGCCCTGCGCGTCGCGCCCCAGATCCACGCCGGCGTCACCTGGGTCAACGACCACCTGCCCATCGCGTCCGAGGCCCCGCACGGCGGGGTCAAGGGCAGCGGCTTCGGCAAGGACATGAGCCACGAGGCGGTGCTGGAGTACACGGTCACCCAGCACGTGATGATCAAGCACTCCGTCCGGCAGGCGCACGACTCCTTCCGCCCGGCGTGACCGGCGGCGGGTCACCCCGCAGCTACTGCGGTGTCGCCACCGCCTCGGCCTGGTCCGCCCGGACCGCCCGGGCGTGGCTGGTGCGCCGGGTGACAAGGTGGAGGACGACGCCGACCCCGAGCATGAGCAGGCCGTAGGCCCACACCTGCAGCGACTGCTGGGCGAGCAGCACGACGCACGAGACGATCGCGAGGACCGGCAGCACCACGGGCGTGCGGAAGTGCTGGTGGGCCACCCGGTCCTTACGGAGCACCAGCACGGAGATGTTGGTGCTGAGGAACACGACGAGCAGCAGGAGCACGACCGTCTCGGCGAGCACGCTCAGGTCACCGACGAGCGTGAGCGCGAGCGCCACCACGGTGGTCACGGCGATGGCCACCCAGGGCGTGCGGCGCTCGGGCAGCACCCGGGTCAGCGGCTCCGGCAGCAGCCCCTCGTCGGCCATGCCGTATGCCAGCCGGCTGGACATGATCATCGTCAGCAGCGCCCCGTTGGCGACGGCGACGAGCGCGATGGCGCTGAAAGCCCACGGCGGCACGCCGATGCCGGTGGCGCCGAGGACGTCGAGCAGCGGGCTCGAGGACCCGGACAGTTCCTCGGGCGGCATGATCACCGCCGCGCCGACGCCGATGGCCACGTACACGATCCCGGCGACGCTGAGGGCGCCGAACAGCGCCCGCGGGTAGGCCCGGCGCACGTCCTGGACCTCCTCGGCGACGTTGGCCGAGGTCTCGAAGCCGACGAACGAGTAGAAGGCAAGCAGGGCGCCGCCGAGCACCGCCGCGCCGACGCCGACGCCGTCCGGCACCTCGGTGAGGCGGCCGACCTCGCCCTGCCCGCCCCCGACCGCGACGGCGACCAGGACGATCACGAGCACCAGGCCGGAGACCTCGATGAGGGTCATGACGACGTTGGAGCGCACCGACTCCTTGATGCCCCGGGCGTTGAGCAGGGCGAGCAGGACGAGGAACACCGGGGCGGCCAGCGCCGTCGGGACGGCCAGGAAGGTGGACAGGTAGTCCCCGGCGAAGGCGATGGCCAGGCCGGCCGCGCTGGTGACCCCGGCGGCCAGCATCGAGAAGCCGACGAGGAACGAGATGATCGGCCGGTTGAAGGCGCGCCGGGCGAAGACGGCCGCGCCGCCGGCCTTGGGGTACTTCGTGACGAGCTCGGCGTAGCTGGCGGCGGTCAGCATCGCCATCAGCATGGCGAGGACGAGCGGGGCCCAGATCATCCCGCCGGACTTCTGTGAGAGCTCGCCGACCAGGGCGTACACCCCCGCCCCGAGCACGTCACCGAGGATGAACAGGAACAGCAGGGCGGGCGTGATGCCCTGCTTCAGGCGCGAGGGTGCCCCGGTGGGCGCGTCGGTGGTCATCCCGGAAGGCTCCGTCCACTCACCGGCTTCGGCAACCGCTGCCGATGACGCCGACGTCGCGCCGGACGCTACGGCCCGGGTCGACGTCGGCGAGCAGACGCCGGCGCGTCAGGCCCGGGCGGCCCGGCCGGTCTTGGCCACGTCCCGGCGCCCGTGGACGGCGTGGTACAGCCCGGCTGCCAGCACTGTCAGGACGGCCAGCAGCGCATACATGGTGGTGTAGCCGGTGGCGGAGACCAGCACGCCCAGGAAGATCGGCCCGACGCCGATGCCGACGTCGGCCAGGAGCATCAGGGTGGAGATGCCGGTGCCGAGCTTGTGCGGCGGCACCGCGCTGACGGCGATGGCCTGCGCGGCGGGCATGAGGGTGCCGTACCCCAGGCCCGTGAGGGCGCCGGCGAGGACGACGTGCCAGTCGGCCTGCGCCGCGGCCAGCAGGCCCAGGGCCAGCACGAAGCACACCAGGCCGAGGTAGACCACGACGTTGTCGCCCTTGCGGTCTTGCAGCGTGCCGAGCACGAACCGCATGAGGAGCATCGCGATCGCGTAGGCGACGAAGAACAGCCCCGCGCCGGCCACGACGTCGCGCTGCTCGGAGTAGGCGTTGAGGTAGGTGATGACGCCCGCGTAGCACAGGCCGATGACCAGCATGAAGCAGCCGATCGGCACGACGGCCGGGTGCGCGATGTCGCCGAAGGAGAAGCTGGCCCGCGTCTTCGGCGCCGTGCCGGCCTCCTCGGCGGCCCGCGCGGCGGCGGCCTCGGCCTCGCGCTCGTGCAGGGGCTTGCGCAGGAACAGGCCGAGCAGCAGCCCGACGACGGCGGTGGCGAGCACGGTCCAGAACATGGCGTCGTAGCCGACGGAGCCGACGAGCAGCAGGCCCAGGGCCGGGCCGACGGCGGTGGCCAGCGTGGTGGCCAGCGCCAGGTAGCCGGTGCCCTCCGCCCGGCGCGAGGCCGGGATGGCGGCCTGGGCGATGGCCATGGTGGCGGTGCTGGCGAAGGCGTAGGCGGCGCCGTGCACGGCCCGCACCACGATGAGCAAGGCCAGGGAACCGGCGGGCACGTAGAACGCGCAGGCCACGACCACCACGGCCAGCGCGACGAGCATGACCTTGCGCCGGCCGAGCACGTCCACCAGATACCCCGAGACGAGGCGGGCCACGGTGGCACCGACGACGAAGGCGCTGGAGGCGAACCCGCTGGCGGCGTCCGAGGCGGCGAACTGCTTCACCGCGTACAGCGCCATGGTCGTGACGAGGATGTAGAAGACGAGGTACTGGATGAAGCTGACCAGCCACGCCAGGACGAAGGTCGGCGTGAAGACCGGCTCCTTAGCGGGCTTGGGTGGGGCGGCGGCACCGTCCGGTAGTGCGATCTGCTGCTGCACGTCGACGGGGGAGGTCACGAAACGCCTTTCCGGTCTCTACTGTTACTTAGGCTCCCTAACTTTACGCCTGACCGGTTCGTCTGGAATGTGATGTTCGTTGGGCGCGGTCAGCGCGAGCTTGCGGCTCGCACCTCGATGACCGCCTTGCCGCGCACCCGTCCGGCCTCGAGGGCGCGGATGGCCGCCGCCGCCTCCTCGAGCGGGTACGTCCGGTCCACGCTGGGCACCACCGCGCCGGACTCGAGGAGCGCGGTGAGCCGCTCGAGGGTCTCGGCACGCACGAGGCCGAGGAACATCGTCAGCCGCTGACGCACGAACGGTGACAGGGCGAGCGCGGCCAGCTGCCGGCCCATGCCGCCGGTGAGGTTGCCGCCCTCCTCCCCGCCGGTGAGGACGGCGGTCCCGGCCGGCGCGAGAGCCCGGCGCAGACGGGCGATCGAAGGGTTCCCGGCGATGTCGAGGATGAGGTCCCAGTGGTGGCGGCCGTCAGCGAAGTCCTCACGGGTGTGGTCGAGGACGTGGTCGGCGCCGAGGGCGCGCACGAGGTCGAGCTTCGCGGTGCCGGCCACGCCGGTGACCTCCGCCCCGGCGGCCTTGGCCAGCTGGACGGCGTAGCTCCCCACGCCGCCGGACGCGCCGATGACGAGGACCCTCTGACCCGCCTGGAGGCGCCCGGCGTCGAGGCCCTGCACGGCGGTGCACGCCGAGACCGGCACCGCGGCGGCCTGCGCGAAGGTGAGTTTGGCGGGCTTCCGAGCCAGTTGACTCTCCTTGGCGACGGCGTACTCGGCGAAGCTGCCCTTCCCGGCGCCGTACACCGCGTCCCCGACGGTGAACCGCGTCACCTTCGGGCCGACGGCCACGACCGTGCCGGCGAGGTCCATGCCGAGCACCGGGTTGCGCGGCCGGCGGACGCCGAAGGCGAGGCGGCCCAGGTAGGGCAGCCCGGTCATGAGGTGGACGACGCCGCGGTCGAGACCGGCCGCGCGCACCTCGACGAGCACCTCCTTGTCGCCGACGGCGGGACGCGGGGCCTCGGCGAGCCGGACGACGTCGGCCGTGCCGTACTCCGCGCGAACGGCCGCCCGCATGGTGGCCTGCCGCCCGGCGGGATCGGTCGAGGTCCCCGTGGTCGTCGAGGTCCGCGTGGTCACTGACTGCCGTGCTGATGCCATGACGAGCCCTTCATCGGGCGGCGCGGCCCGGTGCCGCACCTTACTTAGTACGGGAGAGTAGCCTTACAAAGTACGGCCGTCTAGAGGTGCGGCCGAGGTGATCGCTCGGAGGGACAGCGAAGATGGCGGACGCAGCGGGCATGGCTCGGTCTGGCGCGGGTGGGGCAACCGTGAACCGGTCGAGCAGGGGCGGGGCGAGCGCGGACCGGTCAGGGACGCAGCCGCCCGGCGACGGGCCGGGCCGCACGCCGCTCACCCGCGAGCGCGTCCTCGGCTGCGCCCTCGCCATCGCGGACGAGAAAGGCCTTGCCGCGCTCACCATGCGCTCCCTCGCGCAGGAGCTCGGCGTCAAGCCCATGTCGCTCTACCACCACGTGGCCAACAAGGACGCCATCCTCGACGGCATTGTGGACATGGTGTTCGCGGAGATGGAGCTGCCTCGGATCGACGGAGACTGGCGCGCCGAGCTCACCCGGCGCGCCACCTCGGCGCGGAACGTGCTGCGGCGCCACCCGTGGGCCATCACCCTCATGGAGTCCCGGGCGGTGCCGGGTCCGGCGAACCTGCGTCACCACGACGCGGTGCTCGGCATCCTGCGCCGGGCCGGGTTCTCGGTGGTGATGACCGCGCACGCCTACGCCCTCCTGGACGCCTACGTCTATGGCTTCGCCGTCCAGGAGGCCGCACTGCCGTTCGACAAGGACACCGCCCCGGAGGTCACCGAGGCGATCGCGGCGCAGTTCTCCCCCGACGCGTACCCCTACCTCGTCGAGCTGGCCACGACGCACGCCATGCAGCCGGGGTACGACTTCGGGGACGAGTTCGAGTTCGGCCTCGGCGTCATCCTCGACGCCCTGGCGGCAGCCCTGCCCTAGCGGGCGGTCGAGCTCGGCGTCGGCGCCCCTACCATGAGCCCGGCGTCGGCCGGGTCAGCCCCATGACGGTCGCGAAGGAGTGCGGCGGCACCGGGTCGAGCCCGTCGGGGGTGTTGAGGTAACCCGGTGCGCGGCCGGCGACTCCGGTGTGCCCGTACTGCCACACGATCCGGTTCTGCCTCGGGTCGAGCACGATCACGCGGTGGTTGGCGTCGTCGTTGAGCAGGATGTCGCCGTTGGGCAGCCCCTCGGCCAGGGACGGGTGGTTGAGCCGGCCCTCGCCGCTGGTCGGGTTCCAGCGCCACAGCGCCCTGCCGGACTGGTCGAAGACCACCACCTGCCCGGGGTTCGTGTAGTCGGCCGCGACGTACTGGCCGGGCCTGACCTCGCTGGCGTCGGAGGGGTAGGTCGTCCCCGGCACGTGCACCGCCCAATACACGTGCCCGCTCCGGTCGATCTCGTCGACCCAGGCGCCGTTGATCTCGGTGACGAGGAAGTGGCCGTTCGGCAGGGGGAAGACCCCGTTCGGGCTGCCGAACCGCGCGGGCGGCTCGTGCGCGCACGACCCGAGCGTGCCCAGGCTCCACACCGGACCGGGCGACGACGGTACGAGATCGACCAGCCGGCAGTTCTTGATGTCGGCGGCCACGACGGAGCCGTCGGGCAGCTTCATCGCGTCGTCGGGGTTCCACAGCTGGTTGGGGCCCGACCCGTGCGCCCCCGGGGTGCCGTACCGCCAGACGATCTTGCGGGTGGCGATGTCGATCTCGGTGATGACGAAGTCGTCCTCCTGGGTGGCGATCAGGCTCTTGCCGTCGGGGGTGACGAAGACGTCGTCGGGGATGGTGAAGGTCTGCCCCGGCTCGAGGTCGCCCGGTTGGGGCCACTGCCACAGCACCTGGCCCTGCGGGCTGACGACGACTAGGTGTACTGCCCCGCCAGGTTGGGTACGCGATCGGCGGGTGAGGCGCCCTTCAGGGCGGTGTGGCCGCGGTGGTGATTGTAGTGATGCAGGAAGCGCTCGTAAGCGGCCACGCGTTCGGCCTCTGAGGTATAGGGGCGGGCGTAGGCCCATTCCTGGAGCAGGATCCGGTTAAACCGTTCGACTTTCCCGTTGGTTTGGGGTTAACCGGCTAATCCCTGCCCCTCCGGGGTGGTGGAGGTAGCTGGTCAGGTCCGTCGGAGTCTGCGGAGCTCTTCTTCGTGGCGGCGGACCTTGGTGGCGAGCTCCTCGAGCGCGGTGCGTAGAT
>NZ_VUKF01000099.1 GCF_009193185.1 Georgenia thermotolerans | reverse complement strand
CGGCCAGGGCGCCCAGCGCCGCGCCGGCGGCGGCGACGGCCGCGGTGCGGCCGAGCCCGCCGAGGGTGCCGGGTCCGCCGGCCCGGCGCAGGGCGGCGAGCAGCAGCACCCCCGCCACGACCATCCCGAGGGACGAGCCGAGGGCGAGCGCGGTGAGCGTGGCGGGCCCGTCCCCGCCGGACGGCGCGAGCAGCGCGGTCAGCGCCCAGGAGGCCACCGAGACCACCAGCCAGCCGCTCGCCGTCGCCGCCACCGCCGCGCGGCCGCGGTCGACGGCGTACAGGGCCCGGGAGACGTGGAAGATCAGCGCGTAGCCGACGATGCCCGGCGCGAACCAGGTGATCGCCGTCGTCATCCCCGGCATGGGGAAGCGCAGCGAGAACACCGCGGTGGCCGCCGGGGCGACCGCCACGAGCAGGGCGGCGCCCAGCAGCGCGACGGCCACGACCAGGCGGGTGGACCCGGCGGCCAGCGCGGCGAAGGCGCGCCGGTCCCCGGTGCCGGCGTGCTCGGCCAGGCGTGGGAACACCGCGGTGGACACCGGGACGGCGAGCACGGCGTAGGGCAGGAAGTACACCGCCTGGGCGTATCCGTAGACGTTGATGGTGCCCACCTCGCCGGCGGTGTTGGCCAGGTAGAGCACGACGACGACGCTGAGCTGCTGGGCCAGCAGCGCCCCGATGCCGGCGGCGGCGAGCCGCCCGGCGCGGCGGGCCACGCCCGGCGGGAAGCGCAGCCCGGGGCGCAGCCGGACGCCCGAGCGCACCACCGGGGGCAGCTGGCACAGGCTCATCGCCGCCACGCCGGCGGTGGTGCCCCACGCGAGCCACGCCACGGCGGCGCCGGGCAGCGCGGCCGGGTCGTCCTGGTGGCCCCCGGCCAGCGCCCCGAAGGCGAGGTAGCTGGCGACGACGACGAGGGAGGACAGCAGGGGCGCGAACGCCGGCCAGAAGAACCGCCGCTGCGCCTGCAGCACCCCCGATAGCACCACGCCGATGCCGTACAGCGGCACCTGGAGGGCGAAGATGCGCAGGAACGTCGTCGTCAGGGCCACCAGGGCCGGGTCGACGTCGGGGCCGGGCAGCAGCAGCCCGGCCAGCGGGCCGGCCGCGGCGGCGACCACCGCGGCGATCGGCACGAGCACCAGCAGCGCCCAGCCCAGCAGCGCCGAGGCGGTGCGGTCGACGTCGCGGCGCAGGTGCCGGGCCAGCGGCACGGCCAGCAGCGGCACCACCGCCCCGGCCAGCGCGCCGCCGGCGGCCACCTCGAACAGGACGTTGGGGATGCGGTTCGCCGTCTCGTAGGCGGTGCCGGCGTCGGAGGCCCCGACGGTCCAGGACTGCACCAGCCAGCGGACGAACCCCACCGCCCGGGAGGCGAGGGTGACGACGGCGATGAGGCCGGCGGCGCCGAGGACGCCGCCGAGCAGGGAGCGCAGGCGGTCCATCGCCTCAGCGCCGGCCGAGCGCGTCCAGCCGCCGCAGCGCGGGCGTGCCCTCGATGACGGCGGAGAAGCTCACCTTCTCGCTGAGCAGGGTGAGGGCGACGACGCCGGCCAGCGCCCCGGCGCGCACGGCGCGGGAGGGGTGGGCGGCCAGGGCGGTGCCGACGAGCGCGCCGACGGCGTTGGCGCCGGTGTCACCGAGCATGGTGCGCTCGGCGAGGTCGTCGGGCAGCGCGGCGCCGGCCACCCCCAGGGCGGCGGCGGCCAGCGTGCCGGCGGCGCCCGCCGGGGCGGCCAGGGCCAGCGGGGCGCTGAGCGCGGCGGCCACCTTGAGGGACCGGCCCGGGCGCAGGTCGAAGAGGTTGTGGAGGTTCGCGGTGCCGGCCACCAGGGCCGCGCCGGCGAGGACCTCGACGGCCCGCGCG
>NZ_VUKF01000098.1 GCF_009193185.1 Georgenia thermotolerans | reverse complement strand
GGCGGGCCACGGTGGTGCCGCCCGCCCGGGGCTCGCGCGGCGGCTGGGGGCGGCGGGGCTGGCGCGGGGCGGCGGGCGGCCTCACGCGCGCCCCCGCAGGTGCTCGAGGATCACCGGGCCCAGCTCCGTGACGTCGCCGGCGCCGAGGGTGAGGACGAGGTCGCCGGGACGGGCGAGGTCGGCGACGGCGCGGGCCGCGTCGAGGCGGTCGGCGACGTAGCGCTCCCGCGCGCCGGCGGGGGCCGCGGCGGTGATGAGGGCGCCGTCCACGCCGGGCACCGGGTCCTCGCGGGCGGCGTAGACGTCGGTGACGACGGCCTCGTCGGCCAGGGCCAGCGCGTCGGCGAACTGGGCGGCGAAGTTCTGCGTGCGCGAGTACAGGTGGGGCTGGAACACCGCGAGCACCCGGCCGCCGGCGGCGGCGAGCCGGGCGGTGCGCAGCGTGGCGGCGACCTCGGTGGGGTGGTGGGCGTAGTCGTCGACCACCCGCACCCCGGCGGCGCTGCCCTTGTCCTCGAAGCGGCGGCCGGTGCCGGTGAAGGCGCCCAGCGCCGTCGCCATGTCGCCCGGGGCCACGCCGAGCTCGACGCCCGCGCTCCACGCGCCGGCGGCGTTGAGGAGCATGTGGGCCCCCCCGACGGCGAGCGTGAGCGGCACCTCCCCCTCCGGCGCGGCGAGCACGGCGCGGGAGCCGCCGGCGCCCAGCTCGCGGTCGCCCACCCGGACGTGGTCGGCCAGCGGGGCGTCCCCGGTGCCGTAGGTGCGCACCCGCACCCCGGCGTCGGCGGCGTGCCGGGCCAGGGCGAGGGCGCCGGGGTCGTCGGCGCACGCGACGAGCAGCCCGCCGGGGACGATCCGCCCGGCGAAGTCCTCGAACGCGCGCCGGAAGGCGGCCTCGGAGCCGTAGTGGTCGAGGTGGTCCGGCTCGATGTTGGTCACCAGCGCCACCCGGGGGGCGTAGTTGAGGAAGGAGCCGTCGGACTCGTCGGCCTCGGCCACGAACGCCCGCCCGGCGCCCAGGTGCGCGCCGGTGCCCAGGGCGAGCACGGTGCCGCCGATGGCGTAGGAGGGGTCCTGCCCGGCGGCGCGCAGGGCGACGGCGAGCATGGCCGAGGTGGAGGTCTTCCCGTGCGCGCCGGCCACGGCGACGAAGTCGCGGCCCTCGGCGGCCAGGGCCAGGGCCTCGGAGCGGTGCAGCACCCGCTGGCCACGTTCGCGGGCCACGGCCAGCTCGGGGTTGGTCTCGCGCACCGCGGTGGAGACGACCAGGGCGGCGTCGGCGGGCACGTGGGCGGCGTCGTGGCCGGCGAAGACCTGTGCGCCCAGGCCGCGCAGCCGGGCGAGGGTGGCCGAGTCGCGCTGGTCCGAGCCGGAGACGGCGTGGCCGCGGGCGAGCAGGAGCTCGGCGACGGCGGACATGCCCGCGCCGCCGATGCCGATGAGGTGGAACCGGGTCATGCCCGCCCCCCGTCCGCGCCGGGCGCCGCGCCGTCCGTCGCCGTGCCGTCCGCGGCCGCGGCGACCAGCCCGGCGAGGTGTGCGGCACCGTCGGCCGGGCCGGCCCCGGCGGCCGCCGCGCCCATGCGGGCCAGCGCCTCGGGGTCGGCGAGCAGCGGGAGGACGTGGCCGCGCACCCATGCCCCGTCCAGGTCGCCGTCGGCCACGAGCATCCCGCCGCCGGCGGCGACGACGTCGGCGGCGTTGAGCCGCTGCTCGCCGTTGCCGACGGGCAGCGGGACGTACACGGCGGGCAGGCCGAGCGCGGCGAGCTCGGCGACGGTCCCGGCGCCGGAGCGGCACAGCACGAGGTCGGCGCAGGCGTAGGCGAGCTCCATCTCGGCGAGGTACTCGCGCGCGTGGTAGTCCCCCGCCACCCGCGGGCCGGCGTCGGCCAGGACGGCGCGGACGGGCTCGGCCTTGCCGCGGCCGGTGAGGTGGAGCACCTGGGCGCCGGCGGCGACGAGGTCGGCGGCCGCGGCGGGCACGGCCTCGTTGAGGCGCTGGGCGCCCAGGGAGCCGCCGGTGACGAGCAGGGTCGGCCGGGCCGGGTCCAGCCCCAGCGCCGCGGCCCCCGCGGCGCGGCGGGCGGCAGCGGTCGCGGCGGCGCGCCGGT
>NZ_VUKF01000097.1 GCF_009193185.1 Georgenia thermotolerans | reverse complement strand
GACTCCTACCGCCTCAAAGACCGCGACCTCGGCCGCGTCCCCGCGGCCACCACCGACGAACCATGACCATCCAGGGGGTCAGTTTTCAGATGCCGCCAGGGGGTCAGTTTTCACATGCCGTTGACAGGGGAGGCGGCGAACTTGGCCTCCTCCTCGCGGTTCAGCATCCGCGAGTTGTGCCCCAGCGACACACTCAGGCCTCAAGACCGCCACCACCGAGGAACTGCCCGAGGCGGTGGTGGGAACCGCGCCACTTCCCCAACGACGAGGCCGTGTGAAGCTGGGTGCGCGGTGACTTAGCCGCTCCATCGCGTGTCCCACGCCGTGGACCGCGTGGCTCCGCGATCTGCGCGTAGGAGTGGGCCCGCAACGCAAAGCCCGGCGCCGGCGAACTGTGTCGGGTCAAGTACGACGCCCGAGCCTGCCGGTGTCGATCAGCAGGCCGCAGATTCCACGCGAGTTCCACGCGTGAGTGTCGATTCCACGCGAGTTCCACGGGTCCGGGCCCGGCGACTGTCTGCGATTGACCATGCTGAGGAGGGGGGCGACCCTGGTGTCGGCTCGCTGAGAACCGTGTCAACGACGGCTGAAAGTGGACCCCCTGGCGACGGCTGAAAATGGACCCCTCTCCTGATCTGGTTGTCGGTCAGTCGTCGGTCGCGCCGGTCGGGGTGCGGCCGAGGTCGCGGTTCTTGAGCCGGTAGGAGTCGCCCTTGAGGGCGATGACCTCGGCGTGGTGGACGAGGCGGTCGATCATGGCCGCGGCGACGGTGTCGTCGCCGAAGACCTCGCCCCAGCGGCCGAAGGGCTTGTTGGAGGTGACGATCAGGCTCGCGCGTTCGTAGCGGGCGGAGACGAGCTGGAAGAACAGGTTCGCGGCCTCGGGCTCGAAGGGGATGTAGCCGACCTCGTCGATGACCAGGAGCGGGTAGCGGCCCAGGCGGCGGAGCTCGTCTTGGAGGCGGCCGTCGTGGTGGGCGGTGGCGAGGCGGTCGACCCACTGGGAGGCGGTGGCGAACAGCACGCGGTGGCCGGCCTGGCAGGCGCGGATGGCCAGGCCGGTCGCCAGGTGGGTCTTGCCGGTGCCGGGCGGGCCGAGGAAGACGACGTTGTCCTTGGCGGTGATGAAGTCCAGGGTGCCCAGGTGGGCGATCTGGTCGCGTCTGAGGCCGCGGGCGTGGTCGAAGTCGAAGTCCTCGAGGGACTTGCGCGCGGGGAACCGGGCGGCGCGGATGCGGCCCTCCCCGCCGTGGGTCTCGCGGGCGGCGACCTCGCGCTGGAGGCAGGCGGCGAGGAACTCCTCGTGGGTCCAGGACTCCGCCCGGGCCCGCTCGGCCAGCCGCGGCACCGACTCGCGCAGGGTGGGGGCCTTCAGCGCTCGGGTGAGGTAGGCCAGCTCGGCGGTGAGGTCGCGAGCGGTGGGGGTCTTGGTGGTCATCAGGCCACCTCGGTCAGGCCGAAGTGGCGGTCGTAGGCGCCCAGGTCGCGCTGCTCGACCCCGTCATCGGCGGCTGGGGCCGCCGGCCGAGCGGCCGTGGCCGCCAGGGCTCGGGCGGTGGCCCGGTGGGCGGGGTCGGTCAGGGTCTGGTGGCGGGCCCAGCAGCGTTGATGGGCGGCGACGACCTTCTCGCCCAGGCGGACGGTGACGGTGTCGAGGTCGGCCGTCACGCTGACCTTGCGCCCGATGACGGCCGGGTCGACGGAGTAGTCGTTGGCATCGAGGCGGACGTAGTGGTCGCGTGGCAGGCGGACGTCGGTGTGCCAGCCGACCTGGGGCGCCACGGGCGGCAGCGCGAGCATCGCCGCCTTGTCGGCCTGCCACCGTTGGTTCGGGGCGCAGCCGATGCGGCGGTGGTGGCGGGTGTTGGCCCTGACCAGCCAGTCGGCCAGCTGGGCGTTGAAGTCCGCCGGGCCGGTGAAGGTCCGCCCGGGCAGGAACGAGGTCTCCAGGTACCCGTTGGCCCGCTCGACCAGCCCCTTGGCCTCCGGTTAACCGGCTAATCCCTGCCCCTCCGGGGTGGTGGAGGTAGCTGGTCAGGTCCGTCGGAGTCTGCGGAGCTCTTCTTCGTGGCGGCGGACCTTGGTGGCGAGCTCCTCGAGCGCGGTGCGTAGAT
>NZ_VUKF01000096.1 GCF_009193185.1 Georgenia thermotolerans | reverse complement strand
CGCGCCGCCGGAGGGAGCCCGCCCGACCCGGCCGCGCTCCTCCTCATGGCGGCGGCCGGCCCCGGCGGGACCGAGGGCGGCGAGCTGCTGCGGGTCCCGCTGGCCGGGCGGCGCCGCCGGTGGCCCGAGCCGCGCGCCCCGGGTCGGCGGCGGCAGCACCGCGACACCGTCCTGGACCTGGCCGACGGCGACCGGGTGGCGCTCGTCGGGCCGGCGGCGCAGGTCCTCGGCGCCGGCAGATGGGTCGTCGCCCAGCTGCTGGTGCGCCACGGGTCCGCGATGTCGTGCGTCCTGCCGCCCGGCTGGCCCGCGCTCGGTCACCCCCGGGGCGGCCCGGGACACGACGGGCACGTGCGGCCCGGCCCGTCGCACGACGTGCCGGCGCGGGCCGGCCCGTGGCACCTCGCCGTGCACGCCCCCGCGCAGCCCCGGTCCGCCGCGCCCGCGCCCTCGAGTGATCCCCCGGCGCGCCCGCCGGCGCCGCCCGCTGCCGGTTCGCGCGGGGACGCCGGGCCGACCTCGCCCGGAGCTCGGAGCGCCGTGCTGGTCCTGGCCGAGCGGCTCGAGGACGTGCCCACGTGGTGCACCCGCGTCCTCGTGCTGCCGCCCGGGGCGGTGTCCGTCACGGCGGCGTGGCTGGCCGCCGTCACCACCGCCCTCGCGACGCCGAGGGCGGGCGCCACGCTCCCGGCGGCGGTCCCGCTCGCCGGGCTGCTGGGGGACCTGGATCACCTCGAGCGCCGCTGGGCGGCGCCGCCGCCGGGGCTGGCCGCGGTCGTCGGCGTCGACCGGGCCGGGCCGGTCGAGTTCGACCTGGCCGCCGAGGGCCCGCACGCCCTCGTCGCGGGCACCACCGGGGCGGGCAAGTCCGAGCTCCTGCTCGCCTGGCTGCTCGGCCTCGCCGTCCGCTTCTCCCCCGCCGACCTCCAGCTCGTGCTGGTCGACTACAAGGGCGGAGCCACCTTCGACGTCCTCGCCGCGCTGCCGCACACCGCCGGCGTGCTCACCGACCTGGACCCGGCCGCGACCACCCGCGCCCTGGCGAGCCTGCGCGCGGAGGTCCGCCGCCGCGAGCGCGTGCTGGCCGCTGCCGGCGCCCGGGACCTGGCGGGCTACCGGGCCGCGGCGGGCGGGGCCACCGCGGCCGGGACCGCAGCGGGCGGGGCCGCAGTGGGCAGCACCGCGGCGGACCACACCGGGGCGTGCGTCGCGCCCCCGCGCCTGCTCGTCGTCGTCGACGAGTTCCGGGCGCTCGCCGACACCCATCCGGAGGTGCTCTCCGGACTGGTCCGCCTGGCGGCCCAGGGCCGTTCCCTGGGCATCCACCTGGTGCTGGCGACCCAGCGTCCGGCCGGCGCCGTCACCCCCGAGATCCGCGCCAACCTCACCGCTCGGATCTGCCTGCGCGTGCTGGACGCCGCAGACTCCCTCGACGTCCTCGCCGTGCCCGACGCCGCCCGGCTGCCGGCGGTCCCCGGCCGGGCGCTCCTGCGCACCGCGGCCCTGCGCGAGATCCAGGTCCCCTGGACCGGCCCCCACGGCGCGCTGGTGGCGGCCGTCCTCGCCGCCACCGGGTCGGGCTGGCGGCGGGCCGGGCAGGGCGCCGCGCCCGCGCGGCCGTGGGCCGAGCCCTTGCCGGCGGCGCTGACGCTCACCGAGCTGCCCACCCCGGCCGCCGACGGCTCCTCAGGCGAGGGGCCGCTCGCCTTCCCCCTCGCCCGCACCGACCTGCCCGACGAGCAGCGCCTGGGCGTGTGGACCTGGGACGGCGCGGCCCTGCTGGTCGCCGGCGGGCCGCGCACCGGCCGGACCGAGGCGCTGCGCGCCGTCGTCGCCCAGGCGCTGCGCGCCGGCGTGGCGGTGCACGTCCTCGCCGCGGCGCCGGAGCGGTTCGCCGACCTGCGCGGCCCGTCCCTCGGCACGGTCGTCGGCGCCGACGACCCCCGCCGGGCGGCGCAGCTGCTGCACCTGCTGGCGGCGGGCCGTGCCGGCACGACCGTGCTCGTCGTCGACGACGCCGACGTCGTCGCCGACCGGCTGGACCTGACCGGGCCCGGCCGGGGCGTGTCCGCGCTCGGGGCGCTCGTGCGCGGGGCGAGCCAGGCCGGGCTCGCCCTGGCCCTCTCGGGCCCGCCGGCCCTGGTCGGCGCGCGGTGGACCGAGTCGGTGCGCACCCGGCTGGTCCTGGCGCCGCGTGACGAGACCGAGTCGCTCCTCGCCGGCGTGCCGGCGGGACTGCGCGCGCCGCACGCCGGCGCGGGCCGCGGCGTGCTCCTCGCGCCCGGCGCCGCGACGGTGGTCCAGGTCGCCCGCACCGGCGCGGTGCGG
>NZ_VUKF01000095.1 GCF_009193185.1 Georgenia thermotolerans | reverse complement strand
TGATGCCGCTCGCCGATCTTCCCCAGGGGTGCTCGTTGAAATTCCCCACCCGGAGGCGGTTGTCAATGTAGCGGTCGCGGGTTGCCGGTGGTGGCTCGGCGGAGGGTGTCGGTGGCGGCGTGGTGGGCGCGGAGCCGGTAGGAGTCGCCTTCGAGGTTGAGCACGACGGAGCGGTGCAGGAGCCGGTCGAGCATGGCGGCGGCGACGGTGGTGTCGCCGAGGACCTCGCCCCAGGAAGCCACCCCCCGGTTGGTGGTGAGGATGATCGAGGTCTTGAGGTAGCGCTGGGAGATGACCTGGAACAGCGCCGAGGCGGCCTCGGCAGGCAGCGGGAGGTAGCCGAGCTCGTCGATCACTAGGAGCGTCGGGCCGGCGAAGAAGCGCATGGTGTAGGCCCAGCGGCCCTCGATGGCGGCCTTGTGGCAGCGGGCGGCCAGGTCTGCGGCGGTGGTGAAGTAGGTGCGGTACCCGGCCTCGGCGGCCTTGCGAGCGAGCCCGACGGCGAGGTGGGTCTTGCCGACACCGGGCGGGCCGATCAGCAGGACGTTGGTGGCGGTCTCGAGGTAGCGGCAGGTGGCCAGCTCGTTGATCAGCGCCGGGTCGAGTCCGGGGGCGGCGTCGAGGTCGAAGCCCTCGATCGTCGCGGGAGAGGGCAGGGAGGCGAACCGCAGCCGGCCAGCGAGGCGGCGGGCCTCGGTGTCCTCGACCTCCAGGGCGAGCAGTCGCTCGAGCGCCGCGGTCAAGGACAGGCCCTCGGCGGTGGCCTGGTCCAGGACGGCGGGCAGGTGCTCGGCCGCGGCGGTGAGTTTCAGGGCGGCGAGGTGTCCGCGCAGCTGCTGGTAGAGCGAGGCCTGGGAGGGGCTCATCGGCTCGGTCGTGGTCGTGGTGGTCATGTCAGGGTGTTCCTTCCGTGGGCGGCTTGGGCGTAGCGGGACAGGTCGATGACGACCGCGGCGGCCTCGGCGGTCGCGGTGGTGGGCTGGCCGGTGCGGAGCTGGGCGGCGGCGGCCAGGGCCTCGGGGCCGGGAGGGATGCGGACCTTGGACCGGTGCGGGATCTGGCTCGTGGCGGCCTTCATCGCCTCGGTGTTCAGGGCGGTGACGTGGCCGTGGTCGCGGACCATCACCCCCGTGCCGGGGGCGGCGAGGCGATGCCGGGCGATGACCGGGGCCACCGCGTCGGGCCCGGCGTGGATGTCGAGGTGACCGGTGCCGAGCCGCACGGACACGGCCACGGTGGTGCGGGCGAGCTCGGGCGGGACGGAGTAGAAGTTCCCGCGGTGGGCCACCAGCGCCTGCGCGGAGACCTTCCGCGTCACGGTCGCCGTCGCGGGGAACGGCGCCGCGGGGACCGGGGCGAGGGGCTCGGCGGCGGCGACGGTGGCCACCGAGGACTTCCCGTCCTTCGTGGCCCGCAGCCGGGTGTCCCCGCGGGTGGTGCACCACTTGTCCAGCCGCGCCTGGGCCTCCTCGACGCTCACGTCGTCGGGCAGGGTGCGCCAGAACCGTTGCGCGGCGACATGAACGGCCTTCTCCACCACGCCCTTGCGGTTCCCGCGCCGTGGCGGGCAGATCGAAACCTGAACACCGTAGTGCTTGGCCACGGCCGCGAACGTGGCGGTGACCCTCCCGGTCGGCGGGTGGCACACAGTGGCCATCCGGTCGAACCGCCAGCTCTTCGTGACCCCGCCGAGGGCGCGGGTGATCTGGTCGAGGCCGGCGATCAGGTGAGCCTGCTCCTCCGACTCCAGCAGCGCCCCGCGCCACCTGCCGGAGTGGGCCAGCACGCCGACCAGGAGATGGGCGTTCTTGCCCCACCCCCACGCCTTCGGCGGGTCGGGCAGCTCGACCCAGTCCCACTGGGTCTCCTCCCCGGCCGGGTGCTCGATCACCGCCACCGGCCGGCCCTTGGTCGGCCGGCACGCCTCGCACGCCGGGCGCAGCGCCCTCGTGCGTAGCTGCCGCGTGAAGGTCGGGTATGACCCGGCGTAGCCGAGCTCGACCACCTCATCGAACAACGTTGTCGCCCACAGGTGCGGGTCCTCGGCCAGGCGCCGGCGGCAGTACTCCACGAACGGCTCGAACGGATCGGCGATGGTGCGCTTACGTACGCCCGGCTCGCGGTCGCCGGCGAGGTAGGCGCGGATGGTCTTGCGGTCATGGCCCAGGTGCCGGGCGATCGCGGAGATCGTCCAGCCCTGGCGGTGCAACGCGTGCGCGTCGATGTCGTCCTCCCGTGTCAGCATGACGTGGGGCTCCCTCGAGGTGATGGCTGGTGGTCAGAGACCGCCATCGTCGAGGGGGCCCCACCGTCGTCGGCGGAGCCACACGGGTGGGGAATTTCAGTGAGCAGGTCTGGGGAGTTTCACCTGAGCGTCATCA
>NZ_VUKF01000094.1 GCF_009193185.1 Georgenia thermotolerans | reverse complement strand
GACGCCGAGATCCAGCACGCCCAAGACCTGCTGAACACCCGCCCCCGCGAGACCTTGAACTGGGCAACCCCGCTTGAGAAACTCACCGCGTTCATCCAGGCCGATGCACTGACCGCCTGAACCCGCCGTGACGCCTCACGCCCAAGATGACGCCTCACGCCCAAGATGACGCCTCACCGCGCGGCGGGGGTGGTCAGTACGCTCGCACGGTGACCGAAATCCCTCAGCCCACCACCACCGTGCGCCGGGCCACGCCCATGGACGCCCTCGCGGACGCCTACGTCGAGCGCAGCATCGCCCTCGACCCGCTCGAGGCCACCAGCCTCGGCCTGCCCGGCCACGACACCGAGATGCCGGACTTCTCCCCCGCCGGCACCGCCGCCCGCGCCGACCTCGCCCGCACCACGCTGGCCGAGCTCGCGCGGCTCACCCCGGTCGACGAGATCGACCGCGTCACCCACGCCGCGATGCGCGAGCGCCTCGGCCTGGCCGTCGAGCTCGCCGACGCCGGCGAGCTGACCCGCGAGCTCAACGTCATCGCCTCCCCCGTCCAGGCCGTCCGGGAGGTCTTCGACCTCATGCCCACGGCGAGCACGACCGACTGGGAGACCGTCGCCCAGCGCCTCGGCGCCGTCCCGGCCGCCCTGGCCGGTTACGCCGAGTCGCTGCGCACCGCCCGGGAGCGGGGCGAGGTGGCCGCCGTCCGCCAGGTCGAGGCGTGCATCAAGCAGGCCGACGAGCTCGCCGACCCCTAGGGCTCCTTCTTCACCACCTTCACGGCCGCCGCCCTGCCCGACGGCGCCGCCCCCGCCCCGGCCCTCGCCGCCGCCCTCGACGACGGCGCCCGCGCGGCCCGGCAGGCCTACGGCGAGCTCGCGAGCGTGCTGCGCGAGGAGATCGCACCCGCCGCCCCGCAGGCGGACGCCGTCGGCCGCGAGCGCTACGCGCTGTGGTCGCGGTACTTCCTCGGCGCCGTCGTCGACCTGGACGAGACCTACGCGTGGGGCCTGGAAGAGCTGGCCCGCGTGGTCGCCGAGCAGCAGGCCGTCGCCGACCAGTTGTACGGGCCGGGCACCGATATTCGCGAGGCGATGGACCGCCTCGACCGCGACCCCGCCCGCATGCTCAAGGGCACCGCCGCGCTGCAGGAGTGGATGCAGGCCACCTCCGACGCCGCCGTCGCCGCCCTGGCCGGCACCCAGTTCGACATCCCCGACCCGGTGCGGCGCCTGGAGTGCCGCATCGCCCCGACCCAGTCCGGCGGCATCTACTACACCGGCCCCTCCGCGGACTTCTCCCGCCCGGGCCGCATGTGGTGGTCCGTGCCGGCGGGCGTCACCGACTTCTCCACCTGGCGGGAGAAGACCACCGTCTACCACGAGGGCGTGCCGGGCCATCACCTGCAGATCGGCCAGACCGTCTACCGCGCCGACCTGCTGAACATGTGGCGCCGGATGGCCTCGTGGGTCAGCGGGCACGGCGAGGGCTGGGCGCTGTACGCCGAGCGGCTCATGGCCGACCTGGGCTTCCTGGAGGACCCGGGCGACCGCATGGGCATGCTCGACGGGCAGCGCCTGCGCGCCGCCCGCGTGGTGCTCGACATCGGCGTCCACCTGGGCAAGCCCGCGCCCGAGCAGTGGGGCGGGGGCGCCTGGGACGCGGCCAAGGCCTGGCCGTTCCTCCAGGCCAACGCCAACATGGCGGAGGGCTTCCTGGCCTTCGAGCTCGACCGCTACCTCGGCTGGCCCGGGCAGGCGCCGAGCTACAAGATCGGCCAGCGGCTGTGGGAGGAGATCCGCGACGACGCCCGCGCGGCCGCCGAGCGCGACGGCGGCGTCTTCGACCTCAAGGCCTTCCACCGCCGCGCGCTCGACGTCGGCTCGGTGGGCCTGGACGTGCTGCGCGAGGCGCTCGTCTGAGGCCGTTGAGCTCCGCCTGGCCGTGACGCCGGGCGTTCGTCCGATTCCCGGCATGGCGGTCCCCCGATCCTGGGGCGGGCCGCCCCGGGGCGCGGTTAGATTGCGGCATGTCGCAGGAGCGCACCCCTGACGAGGCCGACGGCGTCACGCGGCGTCCGTCGGGGCGTCACCGCGCCCCGGGTCCGGAGTCCGGGCCGGCCGAGGAGACAGGGCGGACGGCGGCCACGCCGCCCGAGGGCACGGGCCGGTCCGGGGCCACCCCGCCCGGGGGCACCCGCCGGGCAGGAGCCACCCCGCCCGGCGGCACCCGCCGCGCGCCGGTGCGCCCGTCCGGGGTGCAGCCGCCCGGCTCGGCCCCCTCGGGGCCCACGCCGGGGTTCGGCATCCCGATGACACCGACGACGAGCCCGGCGTCGACGCCGGCGTTCGGCGTCCCGACCGCGGGCCCGGCACCGATGCCCGAACCCGGCGCGGCCACGGCGAGCCCGGCGGGGGCCGCGACGACGCCGCAGGCGGCAGCGAGCGCACCAGCGCCTCAGCCCGCCCCGGCCGCGCCGGCCGCGCC
>NZ_VUKF01000093.1 GCF_009193185.1 Georgenia thermotolerans | reverse complement strand
GGCCGCGGCACCCGCCGCGCCCACGCGCGCCGGGGCGGGGGCGGCCCCCCGCGCCGCCCCCGCCGTCCGGCCGTCGTCGGTCACGCTCACGCCCCGGCGGTGGTCGTCTCGGCGGTGAAGGACGCCGCCGCGGCGAGGCCCAGCTCGAGGTCGGCGAGGATGTCGTCGATGTTCTCGATGCCCACGGCCAGGCGGACCAGGCCGGGGTTGACGCCGGCGGCCGCGAGGTCCTCGGGGCTGAGCTGGGAGTGCGTCGTCGAGGCGGGGTGGATCACCAGCGAGCGCACGTCGCCGATGTTGGCGACGTTGGAGTGCAGCTTCAGCGCGTCGACGAACGCCAGCCCGGCGGCGTACCCGCCGGCCAGCTCGAAGGCGAGGACGGCGCCGGCGCCCGCGGGGGCGTACTTCTGGGCGCGGTCGTACCAGGGCGAGGAGGGCAGCGAGGCGTAGGCGACGCGGGTGACCTGCTCGTGGCCCTCGAGGAACTCCGCGACCCGCCGGGCGTTGGCCACGTGCCGCTCGATGCGCAGCGACAGCGTCTCCAGGCCCTGGCCGATGAGGAAGGCGTTGAAGGGGGAGACGGCGGGGCCGAGGTCGCGCAGCAGCTGCACGCGGGCCTTGAGGATGAACGCCGGGGCGCCCAGGTCCTTGTAGACCAGGCCGTTGTAGCTCGGGTCCGGGGTGTTGTAGTTCGGGAACTTCGCCGGGTCCGCGGACCAGTCGAAGGTGCCGCCGTCGACGATGGCGCCCGCGATCGAGGTGCCGTGCCCGCCGAGATACTTGGTGGCGGAGTGGATGACGATGTCGGCGCCGTGCTGCAGCGGCCGGATGAGGTAGGGCGTGGCGATGGTGTTGTCCACCACCAGCGGGACGCCGATCTCGTGCGCGACGGCGGCCACGGCCTCGATGTCCAGGACGGCGGCCTTGGGGTTGGCGATCGTCTCGCCGAAGAACAGCTTGGTGTTCTCCCGGGCGGCGGCGCGCCAGGACTCCGGGTCGTCCGGGTCCTCGACGAAGGTGGTGGTGATGCCGTACTTGCTCAGGGTGTTCTGCAGCAGGTTGTAGGTGCCGCCGTAGAGGTTCGGGCTGGCGACGACGTGGTCGCCGGCCTCGGCGATGTTGAGGATGGCCAGGGTCTCCGCCGCCTGCCCGGAGGCGACGAGCAGGCCGCCGACGCCGCCCTCGAGCGCGGCGATGCGGGACTCGACCGCCTCCTGGGTGGGGTTGGTGATCCGGGTGTAGATCGGCCCTGCCTCGGCCAGGGCGAAGCGCCCGGCGGCCTGGGCGGCGTCCTCGAAGACGAACGACGTCGTCTGGTAGATCGGCAGGGCGCGGGCGCCGGTGGCGGCGTCCGGCGTCTGGCCGGCGTGGATCTGCTTGGTCTCGAACGCCCAGGCGTCCTGCGGGTTCACGGTCTCGTTGCTCACGGTGGCTCCTTGTGGATGGAGCGGGCCAACGAGCCGCGGCTGTGCCAGGTCCCGTCAGCCCGCGAGGGGGCTGGCAGTGACGTGCACGTCCGGGATGGTCGGGCCCTGGCCACGGCCAGCGTGGCCGTCGGGATCAGGGCAGGCCGAACGTGCGCGTCAGCGGCACATTCGACGGAACATGCGGCCGACTCTAGGGGGCCGGGCCGCGAGCGGACGAGATGCGTCTCACAAGCCGAGACCGGCGCCCAGGTGCTGCCCGAATCCCGGGACTCCCCCTCGCCGCGTTACTACTGTGACGGCTGTGAAAAGAGAGACGGGTGTTCCGGATGTGATCGAGTTGCGTTACGGTCGTGCCCGGAACCATGCCCGCGCGCCGCGCGGGCGCACGCACACGGAGGCACGGTGACGCAGTCAACCCGGCACGTCAGACGGCTGGCCGCCTCGGCCGCCGCGATCGCCCTGGTCACCACGCTGACCGCGGGGGCCGCCGCGGCGGCCCCCGGCGCCGGCGCGGAGGGGGCGACGACGACGGCGGAGCCGACGGTCGCCTCCCTGGAGATCGAGCTGGCCCGCGTCGCCGCGCAGGCGGACGAGGCCACGCAGCGCGCCGCCACCGCCAACGAGGAGTACCTGCAGTCCCAGGAGGAGCTCGACGCGGCCGCGGCCGCGGCCGCCGACGCCCAGGCCAAGGCGGCCGCCGCCGAGGCCCGGCTGGAGGAGGCGCGCGCGGCGCTGGGGCAGGTGGCCCTGGCCTACTACCGCGACGGCTCCACCGGCCTGGCGCAGATCACCCCGTACCTGTCGGCGGAGAACTTCGCCGACGCGATGGCCCGCTCGACCACCATCGACCGGCTCGGCAGCCGGGCCGGCAGCGAGGTGCAGAGCTTCCAGGCGGTCGAACAGGTGGCCAAGACCCTGCGCCAACGGGCCGACACCGCGGTCGCCGCCCAGCGAGAGGCCACCACCGCCCTCTCCGAGGCCGCCGAGCAGGCCGAGGCGAGCGCCTCCGCCGTGCAGGTCCAGCTGGCCCGGTCCACCGAGCGGCGTGACGAGCTCATCGCCGACCTCGCCGCCGAGCGGCAGACCTCGATCGAGGCCGAGCGGGCGCGGCAGGACCAGCTCGACGCCGAGCGTCACCAGCGTCAGGAGGCGGCCGCGCTCGCCGCCGCCGAGCGGGCCGCCGCCCCGCCCCAGCCGGATGCCGCGGGCGGGGGCGCGACCCCCGCGCCGGCCCCGAGCCCGAGCGCGAGCCCG
>NZ_VUKF01000092.1 GCF_009193185.1 Georgenia thermotolerans | reverse complement strand
CAGGTGCCCGACTTCTACGAACTCGTCGCACTACAACACGGCAAGCTCTCCGGCCAGGGTGACGACAATCCGTCAGCGACGATGGCGCAAGTCAACGGCGTCGCCCTCAGCACCGCACAGGGCTGGGTCGCGAAGGCCCGCAGCCGTGGGTTGCTCCCTCCGGGACGCCGCGGTCGCGCTGGGTAGCGCAGGGGCGTTGAACTGCTCGCCAGCCCCGCGCGGGCGGGATCACGAATCGGCGTTTTGCCGCGCAAACACTGGGGAATGGCCGGGTCGATCGCTGGATGACAACGTCGTGATTCACCGATCTACAGGGCCGGTAGCACATGAGTTAGCACATGAAGGCCGCCGCCCAGGGCCGCCGGCGGTCTCGCCGGCGATGCGTGCCCGGGTGTCGCGCTCCTCGAATTGGCACATGCCCGGCGAACCCACCCAGACGACAGGGCCCACGCAGACGACCGCATCCGCGCCGACGGCGGAACCCATGCATCTGGCTCGTCCCTCAGGATGCCCCTTACCTGCAGGGCGATAACGAACTTCGTGGAAATCTCCACGAGATCACCATCCGGGCACAGGGACAAGGAACCGTCCTCGCGGACGGCAACTTCGAAGTCGAGCGCGTACGGCTACCAGGTTCAGAGTGGCCCGAATGTCCCGGACGGTACGGGTACAAGCCCATAACCATCAGATGACGTTTGTCGACGGCGCGGCTGTGGAACCTTCACCACTTCCTCACCCACCCGCGCACGTTTCCCCCGCTCGGCGCGCGTACGGTGCATTCCAAGCCACTGTGGATGGGAAAGAAATGACCGATACCGCCAACAGTCCCGCCGTCACCTCTACCAACCGTTGGCCGGTTCGGGTGGCGGGCACTTTCATCGCCCTCGGCGGGCTCGTCATTGCCGTTCTCCGTTTCCTCAGCGCCCGCGGGTGGACCGTCATCGTCGGGCCCGTACCGCACTTCGCCTTGGAGTTCCTCGCGTGGGGGATCGTCGGTACCGGCACGTGCGGGCTCACTGCTGTCGCCGCCCGCAAGCTCTACGCCCAGAGCGACCGGCTCGCCCGGCTCACGGCCATCTTCCTCACGCTCGTCGCCATTGTTGGTGGCATCCTCGCCGCCCTGGTCATCTTCGGCTCAATTACGTGGGTCGCCCTCGAGGGTGTTACCCGCCTGCACACCCCCGGCACCGATCGACACTGGGCCGTAGAGGCGACCTCGGGCCTCGGCGACACCAGCTACACCTTCTACGTCGCCACCAACCCCTTCCTCTTCCGTGAGGCGGGCCAGAGCCTCTCCGGCGAGATGTACAACCCCTTCGGTGACGGTCACTACCGGGTCCAGACCGACCCCGATGGTCACCTCACGCTGCGCTACCCCACCCTCCGCGGCGGCCCATATGACGCAACCCTCCAGCTGGAGCGATAAGGAGACGCACGGGCCCACATCCCAGCGCGCCCCCTCGTGGACCGCACAGCCGGCCGCCTCCAAACACGGATGGCTCTAGCCGCCGTGACACTGCTCTGGTTCACCGCAGCGTTCAAGCCCCGGCATCTGGGGCGTGATCTTCCCCGGCTACGCCGACGCGCTGCTCGAGTGCGGCGAGATCGGCTGCGGCCCCATCGGCAGGCTGGCGGGGTGCGCCCCACCGCCCGCCACCGCCTTGGGCTGCCACCTCCGACAACGCCCAGTGACGGTCACCCACTACGCCGAGGCACGCGGAGAGCTGGAGTCCACCGCGGAAGACCGCGCAGAAAGAGAGCACTTCCACAGAAGCGCTGCGACTTCACATTGAACCATCACAACGGAATCCCCCCTTGGCACGCATTGCACATTAAGATTGCAACTGGGGTTCGAGGCTGATCCCCTAATCCCGAGGAGCGGTGATGAGAAAGTCCCTTCCCAGCGCGGTAGCGCTGTGCGCACTCCTACTCACCGGCTGCGGAGCCGCCCAAGCGGACCGGCCGGACACGGCATCCACCTCCGCCCCGTCCGTAGGGCCCACGACATCCTCGGTGACCGACACCACTACGACCGACCCGGTCGCCGCCAGCGAGGCTGCCGTCCCCACTGCGGCACCGCCCGAGTACCCCACACGGACGAGCGAGCCGCTGAGGGCGGAGGAGGCGGCGCCGTACAAGGCGCTCGTGCAGGGCAGCGGCTTCATCCCGATTCGCATCGAGCGCATCGATTCCGGCAGCACGCCGATGATCGACGGCTACTACGAGGACAGGACGACGGGGACTGGTCTCGCCTTCACTCTCCATCTCGGCGAGAAGGCGGCCGGGCAGATCAGGGCATGGGAGGAAGACGTCCCGCAGGGCGAGGTCCCCGGAGGCCCTGGCTACGAGCCCGTCGAGGTCCGAGGTGGCACCGCGATGACGCGCGTCACCGAGTGGGCGGTCGACATGCGGGTGCGCTCCGACGACGGCTCCCACGTCGCCTACGTGACCGTGCAGGAGACCGGCCCCACCGGCTCCCTACCGCAGTCCAGCGTCGACTTCGTACGCGAGGTGTTCGTGCCGCAGCTGCTCGGCGTCTCGGTGTGACCCCCAAGCCAGTCGGCTAGAACTCGACCTGCTCGACGAGCTGCGGGCCGTTGTTCCGCACATTGCCGACCGCCTTGCCGATCGGGCGCGGGGACCAGGTGCGGCTCAGGCATGGCGGCGACCATCCCGCGCACGTCCTTCGGGTCGGTGATGCCTGGGTTGAGCCAATCAGCGAGCATGTCAGGCCGGCACGATGACCGGAGATCGGTTGTGCACGTGCCCCAGGCGTCCGAGGCCGTGGTGGTCAGGACGGTGTTGGTCCAATGCCACTTCTCCGGGTGGTCCTCCGGCAGCTCGGGGTCCTTCCACCACTCGTACAGGCCGCCGAACGCCAATAGCGCGCCGTCCTCGTCATGCAGGTAGTACGGCTGCTTCTCCTTGCCGGCCTCGTCGATCTGCTGCCACTCGTGGTACCCGTCCGCCGGCTTATCCGTTACCGGCTCAGATGTGTCATCGGTGTCGTCGACGGTGGATCCGGAAGGCCGCGGGGTACGTTCATGACACGGTTATCTGACGGTGATGACGCTCAGGTGAAACTCCCCAGACCTGCTCACTGAAATTCCCCACCCGTGTGGCTCCGCCGACGACGGTGGGGCCCCCTCGACGATGGCGGTCTCTGACCACCAGCCATCACCTCGAGGGAG
>NZ_VUKF01000091.1 GCF_009193185.1 Georgenia thermotolerans | reverse complement strand
GGTTAACCGGCTAATCCCTGCCCCTCCGGGGTGGTGGAGGTAGCTGGTCAGGTCCGTCGGAGTCTGCGGAGCTCTTCTTCGTGGCGGCGGACCTTGGTGGCGAGCTCCTCGAGCGCGGTGCGTAGATGGGTCAGGTCGGCGCTGATGCCGGTGAGGTCGGGGGCATGTCTGCCGCGGGATCGGTGGTCCTCGACGATGGCACGGAGGTCGCGGCGGCGGTAGAGCGTGGCGCGGCCGATGCCGGTATGGGCTGCGACGGCGTCGAAGGTGACGCAGTGGCCGTCGGCGAGCAGGGCAGCGCAGGCGTCCTCGACGTACTGGGGTCGGTGGTCGGTGGTCATCGCGTTCCGGTCTGTTCGATGTGGGCGTCGAGCCGGTCGATGAGGCGGCGGTGTCGTTCGATCTCGCTGTCCCAGCCGCGGGTCTCGGCATCGGTGGCCAGGGCTTGGGCGTCGGCGCGCTGGGCGGTGAGCGCGGGCAGGAAGGTGGTGTCGGTGCGGAAGCTGGGGCAGTGCTCGCAGATGTTGGCGTAGGCGCAGGGGCCCTGGGCCTGCGCGCGGATGCAGTACCCGCCGCCCAGGCGTGCCTTGATGCCCGGCCCGGTCCGCCAGTCCTGGTCCGCTACGGGCAGGCCGGTGCGGCTGGGCGGTTCGCAGGGCAGGGTCCCGAGGTGGTCCTTGGCGGCGGTGAGGGCGCGTTCGTACTCGGCCTTGACGGTGGAGTCGAACAGGCGGCCGTAGCGCAGGCTCATCTCTGCCGAGACGTGCCCGAGCAGGGCCATGAGGCCTTGCAGCGACACCCCGGCGTTGACCAGCGTGGTGGCGTAGGTGTGCCGGAGCTGGTGCGGGGTGGTGTGCGGCAGGTCGGCCTGGCTGCAGACCCGGGTCAGGACATCGCGGAGCTGGTAGGCGGAGACCCGCTGACCGTGATGGGTCAGCAGGAAGTCGGTGGGCCGGCCGGTGCGCGGGTGCGGCAGCGCCCGCCCCGGCGAGCGAGTGGCGACGATGCGGTCGACCAGGGCGAGAGTCTCCTCGTCCAGGGGGACCATCCGTTCGGTGGCGAGCTTGCCGAGGGGGACCTTCAGCCAGGCCCCCTCGCCGGGGATCTCGTGGACGCAGTCCAGCTCGAGGTCGACCAGCTCACCGATGCGCAGGCCGGTGGCCCGCTGGAGCAGCAGGGCGTCGGCAGCCAACCGATCCGGGCAGGCCTCCAGCGCGGCGGCGAGACGCCGGTCGGTGTCCGGGGGCAGATAGCGCGGCAGGGAGCGGGGCAGCTTGGGCAGGTCGGAGCGGAAGACCAGCCGCTGAGCCGGGGCGTCGGACCAGCCCCATTCGGCGATGTCGTTGAGCATGCAGTGGATCGCCAGCACCCGGCCGCGGCGCTCGGAGGCCGACAGCGGGCCGCCGCCGCGGGAGCTGCGACCGGTGGCGGTCGCGGTCAGGTAGGTCTCAATGTGTCGGCGCCGGTCCAGGTCGGCCAGGGTGGCAAGGCCGGGTTCCACCCGGGCCAGGTGGGCGGCGAAGTGGTTGAGCCGGCTCGCGGTGCCGGTCACCGTCGAGCGGGTGTGTGTGGCCAGCAGCCGGTCTAGATAGGCGACGAAGACCGGACGCAGGACCTCGGTGGCGTCGCGCATCCGCTCGGCGAAGCTCTGCCGCAGCAGCGTGGCGGCGTTGAGCGGCGGGTTGGATAGGACGCCGAGGTGGAAGAGGACCTGGCGGGTGGTGCGAACCGCGCGGACGTAGTGCCGGAGCCCGGTGTGCTCGGCGTCCTGGCGCTGCCGGCACGCCTCGAGCAGGTCCTCGAGGTCGTCCTCGGTGAGCTGGTCGAGCGGGCGCCCGGTCTGGACGAGCAGACGGCCGACGACCTGGGAGCCGACGGCGCTGCGGGTCCGTTCGGTAAACCCCAGCTCGGCCGCGGCGGCGAGGAAGCGTTCCAGATCCGCGGCCATCGGCCCGTGCTGGGCCTCCCGCCAGAAGCTCGTGAGCTTGCGCCGCAGCAGGTAGTCATAGCCCGGCCGCAGGTGCCCGCCGAGCAGCAGGAACATCAGGAACGAGCCCGCCGCGGTGGGCAGGGCGAGGCGGGTGGTCAGCGGCTCGGCCGCCCAGTCCTGCGGGTCGGGCCAGCGTCGCAGAAACGCCCGCGCCGCCCACTGCTGGTTGCAGCCGTGCAGGCCCGTGCGGGCGGCGTGCTCGGCGAAGGCCGCCAGCAGGGCGACGTCATGTGCGGGCGCGCAAGCGCGAACGGGCAGCATCGAACTCCTCACGCAGATACGAGGGGGCCAGATGGATGTAGGCGGCGGAAGAATCGACGTGGTCGTGGCCCATGAGCGCCTGGATGACCGACAAATCCACACCCGCCTCGGCCAGCGCGGTGCCGAAGGAGTGCCGCAGCGCGTGGGGGTGACCCGCCGGCACCCCGGCCTTGCCCCGGTGGTAGCGGAAGATCGTGCGCAGCCCCGCCGCGCTCAGCCGCTGGCCGCGGTTGGGGCCCTTCGCGACGACAAACAGCGCGGACGCGTCGGTCTCCGGACGCTCGACGAGCAGGTAGGTCTGGATGGCGCCGGCGACGTCATGGTCGATCGGCACCCGCCGTTCCTTGTCGCCCTTGCCGATCACCCGCACCCACCGCCGGGCAATATCGACGTCCCTGACGTCCAGGCCCAGCACCTCGGCCGAGCGCAGCCCGGACAGCAGCATCAACCCCGCGATCGCCCGGTCGCGCCAGGTGCGGAAGCTGGCCAGCAGCTCGGTGGACTCCCGGGCCGTCAACCCGCGGGGCAACCGGCGCGGTTCCCGGAGGCGCAGCGGCGAGCGGGAACGTGGCTTGGCCACGTGGGCGAGCAGCCCGGTCCGCGGCGTCCGGGACACCGACCGGGCGTGGCGGCCCGACGGCGCCGGGTTGCGCGTGCCCGGATCGCGCATCTGCCGGAAGGCGAACATCGCCGAGATCGCCGCGAGGCGACGGTTGATGGTCGTCGGCGCGTAGCCGACGTTGCGGCCGTCCCGGATGGAGAAGACGTTGCCGCCGGGCCGGCCGGGCAACACCGCCTCCCGGCACGCCGTCAGGAACCGCAGCAGCACGTCGGTGTCGACCTCGTCGAGCGCCACGCCCTCGCCATGAAGCCACCGCGCGAACGCGAGCAGGTCGAACGCGTAGGCGCGCCGGGTCTGCGGCGAGTAATTCCGGTCGGCCAGATACCCCAAGAAATCGTTGACCAGGCCGAATCCGCCCGCGGCGGGACCGGCCAGTTGCCAGTCGCCGTCGGTGCACTGGACCTTCAGAGCTTCGTCGCTCATGAGACGTAGGTATCCCAGCCGGATCATCGGTGGTCAAACACTCCGGGAAATCCGGCGTTTCTACCGCTGCTCCTACCGGGATTAGCCGGTTAAGAGAGG
>NZ_VUKF01000090.1 GCF_009193185.1 Georgenia thermotolerans | reverse complement strand
CCGCGGCGCGGGGGGACCGGTGCGGTCGCGGCGGGCGGCTGCGGCAGCGCGCCGCCGAGGCGGCGGGCGAGGCGCGCCCACCCCGGCCCCGCGCGGACGGCGCCGTCCTCGACGACGAGGGCGGGGGCGCATACCAGCTCCGCGCCGCTGCGGGCGAGCACGCCGAGCTCGGTCACCCGGCGCACGCCGCCGTCACGGCGCAGGTGGACCACGGCGTCCAGGGCGCTGACCGCCTGGGCGGCGACGGTCTGGTCGCCCAGGCCCGCGAGCGCGCCGAGTGCCACCAGCCGGGCGGGCACGTCCGCGGAGGTGTTGGCGTGAACCGTGGCCCACCCGCCGTCGTGCCCGGTGTTCAGCGCCCCGAGCACGTCGCGCACCTCCGGCCCGCGGCACTCCCCGAGGACGAGGCGGTCCGGGCGCATCCGCATCGCGGCGCGCACCAGCTCGCTGAGGGGCACCTCCCCGACCTGCTGGACGTTTGCCCGGCGGGTCTGCAGGTGGACCACGTGGGGGTGGTCCGGGCGCAGCTCGGCAGCCTCCTCGATGCACACGATCCGCTCGTCGGGCGCCACCAGGGAGAGCAGCGTGGCCAGCAGGGTCGTCTTGCCGCAGCCGGTCGCCCCGGAGACCAGCACGTTGGCCCGGGCGGCGACGAGGGCCCGGAGCACCGGGGCCACGTCCGCCGGCACGGTGCCGCACCGGACCAGCTCGGACAGGGTGAAGGTGCGGGCCCGGTGGGTGCGCAGGGAGATGAGCGTCCCGCCGGCGGACAGCGGCGGGAGGACGGCGTGCAGCCGGGTGCCGTCGGGCAACGAGCCGTCGACGACCGGGCTGGCGTCGTCGAGGCGCTGGCCGCAGGCGGCGGCGAGCCGGGTGGCCAGGGCCCGCACGGCGGCGGGGTCGGCGAAGGTGGCGTCGGTGGGCACCCGGTGCAGCCCGGCGCCGCGGTCCACCCACACCCCGTCGACGCCGTTGACCAGCACGTCGGTGACCGCCGGGTCCTCCAGCAGGGGCTGGAGCACCGGCCCGGCGCCGCGCAGCTCCACCCGCACCGCCGTGTCCAGGCGCAGCAGGGCCCGCGAGCCCACGCCGCCGCCCTCCTCGAGGGCGGCGGGCAGGGACGCGCCCCGTGCCAGCGCCGTGCGTACCTGGGCCAGCTCCACCGTCCCGCTCACCGACCGACCCCCAGCCGGTCGAGCAGGGCCCGGGCCGTGGCGCGCAGGTGCCCGCGACGCTGGTCCCCCGGCGCCACCCCGTGCTCGATGCCCGCCGGCAGCGCCCGCTCCTCGCGCATGTGGGCCGCCAGGTCCAGGCCCGCGGCGGCGGCCAGCTCCTCCGCCACCGTCGGCTCGCCGCCCCGCACGACGAGGTGGGGGCGGGTGTGCGCGGTGAGCGCCGGGGCCGCGGCCATCGCGGCCGCCGCGCCCCGGACGCCGCTTCGGGCCACCAGCACCACGTCGGCGCACCAGCCCAGCCACCGCTCCCGGTGGGGGCCGGCGGCCAGCACCTGGCGGGGAAGGTCCAGGACGAGCACGTCGTGCCCCTGGCCGAGGGCGCGGACGGCGGAACGCGCCACGGCCTCCTCGGGCGGCCCGCCGCGCCGGTCGCCGGAGAGCACGCGCACCAGGTGCCAGTCCGGCAGGGCCAGCGCGAGCGGCTGCGGCAGCAGCGCGTGCTCGCCGTCGAGGTCGCCCCACCGCTGGCCCGGGTCGTGCTCGAGGCCGAGGAGGACGTCGAGCCCGCCGGCGGGGTCGAGATCGACCAGTGCGGCCGCGGCGCCGGTGGCGACCACCGCGCGGGCCAGCGCGGCGGCGAGCACCGAGGCGCCGGCCCCGCCGTGGGCGCCCAGCACGCCGACGACCCGGGCCCGCTGCCGGCTGCCGGCGGCGACGAGCAGGTCGAGCAGCGCCTCCGCCTCGGCCGGCAGGGCCACGACGGCGGGGGCGCCATCGGCCGGGCCCGCCGACGCCGCCGGGTCGGCCCGCACGCTCAGCCGCCCCGGCGCGCCGTCGGCGCTGAGCACGAGGGCGGCGCCGGGTGCCGGGTCGTCGGGCGCGGCGACGGCGAGCGGCACCCCGGCCAGCTCCGCGAGCCGCCGCACCTGGGCCACCAGCGCGGCGTCGCCCCCGCGCAGCACCGCCCTGGCCTCGTCCCCGTCGCGCCCCATCGCCGTCCCCCTTCTCCCCCGCCAGCGTGCCGGGGGCGGGGCGCCGCGCGCTGCGGGCCTGTGGACGGCCCGGGGGCTTCGCGGGACAGCGCGGGCGCGCCTCTGCGACAGTGTGCGCATGCGGATCACGCACTTCGGCCAGTCGTGCCTGCTGCTCGAGACGGGCGCGGCCCGGCTGCTGTTCGACCCCGGCACGATGTCGGAGGGCTTCGAGGAGCTGCGCGACCTCGACGCCATCCTGCTCACCCACCAGCACCCCGACCACGTCGATCCCGACCGGCTCCCGACCCTCGTCGCGGCGAACCCGGAGGCCGCCGTGGTCTGCGACCCGGACACCGCGCCCCTGCTCGCCAAGCTGGGCGTCGAGGCCCGCACGGTCCGCCCGGGCGACCACCTCGACCTCGCCGGGGCGGCGGTGGACGTGCGCGGCGGCGAGCACGCCATCATCTACGCCGACCGGCCCGGCTGCACCAACGCGGCCTACCTCGTCGACGGCGGCGCCTTCTTCCACCCCGGGGACTCCTTCCCCGACCCCGGCACCGCAGTCGACGTGCTCGGGACGCCGACCAGCGGCCCCTGGCTCAAGGTCGCCGAGGCCATCGACTACGTCCGCGCCGTGCGCCCCCGCGTGGCGGTGCCCATCCACGAGCGGGCGATGGCGACCACCCGGCTCGCCTACGGGCTGTTCGCGGACTTCGCCCCCGAGGGCACCACGTTCCGGCCGCTGCCGGCGGGTGAGGCCACCGAGGTCTGAGCCCGGTGGGAGACCAGCCGGGTCCGCGGGTGGCGGCCTTCCTCGACCTCGACCGGACGGTCCTGTCCACCGCCTCCCCGCTCGTCCTGGCGCGCCCGCTGCTGGCCTCGGGCCTGCTCCGCCGCTCCTCGCTGCTGCACGCGGCGGCGGCGGACCTGCGCTCCCTCTTCGTCGCCGCCGACCGCCGCTACAGCGCGGAGGCGCAGGCCCAGCTCGCCGGGATGGTCGAGGGGTGGGACGTGCAGCGCTTCCGCGAGGTGGTCGACGGCGCCCTGCACACCGTCGTCCGGCCGCACGTCTACCTCGAGGCCATCGACCTCATCGCCGCCCTGCGCGGCCGGGGCGTCGACGTCGTCATCGTCTCGGCGTCGAGCGGGGACGTGGTGCGGCCCATCGCCGACATGCTCGGCGCCGACGAGGTGATCGCCTCGACCATGGAGGTCGCGGAGGGCCGGTTCACGGGCCGGGTCGCGCACTTCGTCTACGGGGCCGCCAAGGCCGAGGCCATCCGTGACCTGGCCGCCCGCGCCGGGTACGACCTGCGCGCCTGCGCCGCCTACTCCGACTCCGTCACCGACCTGCCGATGCTCGAGGCGGTCGGGCACCCGGTGGCGGTCAACCCCGATCGCGCCCTGCGCCGGCTGGCCCGCGAGCGAGGCTGGGAGGTGCGCCGCTTCCGCCGCCCGGTCCCGCTGCGCCGCGAACTGCCCGGCGCCGTCGGGGTGACGGTCGCGGCGCTCCTGCTGGTCCTCGGCGCCCTTGTGTGGGGCGCGCTGCGGCGTTCGCGCCGCTGAGCCGGGCGCCGGAAGACGCGGCCCACCGTCCCGGGGCACCGCGCTCGGAGGGCCCGCCGCCGCAGAGCGCGGTGGCGCTCAGCCCGCCGCGACCCGGCCGGCGAGCACCGCCGTCGCCACCTCCGCCCCGGCGCGCGCCCCCGCCTCCACGCACGCCGCCTGGAAGACGAGCCAGCCGGCCACGCCCTCGGCGGTGCCCGAGGCGTAGCCCGCGAGCGCGGCGCGGTACACCGCCGGGTGGGCGGCCGCGTGGGCATCGAGCACGGCCACCCCGGTGGGCTCGAGGCCCGACCGCACCGCCAGCAGCCGCGCCACGGCCCGGCCCAGGGCCGCGTTGCCGGTGAGGAAGGGCCGCAGGGTGGCGAGCTCGGCGTGCGCGACCCCCACTCGGACCAGCGCCGGCGCGTCGGCCGCGTCGACGACGGCGCGCAGCACCACCAGGCGGGTCTCCAGCTCGGCCCCGACCGGCGCGGGCGGGACCGGCGCACCCCGTCCCCCACCGTCGGGGCCGGCCTCCCGGGGCTGGTCGGCCGACCGGGGCCGGCCCACCGCCGCCCACGGCAGCGCCCCGGCGGCGGCCAGGTGGGCGGTGAGGTCGCGGTGCAGCCCGGCGAGGACCTCGGCGGCGGGCGCCGCGGGCGCCGGGCCCCGGCCGCCGAG
>NZ_VUKF01000008.1 GCF_009193185.1 Georgenia thermotolerans | reverse complement strand
ACCCACGACCTGCGGTCCTGCGTACGCTTCCATCAGGGGCCTCCTCGTTCGAGTGACAGCACCCTCAGGATCAGCCTGGGGACCGAGAAGCGGGAGGCCCCCACCGCCCGCTCCTTCATGCCATCAAGTAGTGCACGACGCCGACGAAGAAAGGGGCGGGCGACGCACCGAGTGCGTCGCCCGCCCCTTCTCGTCTCTCGCGGGAAACCGGTCAGCCGCCCCGGCGCTCACGCAGCGCGGCGAGCGCCTCCTCGAGGAGCTGGGCGCCGTCCTCGTCGGACCGGCGCTCCTTCACGTAGGCCAGGTGGGTCTTGTACGGCTCGTTCTTGGGCGGGAGCGGCGGGTTGTCCTTGTCCTGCCCCGCCGGCAGCCCGCAGCGCGGGCAGTCCCAGGTCTCCGGGATGACGATGTCGGGCTCCTTGGCGAAGCTGGGCCGCACCTCGTGCCCCTGGGAGCACCAGTAGGAGACCCACACCCGCGGGGCGGCCTCGCCCCGCTCGGTCTCGCCCATGGGCCCCGCGCCGACGCGTGAGCCGCGGATCGCACTACCACCTGCCACGTCAGTCTCCTTTACAGCGCGAACTTCTGGATGAGCCCGATGAGCACGATGCACGTGACCCAGACCAGCGAGATGCCGATCGTGAGGCGGTTGAGGTTGCGCTCCGCCACACCGGAGGACCCGACGCTGCTCGAGAACCCGCCCCCGAACATGTCGGAGACCCCACCGCCCTTGCCCTTGTGCATGAGGATGGTCAGGATCAGGAAGAAGCTGGTGAGCACCAGCAGCACCTGCAGGATGATCCGCAGTACATCCACGGGGCATTGTCCGTTCGTCGTCGTCAGTTCTCGTCGGCGCACCGGGCGCCGCGTTCAGGATAAGCGATCCGCGTGTCGGTAAGGGGCAACCGGTCTCCGGTCACCTGGCATGTTCCGGCCCGCCCGCCCGTCGCACGTCCGGGCGGGGCGACGAGTCCGACGGCTCGGGCCGGGTGTCCGTGCGGACACCCGGCCCGACAGGCACGGTCCCTGGACCCCCCGCATCGGTGGACGCCGAGCGTGGCGCCTCACGCACGACTTGACGCCTCGCGCACGACTTGACGCCTCGCGCACTACTTGACGTCTCGCGCACTACTTGACGTCTCGCCGGCGGCGGGGCGGGGGTCAGCCCTGGTGGTCGCGGTACCGCACGATCGCGGCGAACTCCTCGGCCTTCAGGCTCGCGCCGCCCACCAGGGCGCCGTCGACGTCCTCCTTCGCCATGATCGAGGCGACGTTGGACGACTTCACGGACCCGCCGTAGAGCACCCGCACGGCGTCGGCCACGTCGGCGGAGTACAGCTCGGCGAGCCGGCCCCGGATGGCGCCGCACACCTCCTGGGCGTCCTCGGGGGTGGCGACCTCGCCGGTGCCGATGGCCCACACCGGCTCGTAGGCGATGACCGTCTTGGCGGCCTGCTCGGCGTCGAGACCGGCGTAGGCGCCGTCGACCTGGGCGAGGGTGTAGGCCACCTGGTCGCCGGCCTTGCGGACCTCGAGGCCCTCCCCCACGCAGATGATCGGGGTGATGTCCTTGCCCAGCGCGGCCTTGGCCTTGGCGCCGACCAGGGCGTCGTCCTCGCCGTGGTACTGGCGCCGCTCGGAGTGGCCGACTACGACGTAGCTGCAGCCCAGCTTGGCCAGCATGGTCGCGGACACCTCGCCGGTGTACGCGCCGGACTCGTGCGCCGAGACGTCCTGGGCGCCGTAGCGGACCTCGAGCTTGTCGCCGTCGACCAGCGTCTGCACGGAGCGCAGGTCGGTGAACGGCGGCAGCACCACCGTCTCGACGGCGGCGAAGTCGTGCCGGGCGTCGCTGAGCGTCCAGGCGAGCTTCTGCACGAGGCCGATGGCCTCGTGGTGGTCGAGGTTCATCTTCCAGTTCCCCGCCATCAGCGGGGTGCGGGTGGTGGCCATTCAGTCCTCCAGGACGGCGATACCGGGGAGGGTCTTGCCCTCCAGGAACTCCAGGGAGGCGCCGCCGCCCGTGGAGATGTGGGAGAAGGTCGACTCGTCGAAGCCGAGGGTGCGCACGGCCGCGGCCGAGTCACCGCCGCCGACGATGGTGAAGCCGGCGGCGTCGCTCATCGCCTGCGCCACGGCCTTGGTGCCCGCGGCGAACGCCGGGAACTCGAAGACGCCCATCGGGCCGTTCCACACGATGGTCTTGGCGTCGGCGATCTTCGCCGCGAACGCCTGCGCGGACTCCGGTCCGATGTCCAGGCCCATCTGGTTGTCGGGGATGGCGTCGGCCGCCGCGACGGTGGCCGGGGCGTCGGCCTTGAACTCCGGCGCGACGACGATGTCGGTGGGCAGCACGATCTCCACGCCGTTCGCCTCGGCCTGGGTCAGGTACCCCTTGACCGTCTCGATCTGGTCCTCCTCGAGCAGGGAGCTGCCCACGCCGTAGCCCTTGGCGGCCAGGAACGTGAACACCATGCCGCCGCCGATGAGGAGCCGGTCGGCCTTGCCGAGCAGGTTCGCGATCACGCCGAGCTTGTCGGAGACCTTCGAGCCGCCGAGCACGACGACGTAGGGCCGCTCGGGGTTCTCGGTCGCCTTGGACAGGGAGGCGATCTCCTTGAAGACGAGCTTGCCGGCGGCGTGCGGGAGCTTCTTGGCGACGTCGTAGACGCTGGCCTGCTTGCGGTGCACCACGCCGAAGCCGTCGGAGACGTAGGCGTCGGCCAGCGCGGCGAGGTCGGCGGCGAGGGACTCACGCTCGGCGTCGTCCTTGGAGGTCTCCCGGGCGTCGAACCGGATGTTCTCCAGCAGGGCGACGTCGCCCTCGCCGAGGCCGTCGACGACGCGCTTGGCGTCCTCCCCGACGGTGTCCTTGGCCAGGGTGACGTTCTTGCCCAGCAGCTCGCCCAGCCGGGCGGCGACCGGGGCGAGGGAGTACTTCGGGTCCGGGGTGCCCTTGGGGCGGCCCAGGTGGGCGGTGAGGACGACCTTCGCGCCCTGCCCGGTCAGCGCCTCGATGGTGGGCAGCGCGGCGCGGATGCGGCCGTCGTCGGTGATGGTGGTCCCGTCCAGGGGGACGTTGAAGTCGGAGCGGACGAGCACGCGCTTGCCGCGCAGGTCGCCGAGGTCCTCGATGGTCTTCACGAGCTTCTCCTTACGTCGTCGTCGGGACGCCCGGGGCGCGAGGACCCCGGACGCGCGGACGTCCGCGTGCGCCAGCGAGAGCTGCGCACGCGGACGTCCGTCACTGCTGCTGTGGCCTGGGGCCGAGGCTCAGAGGCGCTCGCCCATGTAGACCGCGAGCCGCACGAGGCTGTTGGAGTAGCCCCACTCGTTGTCGTACCAGGAGACGACCTTGACCTGGTTGCCGATGACCTTGGTCAGACCGGCGTCGAAGATCGACGGGCGCGGGTCGCCCATGATGTCGGAGGACACGATCGGGTCCTCGGTGTAGCCGAGGATGCCGGCGAGCTCCTCGCTCTCCGAGGCCTTCTTGATGGCGGCGTTGACGGCCTCGACGGAGACCTCCTGCTCGGCCTCGAAGGTGAGGTCGGTCGCCGAGCCCGTCGGCACCGGCACGCGCAGCGCGTAGCCGTCGAGCTTGCCCTTGAGGTCGGGCAGCACGAGGGAGACGGCCTTGGCGGCACCGGTGGAGGTGGGGACGATGTTGATCGCGGCGGCGCGGGCGCGGCGCAGGTCCTTGTGCGGGCCGTCCTGGAGGTTCTGGTCGGCCGTGTAGGCGTGGACCGTGGTCATGAGGCCGCGGACGATGCCGAACTCCTCGTGCAGCACCTTGGCCATGGGGGCCAGGCAGTTGGTGGTGCAGGAGGCGTTGGACACGATGTTGTGGTTCGCCGGGTCGTAGTCCGTGTGGTTGACGCCCACGACGAAGGTGGCGTCCTCGTTCTTGCCGGGCGCGGAGATGATGACCTTCTTGGCGCCGGCGTCGAGGTGGGCCTTGGCCTTCGTCGCGTCGGTGAAGCGGCCGGTGGACTCGATGACGATGTCGGCACCGAGCTCGCCCCAGGGCAGGTTTGCCGGGTCGCGCTCCTCGAGAGCCTTGAAGGTCATGCGGCCGACGGTGATGCTGTCCTCCGAGTACGAGACGTCCTGCGGCAGGACGCCGAGGATCGAGTCGTACTTGAGCAGGTGCGCCAGGGTCTTGTTGTCGGTGAGGTCGTTGACACCGACGATCTCGATGTCGGCGCCCGAGGCCAGCACGGCGCGGGTGAAGTTACGGCCGATGCGGCCGAAGCCGTTGATGCCGACGCGGATGGTCACTATGTCCTCCTGGTGTGCGCCGGTGGCGCACGCATCGTCACGAATTTCGTCAGCACCGCTGTCGGTGCTCCTGGCGGAAAGACCCGCACGCGGGGCGCCCGGAATGTTCCCTTGCCAGCGGTTCGAGTCTAGCCATTCCGGGGCGAATCCTCGCGGGGACCATGGTCCGGCGGGCCCGGTGAGGCCGCTCACAGACCGCCGGTGAGGTCGCTCACAGCGGGCCGTGCCGGTGGGGCCGCGGGACGGGTCGACGACGCCGCGGCCGCCGGCGGCGGCGCCCCGCCGGCCGTGCCGGCCGCGAACCCGACCGGCCCTCGCGTGAACCCCGAACGCCGTCCTGGCGGCCAGGACGACGTTCGGGGCCTCGAGGAGAGCCGGTGCTCAGGGGTCGGGAGCCCGGAGCCGCTCAGAGGTCGAGCATGTCCGGGCCCCGCGGCGCTCAGGGGTCGAGCATGTCCGGGCCCCGCGGCGCTCAGAGGTCGAGCATGTCCGGGGTCAGCGTGGCCTCGGTGTCCGGGATGCCCTGCTCGTGCGCCCGCTTGTCCGCCATGGCCAGCAGCCGGCGGATGCGCCCGGCGACGGCGTCCTTGGTCAGCGGCGGGACCGAGAGCTGCCCGAGCTCCTCCAGGCTGGCCTGCTTGTGCTCCAGGCGCAGACGGCCGGCCTGGACGAGGTGCTCGGGGATGTCCTCGCCGAGGATCTCGAAGGCGCGCTCGACGCGGGCGCCGGCGGCCACCGCGGCGCGGGCCGAGCGGCGCAGGTTCGCGTCGTCGAAGTTGGCCAGCCGGTTGGCGGTGCCGCGCACCTCCCGGCGCATGCGCCGCTCCTCCCACACGAGCACGGCGTCGTGGGCGCCCATCCGGGTCAGCATCGCCGAGATCGCGTCCCCGTCGCGGATGACCACCCGGTCCACGCCGCGCACCTCGCGGGCCTTGGCGATGATGTTCATCCGGCGGGCGGCGCCCACCAGCGCCAGCGCGGCCTCGGGGCCGGGGCAGGTCACCTCCAGCGAGCTGGAGCGGCCCGGCTCGGTCAGGGACCCGTGCGCCAGGAACGCCCCGCGCCAGGCCGCCGTCGCCTCGGCGACGCCGGCCGAGACGACCTGGGGCGGCAGCCCGCGCACCGGCCGGCCCCGGTTGTCCAGCAGCCCGGTCTGGCGGGCGAGCGACTCGCCCTCCTTGACCACCCGCACGACGTAGCGGTTCCCGCGGCGCAGGCCACCGGCGGAGACGACGATGATGTCGCTCGAGTGGCCGTACACCTCCTGCATGGTCTGGCGCAGGCGGCGGGCCGCGATCCCGGTGTCCAGCTCGGCCTCGACGACGATGCGGCCGGAGATGATGTGCAGGCCTCCGGCGAACCGCAGGGTGGCGGACACCTCCGCCTTGCGGGCGGAGACCTTGTCCACCCGCAGCCGGGCGAGCTCATCCTTCACGGCAGAGGTCAACGACATGCCGGTCATCTTCGCACTCATCGGGCAGTGGTTCCGTCCGGACCCCGGCCGACGTCACCAAGAACACCCTCGAAGGCGTCCCGGAACGCCGCCGCGAGGCGCAGGGAGTCGTGGCGGGCGCTGCCGTCGCCGATGCCCACCTGGCGCAGCAGCAGCTCGGCGCCGGTGGCCTCCGCGGCGTCGGCCAGGTCGTCGAGGTCCTCCACCGCCGCGGGGTCGGCGACGACGACGTCGAGCCGGAACCCCGGCGCGTGGTCGTGCAGGGTGCGCACGTGGTCGGCCGCCGTCATCCCCTCGGTCTCCCCCGTCTGCGGGGAGAGGTTGAGGGTGAGCGCCCGGTGGGCCGGGGTGGTGTGCAGCGCCTCGGCGAGCTCGGGGACCATGAGGTGCGGGATCACCGAGGTGTACCAGGAGCCCGGGCCGAGCACGACCCAGTCCGCCGCGTCCACCGCCGCGACCGCCTCGGGGCAGGCCGGCGGGTCCGCCGGGACCAGCTCGACGTGGTCCACCCGCCCCTCGGTGACGGCGACGCGGGACTGCCCGCGCACCGTGTGCTGCCCGGAGGCGTCCACCACGGTGGCCTCGATCTCCAGCGGGACCGCCGCCATCGGCAGCACCCGCCCGCGCACGCCCAGCAGCCGGCCCACCCAGTCCAGGCCGGCGACCTCGTCGCCGAGGAGCTCCCACAGCGCCACGATGAGCAGGTTGCCGACGGCGTGGTTGTTCAGCGGCCCGTCCGAGTCGAACCGGTGCTGCAGCACGTCGCGCCAGGTCAGCCCCCACTCGCCGTCGTCGCACAGGGCCGACAGGGCCATGCGCAGGTCGCCGGGCGGCAGCACGCCCAGCTCCTGGCGCAGCCGCCCGGAGGAACCGCCGTCGTCGGCGACGGTGACCACGGCGGTGAGGTTGTCGGAGATGTGCCGCAGCGCCCCGAGGGTGGCCGCCAGGCCGTGCCCGCCGCCGAGCGCGACCACGGCCGGCCCGCGCGCGCCGGGCTGGAGCCGCGGGCGCAGCGGCGCGGGCAGCGGCCGGTTGCCGAGCATCGCGGCGAGCGCGGGCTCGGGGGGCGTGGCGGCGCCGGGGCGGGTGGTCATTCGCGCCCCAGGTCCCGGTGCAGGGTCCGCACGGACTGGCCCCGCTCGCGCAGGCGCTGGGCGATGGCCTCGGCCATCGCCACCGAGCGGTGCTTGCCGCCGGTGCAGCCCACGGCGATGGTGACGAACGGCTTGAGCTCGTTGATGTAACCGTCGAGCACGGGGGCGAGGGCGTCGACGTACCGGTCGGCGAAGGCGCTGGCCCCGTCCTGCCCGAGCACGTACTCCCGCACCGCCTCGTCCTGTCCGGTGAGGTGGCGCAGCTCGCTGACCCAGTAGGGGTTGGTGAGGAAGCGGACGTCCACGACGTGGTCGGCGTCCAGCGGCAGGCCGTACTTGAAGCCGAAGGAGACCACCGTCAGCCGCAGCGGCCGCTCGCCCTCGCCCGCGACGAGCTCGCGCACCTTGCGGGCGAGGTCGTGCACGGACAGGTCGGTGGTGTCGATGAGGACGTCGGCCCGGCGGCGCAGGTGCGCGAGGAGCTGGCGCTCGGCGGTGATGCCGTCGAGCAGCCGCCCGTCGCCCTGCAGCGGGTGCGGGCGGCGCACCGACTCGTAGCGCCGGACGAGCGCGTCGTCGGCGGCGTCGAGGAAGACGATGCGGTAGTCGGTGCCCTGCAGGCGCAGCTCGTCGAGCACCGCGACGAGCTCGGCGAAGAACTCCCGGCTGCGCACGTCCACGACGGCGGCCAGGCGGTGCACCCCGCCGCCCGTGGGGGTCATCATGCGGGCCAGTGCGGCGAGCATGCGCGGCGGGAGGTTGTCGACGACGTACCAGTCCAGGTCCTCCAGCGCCGCGGCGGTGCGCGAGCGCCCGGCGCCGGACATGCCGGTGATGATGAGGAGCTCCGGCGGGTCCGCCTCGGGCAGCCGGGCCTCGGCGTCGAGCTGGGGGATGCCCTCGGGGACGGTGGGCGGCCGGTGGTCGCTGCCTGCAGTCATGCCCTCAGGATGCCAGGTGCGCGTCGCGGCCCGCGGCGAGGTCCGCCGCCTCCTCCGGGCTGGCGGGCGACGGCGTGGCGGCCCCCGTCGCCGCGCCGCCGCCGAGCGCCTCGAGCACGGCCCGGGCGGTGCGCGGGCCGACGCCCTTGACCGCCGCGATCTCCTCGACGCTCGCCGCCCGGATGTTCTTCACCGACCCGAACGCCTTGAGCAGCGCGGCCTGCCGGGTGGGGCCGAGGCCCGGGACGCCGTCGAGCACCGAGCGGGTCATCGCCTTGGCGCGCCGGGAGCGGTGGTGGGTGATGGCGAAGCGGTGGGACTCGTCGCGCAGGTGCTGGAGCAGGTAGAGCGCGGGGCTGGTGCGCGGCAGCACGACCGGGAAGTCGTCGCCGGGCACCCACACCTCCTCCAGCCGCTTGGCCAGCCCGACGAGGGCGACGTCGTCGATGCCGAGGTCGTCGAGCACCCGCTGCGCCGCCGCGACCTGGGGCGGGCCGCCGTCGACGACGACCAGGTTGGGCGGGTAGGCGAACTTGCGGGCCCGCCCGGTGGTGGGGTCGACCGGGCCGGAGCGCAGCGGCACGCCGTCGTCGTCCAGGGCGTCGAGGTCGGGGCCGGCGTGGTCGGGGTCGTCGCCCTCCAGGGCGGCGGCGACAGGGTCGGTGCCCGGCGCCGCGGCGGCGCCCGCCTCCAGCGCCTCGCGCTCGGCGACGTAGCGCTTGAACCGGCGGCGGAGCACCTCGTCCATGGCGGCGGTGTCGTCGCGGGCGCCCTCGCCGTTCTCGCCGCGGACGACGAAGTGGCGGTACTCGGACTTCTTGGGCAGGCCGTCCTCGAAGACCACCATGGACCCCACCTGGTGGGTGCCCTGGGTGTGGGAGATGTCGTAGCACTCGATGCGCAGCGGCGGCTCGGCCAGCTCGAGCGCCTCCTGCAGCTCGGTCAGGGACTTCGAGCGCGAGGTGAGGTCGCCGGCGCGGCGGGCCTTGTGCAGGGCGAGGGCCTGCTCGGCGTTGGTGTGGACGGTGTCGGCGAGGGCCTTCTTGTCCCCGCGCTGGGGCACCCGGATGCGCACCCGGGCCCCGCGCACGCCCGTGAGCCACTCCTCCATGCCGGCCGCGTCGGTGGGCAGGACCGGCACGAGGATCTCGCGGGGCACGGCCGTGGTGGGGGTGTGCCGCCGGTCGTCCACGCTGGTGGCCTGCCCGTCCGCGGCCCGGGCGCGGGCCTTGCCGACGGAGTGCTGGTCCCTGGGCGCGACGGGCTCGCGGTCGGCGTCGCCGTAGACCTGCTGGAGCAGGTGCTCGACCAGCCCGGCGTCGTCGAGCTCCTCGACCCTCTCGACCACCCAGCCGCGCTGGCCGCGGATGCGCCCGCCGCGCACGTGGAAGACCTGGATGCTGGCCTCGAGCTCGTCGGCGGCCAGGGCGAAGATGTCGGCGTCGGTGCCGTCGGGCAGCACGACGGCGTTCTTCTCCACCACCTTGCGCAGCGCGCCGATGTCGTCGCGCAGGCGGGCGGCGCGCTCGTAGTCCATGGCGGCGGCGGCCTCGCGCATCTCCTTCTCGAGCCGGCGCAGGTGCGGGCCGGTCTCGCCCTCCATGAACCGGCAGAACTCCTCCGCCAGCGCCCGGTGGTCCTCCTTGGAGATGCGCCCGACGCACGGCGCCGCGCACTTGTCGATGTAGCCCAGCAGGCACGGGCGGCCCGAGGACTCGGCGCGCCGGTAGACCCCGGCGGAGCAGGTGCGCACGGGGAAGACCCGCAGCAGGAGGTCGACGGTCTCGCGGATCGCCCAGGCGTGGGTGTAGGGACCGAAGTAGCGGGTGCCCTTGCGCTTGGCGCCGCGCATGACCTGCACGCGGGGGACGTCCTCCCCCATCGTCACGGCGAGGTAGGGGTAGGACTTGTCGTCGCGGTACTTGACGTTGAACCGCGGGTCGAACTCCTTGATCCAGGCGTACTCGAGGGCGAGGGACTCGACCTCGGTGCCCACCACGGTCCACTCCACCGACGCGGCGGTGGTGACCATCTGCTGGGTGCGCGGGTGCAGCGCGGAGAGGTCCTGGAAGTAGTTGGCCAGGCGGTTGCGCAGGCTCTTCGCCTTGCCGACGTAGATGACGCGGCCGTACGGGTCGCGGAAGCGGTAGACACCCGGGGAGTCGGGCACCTCACCCGGCCGTGGACGATAGGTGGACGGGTCGGCCATGATCGCCAAGCCTACGTCAGGGCACCGACACGCCCCGGGCGGGCGGCGGCGCTGGGCGACGGCGTCGCCCGCGTTCTCGCTGCCGCCGCGGCGCTACTCGGCGGTCGCCGTGCCCGACGCGCTACTCGACGGCGGGCACCGGCGCGGGCACGGAGCGGGCCGGCACCGCGGGCTCCACGCGGACCGGGAAGTGCACCGAGCGGGCGATGTGGTTGTGCTCGCGGGCCTCGTGGTGCAGCCGGGCGGCCAGCTCCTCACCGACCTCGCCGGCGTAGGTCACCCGGGGGCGCAGCACGACCTCGACGAAGGGGCCGGAGCCGGCGGCCTCGACCCGCTGCGTGCCGGTCGCCTTGTCGGCGTAGCCGAGCACCACGATGTCGTGCCGGGCGGCGGTGCGCAGGAACCAGAGCATCTGCGCCTGTGAGATCGCCCCGACGAAGAGCTCCTCGGCCCGGTACCGGCTGACGTCGGTGCGCACCTTGAGGTCCGAGGTGGCCAGCAGCGTCGGCTTGCCCTCCACCCGCACCTCGTGGTCGCGCGAGTAGCTCGTGTAGCTCGCCGTGCCCCGCTCGTCCGCGCCGGTCCAGTCGACGGTCACGTGGTACGTCTGGAGTGCTCCCATGCAGCCACGCTACCGGGGCACCCCGCCCCCGGCGAGGCCTTCCGGCCCTCGCACGGGGCCTCGCGCAGGGGCGGTACCGGGCCGTCGTCGGGCGGATGCTCTCGCCCACGCTGGTCCTCGCGCCACCCGCCCACCGCCCGAGCGGCCGCGAACGTCGTCCGCCCACCCGCCGGCGGCGCCTACCCGACCGGCACCGGGGTCCGGTGGCCGGCGAGCACGTCGGCGAGGAACTGCCCGGTGAAGGACCCCGGCACCTCGGCGATCTGCTCCGGCGTGCCGGTCGCCACGACGGTGCCGCCGCCGGAGCCGCCCTCGGGGCCCATGTCGATGACCCAGTCGGCGCTCTTGATGACGTCGAGGTTGTGCTCGATGACGAGGACCGTGTTGCCCTTGTCCACCAGGCCCTGGAGGACGCCGAGCAGCTTGCGCACGTCCTCGAAGTGCAGGCCCGTGGTCGGCTCGTCAAGCACGTAGACGGTGCGCCCGGTGGAGCGGCGCTGCAGCTCGGAGGCGAGCTTGACGCGCTGGGCCTCGCCGCCGGAGAGGGTCGGGGCGGGCTGGCCCAGCCGGACGTAGCCGAGGCCGACGTCGACCAGCGTCTGCAGGTACCGGGTGATCCGCGGGACGGCGCCGAAGAAGTCCACCGCCTCCTCGATCGGCATGCGGAGCACGTCGGCGACCGTCTTGCCCTTGAAGTGCACCTCGAGGGTCTCGCGGTTGTACCGGGCGCCGCCGCAGACCTCGCAGGGGACGTAGACGTCCGGCAGGAAGTTCATCTCGATCTTGATCGTGCCGTCGCCCTTGCAGGCCTCGCAGCGGCCGCCCTTGACGTTGAAGGAGAACCGCCCGGGGCCGTAGCCGCGGACCTTCGCCTCGGTGGTCTCGGCGAACAGCTTGCGGACCTGGTCCCACACGCCGGTGTAGGTGGCGGGGTTGGACCGCGGGGTGCGCCCGATCGGGGACTGGTCGACGTGGACGACCTTGTCGAGGTTGTCCAGGCCGGTCACCCGCTTGTGCCGGCCGGGCACGCCGCGGGCGCCGTTGAGCTCGTTGGCCAGGACCTTGTAGAGGATCCCGTTGACGAGGCTGGACTTGCCCGAGCCGGAGACGCCGGTGACGGCGACGAAGGTGCCCAGCGGGAAGGAGACCGTGACGTCCTGGAGGTTGTTCTCCTTCGCGCCGACCACGGTGATCTGCCGCTTCTTGTCCACGGGGCGCCGCTGCGCGGGCACGGCGATCTGCCGGCGGCCGGACAGGTACGCCCCCGTGACCGACTCCTCGGTGGCCAGCAGGCCGGCGAGGTCGCCCGAGTGCACGACCCGCCCGCCGTGCTCGCCGGCGCCCGGGCCGATGTCGACGATCCAGTCCGCCACCCGGATGGTGTCCTCGTCGTGCTCGACGACGATGAGGGTGTTGCCCAGGTCGCGCAGCCGGGTGAGGGCGTCGATGAGCTTGCGGTTGTCGCGCTGGTGCAGCCCGATGCTCGGCTCGTCGAGGACGTAGAGCACGCCGACCAGGCCGGTGCCGATCTGGGTGGCCAGGCGGATGCGCTGGGCCTCCCCGCCGGAGAGCGTGCCGGCCGACCGCGAGAGCGTGAGGTAGGTCAGGCCGACGTCGAGCAGGAAGCCGAGGCGGGTGTGGATCTCCTTGAGCACCTGGCCCGCGATGGCGGTCTCCCGCACGCCCAGGCGCAGGTCGGTGAGGTAGGCCTTGGCGTCGGCGATGCTCAGGTCGCACAGCTCGGCGATGTTGAGCTCGCCCACGCGCACGGCGAGGACCTCGGGCTTGAGCCGCTGGCCCTTGCAGACCGGGCAGGGCACCTCGCGCATGTAGCCCTCGTAGCGCTCGCGCGACCACTCGGACTCGGTCTCGTCGTGCTTGCGCTTGATGAAGGTGATGGCGCCCTCGAAGCCGGTGGTGTACGCCCGCTCCCGGCCCCACCGGTTGCGGTAGCGGACCTTCACCTCGTAGTCGTTGCCCTCGAGGACGGCCTGCTTGGCGCGGGCGGGCAGGGCGCGCCAGGGCACGTCCATGGAGAAGCCCAGCTGGTCCGCCAGGGCCGACATCTGGCGCTGGAAGTACTCCGGCTGGGAGGCCCACGGCGCCACGGCACCCTCGGCGAGGCTGAGCTCCTCGTCCGGCACGACCAGCGCGGGGTCGACCTCCAGCCGCGAGCCGATGCCGGTGCACTCGGGGCACGCGCCGTACGGGGCGTTGAACGAGAACGTCCGCGGCTCGATCTCCTCGAGCGTGAGCGGGTGGTCGTTGGGGCAGGCGCGCTTCTCGGAGAAGCGCCGCTCGCGGCCCGGGTCGTCCGGGTCGAGGTCGACGAAGTCGACGACGACGAGCCCGTCGGCCAGGCGCAGCGCGGTCTCGACCGAGTCGGTCAGCCTTTGGCGGACGTTCTCGCGCACCACCAGGCGGTCGACGACGACCTCGATGTTGTGCTTGAGCTTCTTCTCCAGCGTGGGCGGCTGGGACAGCGGCACCACCTGCCCGTCGACGCGGGCCCGGGCGTAGCCCTGGCTCTGCAGGTCCCGGAAGAGGTCCTGGTACTCGCCCTTGCGGCCGCGGACCATGGGCGCCAGCACCTGGAACCGGGTGCCCTCGGGCATCTCCCGCAGCCGGTCGACGATCTGCTGCGGCGTCTGCGCGGTGACCCGCTCGCCGCACACCGGGCAGTACTGGGTGCCGGCGCGGGCGAACAGCAGGCGGAGGTAGTCGTAGACCTCGGTGATGGTGCCGACGGTGGACCGCGGGTTGCGGTTGGTCGACTTCTGGTCGATCGAGACGGCCGGGGACAGGCCCTCGATGAAGTCGACGTCGGGCTTGTCCATCTGGCCCAGGAACTGGCGCGCATAGGAGCTGAGGGACTCGACGTACCGCCGCTGCCCCTCGGCGAAGATCGTGTCGAACGCCAGGGACGACTTGCCGGACCCGGACAGCCCCGTGAAGACGATGAGCTGGTCGCGCGGGAGGTCGATGCTGACGTTGCGGAGGTTGTGCTCGCGCGCGCCACGCACGAGGAGGTGATCACTCACCCGGAGATGATATGACGACGCGCCGACATGCCGCACATGTGTTCGATCACACGGACGGGTCGACGGCGCACCGCGGCACGGGCGGCATCGCCTCGCGGACCGGCGCGGACGGCGGGATCACGGCGTTCGCGAGCCCGCCGTCACGCCGTCATGAGGGCGCCGCGGACCAGGTCGAGGATCGCGCCGTCGTCGAGGCCGGCGGCGCGGGCCCGGCGGACGAAGTCGCGGGCCCGGCCCTGGACGGCCGCGGCGGGGCCGGCGTCCGCGCCCGTCGCGACGACGGTCCCGGCCCGACGGCGCGAGCGCACCACGCCCCGCGCCTCCAGCTCGCGGTACGCCCGCTGCACCGTGCCGGGGGCGATCCCGAGGTCGGCGGCCAGGTCCCGGACGGTGGGCAGCCGCTCCCCCTCCACGAGCGTGCCCGCGGCGACGAGCGCGGTGACCTGGGCGCGGATCTGCTCGTACGGCGGCACCCCGGACGCCAGGTCGAGCGTGAGCGCGGCACTCATGCCGGCGACCCAGCGGGCATCGGGGCCGGAGCCGGGCCGGGGGGCGGGACGAGCGCGGTGCCGGCGACGACCAACGAGGCGATGCCCACGAGCATGCCGAGGCCGCCGACACCCCAGGCGGCTGGCGTCCACCCGGCGTTGCCCAGCGCGGCGGCCGCCACGAGCAGGACGGCCGCCAGCGTCCCGCCGACGAACAGCTGGACCGCACCGAGGATGCGCCGGGCGCTGGTGCGGCGCAGGGCGAGGTCGTCCTCCTCCCGGGTGCCGGCCACCGCCGGGCGCCGCACGACCAGGCGCAGCACCCCCGCACAGACGACGAGCACGACGGCGAGCGCCGCGAGCAGCGGCAGGCCGTAGGCCCAGCCGGGGTAGGGGCCGGAGGCGCCGGTGACGTACCCGCCCCCGGCGACCGGCGTGACGGGGTGGGGCACGGCCCGGCCCGTCGCGTCGGCCGTGAGGCCGAAGATCGCGATGGCGAGGGCCATCAGCGCGGCGGTGCCCCCGAGCAGCACGGCGCGGCGGCCCCCGATGTCCCGCATCGTCCGCCGGCGCAGCGAGGCGCGGCGCACGGCCCCCACCGGGCGCGGCCAGGTCAGCTCGCCGACGGCGTGCACGAGGAGGGCGACGAGCGCCGCCCCGAGCAGGCTCACCGCTGTCAGTCCACCGGGCGGTCCGGGCAGGGCCGCCCCGTCCGCCATCAGGAGCAGGACGGCGACGACCAGCCCGCCCGCGAGCGCGAGCGCCGAGGTGCGGTTCTCGTGCCGGCGGGCGGCCACCAGCGTCGCGGCGGGCGTGTTCTGCGGGCGGGCGCCCCGCGCCGCGCCGATGACGACGGCGAGGACGACGACGAGCACGGCCCAGGGGGCGAGCAGGAGGACCACGAAGACGGCGCTCACGGCAGCAGCTCTCCTCAATGAGTCAATGCATTGACACAATGAATCTTTCTGGCTGACTCGAGCCTTGTCAATGCCGCGCGCGAGGACGACCTGCCGTCGGGCTGCGTCTGGCGCCCTGCCGTCGGGCCGCGTCTGGCGCCCAGCCGTCGGGCCGCGTCAGGCGTCCCAGCCCTCCGGGCGGCGCTTCTGCGGGTACGGCGTCACGCCGCGGGCCAGGTCGGCCACCATCGACGCGATCTTGCGGGCCCGGGTCTCCGGCCGCTTCACCGAGGTGATCCGGTAGACGAGCGCGAACCGGTTCGTGCTCGTGAGCACCTCGAACATCGCCTGGGCCCGCGGCTCGGCGGCCAGGGCAGCGGCCAGGTCCTCGGGCACCACGGCCGTCGTCGAGGAGCCGTACGCCTGCTCCCAGCGCCCGTCCGCCTGCGCGGCGCGCACCTGCTCCCGGCCGGCCTCGTGCATGCGGCCCTCGCGCTCCAGGCGCGCGACGTGGTCGACGTTGCGTGCCGACCATCGGCTGCGGGCACGGCGCGGAGTCATCCGCTGCCGGTAGGACTCGCCGTCGCGGGTGCTCGCCTGACCGTCGATCCAGCCGAAGCACAGAGCCTCGTCCAGGGCGGCGTCGTAGGTGAGCGCGGTGGTGTTGCCACCCTTCTTGTGCAGGACCAGCCACACCCCGGGCGAGGTGGCGTGGTGCTCCGCCAGCCACGCGCGCCAGGCGGCGGCATCGGGCACCAGCAGCTCCTCCAGCTCGTCCGCCACGCTCAACCTCCCCGTCGGCCCGGGCGCGCGGTGGCCGGCCGGCCACCGCGGCGTGCCCGCGGGCGCCTGTCCTGGTGGCGGGGAGCGTACCGGCGGATCTGCCCCGGGGGAGCCCGCGCCGCCTCCACGTCCCGTCCGCGGGCGGCGCACGTCCTCGAGCCCCCCATCCCCGGGCGGGCGGCCCCCGTACCCCTGGTGGGAGGATGACGCAGGTGACCGCCAGCGACGGCACATGGGAACCGGCCGGCCCGACGCCCATCGAGGACTACGCCGTGCTCGGGGACTCCCGCTCGGTCGCGGTGGTCTCCCGGCACGGCTCCATCGACTGGCTGTGCCTGCCGTGGCTGGACTCCGACGCCTGCTTCGCCGCCCTGCTCGGCACCGCCGAGAACGGCCGCTGGCTGCTCACCGCCGACCCGGCCGACGGCGAGCCGGAGGTGCGCCGACGCTACCTCGGGGACAGCTTCGTCCTGGAGACCACCTACACGACGCCCACCGGCCGCGCCCGGGTGGTGGAGGCGATGCCGCTGACCGAGGGCCGGTCGGACATCGTCCGCCGCGTCGAGGGCCTCGAGGGGCAGGTGGTGTTCGTCCACGAGTGGGTGGTCCGGTTCGGCTACGGCCGCACCCGGCCCTGGGTCCACCGCGACGTCGACCCCGACGGCCGGCCGATCATCCGCGCCATCGCCGGGCCGGACGCGCTGACCCTGCACGGCGACCGCCTCCCCCACGGCGCCGAGGGACGCCACCGCGACCGCTTCGCCGTCGGGCCCGGCGACCACGTCGACCTCGTCCTCACCTGGAACCACTCGTGGGAGCCTGTCCCGGGGCCTCCGGACGTGAGCACCGACCTGGTCCGCACGATGCGGCTGTGGGCCCGCTGGTGCCGGACGAGCACCTTCGCCGGCGAGTTCGACGAGCGGGTCATCCGGTCCCTGCTGGCGCTGCGAGTGCTCACTCAGCACCCCACCGGCGGGATCGCCGCCGCGGCGACCACCTCCCTGCCCGAGGATCCAGGCGGCGAGCGGAACTGGGACTACCGCTTCTGCTGGCTGCGCGACGCCGCCCAGACGCTCGAGGCCCTGCTGGAGCTGGGGTTCCGCCGGGAGGCCGACACGTGGCGCAGCTGGCTGCTGCGCGCGGTGGCCGGCGACCCGGAGAACCTGCAGATCATGTACCGCCTCGACGGGTCGCGGGACCTGCCCGAGCGCGAGCTGCCGCACCTGGCCGGGTACGGCGGGGCTCGGCCGGTGCGGATCGGCAACGGCGCCGCCGCCCAGCACCAGAACGACGTCCTCGGCGAGGTCATGCTCGCCCTCGACCTGGCCCGCCGCGTCGGCCTGCCGGCCAGCGAGGACGGCTGGGCCCTGCAGCGCCACCTGGTGGACAACCTCCTGGCCCGCTGGCGCTCGCCGGACCACGGCATCTGGGAGGTGCGCGGGCCGCTGCGGCACTTCACCCACTCGAAGGTCATGTGCTGGGCGGCGCTGGACTGCGCCGTCCGGGCCGTGGAGGGCTTCGGCTGCGACGGGCCGGTGGACGAGTGGCGGGCGGCGCGGGCGGAGATCCACGCCGACGTCCTCGCCCACGGCTGGGACGCCGAGCTCGGCTCGTTCGTGCAGTACTACGGCGCCCGGCACACCGACGCCTCGCTCCTGCAGATGGCGCAGGTGGGCTTCCTACCTCCGGACGACCCGCGGCTGCTCGGCACGATCGCCCGGGTGCGCGCCGAGCTGGCGGACGGGCCGTGGGTGCGCCGCTACCGCGTCGCCACCGGGGTGGACGGCGTGCGCGGGGACGAGCACCCGTTCCTCGCGTGCTGCTTCTGGCTCGTCGACGCCCTCGCCCGCACCGGCGACCTGGTCACCGCGACCAGCCACATGCGCGCGCTGTGCGCGGCGATGAACGACGTCGGCCTGCTCGCCGAGGAGTACGACCCGGTGCGGCGACGGTACGTCGGCAACTACCCGCAGGCCTTCTCCCACCTCGCGCTCGTGCGCGCCGCCCACGCCCTGCGCGTCGCCCGTGCCAGTGTGGAGCCCGTCGGCCCGCACGCCCCGGTGGGGGCGGCGGGCGAGCCCACGCACTGACGTCGCCGCCACCGCGCGGCGCCCGGGAGGAGCACAGTCGCCCATGACCGACGATCACCCCAGCCCCGCCGAGGAGACCTCGGGCGACGCCGGCGCCCTGCCCGGCGGTCACGTCACGCACGGCGGCCCCACCGCCGCCCACCCGCTCGGGCCGGTGACCGTGCGCAAGGCCAGCGTCTCGCCCGAGGACAACAACGCCTACCTCATCACCGCCCCCGACGGCGCCCAGCTGCTCGTCGACGCCGCCGACGACGCCGACCGCGTGCTCGCGCTGGTGGCCGAGGGCTCCGGGCGCCTGGACGCGGTCGTGACGACGCACCGGCACTGGGACCACCACCGGGCCCTGGCGGCGGTGCTCGCCGCCACCGGCGCGAAGGCCCTCGCCGGCGCCCCGGACGCCCCCGAGCTGCCCGCCCCCACCGACCGTCCGCTGACCCACGGCGACCGCATCGCGCTCGGCCCGCTCAGCCTCGAGGTCATCGCGCTGCGCGGGCACACCCCCGGGTCCGTGGCGCTGGCCCTGACCGAGCCCGACGGCGCCCCCTCCCCCGGCCGGGTCCACCTGTTCACCGGGGACTCGCTCTTCCCCGGCGGGCCGGGGCGCACCTGGTCGCCGGCGGACTTCCAGTCGCTCATGGACGACCTCGAGGCGCGGATCTTCGACCGCTTCCCCGACGACACCCGGGTCTATCCGGGGCACGGCGACGACACCACCCTCGGCCGCGAGCGCCCGCACCTGGCGGAGTGGCGCGCGCGCGGCTGGTAACCCCGCCGCCCATCCCGCGAGACGTCAACTCCGCCACGAGACGTCAAGTGGGGCGCGAGACGTCAACTCCGCCACGACGCGTCAAGTCCGGCGCGAGACGTCAAGTCCGGCGCGAGACGTCAACGCAGCACGAGGCGGGCGGTCCGGCGGGAGTGGTCGCCTTCCTCGACAGCCCGGTCATCGCGCGCGGCTCCGGGTGAGCCCCGCTGCCGCGACGGGGCCACTACCCTCCCCCTATGACGCTCTTCGCCGTGGAGTACCACTACGACATCGCGCGCACCTCGGACATCGAGACCCTGCGGCCGCAGCACCGTGCGTTCCTCCGCGAGCTGCACGAGTCCGGCGTGCTGGTGGCCTCCGGGCCCTGGCTCGACGCCGCTGCCCCTGGGGCGCTGATGCTGCTGCGGGCGGACAACCACGACGCCGCCCTCAAGCTGCTCGACCCCGACCCGTTCCACCGGGCGCACCTGATCGTCCGCCGGCACGCCCGCGCGTGGCAGCCGGTCATCGGCACCATCGGTTGATGCTGCGGTTCCTGCGGACCTGGATCGACCCCTTCGTCGTAGCACTCCTCGTAACCCTCGCCCTCGGCCTCCTCGTCCCCCTCCCCCAGGCGGCGCTCGCCGTCGTCTCGGGCGCCGGCGACGTCGCCGTCACCGTCCTCTTCCTCGTCTACGGCATGCGGCTGTCCACCACGGAGGTGGTCGCCGGGCTCCGCAACGTGCGCCTGCAGGGCGCGATCCTCGCCGCCACCTACGTGCTCTTCCCGGCCATCGGGCTGCTGGTCCACGCCGTCGCCGCGCCCTGGCTCGGCACCGCGCTGGCGGCCGGCCTGCTCTACCTCACCCTGCTGCCCTCCACCGTGCAGTCCTCGGTCGCGTTCACCTCCATCGCCCGGGGCAACGTGGCCGGGGCGATCTGCGCCGCCACGGTCTCCAACGTGGCGGGCATGTTCCTCACCCCGCTCCTCGTGCTGTGGCTCATGGGCCGCGCGGGCAGCACCGGGACGGGTGGCCTGCGCGACGTGCTGCTGCAGCTGCTCGTCCCGTTCATCGTCGGCCAGCTCCTGCAGCCGTTCGTCGGCCGGTGGGTGCGCGCCCGGCCCTGGATCAGCCGCACCGTCGATCGCGGCACCATCCTGCTGGTCGTGCTCGGCGCGGTGGCCTCGGCGACGGCGGCGGGCGTGTGGGCCGGCGTCACCTGGGGGATGGTCGTGGCGCTGCTCGTGCTCAGCGCCGTCGTCCTCGCCGTCGTCCTCGCGGTCAACTGGTACGGCGGGGCGGCGCTGCGGCTCGACCTCGCCGACCGCGTCGCCCTGCTCATGTGCGGCTCGAAGAAGTCCCTGGCGACCGGGCTGCCCATGGCGGCCGTCCTCTTCTCGCCGGCCGCGGCCGCGACCGTGGCCGTGCCGGTCATCGTCTTCCACCAGCTGCAGCTGGTGGTGTGCGCCGTGCTCGCCCGGCACCTCGCCCGCCGCCGCTGACGCGGGCCCGTCTCGGGCCTGGCCGGGGGTGCTCGCGGCCCACACGCGAGCGCGCGTGAATGCGTCACGCGCGGTGCTGCGACACCCGCGCGTGCCGCAACGGCTCGCGCTCGCCCCAAACAGCAGCCCGCGCAGGTGGCCATTGAGTGCGGGGCGGACAGCGAACCACCGGACGGCGCCCACCCCGCGCGCAGGTGGCCGTCCGCCCCGCGGCCCGCTTCCTTGACACCCCGCCCGCCGCCACCCATCATTCTGTTCATTACACGCGCAGTCGTGCGCATACCGAACACATGAAGGGGTGGCCGGCACCGATGCTGCAGATCACCGACGACATCGCCCAGGCGGTCGAGGGAATACCGGACGGGGCCACCGTCATGATCGGAGGCTTTGGGACCGCCGGGCAGCCGGTCGAGCTCATCGACGCGCTCATCGCCCAGGGCGCCTCCGACCTCACCGTCGTGAACAACAACGCCGGCAACGGCGACGTCGGCCTGGCCGAGCTCATCCGCCTGGGCCGGGTCCGCAAGATCATCTGCTCCTTCCCCCGGCAGAAGGACTCCTGGCACTTCGACGCCAAGTACCTCGCCGGCGAGATCGAGCTCGAGGTGGTCCCCCAGGGCAACCTCGCCGAGCGCATCCGCGCCGCCGGCGCGGGCATCGGCGCCTTCTACACCCCCACCGGCTTCGGCACCCTGCTGGCCGAGGGCAAGGAGACCCGCCGCATCGACGGGCGCGACTACGTCCTCGAGTACCCCATCCGCGCCGACTACGCCCTCATCAAGGCCCTGCGCGCGGACCGGGTCGGCAACCTCGTCTACCGCAAGACCGCCCGCAACTTCGGGCCGATCATGGCGACGGCGGCCACCACGACCATCGCCCAGGTCAGCGAGATCGTCGAGACCGGCGCGCTGGACCCGGAGAACGTCGTCACCCCGGGCATCTATATCAACCGCATCGTGCGCGTCGAGCCCGCGCCGGTGCAGGAGGAGGTCGGACAGTGAGCGAGCCGCTGACCCGCGACCAGATCGCGCAGCGCCTGGCCCGGGACATCCCGGTCGGCGCCTACGTCAACCTCGGCATCGGCATGCCGACCAAGGTCTCGGACTACCTCGAGGCCGAGCGGCGCGTCACCCTGCACACCGAGAACGGCATGCTCGGCATGGGCCCGGAGGCGCACGGGGACGAGATCGACCCCGACCTGATCAACGCGGGCAAGATCCCCGTCACCGAGCTGCCCGGCGCCGCCTACTTCCACCACGCCGACTCCTTCGCCATGATGCGCGGGGGCCACCTGGACCTGTGCGTCCTCGGCGCCTTCCAGGTCTCCGCCACCGGCGACCTCGCCAACTGGCACACCGGCAGGCCCGACGCCATCCCCGCCGTCGGCGGCGCCATGGACCTCGCCATCGGGGCGAAGCGGACCTACGTGATGATGGAGCTGCTCACTAAGAAGGGCGAGTCCAAGCTCGTCGAGCAATGCACCTATCCGCTCACCGGCATCGGCTGCGTCAGCCGGGTCTACACCGACGTCGCGGTCTTCGACATCACCCCCGACGGCGTCGCCGTCCTGGAGATCTTCGGCGAGCACACCATCGACAGCCTGCGCGAGACCACCGGCCTGGCGCTCATCGACCAGTCCGCCCCGGTGCGGTGAGGAGGAACCCCATGTCCGCGTTCGTCTACGACGCCGTCCGCACCCCGTTCGGCCGCTACGGCAAGGCCCTGGCCGGGGTGCGCCCCGACGACCTCGGCGCCGTCGTGATCCAGGCCGTGCTCGAGCGCAACCCCGGGCTGGACCCCGAGCGCATCGACGACGTCATCTTCGGCAACGCCAACGGCGCCGGGGAGGAGAACCGCGACGTCGCGCGGATGTCCTCCCTGCTCGCCGGGCTGCCCACCTCGGTCCCCGGCGTGACGGTCAACCGGCTGTGCGGCTCCGGCGTCGAGGCCGTCATCCAGGGCTCGCGCGCCATCGAGACCGGCGACGCCGACGTCATCCTCGCCGGCGGCGTGGAGTCGATGTCCCGCGCGCCGTGGGTGCTGCCCAAGACCGAGCGGCCCTTCCCCGCCGGTGACCAGACCCTGGTCTCCACCACCCTGGGCTGGCGCCTGGTCAACCCGAAGATGCCGAAGGAGTGGACGGTCGCGCTGGGTGAGGGCGCGGAGATCCTCGCCGACCAGCACGCCATCTCCCGCCAGGAGCAGGACGAGTTCGCCCTGCGCAGCCATCGGCTGGCCGCCGAGGCCTGGGACGCCGGGCGCTACGACAACGAGATCGTCGCCGTCCCCGGCGTCGACCTGGCCCGCGACGAGAACATCCGCCCGGACAGCTCCCTGGAGGCCCTCGGCAAGCTCAAGCCCGCCTTCCGCCCCGCCGAGACGGGCACGGTGACCGCCGGCAACGCCTCCCCGCTCAACGACGGCGCCTCCGCCGTGCTGCTCGCCGGGGAGGACTTCGACGGCGAGCCGCTGGCCCGCGTCGTCTCGCGCGGCGTCTCGGCGGTCGAGCCGCAGGTGTTCGGCATCGGCCCGGTCGAGGCGGCCAACTTCGCCCTGCGCCGGGCGGGCAAGACGTGGGAGGACGTCGACCTCGTCGAGCTGAACGAGGCCTTCGCGTCCCAGTCGCTCGCCTGCCTCAGGCTCTGGCCCGAGCTCGACCCGGCCAAGGTCAACGTCGACGGCGGCGCGATCGCCATCGGCCACCCCCTCGGTGCCTCCGGCGGGCGGATCATCGGCCACCTCGCCCACGCCCTCAAGGCCCGCGGCGGCGGCATCGGCGTGGCCGCCATCTGCATCGGCGTCGGCCAGGGCCTGGCGGTCGTGCTGGAGGCCTGAGCGCCGCACGCACCCAGCCCGAAGCGGACGGCGGGGCGGGAGGTCGATGACCTCCCGCCCCGCCGTCGTCCGGACCGGCACCGTGGTCACAGGCAGAACGGCAGCCTGGTCGCCGGGAGTCTCCCCCGGTCAGCTGCGCAGGCCCGTGGCCACCGCCGCGTCGGTGATCTTCTGCGCCGTCGCGAGCAGCGCGTCGACGTACTCCTCGGGCACCTTCCCGTCGGGCAGGGTGTAGCTGCTCAGGGGCAGGTTGACCGCGGCCACGACCGCGCCGGCGGCGTCCCGCACGGGGGCGGCGAGCGTGGTCAGCCCCCGCTCGAACTCCTGCTCGATGAGGCTGTACCCGCGCTCGCGCACCCGGGCCAGCTCGGCGCGCAGCGCGTCGGGGTCGGTGACCGTGCGCTCGGTGAGCCCGGCGAGGCGCCCGGGCCCGAGCGCCGGCTCGAGCGCGGTGTCGTCGAGGGCGGCGAGCAGCACCCGGCCCATGGCCGTGGCGTGGGCCGGCAGCCGGGTGCCGACGTGGATGACGGCGTCGATGATCCGCGAGCCGGGCACCCGCTGGACGTAGACGATCTCGTCGCCGTCGAGCACCGCCATGGAGCAGGACTGCCCGGTGGTGGCGACGAGCTCCGCCATCGCCGCCTCCCCGAGGGCCGGCAGCCGCAGGCTGCTGCGGTAGGCCTGCCCGAGCTCGAGCACCCGCGGGCGCAGGCTGAACTCGCGGCCGCGGGCCAGGACGTAGCCGACCTCGACGAGGGTGAGCAGCACCCGGCGGGTGACGGCGCGGTTGAGCCCGGCGGCCTGGGCCACCTGGGCCAGGGTGCGCGGCTCGCCGGCGGCGGCCAGCGCGCGGACGACGGCGAGCCCGCGGGCGAGGGACTGCAGGCCCTCGGCGGGTGCGTCCTCCTCACCGGCGCCGGCGGCCTCGCCCGTCTCGGCCGCGGCGGCGGGCCCGAGCGGCTCGTCGGCCACTCAGACCAGCCCCTCGGCGCGCAGCACCTCGGTGGCCAGCGCGTAGGCGTGGTTGGCCACCGGCACGCCGGAGTAGACCGCCACGTGCAGCAGCACCTCGCGGATCTCGTCGACGGTCAGGCCGTTGCGCAGCGCCGCCCGCACGTGCATCTGGAACTCGCCGTCGTGCCCGAGGGTCATGAGCAGCGCCAGGGTGATCGCGCTGCGCATCCGGCGGTCCAGGCCCGGGCGGGTCCACACGTCGCCCCAGGCGTAGCGGGTGATGAAGTCCTGGAAGTCGGCGTTCAGGGGGGTGGTGCTCTCCTGGGCGCGGTCGACGTGGGCGTCGCCGAGCACCTCCCGGCGCACCCGCATCCCGGCCGCGTGGCCGGGCCGGTCGGCGTCGAGGTGGTCCAGCAGGAGGCGGGTGACGGTGGCGGGGCGCTGCACCGCGGCGATGTGGGCGGCGTCGTCGACGAGCTCGAGGCGGGCCTGGCCGCCGCCGGCGAGGACGGCGTCGACGACCTCCTCCCCCATCGACGGCGGGGTCGCCGGGTCCTGCCGCCCGGCCAGCACCAGCACCGGCCCGGCGACGCGCGCGAGGTCGGGGCGCAGGTCCATGCCGGCGATGGCCTCGCAGCACTGCGCGTAGCCCTCGGGCTCGACGGCGAGGAAGGTCTGGCGCATCCGCTCGCGGACGGCGTCGTCGGCGAAGGTCTCGGTGAACCAGCCCGCCACGACGCCGTCCCAGATCGCGCCCATGCCCTGCTCGCGCACGGTGGCGGCGCGGGTCAGCCACTTCTCGGCCGGCGGCAGGTACGCGGCGCTGCACACCACGGCGACCCGGTGCACCCGCTCGGGGCGGTGCTCGGCGAGCCACAGGGCGATCATGCCGCCGATGGACAGGCCCACCTGGTGGGCGCGCTCGATGCCGAGGTGGTCCATGAGCCGCACGACGTCCTCGCCGAGGTCGGCGATCGTCGTGGGCGCATCGGTGCGCGGCGAGGCCGAGCGGCCGTGGCCGCGCAGCTCGTAGCGCACCACCCGGTAGCGCCGCTCGAGGAGCCGGACCTGGGCGTCCCACATGTGCCGGTCGGTGCCCAGTGACGAGCCCATGACGACGACGGGCGCGTCGGCGGGACCGCTGACCTCGTAGGCGGGCAGGTAGGGAGTGGTGGTGCTGGCCAAGGAGGGTCCTTCCTCATGGGCGGTGGGCTGGTCGGGTCGGGGCGCCGGCGGGGATGCCGCTAGGCGGTGCCCGGGGCGCCGTCGGCGAGGGCGCGCAGGGCGTGGTCGAGGAGGGGGCCGGCACCGTCGAGGGCCGCGCGCGGGTCGAGCGCGGCGGCGGGCACGTCGGCCGCCTGCGCGCTCTGCCGGGCGAGAGCGTCGAGGACCTGCTCGTCGGTGGGGTGGGCGTCGGCGTCCTGGAGCGCGGCCTTGACCACCCGCTGCGCCTCGCCCCGGCCCAGGTGCGGGCCGAGCCGGGTGGCCAGGGCCTCGGCCATGACGAACGGGCGGGCGGCGTCGAGGTTGGCGGTCATGCGGGCGGCGTCGACGGCGAGGGAGTCGAGCAGCTCGGCGACCCGCTGGGCGGAGCCGCGCGCGAGGGTCATGAGCTCCTCCAGCGCCTGCCACTCGGCGTGCCAGTGGCCCATGGCCCGCTCGTGCTCCTGCAGGCCGGCGGCGAAGACGGTGCCGAGGAGCCCGGGGGCGCGCACGGCGGCCGCGCGGAGCATGACGGAGGTGACCGGGTTCTGCTTGTGGGGCATGGCCGAGGACCCGCCGTGCCCGACGCCGCCGCCCTCGCTCGCCTCGCCGACCTCGGACATGGCCATCAGCGCGACGTCCGTGCCGATCTTGGCCGGCGCGGCGACCGCCCCGGCCAGGGCGGCGGCGAGCTCGCGCACCCGGGAGCGCTCGGTGTGCCACGGCGCGGCGGGCGCCGCCAGGCCCAGCTCGGCCGCGAAGGCCGCGACGACGGCGGGGGCCTGGGCGCCGTAGACGGCGAGGGTGCCGGCGGCGCCGGCGAGCTGGACGGCGAGCCGCTCGCGGCCGACCCGCTCCACGTCGGCCGCGGCCGCGGCCAGGCCGGTCGCCCAGCCGGCGGCCTTGAGCCCGAAGGTGGTGGGCACGGCGACCTGGCCGAGGGTGCGCCCGGCCATGACCGTGTCGCGGTGCGTGTCGGCCAGCGCGGCCGCGGCGCGGGCGGCGCGGCGCAGGTCCGCGGCGACGGCGGCGGCGGTGTCGCGGGCGAGCAGCATGAGGGCCGTGTCGACGATGTCCTGGCTGGTGGCGCCGTAGTGGACCCAGGGCCGGGCCCCCTCGGGAACCGCGGCGAGCAAGGTCTTCACGAGCGGGACGACGGCGTTGCCCGCGCCGCGGGCGCGCAGCCCGAGATCCGCGGGGTCGATGACGAGGTCGGCCGTGGCCCGCTCCAGCGCGGCGGCCGGGCCGTCGTCACCGGCCGGCACGAGCCGGCAGGTCTCCAGCGCGCGGAGCAGGGCCACCTCGGCGCGCACCATGGCGGTGACGACGGCGGCGTCGTCCACCGCCCGGGCGGCGCCGTGGTCGGCCGTGTCCCCGAACAGCTCCGCGTCGAACATGACAGCCTCCCTCGCCGTCGGTGGCCTGCGGGGGCGCCCTCCGGCGCCCCCGGGCGTCGCGTCGACACGGCGCCCCGGCCCATTGTGCCCGAAGATTGTTCGGCAGGCGTACAGAGGAGCCGGATGGCGGACACGCTGACGGGCCCGCGGGGCGACACGGCGCGGGACCCTCAGACCTCGAGGTGCCCCAGGGGGCGCAGATCGGCCTCGATCGCCGCCGCGGCTCGGCGCAGCTCGGGCAGAACGCGGGCGACGAGGTCGTCCGGGCGGCCGGGGACCACCGCCGTCGCGACGTTGATGGCGGCGACGACGACGCCGTCCCCGTCGCGCACCGGCACGGCGAGGGACCGCAGCCCCTCCTCGAGCTCCTGGTCGACCAGCGCGTACCCCTGCCGGCGGGTCTGGTCGAGGATCGCGCGCAGCTGGCCGGTGTCGGTGGTGGTGTAGGCCGAGCGGCGCTCGACACGGACCGAGGCGACGAACCCGGCGATCCAGTCGTCGGACCGCGACGCCAGGAGCACCCGCCCCATGGACGTCGACTCCGCGGGGAAGCGGGTGCCGGTGCGGATGCGCACGCGCATGATGCGGCGGGTGGCCACCCGGGCGATGTAGACGATCTGCCCCGCGTCGAGCACGGAGGCCGACGCGGACTCCCCCACCCGCTCGGACAGGGCCTGCAGGTGCGGGGCGATGACCTCGGCGAGGGTGACGTCGGCGAGCTGCTCGAAGCCGAGCTCGAGGACCTTGGGCCGCAGGTAGAACTCGCGGCCCGCCTGCCCGGCGTAGCCGAGCTCGACGAGGGTGTTCAGCGCCCGGCGCGCCCCGGCGCGCGGCAGCCCGGAGCGCACCGCGGCCTCACTGAGGGTCAGCCGCGGGTGCTCGGCGTCGAAGATGCGCATGACGGTCAGCCCGCGCTCGAGGGAGCGGATCGTCTCCGACGCGCGGGCGGTCTCGGTGGTGAGGTCGGCGCCCGCGCCGGGGTTCTGGCGGGGCGCGCCGTCGCCTGCGCTCATTCCCGGCATGCTACCGGCCCGCCGCCCGCCCTCCGGCGCCGCCGGGCCCGGCTGCGCCCGTCGGCGCGGCGGAACCGAGGGCGGCTGACGGTGGGCCACGGACCGGGGCGCGCCGGTCCCTGGCGCCCCCTGCTCACTCCCGGCGGCCGGTGCCCTCGTCCACCCGGTCCTCCGCGCCCGGCGCGTCGTCCGCGTCGGCCGGGTCGGCCGGGTCGGTCGCCGGACCTCGCCCGGACACCCCATCGGTGGCCGAGCCCGCGACAGAGGCGACGCCCCCGGCGGGCCGGCGGTCGGCCGGGGCTTCGGGGATGACGTGACGCTGCTGGGCCGCCCGGGCCTGCGCCACGGCGCGCTCGGCGGCGGCGATGCGCGCGTCCTTGCGGTTCTTGGCGAGGCTCGTCAGGACGGTGATGGTCAGCACGCCGACGATCCAGGCCAGCGAGACGAGGATGGTCGGCTCGGGGATGACGTCCCAGTGCTCGCCACCGTTGATGAAGGGCAGCTCGTTCTCGTGCAGGGCGTGGATGACCAGCTTGGCGCCGATGAAGCCCAGGATCGCGGCCAGGCCGTAGTGGAGGTAGACGAGGCGGTCGAGGAGGCCGTCGATGAGGAAGTACAGCTGGCGCAGGCCGAGGAGCGCGAAGGCGTTCGCCGCGAAGACGATGTACGGCTCCTTGGTCAGGCCGAACACCGCCGGGATGGAGTCCACGGCGAACATGAGGTCGGCGGTGCCGAGCGCGAAGATGCAGATGAGCAGCGGGGTGATGAACGTCTTGCCGTGGGCGCGGTGGAGCATCTTGTCCCCGACGAAGCCCTCGCTGACCGGCATGACGCGGCGGATCAGCCGGACGACGGCGTTCTCGTGGTAGCCCTCGTCCTGCTCGGCCGGGCCGCCGGAGCCCTCGCGGGCCTGGGAGTAGGCGGTGTAGAGGAGGAAGGCGCCGAAGAGGTAGAAGACCCAGGAGAAGTTCTGGATGACGGCGGCGCCGACGAGGATGAAGATCAGCCGCAGCACCAACGCGATGATGATGCCGGAGAGCAGCACCTTCTGCTGGAACTCCCGGGGCACCCGGAACGCGCCGATGATGATGATGAAGACGAAGAGGTTGTCCACCGACAGGCTGTACTCGGTGATGTACCCGGCGAAGTACTCGCCCGCGTACTGCCCGCCGTAGATGCCCCAGATGATCAGGCCGAACACGACGGCCAGGGACACGTAGAACGCCGTCCAGCGCGCCGACTCCCGCATCGACGGCGCGTGCGGGGTGCGCACGTGTCCGACGATGTCGATGGTGATCAGGATGACGACGACCAGCCCGAGGCCGGCCCATCCGAGGGCGTGGACGTCCACAACTTCCTCCGGTACGTAGGGATGTGCGCGCAGCACGAGGTACCGGAGGTCTCTTCCGCCGTGCCCGCCGGATCCCCGGTCTGGGCGCGGCCGATGGCACCGAGCAGGCGCGACGCCTGCCGTGATGACGGCACCACCGTTGCGGGAATACTCCCCTCCGCCGTCCCAGGATACGTCCAGCCGCGCGGGCCGGTGCACCGGGGCACGCCGTGAGCGGACCCACCGCGGACCCGAGAGGGCTCGCCGACGGGCCGGCCCCGGTCAGGCGTTGGCCGCCGTCAGGCCGGTCAGGCGTTGGCCGCCGTCATCTGCCGGAGCTCCTTCTTGAGGTCCGCGATCTCGTCACGCAGCCGGGCGGCGAGCTCGAACTGCAGCTCCTCGGCGGCGGCGTGCATCTGGTCGGAGAGGTCCTGGATGAGCTGGGCGAGGTCGCTGGCCGCGGCGCCGGCGAGCTTCTCCCGCGTCGACGTGCCGGCCTTCTTCTTCTCCTTGCCGCTCGGCCCCTTGCCCGCCCCGCGGTAGCCGCCCTCGAGCAGCTCGGCGGTGTCGATGTCCTCGCGGGCGAGCATGTCGGTGACGTCGGCGATCTTCTTGCGCAGCGCCTGCGGCTCGACGCCGTGCTCGGTGTTGTAGGCCACCTGCTTCTCGCGCCGGCGGGTGGTCTCCTCGATCGCCTGCGCCATCGAGGGGGTGATGGTGTCGGCGTACATGTGCACCTGGCCCGAGACGTTGCGGGCGGCGCGGCCGATGGTCTGGATGAGCGAGGTGGACGACCGCAGGAAGCCCTCCTTGTCGGCGTCGAGGATGGCCACCAGGGACACCTCGGGCAGGTCCAGGCCCTCGCGCAGCAGGTTGATGCCGACCAGCACGTCGAACTGGCCCAGCCGCAGCTCCCGCAGCAGCTCGACGCGCCGCAGCGTGTCGACGTCGGAGTGCAGGTAGCGCACCCGCACGTCGCGCTCGAGCAGGTAGTCAGTCAGGTCCTCGGCCATCTTCTTGGTCAGGGTGGTGACCAGGACACGCTCGTCGCGCTCCACCCGCTCGCGGATCTCCCCGAGCAGGTCGTCGATCTGCCCCTTGGTCGGCTTGACCACGACCTCGGGGTCGACCAGCCCGGTCGGCCGGATGATCTGCTCGACGACGCCGTCGGACTGGCTCAGCTCGTAGGGACCCGGCGTGGCCGAGAGGTACACGGTCTGACCGATCCGCTCGAGGAACTCCTCCCAGCGCAGCGGCCGGTTGTCCATCGCGGAGGGCAGCCGGAAGCCGAAGTCGACGAGGGTGCGCTTGCGGGACATGTCGCCCTCGTACATGGCGCCGATCTGCGGCACGGTCACGTGCGACTCGTCGATGACGAGGAGGAAGTCCTCCGGGAAGTAGTCGAGGAGGGTGTTCGGCGCGCTGCCGGGCTCGCGGCCGTCGATGTGCCGGGAGTAGTTCTCGATGCCCGAGCACGTGCCGATCTGGCGCATCATCTCGATGTCGTAGGTGGTGCGCATGCGCAGCCGCTGGGCCTCCAGGAGCTTGTTCTGCCGCTCGAGCTCGTCCAGCCGCTCGGCGAGCTCCGCCTCGATGCCCGCGATCGCGCGCTCCATCCGATCCGGTCCCGCCACGTAGTGGGTCGCCGGGAACAGGTGCACCGCGTCCTCGGTGCGCACCACGTCCCCGGTCAGCGGGTGCAACGTGCTCAGCGAGTCGATCTCGTCACCGAAGAGCTCGATGCGGATGGCGAGCTCCTCGTACACCGGGATGATCTCGATGGTGTCGCCGCGCACCCGGAAGGTGCCGCGGGTGAACGCCATGTCGTTGCGGGTGTACTGCATCGAGACGAACTGGCGCAGCAGGTCGTCGCGGTCGACCTGCTGGCCCACGTGCAGCTGGACCATCCGGTCGACGTACTCCTGCGGCGTGCCCAGGCCGTAGATGCAGGACACGGAGGCGACGACGACGACGTCGCGGCGGGTCAGCAGCGAGTTGGTGGCGCTGTGCCGCAGCCGCTCCACCTCGTCGTTGATCGAGGAGTCCTTCTCGATGTAGGTGTCCGTCTGCGGGACGTACGCCTCCGGCTGGTAGTAGTCGTAGTAGGAGACGAAGTACTCGACGGCGTTGTTCGGCAGCAGCTCGCGGAACTCCGTGGCCAGCTGGGCGGCGAGCGTCTTGTTCGGCGCCATCACGAGGGTGGGGCGCTGCACCTGCTCGACGAGCCACGCCGTCGTGGCCGACTTGCCCGTGCCGGTGGCGCCGAGCAGCACGACGTCCTTCTCCCCCGCCTGCAGCCGCTCGGTCAGCTCGGCGATGGCGGTGGGCTGGTCGCCCGAGGGCGTGTACTCCGAGACGACCTGGAACGGGGCCACCGCACGCTGGAGGTCGGTCACTGGACGCATGAGGCAACCGTACGTCGCAGCACTGACATCGGCGCCGCCGCGTACGCCATGGGCGGACGGCGGCACCCGGCCCGCCGCGCGGGCCGCCTCGGTCAGCCGCGCCCGGTCTCCCCCGGCTCGGTCGGGCGCCGATCGGCACCGTGCCCGGCGGCCTCGTCCCCCTCGGCCTGCTCGACGGTCGCGACGAAGCGGATGAGCAGCTCGGCGAGCGCCCGCCGGTCGGCGTCGTCCCAGGACGCGAGGGACCTCGAGAGGGCCTGGCCGCCGGCCGCCCGGACACGCTCACGCACCTCCCGCCCGTGGGCGGAGAGGGTGAGGAGGGACGCCCTGCCGTCCTCCGGGTCCGGGCGCCGGTCCACGAGGCCCGCCCGCTCCAGGCGCCGCACCTGCGGGGTGACGGTCGACTTGTCGACGCCCTGCCACCCGGCGAGCGTGGTGACCCGCATGGGCCCGTGCGCGGCGAGGGCGTCGATGAGCCAGGCGTCGGTGGGCGTGAGCTCCACGCCGTCGCCGGTCCACAGGCGGGTGCGCACCGCCGAGCGGCTCGTCCAGCGCAGCAGCGCGAGGAAGGCGGAGTGGAGCTGCTCGTCGGCGTCACCGGGCCGGGGAGCCTCGTCCACCGCTGCGGGGCCGAGCAAGGTCGTGACCTTCTCCATGTTAGGGAGACTACACCAACCAATTGGCGGCGACCCTGCCAGGCCCCGGCGCCCGGCCCGAGGCCGGCGCGGCACGTGGCCGGGAAGAGCTGGGCCGGCGCGAGGGCCTGAGAAGGGTGCCGCCTAGCACCCCCAGAGCGGAGGCACGCGCTGTAGCCTGGTTGGGAAGGTCCAACCAGTGGGGGTCCGCGCCGAAGGAGTGCTCATGCCCGACCCGCAGGACTCCCGCCGGCCGCGGGACGCTCGACCCCCGCAGGACGCCCGCAGCGAGCGGGAGGGCCGCCGGCCCCCGGACTCGCGGCGCGAGGACGGCGGCGGACCGGGTGCGTCGAACAACCGCCCGTGGCGCACCGAGGGGCTGCCCGACAAGAAGCCGCCGCAGCGGCCCAGGTGGATCAAGATCCTCGTGTGGGTGGCGATCGGCTGGCTCGCGCTCTTCGCGATCGCCACCTTCCAGGACCTCAGCACCATCCGGACGACGCCGATCTCCTACACCGCGTTCACCGAGCAGGTGAACGCGGGCAACGTCAAGGAGGTCTTCGCCCGCGGCCAGACGATCCAGGGCGTGCTCAAGACGGCGGCGCCCGACCCCGCCGGCAACGGCACCTACACCGAGTTCGCCACCGAACGTCCCATCTTCGCCCAGGACGACCTGCTCGCCGAGCTGCAGAAGTCCGACACCGTCGTGCGCGCCACGCCCGTCGTCCAGCAGCGCGGCATCCTGTCCAACCTCCTCATCTCCCTGCTGCCCATCGCGCTGCTCATCGGCTTCTTCGTGTGGTTCTTCCGGCGCCAGGCCGGCCGGATGGGCGGCATGCTGGGGAAGGGCCGCAAGCCCAAGCGGGTGGAGCCGGGCGACGTGCGGGTGACCTTCGCCGACGTCGCCGGCATCGACGAGGTCAAGAGCGAGATCTCCGAGATCGTCGACTTCCTCAAGAACCCCGACAAGTACCGCCGGCTGGGCGCCCGCGTGCCCAAGGGCGTGCTGCTCGAGGGCGCCCCGGGCACCGGCAAGACCCTCCTGGCGCGTGCCACCGCCGGCGAGGCAGGGGTGCCCTTCTTCTCGGCCAGCGCCTCGGAGTTCATCGAGATGATCGTCGGCGTCGGCGCCTCCCGCGTGCGCGAGCTGTTCGAGGAGGCCCGCAAGGTGGCGCCGGCGATCATCTTCATCGACGAGATCGACACCATCGGCCGGGCACGCACCGGCGCCCGCTCGATGGGCGGCAACGACGAGCGCGAGCAGACGCTGAACCAGATCCTCACCGAGATGGACGGCTTCTCGGGCGAGGAGGGCGTCGTCGTCCTCGCCGCCACCAACCGCGCCGACGTCCTCGACCCGGCCCTGACCCGCCCGGGCCGCTTCGACCGCAAGGTCACCGTCTCCACCCCGGACCAGAAGGGCCGCCAGCAGATCCTGGCGGTGCACACGAAGAAGGTGCCCCTCGCCCCGGACGTCGACCTCGCCGTCGTGGCCCGCTCGACGCCCGGCATGACAGGCGCCGACCTGGCCAACCTCGTCAACGAGGCCGCGCTGGGGGCCGCCCGGCGCGGGGAGGAGCAGGTGCACGCCCGGGACCTCGCCGACGCGCTGGAGAAGATCCAGCTCGGCGCCGAGCGCGGCGTCGTCCTGCCGGAGGAGGAACGGCTGCGCACCGCCTACCACGAGGCCGGGCACGCCCTGCTCGGCATGCTCCAGCCCGGCGCGGACCCCGTGCGGAAGATCTCGATCATCCCCCGCGGGCGCGCGCTCGGCGTGACGCTGTCGACACCGGAGACCGACCGCTACGGCTACGACGTCGCCTACCTCAAGGGCCGCATCATCGGGGCGCTGGGCGGGATGGCCGCCGAGCAGGAGATCTTCGGCGTCGTCACGACCGGCGCGGAGTCCGACCTCCAGAGCGCCACCGGCATCGCCCGGCAGATGATCGGGCGATGGGGCATGTCCGCGAAGATCGGCCCGGTGCAGGTCTATCCCGCGGACGGGGACCCGCGCGGGGCGGGCGCCTCGGAGGGGCTGCTCGAGGCCGTCGACGACGAGGTCCGTACGCTCATCGACGAGTGCTACGCCGAGGCACGGCGCCTGCTGCGCGAGCACCGCGACCAGCTCGAGGCGATCGTCCGGGCCCTCATGGACCGCGAGACGCTCGACGAGGAGGAGGCCTACGCCGTCGCCGGCATCGAGCGCACCCCGGCCCCTCCGCTGCTGGTGGGGGCGGCGCCGGGCTCCCCGGGGCACGGCGGCACCGACGCGGTCGGCGCCACGGCCCCGGGCCGCACCTCGCGGGACGCGCGCCCCGACGGGCCGGCGGCGTCGCCCTCCCCCTGACGCGCGGCCCCCATGTGGCGGGACGCCAGTCCCGCGGCCATCCTCGAAGGGCGCACACCCGCCGCCGCGTTACGAGGAGAGCACGACATGAGCACGACCGCGTCTGGCGCCGGCCAGCAGCCGCCGGAGCCGTCCACGACCCCTCAGGCCGAGGTCGGAGGCGTTCCGGCCGGCGCGGTGGCGCTGGAGAACGTGACGCTGGAGCACCGGCCCGTGAAGACCCGGCACGGGGTCGCCCGACCGGTCTTCTACCCGGCGGCCGGGCTGGTGCTGCTCTTCGTCGTGGTGGCCGTGGCGTTCCCCCAGTGGCTCGGCTCGGTCATCGCCGCCGCCAACGACGTCGTCGTCAACTCGCTGGGCTGGTACTACGTCCTCATCGTCACCGGGTTCGTCATCTTCGCCATCTTCCTGGCGCTCTCCCGCCTGGGCGACATCAAGCTGGGCCGCGACGAGGAACCGCCGCAGTACCGCCTCTTCAGCTGGTTCGCCATGCTCTTCGCCGCCGGCATGGGCATCGGGCTGGTGTTCTGGGGCGTGGCGGAGCCGCTCAACCACTACGCGAGCCCGCCGCCGCGGGCGCAGGGTTCCCCCGACGTCCTCGCCCAGGGGGCGATGACCTACACCTTCCTGCACTGGGGGCTGCACGCGTGGGCCATCTACATCGTGGTGGGGCTCTCGGTCGCCTACGTCGTCCACCGCCGGCGTCGGCCCGTGTCGCTGCGCTGGGCGCTCGAGCCCGTGCTGGGCACCCGCCGGGTCCAGGGCGGGTGGGGCCACCTGGTCGACGTCGTCGCCGTCGTGGGAACGATGTTCGGCGTGGCCACCTCCCTGGGCTTCGGCGTCGCGCAGGTGGGCGCCGGCCTCGACTTCCTCGGCATCCTCACGCTCTCGCGCACGACGCTCGTCGTCCTCATCATCGTCATCGCCGGCTTGGCGGCGATCTCCGTCGCCACCGGTCTCGACGCCGGCATCAAGTGGCTCTCGAACATCAACCTCGTGCTCGCGGGCCTGCTCATGCTCCTGGTGCTCTCCTTCGGCCCGACGCTCTTCGTCCTGCGCGAGGCCGTCCAGTCGATCGGCTCCTACCTGGGCAGCCTCGTCCGGCTGTCCTTTGCGACGCTGCCCTATCAGGGCGTGCAGGGCGAGAGCTGGCTGGCGAGCTGGACGACGTACTACTGGGGCTGGTGGATGAGCTGGTCGCCCTTCGTCGGCATCTTCATCGCGCGCATCTCCCGGGGCCGGACGGTGCGCGAGTTCATCATCGGCGTGCTCCTCGTGCCCACGCTGGTGACCTTCACCTGGTTCTCGGTCCTGGGCGGCACCGCGCTGTACCGCGAGCTCTTCGGCGCCGGCGGCCTGATCGCCCCCGACGGCACGGTGAACAACGACACCGCCTTGTTCCAGATGCTCGCCGGGCTCCCCGGCGGGCCGGTGCTCTCCGGCCTGGCCATCCTGCTGATCGTCATCTTCTTCGTCACGAGCTCGGACTCCGGGTCCTACGTCGTGTCGATGCTCTCCGCCGGCGGCAACCCCAACCCCGAGCTGTGGACCCGGCTGAGCTGGGCGGCCCTGTCCGGCGCCATCGCCGCCGTCCTCCTCGGCACAGGGGGCACCGCGGGCGGCCTCGCCTCCTTGCAGACGATGGCGATCCTGGTCGCCGCGCCCTTCAGCGTCGTCATGATCTTCATGTGCGTGGGCCTGTTCCGCTCCCTGCAGGCGGACCACGAGCGGTCCGAGGAGATCCGCCGCTCGATGGTGCGCGAGCGCCTGGTCACCGCCGTGGTCGGCGAGCTGGGCGGCGCCGACACGCCGCCGAACTGGCCCATCGAGTCCGCCACGACGGCCCGGCAGCTGCGCGAACGGCTGATCCGTCGCCCCGGCTCGCCCGGGCGGCGCCCCGGGCCGCCCAGGGAATGACCGCGGGGCCGTCCGGAGAGTGACCGCCGCCGCGGCGCCGCCTCAGGACCGGGCGGCACCCCGCGGGGCCCGTGGCCCGCTCGACCCGCCCGTCCGCCGTCGATCGTGCGCGGGCACGATCCGCTCCCGCCACACCGCGTCCACCGCGGCGAGCAGGTCCTCGACCGTGCCGGAGTTGTCCAGCCACACATCCGCGACGGCGCGCCGCTCGGCGTCCGTGGCCTGGGCCCGGATGCGGGCGCGCGCGTCCTCGGGGGTCATGCCGCGGTCGCGCACCAGCCGCTCGAGCCGGACCTCCTCCCTCGCCCCCACCACCACGACGAGGTCGTAGGCGTCGGCCAGGCGGTTCTCGACGATGAGCGGGACGTCGTGGACGACGATCGCGTCGGGCGGCGCGGCGGCCTCCCGGCGGGCGGTCTCGGCCTTGATGAGCGGGTGGGTGATCTCGCCGAGGCGGCGCAGCGCCTCGGGGTCGGCGAAGACGCGCCGGCCCAGGGCGGGCCGGTCGAGGGACCCGTCCGCCGCGAGGACGTCGGCGCCGAAGGCGTCGACGACGGCGGCCAGGCCGGGGGTGCCCGGCGCGACGACGTCACGGGCGATCCGGTCGGCGTCGATGACGACGGCGCCCAGGCGCGCCAGCTCGGCCGAGACCGTGCTCTTGCCCGAGCCGATCCCGCCGGTGAGCCCGATAGTCAGCACGCCGCCGACCCTATCGCCGGCGTGACGGCATGGACCGCTCACGACAGCTCCAACTGGGGCGTTCGGTGAGAACTGGCGCGCCCGGTGGCAAATGGCGCGCTCAGCGGGCACGGGCGCCGTCAGCTGATCACGTGGCGAAGCAGGGGCAGCCGGCCCTCAGTCGACGTCCTCGGGATCGACCGGGGCGTGGTGGTCGAGGGCGACGACGCCGCGGCGCCAGTACCCGTCCACCTTGACGTTCCCCCGGGCGAAGGCCGAGTCGTGGCGCAGCCAGCGGCGCACGGCCACCAGCGACCCCGCCTCCCCGGCGAACCAGGCATAGCCGGTGCCGGCGCGGGCCGGGACGGCCCGCACGGCGTCGGCGAGGAGCGTCGTCGTGCCCGGGGCCGCGTCGCCGCGGTAGCGCACGTGCAGGGCGTGCTCGGGCCGGGCGACCGCGGCCAGGTACTCCGCGTCCGCCGGGTCGGACAGCTCGACGAGCACGTCCACGGGCAGCCCGGCGGGCGCCCGCTCGAGCCAGCGGGCCAGGGCGGGCAGCGCCGTCTCGTCCCCGCCGAGGAGCAGGTGGTCGGCCGCCGGCAGCAGCTGGGAGCTGCGCGGGCCGGCGATGGCCACCGGGTCGCCCGGCACCGCGCGTTCCGCCCACGCCGACACCGGGCCCGGGTGGGCGTGGAGGACGACGTCGATGTCGAGGCCCCCGTCGTGCAGGGCGCGCGGGGTGTAGTCGCGCACCGTGGGCGCGACGTCGGGGCGCTCCATCGCCTCGCCGACGACGCGCGGGGCGTGCAGCTCGCCGGTGGCCGGGTCGGGGACGAAGAGCTTGACGTGGTCGGCGGGCCCGTCGGCGGTGAAGCCGGTGAGATCCTCCCCGCCGAGGGTCAGCCGCAGCATGCGGGCGCTGAGCTGACGGCGGCGGAGCACCGTGAGGTGGCGGACGGCGAGGGGGTGGCGCACCCGCTCCCGGCGCAGGGCGGGCGCGGTGGCGGCGAGATCGTCGGTCACACCCCGACCATAACCCGGCATCCCGGACACCCAGCGGTTGCGCGTCGGGCGGCCGGGCAGGGCAGGATGGGCCCGCCGGTGCCCGGAGGGTCCGGGCGCCCGAAGGAGGAGACCATGCCGACACCGATCGTGAGCAAGGGCAGCACCACCTGGAACGGCGACCTGTTCTCCGGCAAGGGGCGCACGTCGCTGGACACCTCAGGCCTCGCCAGCTTCGACGTCAACTGGAAGGCCCGTGCCGAGGAGGCCGGCGGCACCACCTCCCCCGAGGAGCTCATCGCCGCGGCGCACGCCACCTGCTTCTCGATGGCCCTGTCCAACGAGCTCGCCCAGAACGACACCGCCCCGAACGAGCTGCGCACCCGCGCCGAGGTGACGTTCGTGGCAGGCGAGGGCATCAAGGGCATCCACCTCACGGTCGACGCCGACGTCCCGGGCATCTCCCCGGAGGACTTCCAGCGCATCGCGGACGCGGCCAAGGTCGGCTGCCCCGTCAGCCAGGCGCTCAAGGGCACCGAGATCACCCTGACCGCCAAGCTGGCCTCCGCCTGAGCGCCGGCGAGGCCCGCCGCCCGAGGCGGCGGGCCTCAGCGGGCCCGGCCGGTTCCCGCGGGCAGCTGCCAGCACGCCGGGCCTTCCCGCGTTCTCGCGCCGGCCGCTCCGGCGGTCAGTCCCCCGGCAGGCCCGCGCGCCGGGCGACCTCCCGCCGCACCGTCGCGGCGTCCGCGCCGCCGGCGAGCAGCGCCCACAGCAGCAGCCGGGCCTTGCGCGCGGTGAGCGAGCCGGCGAGCTGGGCGCCGCGGCGCGCGAGGTCGGTCTCCGAGCCGAGGTAGCCGTAGGTGCGGGTCGCCGTCGGGCCGCTGCCGGTCCGCGAGGCGACGAGCACCGGCATCCGCTCGACGGCGCACGAGACCGCCTCGGCGGCCGCCGGGGAGACGTGCCCGGCCCCGGCCCCGGCGACGACGACGCCGTCGAACCCGCCGCCGGCGACGAGCCGCAGCAGGCCGCCGTCGTCGCCCAGGGCGAACTCCAGCAGCGCCACCTGCGCCGCGCCCGCCGGGTCGGGCAGCGGGGCGTCCCGCCGCGCCGGGCGCAGGATCAGGACCAGCCTCCCCTCCACCACCCGGCCGACCGGCCCGGCCCCCGGCGAGGCGAACGCGCCGACGCCCGCGGTGCGGGTCTTGGTCGCCCACCGCGCCAGGTGCACCTCGTCGTCGAGCACGACGACGGCGCCGAGGTCGCGGGCGGCGGGCGCGGCGGCGACGACCACGGCCGCGTAGAGGTTCGCCGGACCGTCCGGGCCGGGGCTGCGCGGCGGGCGCATCGCGCCGGTGAGCACGAGCGGGGCGGGGCGGTCCCAGAGCAGGTCGAGCAGGAAGGCCGACTCCTCGAGGGTGTCGGTGCCGTGCGTGAGCACGACCCCGGCCGCGCCGCTGTCGACCTGGGCGCGGGCCCAGGCCAGGGCGTCGAGGACGTCGGCGGTGGTGAGCGCCGGCGAGGGCAGGTTGCGCAGCGACGTCGCCGTCACGTGCGCGACCGCGTCGAGCCCGCGCACCGCCCGGACCAGCTGCGCGGCGCTCAGCTCGGGCGCAACCGGCTCGCCGGGGTGGGCGGGGGTCATGGCGATGGTGCCACCGAGCGCGCCCACGGCGACGGTCGGCAGAGTCATCGGGCCACGGTATCCCAGGCATCGGGGATGTTCCGGGCGGGCCCGTCGGCATAGTGTCGCGCCACCAGCGCTCGGCCCGCGGGCGCCGGGGCCCTTCGGAGGTCCTCATGCGTTCCGTGTTCCGCGTCCTGGCCTCGCTCGTCGCGCTCGGGGTCCTCGTCCAGGCCGCCGCCATCGCCTTCGGCGTCTTCCGCATGATCAACGACGTCGATGGCGGTGCCGTCATCGACTCCACCTACGACAGCTCGGCCAACCCCGGCCTGGCGACCCACTCCATGGGGGCGATGGTGGTCGCCGGGCTCGCCATCCTGCTGCTCCTCGCGTCCTTCTTCGTCCGGTTCCCGGGCGCGAAGACGTGGGCGGTGTGGACCTTCGTCGCGGTGCTGGCGCAGTGGGCCTTCGGGCTCCTCGCCTTCGGCGCGCCCGTCGTGGGGCTGCTGCACGGGGCGAACGCGCTGGCGATCTTCTTGCTCGCGCTGCTGGCCGCACGGGCGGCCGGGCGGGCGGCCCAGGCGCTGCCGACCGCGGCACGCCGGCCGGCGACCGCGGACGCCTGATCCGCCGTGGAGGTCGCGCAGGCCGTCCCGGTGCGGGTGACGGCGCCCGCCCCGGCGTGATGCGCACGGGCCGGCGCCGGCGGAGCCTGCTCCTGCGGCCGACGACGTGGGGCGTCCTGCTCCTGGCGCTGGCTCTCGGGGTGCTCGGCGCCGGCTGGTGGGTCTCGCTGCTGCCGCGGACGTACTCCGTGATGGACATGGGGTATCCCGACTACGGCGGCGGCTCCGCCGTCGGGCATGCGCCCGCGGGATCCCCGGCCGCCCACCACGGCCAGGCGGCCCCGGCGGCCGCGACCACCGCCGGAGGCGCGGGGGCCGTGGCCGTCACCGACCTGACCGGGCCGCGCGACGGCGTCCCCGACGTCTCGGTGACACTCACCGCCCGCCAGGAGCGCTTCACCCTCGCCTCGGGCGAGGAGGTGGACGGCTTCACGGTCAACGGCGCCTCTCCCGGCCCCACCATCGAGGCGGTGCAGGGGGACCTGGTGGAGGTGACGCTCGTCAACGAGTCGGTGCGCGACGGCGCGGCGCTGCACTGGCACGGGATCGCCGTGCCGAACGCCGAGGACGGCGTGGCGGGCGTGACGCAGGACGCCGTACCGGTCCACGCCAGCCATACCTACAGGTTCGTCGCGCGGGACGCCGGGACCTACTGGTACCACTCGCACCAGGTCTCGCACGAGCAGGTCGTCGGGGGGCTCTTCGGGGCGGTGGTCGTGCATCCGGACGGGGCGGCGCGCGCCGCCGGAAACCCGGCCCCCGCCGACCTGGTCCTGCCCGTGCACACCTACGACGGCATCCGCACCCTCGACGGACGTTCGGGTCCCACCCACGTGCCCGTGCCGGCCGGCACGCAGCTGCGGCTGCGCGTGCTCAACACCGACAGCGCCAACCTGCGCGCGTGGCTCACCGGCGCCGACTTCCGGGTGCTCGCCGTCGACGGCCGCGAGATCAACGCCCCGCCACCGGTCCACGGCGAGGCGGTGCACGTGCCCGGCGGCGGCCGCGTCGACCTCGGCGTCGACGTGCCGGCCGCGGGCCTCGTCCTCCACGTGGGCGGCCGGCCGACCCTCAGCGTGGGCCCCGGCGAGCAGCCGGCAACGGAGCCCGGCGCGGTCCCCCACCGGGAGGTGGACCTGCTCACCTACGGCGAGCCCGCGCCGCTGCCGTTCGACGTCACGGCCCCCGCCCGGCACTTCGAGTACGCGGTGGGCCGGCGCGTCGGGTTCGTCGACGGCCGGCCCGGCCTGTGGTGGACCATCAACGGGCGCCTCTACCCGGACGTGCCCATGTTCATGGTGGAGGAGGGCGACGTGGTCGTCATGACGCTGCGGAACTCCTCCGGCACCGTCCATCCCATGCACCTGCACGGCCACCACGTCGTCGTGCTGAGCCGCAACGGCGAGCGCGCGACGGGCAGTCCCTGGTGGGCGGACACCCTCGACGTCGCCTCCGGGGACAGCTACGAGGTGGCGTTCGTCGCCGACAATCCGGGCATCTGGCTCGACCACTGCCACAACCTCCAGCACGCGGCCGACGGCATGGTGGCCCACCTGGCCTACGCGGGGGTCAGCACGCCGTACGTCATCGGCGGCGACGCGGCGAACCACCCGGAGTGACCCCCGCGCCGGTGGCGGCGCACCGGCGCCCGACACGCGGCGAGGCCCGCCGCCCCGGGAAGGGGCGACGGGCCTCGTCGTGCTCAGCGGGGATCCCCCGCCGGCCGGCTCAGTGGCCGGTGAGCTTCTCGCGCAGGGCGGCCAGGGCCTCGTCGGAGGCCAGGGTGCCGTGCGCCTCGGCCGGGGCCGAGGTGTAGGAGGTCGGACCAGCCGTGCCGGCACCCGGGGTGCCCGCCTCGGCGGCCTCGGCGTCGGCCTCGATGGCCGCCGCGACCTGCTTCTTGTGGGCCTCCCAGCGGGCGTGCGCCTGGGCGTACTCGTTCTCCCAGGCCTCGCGCTGGGCGTCGTAGCCCTCGAGCCACTCGTTGGTCTCCGGGTCGAAGCCCTCGGGGTACTTGTAGTTGCCCTGCTCGTCGTACTCCGCGGCCATGCCGTACAGCGACGGGTCGAAGTCCTCGCTGTTGGGGTCGACGCCCTCGTTGGCCTGCTTGAGGGACAGGGAGATGCGGCGACGGTCGAGGTCGATGTCGATGACCTTGACGAACACCTCGTCGCCGACCTTGACGACCTGCTCGGGCACCTCGACGTGGCGCTGGGCCAGCTCGGAGATGTGCACCAGGCCCTCGATGCCGTCCTCGACGCGCACGAACGCACCGAAGGGGACCAGCTTGGTGACCTTGCCCGGCACGACCTGGCCGATGGCGTGGGTGCGGGCGAAGGCCTGCCACGGGTCTTCCTGGGTGGCCTTGAGGGACAGCGACACGCGCTCGCGGTCCATGTCCACGTCGAGCACCTCGACGGTGACCTCCTGGCCGACCTCGACGACCTCGTTCGGGTGGTCGATGTGCTTCCAGGACAGCTCGGAGACGTGCACGAGGCCGTCCACGCCGCCCAGGTCCACGAACGCACCGAAGTTGACGATCGAGGAGACCACGCCGTGGCGGACCTGGCCCTTCTGCAGGGTCTGCAGGAAGTGGCTGCGCACCTCGGACTGGGTCTGCTCGAGCCAGGCGCGGCGGGAGAGCACGACGTTGTTGCGGTTCTTGTCCAGCTCGATGATCTTCGCCTCGAGCTCGCGGCCCACGTAGGGCTGGAGGTCGCGCACGCGCCGCATCTCGACCAGGGAGGCCGGGAGGAACCCGCGGAGGCCGATGTCGAGGATCAGGCCGCCCTTGACGACCTCGATGACGGTGCCGGTGACGACGCCGTCCTCCTCCTTGATCTTCTCGATGGTGCTCCAGGCGCGCTCGTACTGGGCGCGCTTCTTGGAGAGGAGGAGCCGGCCCTCCTTGTCCTCCTTCTGGAGGACGAGCGCCTCGATGTGGTCGCCGACCGAGACGACCTCGTCGGGGTTCACGTCGTGCTTGATGGAGAGCTCGCGCGAGAGGATGACGCCCTCGGTCTTGTAACCGATGTCGAGGAGGACCTCGTCCCGGTCGACCTTGACGATGGTGCCCTCGACGATGTCCCCGTCGTTGAAGTACTTGATGGTCTCGTCAACGGCGGCGAGGAAGTCCTCGGCCGAGCCGATGTCGTTGACGGCAACCTGGGGGGACGTCGGCTGCGTGGGCGTAGTGGTGGTCATTGAGGAATGGACTCCGATGCGGACAGGAAGTAGTGCGGACAGGGATGGTCGTGCTTCAGTGCAGCAGCCGTGAAAGCATACGTGCGCCGAGGACGATCCTACCGAGCGGTTTCGCAGCCGGGCAACCGTCCCTCCCCCGCCGGGACGCGCGCTGCGTCACAGCGGGCGTGTCGCAGACTGGTCCCATGAGCGACGCCGACGGCCCCATCCTCAGCGCCGGCTACCACGCCGTCGACGGCGCCGCGGCGGCCCGCGCCAACGCCGACTGGTGGAGCGCCGCGTCCGCCGAGTACCTCGAGGAGCACGGCGCGTTCCTGGGGGACGCGGACTTCTGCTGGTGCCCGGAGGGGCTGCGCGAGGGCGACGCCCACCTGCTCGGCCCGCTCGAGCGGCTGCGCGAGCTGCGGGTGCTGGAGGTGGGCTGCGGGGCGGCGCAGTGCGCGCGGTGGCTGCGCGCCCGCGGGGTGGACGTGGTGGCCACCGACGTCGCCGCCGGGATGCTCCGGCGCGCCGCCGAGCTCGACGCCCTGACGGGGGTGGCCGTGCCGACGGTCCAGGCCGACGCCCGCGCCCTGCCCTTCCCCGACGCCGCGTTCGACGTCGCCTTCACCGCCTTCGGCGCGATCCCCTTCGTCCCGGACGCCGCCCGCGTGCACGCCGAGGTCGCCCGGGTGCTGCGCCCGGGCGGGCGGTGGGTGTGGGCGGTGACCCACCCGGTGCGCTGGGCCTTCCCCGACGACCCCACGGCGCGGGGCCTGACGGCCAACCGGTCCTACTTCGACCGCACGCCCTACGTGGAGACCGGCGCCGACGGGGCGCCGCTGTACGCCGAGTACCACCGCACGCTCGGCGACCACGTGCGCGACCTGGTCGCCGCCGGGTTCGTGCTCGACGACCTGCTCGAGCCCGAGTGGCCCACCGGCAACACGAACGTCTGGGGCGGGTGGGGGCCCGAGCGCGGCGCCGTCCTGCCGGGCACGGCGATCTTCGTGGCCCACCGCGCCTGACGGCCCGATCTCGGCCGTGCGGGCCCGTCGGTGCCCAGGTCGTCACGCCCAAGGTGGCACGATCGGCTCATGAGTCCCCTCGGTTTCGCCCTCGTGGGCGCCGGCGCCATCGGCCGCGTCTTCGCCGATGCCCTCGCCCAGGTCGACGGCGCCGAGCTGCGCCTCGTCGTCGCCCGTTCGCAGGCCTCGGCCCGGCCGCTGGCCGAGGCCCACGCGGCACGGTGGAGCACCGACACCGCCGGCTACCTCGAGGCGGCCGACGATGTCGACGTCGTCATCGTGGCGACGCCGTCGGGCACGCACGCCGACCTCGCCGTGCCGGCGCTCGAGGCGGGCAGGCACGTGCTCGTCGAGAAGCCCCTCGACGTCAGCCTCGCCGCGGCGGACCGCATCATCGACGCCGAGCGCCGCACGGGCAACGTCGTCGCCGTCGTCTCCCAGCACCGCTTCGACCGCTCCAGCGAGAAGCTGGTGGCCGCGGTGCGTGACGGCGGGCTGGGCCGGCTGACCTCGGCGACCGCCTCGTGCGCGTGGTGGCGCGGGCAGTCCTACTACGACTCCGGCGCCTGGCGCGGGACCTGGGCGCTCGACGGCGGCGGGGCGACGATGAACCAGGCGGTGCACATCATCGACCTGCTGCTGGCGGTGATGGGGCCGCCCGCGGAGGTCTTCGCGTTCACCGGCACGCTGGCGCACGAGCGCATCGAGGTCGAGGACACCGCCGTGGCGGCGCTGCGCTTCGCCTCCGGCGCGCTGGGCACGATCCACGCGACGACCGCCGCCTATCCCGGCGTCGAGGCCGCGCTCCGGGTCTTCGGCGACGCCGGATCGGCCGCGATCGTCGACGACGAGCTGGCCTTCTGGCACACGACCTCCGGGCCTCGCCCGGAGGTGGGCATGGCGGAGTCGGGGGCCACGGCGAACCAGGTGACCGCCGCGGACCGGCTCGCGGCGGACGAGCGGGGCCTCGGCACCTCCCACCAGCGTCAGCTCGCCGACCTCGTGCGCGTGATCCGCGCCCGCCAGGCCGGGGACACCACCGCGCGGCCACGGGTCGGCACCCCCGAGGGCCGGCTGACGCTGGCCACCGTCCTGGCGATGTACGAGTCGGCGCGCACCGGGCGGCCGGTTCGGCAGGCCTGACGGCAGGGCGTCCCGGTCCGGTCTGCCGGCCACCCGGGAGCGGTCAGAGGTTCTCGGCGTAGGCCCGGCGCACCAAATCCGCGACCTCGTCGTCGACGTCCTCGACGGATCCGAGCGGCACCCGCACCCGGATCGCCGCATTGCCGACGCTGGGCGCCGTGGCGAGCCGGCCGCCGGGCGGGTCGTCCAGGCGCAGGCCGAGGTCCACCCGGGCCCGGGTGGACGGCTGGACCGCGGCGAACGTGCGCCGCGGCCCGACGAAGGAGACGTACCCCTTGCGGGCCTGCACATGGGTGCCCGCGAGCCCGAGCGCGAGCAGCTCGACGGCGTCGTACACCGGGCGCAGGTGCGTGCGGTCGGCGTACTGGGCGTCGATGAGCTCCTCGCCGGTGCGGGTGAAGAAGTCCGGGTACCCGAAGCGCTCGAACACGAGCAGCATCTGGGCGTACCCGGTGACCCCCTGCTCGTCGAGGAAGGCGCGCAGCGCCGGCTCGTCGGTGATCCCGGCGGCGTCGATGCGCCGGTTCCACTCGGCGACGTCCGCCCCGCTGCGCGCGACGAGCCCCGCCATCCACTCCTTCATCTCCGCCCAGGAGCGCGCCCGTGCCATCCGCCGCGGCTCAGTGGGCGGCGTCGCGCCAGGAGCGGCCGGTGCCCACGGAGACGTCGAGCGGGACCGACAGGTCGGCGGCCGAGCCCATCTGCTCGCGCACGAGGCGCTCCACCTGGGCGGCCTCCCCTGGGGCGACCTCGAGCACGAGCTCGTCGTGGACCTGCAGCAGGATCCGCGAGGCGAGGCCGGCGTCGTCGAGGGCGCGCTGGGTGTTGACCATGGCGACCTTGATGATGTCGGCGGCCGAGCCCTGGATGGGGGCGTTGAGCGCCATCCGCTCCGCCATGTCGCGGCGCTGCCGGTTGTCGCTGGTCAGGTCCGGCAGGTAGCGCCGTCGGCCCATGATCGTCTCGGTGTAGCCGGTGCGCCGCGCCTGGTCGACGACGCTGCGCAGGTAGTCCCGCACCCCGCCGAACCGCTGGAAGTAGCCCTCCATGAGGTCCCGGGCCTCGGCGACGTCGATCTTCAGCTGCCGCGAGAGCCCGAAGGCGCTCAGCCCGTAGGCGAGGCCGTAGCTCATCGCCTTGATCTTGCTGCGCTGGGCCGGGGTGACCTCGTCGGTGGGCACGCTGAAGACCCGGGACGCGACGAAGGAGTGCAGGTCCTCCCCGGAGCGGAAGGCCTCGATCAGCCCGTCGTCGGCGGACAGGTGCGCCATGATGCGCATCTCGATCTGGGAGTAGTCCGCGGTCAGCAGGGTCTCGAACCCCTCCCCCACGACGAAGCCCTCGCGCAGGCGCAGCCCGTCCTCGGTGCGCACCGGGATGTTCTGCAGGTTGGGGTCGGTGGAGCTGAGCCGGCCGGTGGCGGCGATGGTCTGGTGGAAGGTGGTGTGGATGCGCCCGTCCGGGGAGACCGACCGCAGCAGCCCCTCGGCCGTCTGGCGCAGCCGGATCTGGTCGCGGTGCTCGAGGAGGTGCTGGAGGAACGGGTGCTGGGTCTTGGCGTAGAGGTCCGCCAGGGCGTCGGCGTCGGTGGTGTAGCCCGTCTTGGTCTTCTTCGTCTTGGGCATGTCGAGCTCGCCGAAGAGGACCTCCTGCAGCTGCTTGGGGCTGGAGAGGTTGACCTCGTGGCCGATCGCCTCGAACGCCTGGGAGGCGGCCAGCTCCACCGCGTGGTCGAACCCGGCCTGGAGCTCCTCGATGTTGGGCACGTCGGCGGCGATGCCGACCTTCTCCATCCGCTCGAGCACGCGCTGCACGGGCAGCTCGAGGGACTCGAGCAGGTCGGCCGCGCCCCGGTCGGCGAGCTCGGTGCGCAGCGCCGCGGTCAGCTCCACCACGGCGCTGGCCCGCACGCCGCCCCGGGTGTCGGCGGTCGCGCCGTCCAGGTCCAGCACGCCCTGGCCGCCGGGCTCGTCCTCGTCGCGCAGCTCCCGCCGCAGGTGACGGATGGTGAGGTCGGGCAGGGCGTAGCGACGCTGGTCGGGGTGGCACAGGTAGGCCGCCAGGGCGGTGTCGAAGACGATGCCCTCGAGCCGCAGCCCGCGCCCGTCGAGGGCGTGCCAGGCGAACTTCGCCTCGTGCAGGGTCTTCGGCTGCGCCGGGTCCGCCAGCCAGGCGGCCAGCACCTGCTCCTCCTCGGCGGGCAGGGTGGTCAGGTCCACCGCGACGGCGTGCCCCTCGCCGTCGGCGACGGCCAGCGCCCAGGCGTCCCCGGTGCCCTGCGCCGCGCTGCCGGTGACGTCGACCCCGAGCAGCGCGCCGCGCCGGGCCTCGAGCCAGGGGGCCAGCCCGCCGGGCAGCGCGTCCAGCGCCACCACGTCGACGTCGAGCCCCTCGGCCGGCTCGGTGGTCTCCTCCTCGGGGAGAGTCTCGAACAGGCGCTGGCGCAGCGTGTCGAACTCCAGGGCGTCGAAGACCCGGTGCACCTCCTCGCGGTCGAGCGGGCGGCGGGAGAGGTCGTCGACGGCGAGGGGCAGCTCGAGGTCGGTGAGCAGCCGGTTGAGGCGCCGGTTGCGCAGCACGAGGTCGAGGCTGTCGCGCAGGTTCTGCCCCGCCTTGCCGCCGATGAGGTCGACGTTGGCGATGACGTTCTCGAGGCCGTCGTACTGGTTGATCCACTTCGCGGCGGTCTTCGGGCCCACGCCGGGCACGCCGGGGAGGTTGTCGCTGGTCTCGCCGACCAGGGCGGCGAGGTCGGGGTAGCGCGCCGGGCCGACGCCGTACTTCTCCAGCACGGCCTCGGGGGTCATCCGGGACAGGGTGGACACCCCGCGGACCGGGTAGAGCACGGTGACCTGGTCGGTGACGAGCTGGAAGGTGTCGCGGTCCCCGGAGCAGATGAGCACCTCGAGCCCGTCGGCCTCGGCCTGGGAGGCGAGGGTCGCGAGGATGTCGTCGGCCTCGTAGTTGTCCTTCTCGAGCACCGGCACGTTCATCGCGTGGAGGATCTCCTGGATGAGCGGGACCTGGCCCTTGAACGGCTGGGGCGTGGCGTCCCGGGTGCCCTTGTACTCGGCGTACTCCTCGGTGCGGAAGGTCTGGTCCGACACGTCGAAGGCAACCGCCAGGTGCGTGGGCCGCTCGTCGGCGAGCAGCTTGATCAGCATCGACAAGAACCCGTAGACGGCGTTGGTGACCTGACCGGTCTTCGTCGAGAAGTTCTCCGCGGGCAGGGCGTAGAAGGCCCGGAAGGCCATCGAGTGGCCGTCGATGAGGAGGAGGCGCGGCGGCTGGTTGTCGGTCTGGCTCTCGGTCACGACAGACACCCTAAGTGCCCGCACCGACACCGACCCGCACGGCGTGGCGGCGCGGACGCGCGGGCGAGGGCGCCGGATGCGGGAGCGGGCGCGCGGCCCGGCACGGGTGGGAGGCCGCCGGAAGCGCGGCACGGCGCGGGTGTAAGGGCTCCGGCGCGCGGGACGGCGCGGGCGAGGAGGCCGCGGGCCCGGCGCCTGGCGGGGTCCGGCCCGCCACGGTGACACCCTGGTGCCATGACCGACGACACGCTCCTCGCCCGCCTGCGGGCCCGCATCCCCGGCACCCTCATCGAGCGGCTCGGCATCGAGCTGCTCGAGGCCGCCCCCGGCCACGTGGTCGGCCGCATGCCGGTGGCCGGCAACACCACACCCGCCGGGCTGCTGCACGGCGGGGCGAGCGCGGCGCTCGCCGAGACCCTCGGCTCCCTGGCCGCCACCATCCACGCCGGGCCCGGACGCGCCGCCGTCGGCACCGAGCTCAACGCCACCCACCACCGCGGCGGCCGGGACGGGTACGTGACCGGCACGGCCCGGGCCCTGCACGAGGGCCGGCGCACCGCGAGCTACCAGATCGCCATCGTCGACGAGGCGGACCGGCGGGTGTGCACCGCCCGGCTCAGCTGCATGTTCGTCGACGCCGGGACCGCGCCGGCGTCCTGAGCCGGAGGAGCGCCCGGACCGGCGCCGGGGCGGCGCCAATACGGCGCCCCTCGTCCGGAGGACGGCAGGTCGTGTGGCGAACGTCACACTCATGTCCCCGGTGTCCTCTAGGCTCACCACCACTCGGGCGGCCGAAACCCGAGCGAGCCGACAGGACGGAGGCCCCCGGTGACATCCGGTGCCGCTCCCACCCGCGCCCGCCGCACGACCCCCGCCCTGCTCCTCACGCTCCTCGTCGCCGCGTTCCTCGGCCTGACCTCGCTGGCGTGGGCGGGCCCGGCGGCCGCCGCCGCGGGGGCCGGGTGCACACCGGACGCCGCCACCGGGTGCCTGGGCGGGACCATCCGCACCGCCGCGGGCCAGCCGGCCGTCGGCGTCGTCCTGAAGATCGAGGGCGCGGGCGGTGCCGTCGAGGCGACCACCGACGACGCCGGCCGGTGGACCGCTGCGGTCACGTCGCCGGGGCAGTACACGGTCTCGCTGGACACCGCGACGCTGCCGGCCGGTGAGTCCCTGCGCGACCCGGGCAACAACCCGCGCACCGTGACGGTGGAGCTGGGCAGCAGCGCCGGCGCCCTGTTCCCGCTCGGCGGGGCCGGCGGCGCGGCGGCACCGACGTCGCCGTCGGCGACGGCCACGGCGACCGGCAGCGACGGAGGCCCGACGACCGAGGCGGGCACCGCGGGCGGCGAGGCCGACGTCTCCGCCGAGAGCGCCGCCGCCGCCGGCGCCTCCACCACCGAGCGGGTCGTCCAGCTCGTCGTCAGCGGGCTGATCTTCGGCCTGCTGCTCGCCCTGGCCTCGGTGGGGCTGTCCGTCATCTACGGCACCACCGGCCTGAGCAACTTCGCGCACGGGGAGCAGGTGACCCTCGGCGCCCTGCTCGCCTACCTGTTCGCCCAGCCGCTGGGCCTTCCCCTGCCCGTCGCGGGAGCCCTCGCCGTCGTCGCCGGGCTGGCGTCCGGCTACCTGCAGGACCGCGCGATCTGGGGTCCGCTGCGCCGCCGCGGGGTGGGCCTGACCCAGCAGCTCATCGTCACCATCGGCTTCGCCCTCGCCCTGCAGTACGCCTTCAACCTCTTCGCGGGCGGCGGGGTGCTGCGCATCGTCACGTCCAACCCGCACGTCCTCCAGCTCGGCCCGGTCCGGCTGACCGTCCAGTCCGCCGTGTCGGTGCTCATCGCCGTGCTGGTCCTGACGGCGGTGGGGTACGTGCTCACGAGCACCCGGATCGGCCGGGCGACCCGGGCCGTGGCCGACAACGCCGCGCTGGCGGCGGCCTCCGGCATCGCGGTGGACCGCATCATCCGGCTCGTGTGGACCACCGGGACCGGGCTGGCCGCGCTGGGCGGGGTGCTCCTCGGCCTCTACCTCAGCGCCACGCGGTGGAACATGGGCACCGCCCTGCTGCTGCTGATGTTCGCGGCCGTGACCCTGGGCGGTCTCGGCACCGCGTTCGGCGCGCTCATCGGGTCGCTGGTCATCGGCCTGGTCGTCGAGCTGTCGACGCTGTTCATCCCGAGCGACATGCGCTACGCCGCCGCCCTCCTCATCCTCATCCTCGTCCTGCTGCTGCGGCCGCAGGGAATCCTCGGCCGCACCGCCCGGGTCGGGTAACGGAAGGGTTGGTCATGGACTGGTCGAACCTCCTCACCAACGTCGCCGGCGAGCTCTTCGCGCCCACGACCGCGGCGTTCGCGCTGGCCGCCATCGGGCTGAACGTGCACTTCGGGCTCACCGGCCTGCTCAACATGGGCCAGGCCGGCTTCATGCTGCTCGGCGCCTACGGCTTCGCGATCTCCACCATCGCGGGCTGGCCGCTGTGGACCGCCGTCCTCGTCGCCGTCGTCTGCGCCGTGGGGTTCGCGGTGCTCCTGGGCATCCCTACGCTGAAGCTGCGCGGGGACTACCTGGCGATCGTGACCATCGCCGCCGCGGAGATCGTCCGCATCGTCGGCCGGTCCACGGCCCTGTCGGACCTCACCGGCGCCTCCAACGGCCTGCTGGGCAACTCGTTCAAGCACACCTTCCAGGACGCCTCGCCGTTCCCGGACGGCACCTTCGCCCTCGGGCCGTTCAGCTACGCGCTCAACGCCTCCAACAGCTGGTGGCTGCGGCTGGTCGCCTGGGTCGTCGTCGCCCTCGCCTGCCTGCTCGTGTGGCGGCTGATGAGGAGCCCGTGGGGCCGGGTGCTCAAGGGCATCCGGGAGGACGAGGACGCCGTGCGCTCCCTGGGCAAGAACGCCTTCGCCTACAAGATGCAGGCCCTCGTGCTCGGCGGGGTCCTCGGCGCCCTGGCCGGCATCCTGTTCGTCCTCCCCCGCGCGGTCCAGCCCGACGCCATGGGCCGGCCCACGACGTTCTGGGTGTGGACCATCCTGCTGCTCGGCGGCGCCGCGACGGTGTTCGGCCCGATCCTCGGCTCGATGCTGTTCTGGTCGGCCCTCATGCTCATCAAGTCCGTGATGCGCCAGGTGGTGCCCCCGAGCTTCATGTCGGTCGCGGAGATCGAGGCGTTCGGCTGGATCGTGGTCGGGGTGACCCTGATGCTCCTCATCATCTTCCGACCACAGGGCATCCTCGGGGACAAGAAGGAGCTGGCGATCAATGCCCGTTGAGACGACCACGGCGGCCACGTCCGCGCCCGCGCCGGACCTCGCCGGCGCCGCGCACGTCCCCGGCGCCCCCAAGGCGGACCCGATCCTCGTCGCCGACGACGTCACCCGGGCCTTCGGCGGCATCGCGGCCGTCGACGTCGCCCACCTCGAGGTGCCCCGCCACGCCATCACCGCCCTGATCGGGCCCAACGGGGCGGGCAAGACGACCTTCTTCAACGTCCTCACCGGCTTCGACCGGGCCGACTCCGGCCGGTGGACCTTCGACGGGCAGCCCGCCGAGCGCCTCGGCGCCGCCCGCGCGGCGCGCGCCGGCATGGTGCGCACCTTCCAGCTGACCAAGGCCCTCAACCGGATGAGCGTGCTGGAGAACATGCGCCTCGGGGCGTCCGGCCAGCCGGGCGAGAAGCTCGCCGTCGCGCTCGCCGCGCCGCTGTGGCGGCGCCGCGAGCGGGAGATCACCGACAAGGCGATGACGCTGCTCGAGCGGTTCCGCCTCGACGCCAAGAAGGACGACTTCGCCGGCAGCCTCTCCGGCGGGCAGCGCAAGCTCCTCGAGATGGCCCGGGCCCTGATGAGCGACCCGAAGCTGATCATGCTCGACGAGCCCATGGCGGGGGTGAACCCGGCCCTGACCCAGTCCCTGCTCGGGCACATCCGCCAGCTCCGCGACGAGGGCATGACCGTGCTGTTCGTCGAGCACGACATGCACATGGTCCGCCACGTCTCGGACTGGGTGGTCGTCATGGCCGAGGGCCGCATCGTCGCCGAGGGGCCGGCCCGCACGGTCATGCACGAGCAGGCGGTGGTCGACGCCTACCTCGGCGCCCACCACGACACCGACCTCGGCGACGACGCGCTGCTCGAGGACTGAGGAGGCCCCGATGACCACCACCGTCAGCGCGACCGACCCGCACGCCGGCGCACCGGCCGGCGAGCCGCTGCTGCTGGCCGACGACGTCGTCGCCGGCTACCTGCCCGGCGTGGACATCCTGCGCGGGTGCAGCCTGGCCCTGCACCCGGGTGAGCTCGTGGGCATCATCGGCCCGAACGGGGCCGGCAAGTCGACCCTGCTCAAGGCGCTGTTCGGGCTCGTGCACGTCCGCGCGGGCTCGGTCACGCTGGCCGGGGAGGCCATCACCAACCGGCGCGCGGACACCCTCGTGCACCGCGGGGTCGGGTTCGTCCCGCAGAACAACAACGTCTTCCCGTCCCTGACCATCGAGGAGAACCTGCAGATGGGGGTCTTCCAGGCCCCCCGGCGCTTCGCCGAGCGGTTCGACCGGATCGTCGACATCTTCCCCACCCTGGGCGAGCGGCGGAAGCAGCGCGCGGGGTCGCTCTCGGGCGGGGAGCGGCAGATGGTCGCCATGGGCCGGGCGCTGATGATGGACCCGCAGGTGCTCCTGCTCGACGAGCCCTCCGCCGGCCTCTCCCCCGTCCGCCAGGACGAGACCTTCATCCGCACGCGCAAGATCAACCGGGCGGGCGTCTCCATCGTCATCGTCGAGCAGAACGCCCGGCGCTGCCTGCAGATCTGCGACCGCGCCTACGTCCTCGACCAGGGGACCAACGCTTACTCCGGGCGGGGCCGGGACCTCATGGACGACCCCAAGGTCATCGAGCTGTACCTGGGCACCCTGGCGGCCGACGTCGACCGCGCCGACGCCGAGGACGCCGGCGCCTGAGCGAGCCCCGGCGCCGTCGCACGCGCCTGGTCGGCTCCGCGGCCCTCGCCCTGTCCCCGGACGCGACGCAGGGGCCCGGCGGGAGTGCCGAGCCCCTGCGCGCCGTGGGCGGACCCGAGGGTCGCCGTCGTCAGCCGGCGATCTTGCCGTACTCCACCCGCTGGAAGGAGTTGTTGTTCTCGCCGTCGAACAGGTAGATGCCGATGTTCGCCGCCGAGGGGTCGTTCTCGGCGTTGAACGGGCCGACTCCGGAGACCGCCTTGTACGTGATGTCCTTGCCGTCCTGGAGAAGCTTGGCGCACTCCTCGAAGCCGGTGCACTCGTCCCCGCCGTCGGCACCGGAGACGGCGGCCATGTTCTCCTGGATGGTCGGGCCGTCGTTGGCCTTCCCGCGCACCGCCGCCAGGGCGATGAGCATGGCCGCGTCGTAGGACTCCGCCGCGTAGTTGAAGTCCTTCAGGCCCGCGTCGACCTCCTTGAGCCGGCTGCGGAACTCCTCGCTGGGGAACACGCCCGGCTGGGTGCCCTGTGCGCCCTCGAGGGTGCCGGGGTCGAACTGGTCGCCGAAGTTCTGCAGGTTGCCGTCGACGAAGTACGTCTTGGACATGTCGAAGCCCTGGTTGACCAGCTCCTGGATGATCAGCGGCGTCTGCGTGGTGAAGGCGATCATCGCGATGGCGTCGGGCTGGGTGGCCAGCGCGTTGCCCACGATGGTGGAGAAGTTCTGCTCCGTCGGGTCGAACTCCTGCCCCGACTTGCCGTAGGTCACCGTGCCGCCGGCGGTCTCCACGACCTTCTGGACCACGTCGCGCAGCCCGGTGCCGTAGTCCTCGTTGAACACGAGGATGCCGACGTTGGCGGCACCGTCGCTGACGATGAGGTTGCCCAGCACGTCGCCCTGCACGGTGTCCGGCGGGGCCGTGCGGAAGAAGAACTTGTCGTACCCGGACAGCTTCGCCGCGGTGTTCGCGGGCGAGACCATGACGATCTGGGCGCCGACCACGTCGTCGATGACGTTGAGCGTGACCTGGGAGGAGGCGGCGCCGACCAGGGCGGAGATCTTCTCGCCCGTCAGCTCGGTGACGGACTGGGTGGCCACCTGCGCGTTGTCCGCGTCGGAGGAGTCCTTGTGGCTGACCTTCACGTCGGCGCCGTTGACGCCCCCGGCCGCGTTGATCTCCTTGACGGCGAGGTCCACGCCCGCGATCTCGGGCGGGCCGAGCTGCGAGAGAGACCCGGTCTGGGGCAGGAGCGTGCCGATGAGCAGGCCCCCGCCGGCCGCGTCGCCGTCGCCGGTCGCCCCGGTGTCCCCGCCCCCCGACCCGCAGGCCGCGAGGGTCAGCGAGAGCGCCGCCACCACGGCCAGCGAGCGGAGGCCTGTCTTCCTGCGAGTCATGCCGTCTCCTTCGTCTCCCGAGTGCGGCGCGTGCCCGCGGGCCCCTGTGCCCGGCGCGGGCCCCTGCGCCCGTTCGCGCCAACGTATTGACGAGGGGCGTCCGTGTCAGGGGGATCCGGCCCCGTAATGTCACAGAACGGTCACGATTGTGGCGCGCATCACACTTGAGCCGTGTCGCCGGGGACGGCGACGGCCCGCTTCCCAGGGGAAAGCGGGCCGTGCGAGAAGCCGGAGGCGTCCGGGCGCTACTTGGCGCCGACCTGCTCGATGACGGCGTCGGCGACCTCGCGCATCGTCAGGCGGCGGTCCATCGAGGTCTTCTGGATCCACCGGAAGGCCTCGGGCTCGCTCAGCCCCATCTTGGTCATGAGCAGGCCCTTGGCGCGGTCCACGCGCTTGCGGGTCTCGAACTGCTCGGCGAGCGAGGCGACCTCGGCCTCGAGCGAGGTGATCTCCTGGTGGCGGGAGATGGCGATCTCGACCGCGGGCAGCAGGTCGGCCGGGGTGAACGGCTTGACCACGTAGGCCATGGCGCCGGCGTCGCGGGCCCGCTCGACGAGCTCCTTCTGGGAGAAGGCGGTCAGCATGACCACGGCGCAGGTGCGGTTGCCGATGATGCGCTCGGCGGCGGTGATGCCGTCCATCACGGGCATCTTGACGTCCATGACGACGACGTCGGGCTCGAGCTCGGTGGCCAGCGCGACGGCCTGCTCGCCGTTCGCGGCCTCGCCGACCACCTCGAAGCCGGCCTCGGTCAGGCTCTCCACGATGTCGAGCCGGATGAGGGTCTCGTCCTCGGCGACGACCACGCGCCGGCGGACGGTCGGCTCCTCCTCGGTGCCGGCAGCCTCGGGGCCGGGCAGGTCGATCGGGGCGGTGCCACCGTCGGGGGCGGTCGTCGTCTCGTCAGGGGCCTCGCTGCGCTTCTTCGTCGTCACGAGGGTCAGCCTATAGCGCCGATCCGCGCCCAGGCCTGCGCGAACGGCGCCACGTGACGCGTTCAACAACCGCCACGTGACGGGTGCAACAAGGTCGCGGTGCTCCCGGCGGGACTCGAACCCGCACGCCTCGCGGCGCCGCATTTTGAGTGCGGTGTGTCTGCCGATTCCACCACAGGAGCGAAGGCGGGCATCAGGGTACCGTGCCCGCGCCGTCGGCTCGGACGCCGTCCGAGCACGCGGCGGCGGGCGGCGCACCCGCGCCGCCCGCCGCCGTCGACCGTCAGGCCTTGGTGTAGGTCTCGCCGATCTTGTGCACGCGGATGGAGTTGGTCGAGCCGACCTTGCCCGGGGGCATGCCGGCGACGATGACGACCCGGTCGCCCTCCTCGGCCAGCCCGGTGGTCTGCAGGAGCTGGTCGACCTGGTTGACCATGTCGTCGGTGTGGCTCACCGGGGGCACGGTGTAGGTCTGCACGCCCCAGCTGACCGCCAGCTGGTTGCGCACGTCGGTCGACGGGGTGAAGGCCAGCAGCGGGATGGGCGAGCGCAGCCGGGACATGCGGCGGGCGGAGTCACCGGACTGGGTGAAGGTGACGAGGTACTTCGTCTCGAGCATCTCGCCGATGTCCGCGGCGGCCTTGGTGATGACCCCGCCGCGGGTGTGCGGGCTGGAGCCCAGCGGGGCGATCCGCTCGCCGCCGTTCTCCTCGGTGTTCTCCACGATGCGGGCCATGGTGCGCACGGTCTCGATGGGGAACTCCCCGACCGAGGTCTCGCCGGAGAGCATGACCGCGTCGGCGCCGTCGAGGATGGCGTTGGCGACGTCGGAGGCCTCGGCGCGGGTGGGCCGCGGGCTGGTGATCATCGACTCGAGCATCTGGGTGGCGACGATGACGGGCTTGGCGTTGCGCCGGGCGAGCTCGATGGCGCGCTTCTGCACCAGCGGCACCTGCTCGAGCGGCAGCTCGACGCCGAGGTCGCCGCGGGCGACCATGACGCCGTCGAACGCGTCGACGACCTCGACGAGGTTCTCCACGGCCTGGGGCTTCTCGATCTTGGCGATGACCGGGACCCGGCGGCCCTCCTCGTCCATGATCGCGTGGACGTCCTCGACGTCCGCGGCGGAGCGCACGAAGGACAGCGCGATCATGTCGGCGCCGACGTTCAGGGCCCAGCGCAGGTCCTCCTTGTCCTTCTCGGACAGGGCGGGCACGGACACGGCGACGCCGGGCAGGTTCAGGCCCTTGTGGTTGGACACCGGGCCGGGCACCTCGACCCGGGTGACGACGCGGGGGCCGTCCACCTCGAGGACGCGGACGGCGACCTTGCCGTCGTCGATGAGGATGCGGTCGCCGGGGTTGGCGTCGCCGGGCAGGCCCTTGTACGTGGTCGAGGCGATCTCGGCGTTGCCCGGGACGTCCTCGGTGGTGATGGTGAAGGTGTCGCCCTCGCGGAGGTTCACCTTGCCGTCGGCGAAGTTGCCCAGGCGGATCTTCGGGCCCTGGAGGTCCACCAGGACGGCGACGGCGCGGCCCGAGGCCTGCGCGGCGGCCCGCACGTTGCGGTACACCGCCTCGTGCTCCTCCACCGCACCGTGGGAGCGGTTGATCCGGGCGACGTCCATGCCGGCGTCCACCAGCTCCTGGACCTTCTCGGGGGACTCGGTGGCGGGGCCGATGGTGCACACGATCTTCGCTCTACGCATGGGGCCCAGCCTAGGGCCTGGCGGTCCCGGGCCGCCCGTGCGAGGTCCCAGTGGTGCCGCTCACCGGTGTGCTGCGCGCCGGGTGCGCCGACGGCCCGGCGCCCCCGGACTCGCGGGGGGCCGGGCCGTGCGGAGCGGGCCGGGCGGGCCAGGTCAGACCGACACCGACACCGTCGAGGGCAGGATCGGGGCCGGAAGCTCGGTCTCGCCGCGCAGGTAGGCGTCGACGGCGGAGGCCGCCGAGCGGCCCTCGGCGATGGCCCACACGATGAGCGACTGGCCGCGCCCGGCGTCGCCGGCGACGTACACCCCCGGCACGGAGGTGGCGAACGTCTCATCGCGCACGACGCGCCCGCGCGCGTCCAGCTCGACGCCCAGCTGCTCGACGAGCCCGCCGGCGGGGACGCCGGTGAAGCCGAGCGCGAGGAGGACGAGCTGGGCGGGGATGATCCGCTCGGTGCCCTCGATGGGCACGGCCTGCCCGGAGGTGCGGTCGACGTCGACGAGGCGCAGGTGGGTGACCTGCCCCTCCCCCGCCGAGCCGTCGGAGAGGAACTCCACGGTCGAGGAGCCGTACACGCGCTCGCCGTTCTCCTCGTGCGAGGTCGAGACCCGGTAGACCTTGGGGTAGGTCGGCCACGGCTGGTTCGCCGGGCGCTCCTCCGGCGGGACGGGGTTGATGTCGATCTGCACGACCGAGCGGGCCTGCTGGCGGGTGGCGGTGCCCAGGCAGTCCGAGCCGGTGTCGCCGCCGCCGATGATGACCACGTCCTTGCCGGTGGCGAGGATCTGGTCGGGCACCTCCTGGCCCGCGACCACCCGGTTGGCCTGGACGAGGTAGTCCATGGCGTAGTGGATGCCACCCAGCTCGCGCCCGGGGGCGGGCAGCTCGCGGGGCACGGTCGAGCCCATGGCGAGGATGACGGCGTCGTACCGCTCGCGCAGGTCCTGCCCGCTGAGCGACCCCGCGCCGCCGACGTCCACCGACGGGCGGAAGCGGGTGCCCTCCGCCTCCATCTGGGCGATGCGCCGGTCCACCTGGGCCCGGTCCATCTTGAAGTCGGGGATGCCGTAGGTGAGCAGGCCCCCGATGCGGTCGTCGCGCTCGTAGACCGCCACGGTGTGCCCGGCGCGGGTGAGCTGCTGGGCGGCGGCCAGCCCGGCGGGCCCGGAGCCGATCACCGCGACGGTGGAGCCGGTGAGCCGCTGGGGGATCTGCGGGCGGATGAGGTCGCGGTCCCAGGCGTTGTCGGCGATGGACTGCTCGATGTTCTTGATCGTCACCGGCGGCTGGTTGATGCCCAGCACGCACGCCGTCTCGCAGGGGGCGGGGCACAGCCGCCCGGTCCACTCCGGGAAGTTGTTCGTCGCGTGGAGCCGCTCGATCGCCCCGGCCCAGTCCTGGGTGCGGGTGAGCTCGTTCCACTCGGGGATGAGGTTGCCCAGCGGGCAGCCGTTGTGGCAGAACGGCACCCCGCAGTCCATGCACCGGGCGGCCTGGCGCACGAGGGCGGGGGCGTCCTCCGCGCGGCGCTCGTAGACCTCCTTGCTGTCCATGATCCGCACCGGCACCGGCCGGCGGCGGGGCAGCTCCCGCTCGCGGTACTTCAGGAAACCCTGGGGGTCAGCCACGGGAAGCCTCCATGATGTTGGCCCACACGTCCGGCGAGCTCGGGTCGAGGCCGTCCTCGGCCGCCTTGACCAGGGCGGCGGAGACGGCGGCGTACTGGCGCGGGAGCACCTTGGTCAGGCGGGCGTCGAGGGCGTCGAGGTCCGCGAGGAGCTCGGCCGCCACGGCGGAGTCGGTCAGCTCGAGGTGCCGGCGGAGCAGGTCGACGACGATCGCGTGGTCCTCGGCGTCCAGCGCGGACAGGATCAGCTCGCCGGAGGCCAGCGCCGGGGCGTTGACCTGGGCGGTGTCGAGGTCGAGGACGTAGGCGGTGCCACCGGACATGCCGGCGCCGAGGTTGCGCCCGGTGGGGCCCAGGACGAGCAGCGTGCCGCCGGTCATGTACTCGGCGGCGTGGTCGCCCACGCCCTCGACCACCAGGGTGGCCCCGGAGTTGCGGACGGCGAAGCGCTCCCCAGCGCGGCCGCGGAGGTAGATCTCCCCCGACGTCGCGCCGTAGGCGATGACGTTGCCCGCCACCACGTTGTCCTCGGCGGGGAAGATCGCCCGCGCGTCGGGGCGGACGACGATCCGCCCGCCGGAGAGGGACTTGCCCACGTAGTCGTTGGCGTCGCCGATCAGGCGCAGCGTGATGCCGCGGGGCAGCACCGCGCCGAAGGACTGCCCGGCCGAGCCGCGCAGGGTGACGTCGATCGTGCCGTCGGGCAGGCCCTCGGCGCCGTACCGCTTGGTCAGCTCGTGGCCGAGCATCGTGCCCACGGTCCGGTTGACGTTGCGCACCGGCAGCTCGATCCGCACGTGCTCCCCGCCCTCCAGGGCCGGGCCGGCCAGGCGGATGAGCTCGTTGTCGAGCGCCTTCTCCAGGCCGTGGTCCTGGGCGCGGGCGTGCCGCCGCGCCGAGCCGGGCCGGGGCTCGACCGGCGCGAGCAGCGGGCCGAGGTCGAGGCCGGACGCCTTCCAGTGCTCCACCGCCTCCACGGCGTCGAGCAGGTCGACGCGGCCGACGGCCTCGTCGATCGAGCGCAGGCCCAGGGCGGCGAGCAGCTCGCGCACCTCCTCGGCGATGAACTCGAAGAAGGTCACCACGTGCTCGGCCTTGCCGGTGAACCGCTTGCGCAGCTCGGGGTTCTGCGTGGCCACGCCCACCGGGCAGGTGTCCAGGTGGCACACCCGCATCATGATGCAGCCCTCGACCACCAGCGGGGCGGTGGCGAAGCCGAACTCCTCCGCCCCGAGCAGGGCGGCGACGATGACGTCGCGGCCGGTCTTCATCTGCCCGTCCGCCTGGACCACCACGCGGTCGCGCAGGTCGTTGAGGACGAGGGTCTGCTGGGTCTCGGCCAGGCCGATCTCCCACGGGGCGCCCGCGTGCTTGAGGGAGGTGAGCGGCGCCGCGCCGGTGCCGCCGTCGTGCCCGGAGACCAGGACGACGTCGGAGTGCGCCTTGGCGACGCCGGCGGCCACCGTACCCACGCCGATCTCGCTGACCAGCTTGGTGTGGATCCGCGCCGCCGGGTTGGCGTTCTTGAGGTCGTGGATCAGCTGGGCGAGGTCCTCGATGGAGTAGATGTCGTGGTGCGGCGGCGGGGAGATGAGCCCGACGCCGGGGGTGGAGTGCCGGGTGTGGGCCACCCAGGGGTAGACCTTGTGCGCGGGCAGCTGGCCGCCCTCGCCGGGCTTGGCGCCCTGGGCGATCTTGATCTGGATGTCGTCGGCGTTGGTGAGGTAGTCCGCGGTCACGCCGAAGCGGCCCGAGGCGACCTGCTTGATGGCCGAGCGGCGGCGCGGGTCGTGCAGCCGGTCGGTGTCCTCCCCGCCCTCGCCGGTGTTCGACTTCCCGCCGAGCATGTTCATGGCGATGGCGAGGGTCTCGTGCGCCTCGGCGGAGATGGAGCCGTAGCTCATCGCGCCGGTGGAGAACCGCCTGACGATCGCGCTGACCGGCTCGACCTCCTCCACCGGGACCGGGTCGTGTGCGCCGGTCTTGAGCCGCAGCAGCCCGCGCAGCGTCATCAGCCGCCGGGACTGCTCGTTGACGCCCTCGGTGTACTTGCGGAAGACGTCGTAGCGCCGCGTCCGGGTGGAGTGCTGGAGCCGGAAGATCGTCTCGGGGTCGAACAGGTGCGGCTCGCCCTCCCGGCGCCACTGGTACTCCCCGCCCATGCGCAGGGTGCGGTGGGCCGGGGAGATGCCCGAGTGCGGGTAGGCGGTGGCGTGGCGGGCGGCGACCTCGGCGGCGATGACGTCGAGGCCGACGCCGCCCAGCGGGGTCGGCGTGCCGGTGAAGTAGGCCTCCACGAGGTCCTCGGACAGGCCGATCGCCTCGAAGACCTGGGCGCCGCGGTAGGAGGCCACGGTGGAGATGCCCATCTTCGACATCACCTTGAGCACGCCCTTGCCGAGCGCCTTGATGAGGTTGGCCACCGCCTGCTGGGGGGTGACCCCGCGCACGACGCCGGAGCGCACCAGGTGCTCGACGCTCTCCATGGCCAGGTAGGGGTTGACGCAGGCGGCGCCGTAGCCGATGAGGAGGGCCACGTGGTGGACCTCGCGCACGTCGCCGGCCTCGACGATCAGGGAGATCTTCGTGCGGGTGCGTCGGCGCAGGGTGTGGTGGTGCACGGCCGAGGTGAGCAGCAGCGACGGGATCGGCGCGAGGGCCGCCGTCGACTCCCGGTCGGAGAGCACGATGATGTTGTGGCCCTGCTCGATGGCCGCGTCGACCTCGGCGAAGATCTCCTGCAGCCGCGCGTGCAGCGCGGCGCCGCCGCCGGCCACCGGGTAGAGCCCGGAGATCGTCACGGCGGAGAAGGCGTGGCCCTTGCGGGGGGTCTTGCCGATGTGGGTGATCTTCGCGAGCTGGTCGTTGTCGATGGTCGGGAACGGCACGACGAGCTTGCGGGCGTGCTCGGGGCCGTCGACGAGCAGGTTCGGCTCCGGGCCGATGGCCCCGCCCAGCGCGGTGACGAGCTCCTCGCGGATGGCGTCCAGCGGCGGGTTGGTCACCTGGGCGAAGAGCTGGGAGAAGTAGTCGAACAGCAGCCGCGGGCGCGCGGAGAGCACGGCCACCGGGGTGTCGGTGCCCATCGAGCCGATCGCCTCGGCGCCGGTGGCGGCCATCGGGGCGAGCAGGACCCGCAGCTCCTCCTCGGTGTAGCCGAAGGTCTGCTGGCGGCGGACCACCGACAGGCGCGAGTGGTCGACGTGGTCGCGGTCGGGCAGGTCCTCGAAGAAGATGAGGCCCTCGTCCAGCCACTGCTGGTAGGGGTGCTGCTCGGCCAGGCCGCGCTTGATCTCCTCGTCCTCGACGATGCGGCCGGAGCCGGTGTCGACGAGGAACATCCGGCCCGGCTCGAGCCGGCCCTTGCGCACCACCGTGGCGGGGTCGAGGTCGAGGACCCCGGACTCCGAGGCGAGCACGACGAGCCCGTCGGCGGTGACCCAGTAGCGCCCGGGGCGCAGGCCGTTGCGGTCCATGACGGCGCCGATGAGGGTGCCGTCGGTGAAGGTCATGGCGGCCGGACCGTCCCACGGCTCCATGAGGGTGGAGGCGTACTCGTAGAACGCCCGCAGCCCCGGGTCCATCGAGTCGTGGTTCTGCCACGCCTCGGGGATCATCATGAGCACCGACTCCGGCAGCGACCGGCCGGCCAGGTGGAGCAGCTCGAGGACCTCGTCGAAGGTGGCCGAGTCCGAGGCGCCCGGGGTGCACACGGGCAGCAGCGGGGCGAGGTCGCCCAGCGCGTCGGAGGCCAGCACGCCCTCACGGGCGGCCATCCAGTTCCGGTTGCCGCGCACGGTGTTGATCTCCCCGTTGTGCGCCACCAGCCGGAACGGCTGGGCCAGCGGCCACGACGGGAAGGTGTTGGTCGAGAAGCGCGAGTGCACCAGGGCCAGCTCGCTGGCGAACCGCTCGTCGGACAGGTCCGGGAAGAACGGGCGCAGCTGGGCGGTGGTGAGCATGCCCTTGTAGACGAGGGTCCGCGAGGACAGCGACGCGAAGTACAGGCCGAGCTCGCGCTCGACGCGCTTGCGCACCCGGAAGGCGAGCCGCTCCAGGGCCAGGCCGCTGCTGGCGCCGTCGGCGAGGAAGAACTGCCGGAAGGCCGGCATGGTCTCCAGGGCGCTGGGGCCGATCATCGACGCGTCGACCGGCACCTCGCGCCATCCGAGCACCCCCAGGCCCTCCTGGGCGGCGATGGCCTCGATGCGGCGCACCGCCTCGACCCGCTCGGCCTCCGCCTCGCCCCCGGGCAGGAAGGCCGTGCCGACGGCGTAGGCGCCGGCGGCGGGCAGGTCGAAGGCGACCACGGCGCGCAGGAAGGCGTCGGGCACCTGCGTGAGCAGGCCGGCGCCGTCGCCGGTGTTCTCCTCGGCGCCCACCGCGCCGCGGTGGTCGAGGTTGGTCAGGGCGGTCAGCGCCGACTCGACGATGTCCCGCCCCGGGCTGCCGCGCAGGGTCGCCACGAAGGCCACGCCGCACGCGTCGTGCTCGTTGGCCGGGTCGTACAGACCGTGGCGGGCCGGGGGGTGAAACGGACTGGGCGCCTGAGCTGGTTCCATCCGCGTGTCGTCCTCACCGCGAAGACCCGAGACGGACCCCCGCTTCGTTGAGCTGAGTGGTGGTTGGGTCGCCGTCGTCCCGATGGTGGCGCGATATTACTGCCAGATGACCCGGAGGTAACACGACCTGTCCACATTCTTGACACTTGGCCGCCCGCGGCCGCGGACAACGCGTCCAGACAAGCCGCGAGGGTGGGGGCTGTCAAGCGGCGCGGGGCCCGCCGCTGTCAGGGCTGTCAAGGCTGTCGAGGAGGGTGTGGCCGCCGGCGCCCCCGGGCCGAGCCAGCACGTTTCGCCCCTGCCGGCGGCACTTCGGGGACATCGGTTGCCCAGTTCGCTGGCGAGCGCCGCGGTCCGGGGCCGAGGCAGCGGGCTGGGCACCCCAGCCAGCCGGTATGCACCCAGGCAGCGGGGTCGTCACTGCTGGGCAACGCGACGCCGCTAGCTCGGTGCCCCTCCCTGCTGGCTCGCCACGGCGCGCGGGCGCATCGGTGCCGGACGTCGCTGGCTCGACGCCGCGGAGGTGGATCCCACGGCTGTGGAACCGCCGCGTCACGTGGGCCGCGGGGTTGGCCGCAGGCGCCGACGACGTTCTCAGGCGCGGCCGGGGACGTCCTCGTCGGCCGGCGCGGAGGGGACGTGCTCGTCGTCGGCGGACCGGGCCGTGCTGGCCAGGCGCTCCCCGTCCGATGCCTGCGGGCCGCCTGCGGCGCTGTCCGCTGCGTCCGCGGCGCCAGGCGCGGACGCGTCGCCCGGTGCACGGGCGTCCTGCCCGTCTTCGGATGCCGAGGCCGGCGCGGGTCGCTCGGCCGCGACGGTGCCGGTCGGGGTGGGCGCCTGCCCGTCGTCGGCCCCGGGGACGGCCTCGTCGACCGGCTCCCGGCCGGGCAGCCAGAGGTTCTCGGGTACCCCGCGGGTGCGCCGGCCGATGACGACGAACAGGGCGAGGGCCACGAGGAAGATGAGGATCGACGTCCACACGTTCAGGCGCAGGCCCAGGACGATCTCGGCGGTGTCGATGCGCAGGTGCTCGATCCACACCCGGCCCAGCGTGTAGAGCATGACGTACAGCCAGAACACCCGGCCGTGGCGCAGCCGGAAGCGGCGCTCGGCCCACACCAGCACCCCCACCATGGCGAGGTTCCACACCAGCTCGTAGAGGAACGTCGGGTGGAACAGGGTGCCGGAGGGATACCCGGGGACCAGGTGGGCGTCGTCGATCTGCAGCCCCCACGGCAGGGTCGTGGGCTTGCCGTAGAGCTCCTGGTTGAAGTAGTTGCCCAGCCGGCCGATGGCCTGGGCGACGAGCAGCCCGGGCGCGAGGGCGTCGGCGAACGGCGCCAGGCGCAGCCCGCGGCGGCGGAGCCCGAGCCACGCCCCCACCGCGCCCAGCGCGACCGCGCCCCAGATGCCCAGCCCGCCGTTCCAGATCGCGAAGGCGTTCCAGGGGTTGCCGCCCGGGCCGAAGTACGGCTCCGGGGTGGTGAAGACGTGGTACAGCCGCGCCCCCACGATGCCGAACGGCACCATCCAGAACACGACGTCGATGGCGGTGTCCTTGGGCCCGCCCTTGGCGGTGTAGCGCCGGTCGAGGATCCACCAGGCCGCCACCCCGCCAAGCAGGATCGCCAGCGCGTAGGCGCGCACCGGGAGCGGGCCCAGCTGCCAGACCCCCTGGGGCGGGCTGGGCAGGGCGGCGAGGACGGCGGAGGTCAGCACCCGTGCAGACTATCCGCTCGCCGCCCCTGCCCTCGCCGGCCGTCAGCCGCCGTGCGCGCCGGTGGCCAGCTCCTGGGCGAGGGCGCTGAGGTCCCGCAGCCCGGCGCCGGTGTCGCCGTCGGGGCGCATGAGGGTCCGCACCAGCGCCGAGCCGACGATGACGCCGTCGGCGTACTCGGCGATCTCGGCCGCCTGGTCCCGGTTGGACACCCCGAGGCCCACGCACACCCGCGGCTCCCCGCCGGCCTCCCGGGTGCGGGCGACCAGCCCGCGCGCGTGGGTGTCCACGGCGGTCCGGGCGCCGGTGACGCCCATGGTGGACGCGGCGTAGACGAACCCGCGGCAGGCGCCGGCGGTCAGCCGCAGCCGGGCGTCGGTGGAGCTGGGCGCGACGAGGAAGACCCGGTCGAGCCCGTGGGCGTCGGAGGCGGCGATCCACTCGCCCGCCTCGTCCGGGATGAGGTCCGGGGTGATGAGGCCGGCCCCGCCCGCCGCGGCCAGGTCGCGCGCGAAGCGGTCCACGCCGTAGCGGTACACGGGGTTGTAGTAGGTCATGACGAGCACGGCGGCGCCGGTCGCGGCGACCTGCTCGACGGCGCGCAGCACGTCGGCGGTGCGGGTGCCGCCGTCGAGCGCGGCCTGGGTGGCCTGCTGGATGGTCTCGCCGTCCATGCCCGGGTCGGAGTAGGGCAGCCCCAGCTCGATGACGTCGGCGCCGGCCGCGACGAGCTCGCGCGCGGCCCGGATGGAGGTGTCGACGTCGGGGAAGCCGACCGGGAGGTAGCCGATCAGCGCCGCTCCCCCGCGGGCCTTGGCGGCGTCGATCGCCGCGGCGGTCTTGGACGCGGTCGTCGCGCCGGTGGTCGTCATGCTCACAGCTCCACGCTCCCGGTGGCCTCGTACCCCGCGCCGTCCACGGCGCCGGTCTTCGCCGCGTCCTCGGGCCCGGCGGCCTCGGGCACGGCGCCGTCGTGCTCGTCGGCGTCGAGGAGGTGGAACCAGGCCGCGGCCGTCTCCACGTCCTTGTCCCCGCGCCCGGAGAGGTTGACCAGGATGGTCGGGGCCGGCTGCCCGGCGGCCTTGGCCTCCCTCCCGATGCGGATGGCGCCGGCGAGGGCGTGGGCGCTCTCGATGGCCGGGATGATGCCCTCGGTGCGGCACAGCAGCCGGAAGGCCTCCATGGCCTCGCTGTCCGTGACGGGCAGGTACTCGGCGCGGTGGATGCTGGCGAGCCAGGAGTGCTCGGGGCCCACCCCGGGGTAGTCCAGGCCGGCGGAGATGGAGTGGGACTCCACCGTCTGGCCGTCCTCGTCCTGGAGCAGGAAGGTGCGCGCGCCGTGCAGCACCCCGGGGGTGCCGCCGGTGATCGAGGAGGCGTGCCTGCCGGTCTCCACGCCGTCGCCCGCGGCCTCGAGGCCGACCAAGCGGACGCCGTCGTCGTCGAGGAAGGCGTTGAAGATGCCGATGGCGTTCGACCCGCCACCCACGCAGGCGCACACGACGTCGGGCAGCTTGCCGGTGAGGTCGAGGACCTGCTGGCGGGCCTCCTCGCCGATGACCTTCTGCAGGTCGCGGACCATCGCGGGGAAGGGGTGCGGGCCCGCGGCGGTGCCGAAGATGTAGTTGGTGGTCTCGACGTTGGTCACCCAGTCGCGGAAGGCCTCGTTGATGGCGTCCTTGAGGGTGCGCGAGCCGGTGGAGACGCCGATGACCTCGGCGCCGAGCAGGCGCATGCGGGCGACGTTGAGCGCCTGGCGGCGCATGTCCTCCTCGCCCATGTAGACGGTGCACTCCAGGCCGAGCAGGGCCGCGGCGGTGGCGGTGGCCACCCCGTGCTGGCCGGCGCCGGTCTCGGCGATGACCCGCTTCTTGCCGACCTTGCGGGTCAGCAGCGCCTGGCCCAGGACGTTGTTGATCTTGTGCGAGCCGGTGTGGTTGAGGTCCTCGCGCTTGAGGATGACCCGCGCGCCGCCGGCGTGCTCGGCGAAGCGCGGCACCTCGGTGATGATGCTGGGCCGGCCGGTGTAGGTGCGGTTGAGGTGGTCCATCTCGGCGAGGAACGCCGGGTCGGTCTTGAGCTCCTCCCAGGCGGCGGTGAGGTCGTCGAGCGCCGCGACGAGCGCCTCGGCGACGAACCGGCCACCGAAGTCGCCGAAGTAGGGGCCGGGGGCCTCGGCGAGGTGCGCCGGGGGCGTGACCGGCGCCGCGCTGTCGGTGTGCTGCTCGCTCACTTGCGCACCGCCCGCAGGGAGGGGTGGGAGCCGGCGGCGACCATGTCGGCCACCGCCTGGCGGGGGTTGCCGGTGGTCACCAGCGCCTCGCCCACCAGGACGGCGTCGGCCCCGGCGCGGGCGTAGTCGAGCACGTCGTGCGGGCCGCGGACGCCGGACTCGGCGACCTTGATGACCCCGCTGGGCACGACGTCGACGACCTGGCTGAACACGGCGCGGTCGACGGTGAGGGTGTGCAGGTTGCGCGCGTTGATGCCCAGGACGCGGGCGCCGGCATCGAGCCCGCGCTGCGCCTCCTCGCGGTTGTGGGCCTCGACCAGCGCCGTCATGCCCAGGGAGTGGACCCGCTCGATCAGCGAGACGAGGACCTCCTGCTCGAGGGCGGCGACGATGAGGAGCACGAGGTCCGCGCCGAAGGCCCGCGCCTCCCACACCTGGTAGGGGGTGACGACGAAGTCCTTGCGCAGCACGGGGACGTCCACCGCCGCGCGCACGGCGGCGAGGTCCTCCAGGGAGCCGCCGAAGCGGCGCCGCTCGGTCAGGCAGGAGATCACGCTCGCCCCGCCGGCCTCGTACTCCGCGGCGAGGCCCGCCGGGTCGGCGATCTCGGCCAGCGCGCCCTTGGACGGGCTCGAGCGCTTGACCTCCGAGATGATCGTCACCTCGCCGTGCTCGCCGCGCAGCGCAGCCACGCCGTCCTTCGCGCCCACCTGGCGCTGCGCCATCTCCTTGAGGACGTCCAGCGGGCGCTGTGCCTCGCGCTCGGCGAGGTCCTCACGGACCCCGGCGACGATGTCTTCCAGCACAGTCACGGTGCCGTCTCCCCTCGTTGTCGTCGCGCCCATCGTAGGCCGGGCCGCCGACACCCCCGGACGGCGTCCGCAGTGGGGGACGCCGGGCCGCCTCCCTCGGGTACGACGACGCCCCGCCCGGACGTCCGGGCGGGGCGTCGCGGTGGGCGTCAGAGGGACTCGAAGCCCGACGTCTCGTACGTGCTGAGGAAGGCGGCGAGCCCGATGATGACCAGGATGCCGAGCACGATCTGGACCGCGCCGACGACGATCGCGGCGATCGACATGCCCCGGTTGGTCGCCCGGCCGGCGTTCGCGGCGCGCAGGCCGAGGATGCCGAGCACGAGTCCGACGATGCCGCCGAAGCCGGCGACGATGTTGAGCACGGGGATGAAGGAGCCCACGATGCCGACGATCGAGGCGATCAGCCCGATGTTGCCGAGGTTGTTCTTCTCGGCCGTCGGCCCGTAGGCGGGGGTGCCGTACGGCTGGCCGTACTGCTGGGCGGGGTAGGGCTGGTGCTCCCCCGCCATCAGGCGGAGTACCAGTCGCGCTCGTCGCCCTGGACGGCGGCGGGCGCCGGCTGGCCCATGCCCATGCCGCGCATGATCACGCTGAGGACGACCGAGCCGACGGTGACGACGACCCCCACGATCACCACGACCTGGTTGCTCATCATCAGGCCGAGGCCGGCGAGCAGGAAGCCCAGGCACACGCCCCACATGAGGACCCACGCGGCCTTCGTCCGGCCGTGGTTGGCGAACGGCGAGGCCGGGGGCAACGTGTAGGTCTGCGGTTCGGGTGTCTGCGGCATCTCTTCTCTTCCCTTTCGCGGGCTGTCGGCGGTATGAGGCTCACCCTAGCGGGAAAGCGCGGCTGCTCGCCGCGCCGGACCATGCGCGCGCCCGCCTCACGGGACCTCGTGCGTCGCGGCGTGACGAGCCGGCACCAGAGCGGCGAAACAGGAGCTCGGCCAGTCAGCGGCCGATCGGCAGCGACCTCGCCGGACCGGTTCGATCTCGCCGACGAAGCGCGACCTCGCCGCGGCGGCTCGACCTCGCCGACGGCGTCGCGCGCGCCGTGGCCGGCCGCACGCCCGGGGGCTTCAGCGAGGCGCCGGCGGCTCGGCGTCGCCCTCGCCGGAGGGAGCGGCCTCGGGGCCGGAGGGCCCGTCTCCGTCGCCGGAGGAGGCGGCATCGGGGCCGGAGGAGACGTCGTCTTGCCCGGAGGGGTCCTCACCGCGGCCCAGGGCGTCCCAGTCGTCCATGGCCCGGGTGCGCGCGTCCCGGGCGGCGTTCGGGGCGGCGCTCGGGGCAACGGTCCCGGGCGCCGTCGTCCGCTCGAAGCGGCGTCCCCCGCTCTGCCAGGCCCGCCCGCGCACGAGCGTGAGCACGCCCAGCACCGCCAGGGCGGCGGCCACCACGAGCGCCACCCAGGGCCAGGGGGTGACGTGGGCCGCGCCGGACAGCTGCGGCACGCCGCTGACCTGCGCCGCCTCGGCGAGGGCGGGCGCCGTCGGGTCCTGGAGGAAGCCGGCCACCGCGGCCGCGACCAGCGCCGCGGCGCCGATCAGCACCACCCCGCCGACGGCGACCGCCACCCGGCGCCCGATCGCCACGGTCAGCGCGGCTGCCCCCACCACCAGCGCGGCGGCGGTGAGCGCCGGGGTGGCGCCCGCCCCGGTCACGCTCACCGGGCGCACGTCGATGACCGTGGCCACCTCCCCGCGCACCCAGGGCAGACCGCCCAGCGCCAGGAGCAGCACCGCGAGCACCAGGGCGGCCAGCACCACCGCACGGCGGGTGCCCCGCCCCGGCGTCCCGGTCGCGCGCCCCGCCCCGGCGTCGGCCGAGGTCACGGCCGCGCCCCGGCGCGGTCGGCCAGCGGGCGCAGCCCGGCGGCGACCTGGATCGCGCGGACGGCGGCGGCGGCCTTGTTCCGGGTCTCCTCGTACTCGGTGGCGGGCACCGAGTCGGCCACGATCCCGGCGCCGGCCTGCACCGACGCCTGGCGGCCGCGGATCACGGCGGTGCGGATGGCGATGGCCATGTCGAGGTTCCCGGCGAAGTCGAAGTACCCCACCACCCCGCCGTACACGCCGCGGCGGGCCGGCTCGAGGGCGTCGATGAGCTCGATCGCCCGGGGCTTGGGCGCCCCGGAGAGGGTGCCGGCCGGGAAGGTGGCGGTGAGGCAGTCCAGCGCGCTCGTGCCGTCCCGCTGCCGGCCCTGGACGGTCGAGGAGATGTGCATGATGTGGCTGAACCGCTTGATCTCCATGAGCTCGACCACGTCGACCGTCTCCGGCCGGCACACCTTCGTCAGGTCGTTGCGGGCCAGGTCGACCAGCATGACGTGCTCGGCGATCTCCTTGGGGTCCGCCAGCAGCTCCTCGGCCAGGGCCCGGTCCTCCGCCTGCGTCGCCCCGCGCGGGCGCGAGCCGGCGATGGGGAAGGTGGTCACCGTGCCGTCCTGGACGTGCACGAGGGTCTCCGGGCTGGAGCCGACGACGGCGAAGGTCCCGCCCGCGCCGGCGCCGCCCGCCGGGCCGTCCCCGGCGCCCCCGTCGCCCGCCGGCCCGTCCGGGTCCGCGAGCTGGAGGTAGTACATGTAGGGCGAGGGGTTGATCGTGCGCAGCACCCGGTAGACGTCGAGCGGGTCGGCGGCGCAGTCGATGTCCAGGCGCTGGGAGAGCACCACCTGGAAGACCTCCCCGTCGTAGATCGCCTGCTTGGCGGCGAGCACGGCGGTCTCGAAGTCCTCGCGCGGGGTGCGGAAGCGCAGCTCCGGCTGCTCGGCGGGCACCGTCACGGCCGCGGCCGTGGTGGCGGGGCGCAGCAGCGCCGCCTCCATCGCGTCCAGCCGGGCCACGGCGTCGGCATGCGCGGCGTCGACCCGCTCGTCGGTGTTGTCGAAGTTCACCGCGTTGGCGATGAGCCACACCGACCCGTCGTGGTGGTCCACCGCGGCCATGTCGGTGGCCAGGCACAGCGCCACGTCGGGGGTGTCGTGCTCGACCGGGGCCTGGGCCCGCAGGGTCGGCTCCCACTGGCGCAGGACCTCCCAGCCCAGCGAGCCGACCAGCCCGCCGGTCAGCGGCGGCAGGCCCGGGATGGCGGGGGTGGCCAGCTCGGCGAGCGCGGCCCCGAGGACCTCCAGCACCGGCCCGGCGGCCGGGATGCCGACGGGGACGTCGCCGTGCCAGGTCGCGTGCCCGTCCCGGCTGGTGAGGGTGGCCCGGGAGGCGGCGCCGACGAAGGACCAGCGCGCCCACGCGCCGTCGTGCTCGGCGGACTCGAGGATAAACGTGCCCGGGCGCCCGCCGGCCAGCTGGCGGTACAGCCCCACGGGGGTGACGTCGTCGGCGAGCAGGCGGCGGACCACGGGGATGACCCGCCGGTCGGCGGCCATCCGCCGGAACTCGGGCAGGGCGGGCCAGGTCTCGCCCCACTCCACCCGCGCGCTGCTCAGATACGTGGTCTCGGTGCTCATGCGTCCGCCTCCCCCACGACGGCGCCGAGGTCGCCGCCGGCCTCGAAGCAGGTGCGGGTGCCGGTGTGGCAGGCGGGCCCGACCTGGTCGACGCGGACCAGCAGGGTGTCGCCGTCGCAGTCCAGCGCCACGGACTTCACGTGCTGGGTGTGCCCGGAGGTGTCCCCCTTGCGCCAGTACTCCTGCCGCGAGCGCGACCAGTACCAGGCGCGCCCGGTGGTCAGGGTGCGGGCGAGCGCCTCGTCGTCCATCCAGCCGACCATGAGCACCTCGCCGGTGTCGTGCTGCTGGACGACGGCGGCGACGAGGCCGTGCTCGTCGCGCTTGAGGCGGGCGGCGATGGCGGGATCGAGGGAGGTCTTCTGCACCGCTCGATCTTGCCACGCGGGCGCGAGGTGGTGCCGGAGCCGTCCGGCGGCGGCGCCCCGGACGGTCCGGCGGCCGCACCGGGACCGTCCGCGGTGACGCCGCCCCCCCCTCCGTCCGCTCTACGCCGTCTGGGTGACCCAGGAGCGGTGCATCCGCGCGTACGTGCCCCCGGCGGCGGCGAGGTCGGGGTGGGCGCCGACCTCGACCACGCGCCCGTCGTCGACCACGACGACGAGGTCGGCGCTCTCGGCGGTGGCGAGGCGGTGCGCGACCGTCACCGACGTGCGGCCGGCGGTGAGCCGGTCGAGGGCGCGGCTGACCCGGGTCTCGGTGGCCGGGTCGACGGCGGAGGTGGCCTCGTCGAGCAGGAGGACGCCGGCGCCGGCGAGGTAGGCGCGGGCGAGCGCGACGAGCTGCCGCTCCCCCGCCGACAGCGACTCCCCGCGCTGGCCCACCGGCGTGTCGAGGCCGGCGGGCAGGGCGTCGATCCACGCGTCCAGGCCCAGCGCGGCGACGGCGTGACGCACCCGGTCGGGCAGCGCGGGGACGGGGCCGTAGGCGATGTTCTCCGCCAGGGTGCCGTCGAAGAGGAAGCCCTCCTGGGGCACCAGCACCACCCGGGTGCGCAGGTCGCGCAGGGCCAGGTCGCGCAGGTCGACGCCGTCGAGGAGCACCCGCCCGGCCGCGGGGTCCATGAGCCGGGCGAGGAGCTTGACCAGGGTGGTCTTGCCCGACCCGGTGCGCCCGACGACCGCCACGCGGGCGCCGGCCGGGATGACGAGGTCGACGCCGTGGAGCACCTCGGGCCCGCCGGGGTAGGCGAAGCGGACCGCGCGCAGCTCCAGGCGGCCCGGCCCGCGCGGCGCCGGGACGGGGCGGGCCGGGTCGGTGACCTCGGCGGGGGTCTCGAGCACCGCGATGACCCGGCGCCAGCCGGCGACGGCGTTCTGCAGCTCGTTGAGCATCTCGGTGGCGTTCTGCACCGGCCCGGTGAACATCTGCACGAGGAAGAGGACGGCGAGCAGCGCGCCGACGCTCAGCTGCCCGGCCGCGCCGAGCAGCGTGCCCGCGACGACGACGGCGGCCAGCGCCACCCCCGAGAGCACCACCCCGGAGGAGAACGCCAGCGACACCCGGGTCTGCGCGCGCACCGCCGCGGCGCGGTGGGCCCGCACGGCGTCGTCGATGCGCCGCTGGGTGCGCCGGGCGGCGCCGTAGGCGCGGATCGTCTCGGCCCCGACGACGGACTCGCCGACCGCGGCGAGCAGCGCGGCCACCCGCACGCGCACCGCGGCGTAGGCGCCGGAGATGGCCCGCTGGGCGCGCGGGGCGAGCACGGCCATCGGGGCGAAGCACAACCAGACGAGCAGGGCCAGCCGCCAGTCGTAGAGGGCCATCGCGACGGTGGCGAGCAGCAGCTGGGCGGCGTTGAGCAGCAGCGTGAGGCCGCCGCGCTGGACGAACATGGAGATGGTGTCCACGTCGGAGGTGACCCGCGAGACCAGGGCGCCGCGCCGCTCGGCGGACTGGGTCAGGGCGGACAGGTCGTGGACGTGCCGGAAGGTGCGCACCCGCAGCTGGGCCAGGCCCCGCTCGGAGGTGCGGTACAGCCGCACGTTGACCAGGGCGCTGGCCTGCCCGGTGAGGACCAGGACGGCGAGGCCGACGGCGCACACGGCCAGCACCCGGCCCACGTCCGGGCCGCCGGGGGCGAGGACGCCGTGGTCGGTGGCCTGCTGGATGGTCACCGGCACGACGATCCGCCCGGCGGTGGCGACCAGGGCGAGCAGCACCGTGACGACCAGGCCGTCGGTCAGGGCCGGGGAGAGCTGGACGCCGCGGCGGACGGTGCCGAGGACGCCGAGGTCGCTGGCGGCGGAGATCCGGGCGCTCACCGGGCCCCCTCCCGGGCCGCGGCCCCAGCGTCCGCGGCGGCGTCGGGGTCGGCCGCGCGGGCCTCGGCCTCCAGGGCGGCCTCGGCGGCCCGCCGGGCGTAGGCGGTGACCAGGTCGCGGTAGCCGGGGTCGCGGGCGACCAGGTCCGCGTGCGGGCCGGCGTCGACCACGCGGCCGGCGTCGAGATGGACGACCTCGTCGGCCAGCGCGATGGTGGCCGGCCGGTAGGCGACGAGCAGCACCGTGCACCCGCCCACCCCGCGCAGCCCGGCGAGGATCTCTTGCTCCACCACCGGGTCGACGGCGGAGGTGGCGTCGTCCAGGACGAGCAGGCGGGGCCGGCGCACCAGCGCCCGGGCGAGGGCCAGGCGCTGGCGCTGCCCGCCCGAGAGGGTGGCGCCGCGCTCGCCCACCACGGTGTCGAGGCCGGCGGGCAGCGCCCGGACGAACCCCTCGGCGCGCGCGGTGCGCAGCGCCGCCCACACCGCGGCGTCGTCGAAGCGGCCGGCGTCGTCGAGGGTGACGTTGCCGCGCACGGTGTCGTCGAAGACGAAGGTCGACTGGCTAACGAGGGCCACCGCCGCCGTCCGGGCGGCCGGGTGGAGGGCGCGGGCGTCGGCGCCGTCGAGCAGGACCCGGCCGCCGGTGGGGTCGAGCAGGCGGGCGACCACCGCGGCGAGGGTGGACTTGCCGGCGCCGGTGGGGCCGACGAGGGCGACGGTGCGGCCGGCGGGGGCGTGCAGCGAGACCCGGTGCAGGAGGTCGGCGACCGGGGCGCCGTCGGGCGCGGCGCGGTCGGGCGCGGCGCCGGGCGACGCCCCGGCGCGGTGGCCCGGCCGGTGCCCGGGCCCGTCGAGGTCCTCGGGCCGGGCGCCGCGCAGCCGGGCGGGGACGGTGACGGTGACGTCCTCGAGCCGCAGGTCCAGGGCGCCGTCGCCGGGGAGCGCGGCGCGGCCGGACGCCTGGGCCCCGGTGGCGTCGATGACGCGGGCGATGCGGTCGTAGCCGACCAGCGAGCGGGGGATCTCGCCGAGCAGGAAGCCGATGGCCCGCACGGGCATCGTCATGACGGTGAGCAGGTAGGCGATGGTGACGACGTCGCCGGTGACGGCCAGGCCGGCGCGCACCCGCCAGGCGCCCAGCGCGACGACGCCCAAGGTGGCCGCGGAGGGCAGCAGCTCGACCACCGGGTCGAACACCGACCGGATGCGGCCCATGGCGATGTTGGCGTCGCGCAGCGCCGCGGTGCGGTCGGCGAAGCGGGCCTCCTCGACGTCCGCCGTGCCCAGGGACTTCACCAGCAGCGCCGCCTCGAAGCTCTCGTGGGCGACGTCGGCGACCTCGGCGCGCAGGCGCTGGGCCTGCGCGGCCGCCGGGGCCATGCGGCGCCGGTAAATGCCGTTGGCGAGGACGACCAGCGGCAGCACGGCCACCCCGGCCAGGCCGAGGAGGGGGTCGACGGCGATCATCGCCACCGCCGCGACGACGAGCATGACCGCCACCCCGAGCGCCCACGGGAAAACGAAGAAGACCCCGGCGGCGGCCTCGGCGTCGGCGTTGGCGTTGGAGAGCAGCTGCCCGGTGGGGTGCCGGCGGTGCCAGCTCATCGGCAGGCGCAGGTACTGGCGGGTCACGCGCAGCCGGTGGGCCGCCTGGACCTCGAAGGCCGCCCAGCCGGCGTAGATCCGGCGCAGCGCGACGCCGACGGCGGTGAGCACCCCGACGAGCAGCAGCAGCCCGCCGGCCGCCCACAGCCGGCCGGTGTCGGCGTGGCCCGTGGTCAGGGCCGGGACGACAACCGTGTCGGTGATCCGGCCGAGCAGCCACCCGGAGGCGACGGTGCTGACCCCGTACAGGCCGGCGCCGAGCGCGGCGAGGGCGGAGGTGCGCCGCGAGTCGAGGACGCCGCGCCAGATCAGCGCCGCCCCGCGCCGCAGCGCACCGCCGGGCAGGGCGTACCCCCGCCCCGCCGGCGAGACGTCAACTTCGTCGCGAGACGTCAACTCGGTCACGAGGCGTCACTCCCGGCGCGAGACGTCAACTCGGTCACGAGGCGTCACTCCCCGCGCGGGACGTCACATCTGCCGCGTGCGGTCCCGTCACGAGACGTCGACGCCATCACGCGCGACTTCCGCCGGCCCGCTCCAGCGCAGGAACCGCTCGACGGTCTGCGGGCGCCCGACGACGTCGACGTCGGCCGCATCGACGCGCCCCGCGGCGTGCAGGGCCAGCTCGACCGGGTCGCCGACGACCACGACGGCGTCGGCCGCGCGCTTGACCACCCGCCGCGGCCCGCCGGGAACGGCCTGCACGACGCCGACCGGGCTGCGCAGGTAGCCCAGCCGCGCCAACGGGGCCAGCTCGGCCCAGACGGCGCGCACCTGGTCCGGGGGCAGCACGCGGGGCTCGACCAGCCCGCGGCCGCGGCGCACGTCCTCGTGGTGGATGACGTACTCGACGTGGTGCGCGCGGTCACCGGCCCAGCCCACCGGGTTCCACGCCGACATGCCCGCGGCGAAGGTCTCCAACAGCGCCGCGTAGCCGGCCGGGGTGCGGGCCCGCTCGACGAGCCGGCCAAGGAACCGCTCCCGCCCGGGCCGTGGCCGGGCGAGGACGTCGGCGGCCTGGCGCAGCGGATGGTGCTCGCGCTGCACGAGGTGGGCGAGCAGGTGCCGCACGGTCCAGCCCTCGCAGAGCGTGGGCGCGTCCGGGTCGGCGCGGCGGAACGTCTCCACGAGCGCGGCGCGCTCGGTCTCCATCCAGGTCACGGGCCCTCCCGATCTGCGTCGACAGCCATGGTGGCACGGACCCGGTGGCTGGTCCGGTCGGGCGCAGGCAGATACCCGGACGCCGGCGCCGCCCCACGCCAGAATGGCGCGATGCAGGAGCGGACGAGCTGGCGGCGACTCATCGGGCACGAGGGCACCTTCCTGGCCTCCCTGGAGCTCTGGCCGGCCGAGCGCACCGGGCGGTCGCGGCACCTGCAGTCCGGCTACCGCGCCGGGTGGTCACTGCCGGAGGCCGGCGCCGACCCGGCGATCCATGAAGGGCCCGTCGATCTCGTCGGCGTCCGCAGCCTGGCCCCGGGCACCGCGGGGACGGTGCTGATCCACCCCATGTGGCCGGAGGCGTGGCAGGGGATCGACGCCGGCGCCCGGCTGGCGCTCGTGGCGAGGACCCGACACCCGCGAATCATCGGTGAGGCCACCGTGCTTGAGCGTCGCGGCGTTCCCGCGTCGGCGCCGCTCCGCGTCGAGCCCTTCGAGGAGACGCCTGCCCACGCCCGCCTGCGCGCGGTCGAGGAGCAGCCCGCACCGCGCGGGCACACGCCGCCGGCCGTCGCGGTCGGCGGCGTCGCGCTCCCGCTGCTGAGCTCGACGTGGGGCGGCGCGCGGGTCACCACCGGGCCGTCGTCGCCCGACGAGGAGGCCGCGCTCGCCGCTTCGCTGCCGCGTCTCGTGCTCGACCGGAGCCGGCCGGTCGCGGTGACGGTGGCCGGAGGCGAGGTGCCGGTCATGGCGGAGATCGCTTACTTCGCCGAGCTGGGGCCCTCCGGCATCCCGACGGGTGAGCGTCGCGACGTCCTGTGGGACAGCCGTGAGCTGACCCACCAGGTCGATCGGGCGCGAGCATCGTGGCGCGTCGGAGTGCCGCCGCCTGGTTCCGCCCGCGCCGTCGTCGTCACGCTGACGTTCGGCCCCGGGAGTCCTGGCCAGTCCTTTGACGTCGCGTCCTGGGGGTTCCGCCTGGACTGAGTCAGCGCACGGCGATGCCGTGCGCGCGCATGTCCGCCTTGACCTCGCCGATGGTCATCGTGCCGAAGTGGAACACCGACGCCGCGAGCACGGCGTCCGCGCCGGCCTGCGCCGCCTGGGTGAAGTCCACGACCTTGCCCGCCCCGCCGGAGGCGATGAGCGGCACCCGCACCTCCCGGCGCACGTCGCGCAGCATCGTCAGGTCGTAGCCGTCCTTGGTGCCGTCGGCGTCCATGGAGTTGAGCAGGATCTCCCCCGCGCCGAGCTCGGCGCCGCGCGCCGCCCACTCCACGGCGTCGATGCCGGTGCCGCGCCGCCCGCCGTGCGTGGTGACCTCGTAGCCCGAGGGCGTGCGGGTCTCCCCCGTGACCCGGCGGGCGTCGACGGACAGGACGAGGACCTGGCTGCCGAAGCGGTCGGCGACCTCGCTGATGAGCTCCGGGCGGGCGATGGCGGCGGTGTTCACCCCGACCTTGTCCGCGCCGGCCTTGAGGAGGCGGTTGACGTCCGCGACCGAGCGCACCCCGCCGCCGACGGTCAGCGGCACGAAGATCTGCTCGGCCGTGCGCGAGACGACGTCCATCGTCGTCTCGCGGTCCTCGGCCGAGGCGGAGACGTCAAGGAAGGTCACCTCGTCGGCGCCGTCCTGGTCGTACCGGTAGGCCAGCTCCACCGGGTCACCGGCGTCGCGCAGACCCTGGAAGTTCACGCCCTTGACCACCCGGCCACCGGCGACGTCGAGGCACGGGATGACCCGGATCGCCACACTCATCCTTGCTGCTCCTTCGTCCCCGGCGGGGATAGCCGCCAGGGACGAGGTTAGCCGCCCGGTAGCGTCGGGCGTCATGACCGTCCCCACACCGGACCCCGACGGCGGTCCGGCGGCGCCCGCCGAGGCCGCGACGGCGGTGGCCCGCCTGGTGTTGGACGCGCTGCCCGCCCACCGCGGCCCTGGGCCGTTCGTGCTCGGCATCGACGGGCGGTCCGGCGCGGGCAAGTCCGACCTCGCCGCCGCGGTCCTGCCGCTGCTGCGTGCGCGCCTCGGCGACGACGCCGTCGCCGGGCTGGCCCTGGAGGAGGCCTACCGCGGCTGGCACGGGCTGGCCGCGGGGGTCGAGGCCGTCGCCGAGGGCGTGCTTGCGCCGCTGGCGCAGGGCCGCCCGGGCGCCGTGCGCCGCTACGACTGGGTGGCCGGCGTGCTCGACGGCGACGTCGTCGTCCCCGCCCCCGGTGCACCGCTGCCGCGGGTGCTCGTGGTCGAGGGGTGCGGCGCCGGCGCCGCGGCGTGCGCGCCGTTCGTCCACCGGCTGGTGTGGCTCGAGGCGCCCGAGGCGGTGCGGCGTCAGCGGGCGATGGCCCGGGACACGAGCAGCTGGGCGCACCTGTGGGCGGCGTGGGAGGCCCAGGAGCAGGAGCTGCTCGAGGCGCGCGACGCGCGGGCGGCGGCCGACCTCGTCATTCGCACCGGCCGGTAGCGGTCTCGGGCGTCCGGCGATCCCCCGGCGTCACGCCGGCCGTGAGGCCTCATGCCCAACTTGACGCCTCACGCCCAACTTGACGTCTCACGGTCAGTCGGGGGCGGAGGTGGTCGGCGCCGGCACGACCGAGGCGTCCTGGCCGCCGGAGACGGCGAGGATGTCGACGACGAGCACGAGGGTGTCGGTGCCGCGGGCCTGCGCGGGCGGGATGACGAGCAGCACCTGGGAGCCGACGGTCTGGTCGAGCAGCCCGTCGCGCAGCCCCGGGATCGTCTCGTCGAGCTTGAGGGTGCGCGGCACCTTGCCCGCCGCCCAGGTGGAGTCGTACGGCTCGCCGGACTCCCACGCCACACCGGTGTACTGGACGGTGACGTCCTGCCCGGGACGCACCTGGGCGCCGTCGCCGCGGACAAGCGGCTGGACGACGAGCTCACCCGGCGGGTCGGTGTCGGGCAGGCTGATCGACGGCGTGCCGTCCTCGGCGACCTCGACGGTGGGCAGCCCCTCGGGCGGGGTCACCGGCTCGCCGCGGGCCCGGGTGTAGCGCACGTCGAGGACGAGCACGAGCATGCGGTCCATGCCCTTCTCGTGCACCGGCTGGCGCACCAGGAGCCGGCTGCCCTCCCGGGCGCCGACGAGCACGGGGTAGAGGTCCTCCCCCACGTCCTCCTTGGTCAGCATGAGGGTGCGCACCTCGCCGACCTGCCGGTTGTCGACCAGCTCGCCGTCCTCGCCGTCGTAGGCGGTCAGGGTGAGCACCACCGGCTCGCCCTCGGCGAGCTCGCGCCCGTCGCCCTCGATGAGCGTCTCGACCGAGGACTCGGTCAGCGGCAGCGGCGGGCGGAAGGTCACCACCGGGATGGAGCCGAACGTCCCGGTGACGCTCACCTGCGGGGTCTGGTCGTCCTGGGCCTTCTTCCCCGGCGTGCACGCGCCGAGCAGGACCAGGGCCAGCACCACGGCGAGCCACGCCGCGAGGACGCGCGGGGCCCGCACGGCCCGGGTCGTTGAACGCTTCACGCAGGGCAGCCTACGTCGCCCGCGGGGGCCTCCGGCGACGGCGCCCGGCGCCTCGGGCGCGTCGGCACGTCGCTCCGCAGGCCCGGCGTCCGGACTCAGCGCTGCAGGGCCGCCATGAGCGCGTCGACCCGCTCGTCGACCGGGGCGAACGGGTCCTTGAGCACCACGGTGCGCTGGGCGGCGTCGTTGATCTTCAGGTGCACCCAGTCCACGGTGACGTCGCGGCGGCGCTCCTGGGCGCGGGCCACGAACGCCCCGCGCAGCCGGGCCCGGGTGGTGGCCGGCGGGGTGTCGACGGCGGCCGCGACCTCCTCGTCGGTGGTGAGACGCGCCATGAGCCCGCGCCGGGCGAGGCTGGTGGCCAGCCCCCGGGTGGGCGAGATGTCGTGGTAGGCCAGGGAGAGACGCGCCACGCGCGGGTCGTCCAGGGCCAGGGTGTGCCGGGCGCGATAGCGCTCGATGAGCCGGGCCTTGATGGCCCAGTCCAGCTCGGTGTCCACCAGGGTGGGGTCCTGCTCGCGCAGCGCCCGCAGCCCCCGCTCCCACAGCTCCAGCACCCGGCGCTGGACGTCGGTGAGGTCGGCGGTCAGCCCCTCGGCGTCGAGGTAGCCGGTCACTCGAGTCAGGAACTCCTCCTGGATGGCCAGGGCGCTCATCCGCCGGCCGCTGGTCAGCTCGACGGGCAGGGTGGCGGTGGTGTCGTGAGAGATCTCACGGATGGCGCGCATGGGCTCGGCGAGGGCGAGGTCGCGCACCCGCACGCCGTCCTCAAGCATGCCCAGGAGCAGGTCGGTCATGCCGACCTTGAGCATCGTCGTCGTCTCGGCCACCGACGAGTCGCCCACGATGACGTGCATGCGGCGGTAGAGGTCGGCGTCGCCGTGCGGCTCGTCGCGGGTGTTGATGATGGGCCGCGAGCGGGTGGTCGCCGAGCTCATCGCGTCCCACATCTGGTCCGCCCGCTGGGAGAAGGCGTAGGTCGCCCCGCCGCCGGCGCGGGGGCGGATGTGCCCGGCGCCGGTGAGGATCTGCCGGGTGATGAAGAACGGCACGAGGGCGTCGCCCATGGCCTGGAAGTCGCGGCGCCGGCGCACGAGGTAGTTCTCGTGGCAGCCGAAGGAGTTCCCGGCGGAGTCCAGGTTGTTCTTGAACAGGTGGATGGTGCCGGCCACGCCCTCCTGCTCGAGCAGCACGTTGGCCTCCTCGACCATGCGGTCGAGGATCACCTCCCCGGCGCGGTCGTTGGCGACGAGCTGGCGTACGTCGTCGCACTCGGCGGTGGCGTACTCCGGGTGCGAGCCGACGTCGAGGTAGAGCCGGGCCCCGTTGCGCAGGAAGACGTTCGAGGACCGGCCCCACTGGACCACTTTGCGGAACAGGTACCGGGCGGCGTCGTCGGCGCTGATCGGGGCGTGCGGCGCTGCGCCGGCCGCCGGTGGCGGCGCGGCGCAGGTGATGCCGTACTCCGTCTCGACGCCGAAGATGCGCCTGACGGTCACTGGCCGCCCTTCTGCACGAAGCCCTGGACGAAGGTCTCGGCGTTGGCCTCGAGCACGGAGTCGATCTCGTCGAGCAGGTCGTCGACCTGCTGGGTCCGGGCCTGCGCGGCGACGGCGATCGGCGGGTCCGGCTCGATCCCCGGGTCGTCGCGTCGGGTGGTGTGGCGCTGCTCCTGCTGTGCCATGGCGGTGCTCCCTCCTCCTTGCTCCGATCCTACGGTCAGGCGCGCCCGGGGTGACCGGGGCGTCCGGCGGTGAGTGCCTCGAGCAGCTCGGCGGCGGTGCCCGAACGCTCGAGCAGCGCGCCGACGTGCTGGCGGGTGCCGCGCAGCGGGTCGGTCATCGGCACCCTCACCAGGTGCTCGTGGCCGGGCAGGTCGAGCACGACCGACTCCCAGCTCGCCCCGGCCACCTGGCCGGGGTAGCGGGCCACCACCTGGCCCCGGAACCACGCCCGGGTGTCGGCCGGCGGGGTGTGCTCGGCCGCGGCCACCTCGGGGTCGGGCACCAGCCGCTCGACCCGCCCGGCCGCGACGAGCCGGTTGAAGATCGACCGCTCCGGGCGCAGGTCGGACCACTGCAGGTCCAGGGCGGCGAGCTTGGGGTGGTCCCAGGGCAGCCCGCCGCGCCGGCGCATGCCGTCGAGGAGCTCGAGCTTGGCCACCCACTCCACCTCGGCGGCCGCGTCGGCGGGGTCGGTGGCGAGCCGGTCGAGCACGCCGGCCCACCGCTCGACGACGTCGCGGGTGGCCTGGTCGGTGCGGCCGGCCTGGGTGAGGGCGTCGGCGACCACGCGCAGGTAGACCCGCTGGATCTCCAGCGCGGTCATCTCCCGCCCGTCGGCGAGGGTGAGCCGGTGGGTCAGCGTGACGTCGTGGCTGACCTCCCAGGTCTCCCCCACCGGGTTGGCGAGCATGAGCGCGTCGAGCTCGAGGGGCACCTCGCCCTGCTCGAGCAGCCACAGCACCAGGGAGGTGGTGCCCATCTTGAGGTAGGTGGAGACGTCCATGAGGTTGGCGTCCCCGCCGATGACGTGCAGGCGGCGGAACCGGGCGGCGTCGGCGTGCGGCTCGTCGCGGGTGTTGATGATGGGCCGGTTGAACGTGGTCTCCAGGCCGACGTCGTTCTCGACGTAGTCGGCCCGCTGGGAGATCTGGTAGCCGGCCCGCTCGCTGCGCTGGCCCAGCCCCACCCGGCCGGCGCCGCAGAAGATCGGCCGGGTGACGAAGAAGGGGGTGAGGTAGCGGATGATGTCGCCGAAGTTCACCTCGCGGCTGACGAGGTAGTTCTCGTGGGTGCCGTAGGCGGCGCCCTTGCCGTCGACGTTGTTCTTGTACACCACGACCTCGGGCATGCCCGGCGAGTGGCGCAGGGCGTCCATGGCGCCGCGCATGACCAGCTCGCCGGCGCGGTCCCAGCGCACCGCGTCCAGCGGGTTGGTGACCTCGGGGCTGGAGTACTCCGGGTGGGCGTGGTCGACGTACAGCCGCGCGCCGTTGGTCAGCACCGCGTTGGTGGCGGTGGGCAGGGCCAGCTCGGCCGGGGTGGGCCGGCGCAGCGTGGTGGTGCGCACGCCCGGGCCGGCCCCGCCGGGCGGGGCGGCCTCCCCCGCCGGGATGTCCTCCTCGGGCGGGGCCGGGTGCTCGGGGTCGTCGGTGAGCTGGGAGGGGTGGGCGCTGGCGCGGTCGAGCCGGAAGCCGCGGGCGTCGGCCAGGGGGTCCTCGCCGGCGTAGTCCCAGCGCACGTGACCGCCGCGCCCGGCGCTGCCGGGGGCGCCGGCGTAGGCGGCGACGACGTGGGCCGACAGCACCATCGGGTTGGAGCTGGGGTTGCCCGGCTCGATGATGCCGTACTCGGTCTCGATGCCCATGGGGCGGTGGACGCTCATGCCCGGGCCCTCACAGGTACCCGCCGGCGGGGGTGACGGTGTCGACGTCCCGCCCGTCCACGCGCACCCCGGCCGCGTCGGCGCCGGCCACCGTCGTCGCCGGCGCCTCCCCGGCGGCGGGGCCGACGACGGGCAGGGCGATCCCGGCGTCCTCGAGGCCCGCGCCCGGCTCGCGGCCGGCGAGGGTGCGGATGTAGGTGATCCGCTCGCCCTTCTTGCCGCTGACCCGCGCCCAGTCGTCGGGGTTGGTGGTGTTGGGCAGGTCCTCGTTCTCGCGCATCTCCGCCGCCAGGGCGGCGAGCAGGTGCTCGGTGCGCAGGCCGCGCCCGCCGGTGGCGAGCAGGTCCTTGATGGCCCGCTTCTTCGCGCGGTCGACGATGTTGGCGATCATCGCGCCGGAGGCGAAGTCCTTGAAGTACAGCACCTCCCGGTCCCCGGAGGCGTACGTGACCTCGAGGAACTCGTTCTGCGGCTCGGTGGCGTACAGCGCCTCCACCACGGTCTCGATCATGGCCGTGACGGTGGCGGCGGGGTCGTCGCGGTGGGCGGCGAGCTCGTCGGCGTGCAGGGGCAGGTCCGCGGTGAGGTACTTCGCGAAGATCTCCCGGGCGCCGTCGGCGTCGGGCCGCTCGATCTTGATCTTCACGTCCAGGCGCCCGGGGCGCAGGATCGCCGGGTCGATCATGTCCTCGCGGTTGGAGGCGCCGATGACGATGACGTTCTCGAGCTTCTCCACGCCGTCGATCTCGCTGAGCAGCTGCGGCACGATCGTCGTCTCGACGTCGGAGGAGACCCCGGTGCCGCGGGTGCGGAAGAGGGACTCCATCTCGTCGAAGAAGATCACCACCGGGATGCCCTTGGCCGCCTTCTCCCGGGCGCGGGCGAAGATCACCCGGATCTGCCGCTCGGTCTCGCCCACGTACTTGTTGAGCAGCTCCGGGCCCTTGATGTTGAGGAAGTAGCTGCGCGGGGAACCGGTCTCGGCCTCCGCGCCGCGCTCGGCGCGCCGCCGGGTGGCGGTGGTGGCCAGGGAGGTGGCCACCGCCTTGGCGATGAGGGTCTTGCCGCAGCCGGGCGGGCCGTAGAGCAGCACGCCCTTGGGCGGCTTGAGGCCGTGCTCGCGGTAGAGCTCGGGGTGGAGGAACGGCAGCTCGACGGTGTCGCGGATCTGCTCGATCTGCGGGCCCAGGCCACCGATGTCGGAGTAGTCGGTGTCGGGGACCTCCTCGAGGAGCAGCTCCTCGACCTCCGAGCGCACGACCCGCTCGGTGACGAACCCGGTGCGCATGTCCGCCGTCAGCGCGTCACCCACCCGCACGTGGGTGGCCAGCAGCGGGCCGGCCAGGCGCATGACGCGCTCGTCGTCGGTGCGGGCCAGGACCAGCACGCGGTCGCCGTCGAGCACCTCCTTGACCGTGACGATCTCGCCGGTGGCCTCGAAGGTCCCGGCGCCGATGATCAGGAGCTGCTCGTTGAGGCGCACCTCCTGGCCCGGGCGCAGCGCGCCGAGCGGGACGGCGGCGGAGACGGCCAGGCGCATCTTGCGCCCGCCGACGAAGACGTCCGCCTCGCGCTCGTCCAGGTGCGCGGCGAGGAACGTGCCGTACGAGCCCGGCGGCTTGGAGATGGAGTCGAGCTGGTCCTGCAGCTGCACCAGGCGCTGGCGCGCGGCGTCCAGCGCCTGGGCCAGGCGCTCGTTCTTGCCGGCGAGGGAGATCGCCTGCTGCTCCAGCTCGCGGGCGCGGGCCTCGCTGTAGCGGTCCGCATCTGCCATGACGGTCCCTTCCTGTTTCGAGCCACTCCAGCCTAAAGGCCGACGCCGACGCCGCGATCCGCCGTCCGCGCAGCGGCCCCGGCGCGCCGCCGGGCGAACCGGGGCGTTCCGGGCATGCCGGGCGCGACGGGCACCGTCACTCCTCGGGGTGACTCAGCAGGTCCTCGCCGGCCTCCGGGCGCGCGCCGGGCTGGGAGGCCATCCCGCTCTGCTCAATCTCGGCGCGGCGGTGGATGTCGCGGCGCACCCGCCGGATCTTCTTGTCGGAGATGGTCCGCTCGCCGATGTCCTCCGGCGCCCACTCGCCGTCGGCGGAGTAGGCGCCCTTGGCCGGCCGGCGGGTCCGCTGGGGCGGGGTGGTGCCGGGGGCGAGGCGGCGGGTGGTGACGAGGAACCCCGTGTGCCCGATCATCCGGTGGTCCGGCCGCACCGAGAGACCCTCGAGGTGCCAGGTGCGCACCATCGACTCCCAGGCCTGCGGCTCGGTGAACCGCTCGGTGGCGCGGGCGTCCTCGACGAACCGGCTCAGCTGGGTGGTGGTGGCCACGTACGCGATGAGCAGCCCGCCGGGCGCGAGGGCGTCGGCGACGACGTCGAGGTTCTCCCAGGGGGCGAGCATGTCCAGGACCACCCGGTCGACGCTGCCCGGCTCGGCGGCGTCCGGGAGCACGTCGGCGAGGTCGCCCACCCGCAGGTCCCAGGCGGGGTGGGCGCCGCCGAACCAGGAGTCGACGTTGCCGCGGGCGATGTCGGCGAAGTCGTCGCGCCGCTCGACCGAGAGCAGGTGGCCGCGCTCGCCGACGGCGGAGAGCAGGCTCATGGTCAGCCCGCCCGAGCCCACCCCGGCCTCGACCACCCGGGCGCCGGGGAAGATGTCGCCCATCTGCACTATCTGCCCGGCGTCCTTGGGGTAGACCACGGTGGCGCCGCGCGGCATGGAGAGCACGTAGTCGCTGAGCAGCGGGCGCAGCGCGAGCAGCTGGTGGCCGGTGGCGGTGGTCAGGACGGTGCCCTCGGGCCGGCCGATGAGCTCGCTGTGCCGGAAGGAGCCGCGCTGGCTCTGGAAGTAGCCGTCGTGGGTGAGCAGGACGGTGTAGAGCCGGCCCTTGGAGTCCGTCAGCTGCACCCGCTCCCCGGCGCGCAGGGGCCCGCGGCGCCGGGCCGGGCCGTGGGGCAGGTCATCGGTCGAGGTGGTGGTGCGCGCGTCGGTCACGTGGGCCGAGTCTACGGTCCGTCCCGCCCGGGGCCGGGGGTCGGGCGGCCGGCGGGCGCGGCGGGCGCGGCGGGTGCGCGGCGGTCGGCGGGTGGGTGCCCTGCCCGACGGGCGGGCGCGGCGGGTGGCCTGGGGCCGGGCGCTCAGCGGGCGGCGCGCTGGAGGTAGCCCGCCACCCGGGCGACCTCGACCACCCCGGCCACCTGGTCGCCGTCGAGCAGGACCACCACCGGGCCGTGGTGCTGGGCGCGGGCGACGGCGGCGAGGGCGTCGGCGCCGTGCAGGTCGTGCACGAGCTGCTCGGGCGCCAGGGCGCGGGAGACCGCGGTCAGCGGCGTGGTCGCCCGCAGCTCGGGCGGCACCTGCCGCAGCGCCTCGGGGTCGAGCAGGGCCACCGGGCGGCCGCCGTCGAGGAGGACGACGGCGCTCTCCCCCCGGCCGGCGAGCGCGGCGTGCAGGTCGGGCAGGCCGGCGGACGCGGGCAGCCCCAGCGCCGGGGTGGCCAGCGCCCGCAGGTCCAGGTCGCGGGCGGAACGCTGGACGCCGGCGGCGCGCAGCGACTGGCCGGCGGCGGTCCACAGGAAGGAGCCGAGCAGCGCCACCCACACCACGGTGGTCAGCGACGGCTGCCGGCCCTGGAGGAAGGGCACGAGTACGAAGTAGACCGCGACGCCCACGACGACGAGCCGCCCGCCCCACGCGGCGACCACCGTGCCGCGGGAGCGGTCCCCGGTCAGGGCCCACACGAGCGCCTCGAGGACCTTCCCGCCGTCGAGCGGCAGCCCGGGCAGGAGGTTGAACGCGGCCACGAACGCGTTGGAGATCAGCGCCGCGAGCAGCACGAGCATGACCGTGGGCCCGCCGGAGACCGTGTGGACGGCGAGCCAGGCCAGCCCGGCCAGCGCGGCGTTGGCCGCCGGGCCCGCCGCCGAGACGAGGGCCGAGCTGCCGGCGGTGGGCAGCTCGCGGTCGAAGGCGGTGTGCCCGCCCCAGAACGTCAGCACGTACTCGCGCGGCGGGGCGCCGAAGCGCCGCGCGGTCAGGCCGTGGGACAGCTCGTGCAGCAGCACCGAGACGAACAGCATGACGACGAAGGAGAGCGTGGTGAGCACCACAGTGCCCCACGAGGCCAGCGGCACGAGGCGGCGCACCAGCGGGAAGTACAGGGCCACCAGCACGGCGGCGATGAGCAGCCAGGACGGCGCGAGCACCACGGGCGTGCCGCCGACGGTGCCGAGCACCCATCCGGAGCGGGTGCGTGTGCCCGGGCGCGGGGCGGGGGCCGGTCCGGTGGGGCTGGTCACCCCGCCAGCCTACGGGCCGCGCCCGCCCCGCCGTGGTCCACAGCCGGTGCGCGGGGATGTCGGCGGCGGCGGTTACCGTGCACGCATGCCCGATCAGTCCACCGCCACCCTCACCGCCGACCCGCAGACGCTCGCCCCGGCCGCCGCTCCGGCGCCCGCCGCGGACGCCGCGCCCGCGGCGCCCGCCACCGAGGCGACGCCGGAGGCGGCGACCCCGGACGCGGCGGCGCCGGCGCGGCGGCGAGCTGCCCTGTCCCCCTCGCGGGCGAAGGACTACATGCAGTGCCCGCTGCTGTTCCGCTTCCGCACCATCGACCGGCTGCCGGAGCCGCCCAGCCCGGCCGCCGTCAAGGGGTCCCTGGTGCACGCCGTCCTCGAGCACCTCTTCGACCTGCCGGCGGCCCAGCGCACCGAGGAGTCGGCGCAGCGGCTGCTGGACCCGCAGTGGGCCGAGCTGCAGGGCCGGCGCCCCGAGGTGCTCTCGATGTTCACCGGCCCCGAGGACCTCGGCGCCTGGCTCGCGCAGGCCCGCAGCCTGCTCACCCAGTACTTCCAGATGGAGAACCCGCAGCGGCTCGAGCCGGCGGAGCGCGAGATGCTGGTGGAGACCGAGCTGCGTTCGGGCGTGCTGCTGCGCGGCTTCGTCGACCGGATCGACGTCGCCCCCAACGGCGCGGTGCGCGTCGTCGACTACAAGACCGGCAAGTCCCCGCGCCCGCGCTTCGCGGACAGCGCCCTGTTCCAGATGCGGTTCTACGGGCTCATGCTGTGGCGGCTGCACGGCGTGGTGCCGGCCCGGCTCCAGCTCGTCTACCTGGGCGACGGGCGCACCCTGTCGCACGACCCGCAGGAGGCCGAGCTGGTGGCCCTCGAGCGCGAGCTCGACGACCTGTGGCGCACCATCGCCGCCTCCGCCCGCACCGGGGACTTCGCGCCGAAGACCTCCCGGCTGTGCGACTGGTGCAGCTTCCAGGCCCACTGCCCGGCCTTCGGCGGGGTGACCCCGGAGCTGCCGGCCGACGGCGTCGCGCACCTGCTCTCCGTGCAGGCGGGCTGACCGGGCGGGCTGACCGGTCGTTGCTGGCGGGCCGGACGAGACGGTCCAGGCAGGCCGGCCCGTCGGTGCCGGCGACCGGCCCCTACCGCAGCGGGGCGGCCTCGAGGGCGTCGATCACCTCGCCGGCGGCCACGCGCGCGAGCAGCTCGAGGTCGGCGTCGGCGAGACTGGCGAGCCGGCTGAGCGCGGGCCGCGGCTCCACCGGCAGCAGGAGCGGCACGGCGATCGTCCGGGCGCCGGACGCCAGCGCCGCGGTCACGCCGGTGGGCGAGTCCTCCAGGGCCACGCACGCCGCCGGGTCCACGCCCAGGCGCTCGGCCGCGGTCAGGTAGGCCTCGGGGTGCGGCTTGCCCCGTGCCACCTCGTCCCCGGTGACGACGGCGGCGAACGTGCCCGCCGGCGCGGCGGAGACGACGGCGTCGGCGAACGAGGTCCACGACATCGTCACCAGCGCGCACGGCACCCCGGCCTCGCCGAGCGCGGCGAGGAGCTCGCGGGCCCCGGGCCGCCACGGCGCGCCGTGCGCGCGCACCCGCGCGATCACGCCGTCGAGCAGCTCACCGACGATCTCCTCCTCCGTGCCGGGCAGTCCCGTCTGGGCCTTCATGATCGCCGCCGAGGTGAGCAGGTCGTTGCCGACGAGCTGCAGCGCCTGCTCGTGCGTCCAGCTGCCGCCGTGGCGGGCGACCAGCTCGGTCTCCGTGGCCATCCAGTACGGCTCGGTGTCGACGAGGGTGCCGTCCATGTCCCACAGGACGGCGGCGGGAAGGGGCGGGGTCAGCACCCCCCGAGGGTACCGGCCCGCCGCGGGGCAGCCCGCCGCTCGGCCGCCGCGCGGCCTCGCGCGCCCCGGCGCCGCGCGCGCCTAGGGTGGGATCATGAGCTCTCACGACGACGGCACCCCCGCCCCGGAGACGGCCCCCGAGGCGGCCGAGCGGGAGGTCCCGCCCGCCCTGCTGCTCGCCGCGTTCGAGGGCTGGAACGACGCCGGCGGCGCCGCGACGCAGGCGCTCGAGGTCGTCGCCGAGGCCTGGGACGCCGAGGTCGTCCACGAGCTGGACCCCGAGGACTACCACGACTTCCAGGTCAACCGGCCCCAGGTGGGCCTCGACGACGAGGGCCGGCGGACCCTGACCTGGCCGAGCACGACCGTCTCGGTGGCCCGCACCCCCGTCACCGGCCGCACGATCATCCTCGTCCAGGGCGTGGAGCCCTCGTTCCGGTGGCGCGCCTACTGCGAGGAGATCCTCGACGTCGCCCAGGGGCTGGGCGTGGGCACCGTCGTCGGCATCGGCGCCCTCCTCGCGGACGTGCCCCACTCCCGGCCCATCCCCGTGCAGACGACCTCCAACGACCCGCAGGTCCAGGCGCTGCTCGGGGTGGAGGGCTCGGACTACGAGGGGCCCTCGGGCATCGTCGGGGTCCTCGTGCACCAGGCCGCCGAGCGGGACCTGCACACGCTGAGCGTGTGGGCGGCGGTGCCGCACTACGTGGCCCAGCCGCCCTCCCCCAAGGCGACCCTCGCCCTGCTCCTGCGCCTCGAGGAGCTCGTCGGCGAGCCGCTGCCCGTCGGGGAGCTGCCCGACGACGCCCGCGCCTGGCAGGCCGGCGTCGACGAGCTCGCCGGGCAGGACCCGGAGGTCGCCGAGTACATCCACCAGCTCGAGGAGGCCAAGGACACCGCCGACCTGCCCGAGGCCAGCGGCGAAGCCATCGCCCGGGAGTTCGAGCGGTACCTGCGCCGACGCGACATCCGCCGCGACAAGGGCGAGAAGGGCGACCCCGGCCCGGCGGGCCTGTAGCGCGCACGCCCCGGGGCGGGTGCCCCGGGGCGCGTCGTCGCCGGCGTGCGGTCTCTGCGCTCCGGCCGGCCGGCTCGGCGTCCTAAACGGCCACGCCGAGCAACGCGTCGACGGTGCGGCGGGCGAGCTCCGCCCCACCCGGGACGGGCGCCGCGCCGGGCGCCAGGGCGCACTCGGCCCACCGGTCCACCGCCGCCAGCGCCGTCGGGGCGTCGAGGTCGTCGGCCAGGGCCGTCCGGACCTCGGCGAGCATCTGCTCGGCGGCGGGACCGTCGTCGGACGCCATGGCCTCGCGCCAGCGGGCCAGCCGCTCGGTGGCGGCGACCAGGTCGGCGTCGGTGTACTCCCAGTCGTCGCGGAAGTGGTGGGCCAGCAGCACGAGCCGGACCGCCATGGGGTCGGCGCCGCCGGCCACGAGCTCGGAGACGAGCACGAGGTTGCCTCGGGACTTGCTCATCTTCTCGCCCTGGTAGCCGACCAGCCCGCCGTGGGCGTGCAGCAGCACCGGCGCGGGGGTGTGCCCCAGGACCCGCAGGTGCGACTCGCTCATCTCGTGGTGCGGGAAGACGAGGTCGCGGCCCCCGCCCTGGACCTCCACGGCCGGGCCGAGATAGCGCCTCGCGATGCACGCGCACTCGATGTGCCAGCCGGGCCGACCCCGCCCGAGGGACCCGCCGTCCCAGTCCGGCTCCCCGGGGCGGGTGCGCCGCCACAGCAGCGGGTCCAGCGGGTGGTGCTTGCCGGGCCGGTCCGGGTCGCCGCCGTTGTCGGCGAACACCCGGCGCATCGCCTCCTGGTCGAGGCCCGCCCCGGTGCCGAAGAGCGGGTCGGCGTGGAGGTCGGCGTAGACGTCGCCGAGCTCCGGATCGGTCCCCCCGGCCCCCTCGGGCAGGAAGACCCGGTAGGCGCTGCCCTCGGCGACCATCCGCTCGACCGCCTCCACGACCAGGGGGATCGCCTCGACGGCGCCGACGTAGTGGTCGGGCGCCACGACGCGCAGCGCCGTCATGTCCGAGCGGAAGAGCTCCGTCTGGCTGTCGGCGAGCTCGCGCCAGTCCTGCCCGTTCTCGGTGGCGCGCTCGAGCAGCGGGTCGTCGACGTCGGTGACGTTCTGCACGTACTGCACCTCCCGGCCCGCGTCGCGCCAGGCCCGCACCAGCAGGTCGAAGCCGACATAGGTGTTGGCGTGGCCGAGGTGCGTCGCGTCGTAGGGCGTGATGCCGCACACGTACAGCGTCGCCGGCCCCTCGGGACGGGTGGGCGCCGGGGCGCCGGCAAGGGTGTCGTACAGGTGCACCTGGGCACCGTGTCCGGGAAGGGCAGGGATGTCGGGCGAGGTCCAGGCATGCACCCCCCGACCTTAACCGCCGCGTGGGGGTCCCCTCGGACGCGGCCACCTGGCGGCACAATGCCGCCATGGCGCTCCTCTGGTCCTCGGCCGCCGGCCGGCATCTCACCCCGATCACGGTCGCGACCGACGAGGGGCAGGAGGCGCTACGCCGGGCGCTCGGCACCGGGGCCGGGACCGCCACGCACGTTGACGCCGGCGAGGGCACCGGCGGCCTCACCTGGGTGCACGTCACGCCCGACACCCCCGAGGAGCTGACCCCGCTGCTCGAGATCTGCGGGCTGCCGGCCGGCCTCACCGCGCACCTGCTCCGGGACCGCCACCACGGCGGGGGCGGGGTCCTGGCCGACGGCGTCCTCGTCCCGCTGGGCCTGCTCCGCTTCGAGCCGGCTACCGCCGGCGTCGAGGTCGACCGCCTGGCGTGCCTGTGCGTGCCCGGGCTCGCCATCACCGTCGGCCGCGACGGCGAGGTCGTGCACGAGGTCCTGCAGGCGCTGCCCGGAGAGGCCGCCCAGGGCTCGCTCGGCGTGCTGACGGCGGCCGCCACGGTGGCGGGCCGCCGCGCCGTCGACGCCGAGATCGGGCTGGCGGACGCCGTCGCCAGCGTCGAGCAGGCTGTCTTCGGGGCCGGCTCGGCGGACCCGGCGCAGGTCATCTACCGCCTCAAGCGCGAGCTCGCCGAGGCCCGCCGGGCGCTGACGCCCATGGTGACCCGGCTCGGCGCCTTCGACGACGAGGACCTGCCGCCGACCCTGGGGAAGGTCTCGCGACGCACCCTGCACCGCCTGGCCGCCGCCCTGCGCCGCACCGCCGACCAGGTGGACGGGCAGGACCGGCTGCTCAGCGACCTGCTCACGGTCCTGCTCACCCTGGTACAGGTCCGTCAGAACGCCGACATGCGCCGCATGGCGGCCTGGGCCGCACTCATCGCGGTGCCGACGATGGTGGCGGGCGTGTACGGCATGAACTTCCGGCACATGCCCGAGCTGAGCTGGCCCTACGGCTACCCGGCGGTCCTCGCGGTGCTCGTCGTCGCCGTCCTCGTGCTGCGCCGGCTGTTCAAGCGCTCGGGGTGGATGTAGCGCCCGCCCGTCGGCTCAGCCGAGCGACGTCGCCGCCGACGTCGCCTCGACGGCGCCGGTGAGCAGGAGGACGACCACCACCGCGGCCAGCGCGAGCCGGTAGATCACGAACGGCAGGTAGCTGTGGGTAGAGACCAGCTTGAGGAACCAGACGATGACGACGTAGCCGACGACGAAGGCCACGAGGGTGGCGAGCAGCGTCGGCCCGGGGTCCACCCCGCCCTCGAGCCCGTCGGTGAACAGCTTGTAGAAGCCCGACCCGAGCACGGCCGGGATGGCCAGCAGGAACGAGTACCGGGCCGCGGCCTCACGGGTGTAGCCCATGAGCAGGCCGGCGGTGATGGTGCCGCCGGAGCGCGAGACCCCCGGGATCAGCGCCAGCGCCTGCGCGAAGCCGAAGAGCACCGCGTCGCGCCACGTCATGTGGTCGAGCAGCTTGGTGCGCCGGGAGGTGGCGTCGGCGATCCCGAGCAGGACGGCGAAGACCGACAGGGTGACCACGGTGATCCAGAGGTTGCGGAAGGTGGTGTCGATGGCGTTCTGGAAGAGCACCCCGAGGACCACGATCGGCACGGAGCCGACGATGACGAACCAGCCCATCCGGGCGTCGGGGTTCGTCCGTGGCACGGTGTTCTTCCACGGGCCCACGGGCAGCGCGCCGAACCACGCCTTGATGATCCGGGCGATGTCCCGGCGGAAGAACAGGACCACCGCCGCCTCGGTGCCGATCTGGGTGATGGCCGTGAACGCCGCGCCGGGATCGGCGCCCATGAGGTCGCCGACGATGCGCAGGTGCGCGCTCGAGGAGATGGGGAGGAACTCGGTAAGGCCCTGCACGAGCCCGAGGATCACTGCTTCCAGCCATGTCACGGTCGGTCACCTTACGACACCACTCTGGCGGTCAGGCCCCCCTCCGGCCCGTGCCGAAGGTCACGTCACGGCGCCCCGGCGCCGGGCGTGCGCACCAAGGTGCCGGTCCCGGCCGATACCGTGAGCCCATGCAGCAGCGCAGGGTCGGTCGCACGGGGCTGACGGTCTCCGACGTCGGGCTGGGCACCATGACGTGGGGCCGGGACACCGACGAGCACGAGGCCGCCGAGCAGCTCGAGGTCTTCCTCGACGCCGGCGGCACCCTCGTCGACACCGCCGCCACCTACGGCGACGGCGCCGCCGAGGAGGTCATCGGCGCGCTCCTGGCCAGCGCCGTCGACCGCGAGGACGTCGTGCTGGTGTCCAAGGCCGGGGTGCGCACCCGCCGCACCGGCGACGGCAGCGGCGTCGTCGACGCCTCGCGCGGCAGCCTGCTCGACACCCTCGACGCCTCGCTGGCCCGCCTCGGCACCGACCACCTGGACCTGTGGCTGGTGCAGTCGCCCGACCCGGCAACGCCGATCGAGGAGACGGTCGGCGCCCTGGAGCACGCGGTCCGCACGGGCCGCTGCCGGTACGTGGGGCTGTCGAACTTCCCGGCGTGGACGACGGCGCAGGCCGCCACGCTCCTGTCCCCCGCCGGCCCGCTGGGCCCGGGCGCGCCGGGACTGGCCGCCGTCGAGGTGGAGTACTCCCTGCTGCAGCGCGGCATCGAGCGCGAGCTGACGCCCGCCGCCCGGGCGCTGGGCGCCGGCGTGCTGGCCTGGTCGCCCCTCGGGCGCGGGGTGCTGACCGGCAAGTACCGCCACTCGATCCCGGCGAGCTCGCGGGCGGCCTCCCCGCACCTGCGCGGCTTCGTCGAGCCCTACCTCAACGAGCGGGCGCACGGCGTGGTCGAGGCGGTGACCACCGCGGCGTCCGGGCTGAGCCGCACCCCGCTGGAGGTGGCGCTCGCGTGGGTGCGCGACGCGCCCGGGGTGTGCTCGGCGATCGCCGGCGCCCGCACGGCGGGGCAGCTGCGCGGGGTGCTCGCGGCGAGCGACCTCACGCTGCCCGCCCCCATCCGGGCGGTGCTGGACGAGGTGACCAGCCCGGACCTGGGCTACCCCGAGCGGTTCTGACCGGGGAGCCCCGCCGGCCCCCGTGCCGGCGAGCGGGCCGCGCGGCTCCGCGTCGGGTGGCCGTCCGCGCTACTCCTCTTCGGTGAGCCCGTCGAGGTCGTCCTCGTCGAGCTCGCCGTCCTCGTCGTCGTACTCCTCGTCGTCCTCGTCGGAGTAGATGTCGAACGGCGTGTCGACCCCGAAGCCGGTGAACAGAGCGTCGTCGTAGGTGTCGAAGGCGTCCATCAGGGTGTTCGCCGCCGCCACGACGGCCGGGGCGTCGCTGTCCTGCGCCGCGGCGACGGCGTCGTAGTGTGCCTCGAACGCGGCGATGAGTCGGTCGAGCGCAGCACGGGGGTCGATAGCCATGCCGTGAGCCTAGCGCCCGTGCAGGGGTGGCACAGCCCGTCACTGACCTGCGCGGACGGCGAACAGCCCCTCCCGCACACGTGTTGCTGACTACCATCCGAGGACGACCGGAGGGAGCATATGGGGATGCCGAGCATGAACCACGCGTTCGCGTCGCGTCGGGGAGACCGCAACGCGACGTACTACGAGTACCGCACCGTCACCCTCCCGGCGTCGGTGGACCGCGGCGACGTGCGCCGGCTGCTCACCGACGAGGCCGAGTACGGCCGGTGGGAGCTGGCGCGCACGCGCGTCTACGTGGGCGGGGCCCGGAAGGTCTGGCTGCGGCGCAAGGCGATGCAGGTGGCCAGCACCCTCTGACCCCTTCCTCGTGCGGCGAGACGTCAAGTTGTGCGTGAGACGTCAACTTGAGCACGAGGCGTCAACTTGAGCACCGGCGTGCCCCCGTCCGCGAGCAGGACGGGGCCACGCCCGCGGCGGTCTCCGCGCCGGTCCGGCTCCATCCGCGCGCGACACCTCGCGCAGAACTTGACTTCTCGCGCACCACTTGACACCTCGCGCACCACTTGACGTCTCGCGCACCACTTGACACCTCGCGCACCACTTGACGTCTCGCGCTCCAAACGGGGTCAGCAGGTACGCAGCAGCCGCTCGAGCACCCGCGTGCCGAACTGCAGCGCGTCGACCGGCACCCGCTCGTCGACGCCGTGGAACATCCCCGGGAAGTCCATGTCCGCCGGGAGGCGCAGCGGGACGAAGCCGTAGCCGGTGATGCCCAGCCGGCCCAGCGCCTTGTTGTCCGTTCCCGCCGAGAGCATGTAGGGCAGCACCTGCGCCCCGGGGTCGAACGCGTCGATGGCGGCGACCATCGCGTCGACGAGGTGCCCCTCGAACGGTGCCTCGATCCCGGCGTCCTCGTGCAGGGCCTCGATCCGCACGCCCGGCCCGGCCAGCTCCGCGATCATCGCCCGGGCCTGGTCCTCCTCCCCCGGCACCGGCCGCAGGTCGACGGCGCCCGTCGCGGCGCCGGGGATGACGTTCGCCTTGTACCCGGCGTTGAGCTGGGTGGGGTTGGCGCCGGTGCGCAGGGTGGCGCCGACGAACTTCTTCGCCGGGCCGAGCGCGTCGACCAGCCGCGCGATGCCCTCGGGGTCCTCGGGGTCGAAGGTGGTGCCGGTCAGCTCCGCCACCCCGGTCAGGAGCTGGCGCACCGTCCCGGTCAGGTGCATCGGCCAGGAGTGGGCGCCGATGCGGTGGATCGCGCCGGCGAGGCGGGTCACCGCGTTGTCCTCGTTGACCTGCGAGCCGTGCCCCGCCGTGCCCTCGGCCAGCAGCCGCAGCCACGCCAGGCCCTTCTCCGCCGTCTGCAGCAGGTACACCCGCCGCCCGTCGACCTCCACCGAGTACCCGCCGACCTCGCTGATCGCCTCGGTGGCGCCGTCGAACACCTCCGGGCGGTGGTCGACCAGCCAGTGGGCGCCGAAGTGGCCGCCGGCCTCCTCGTCGGCGAGGAACGCCACGACCAGGTCGCGCGCCGGACGCCACCCCGTGCGCCCCATGTCGCGCACGAGCGCGAGGATCATCGCGTCCATGTCCTTCATGTCCACGGCGCCGCGGCCCCACACCATGCCGTCGCGGATCTCCCCGGCGAAGGGGTCGACCGACCAGTCGGCCGCCTCGGCGGGGACGACGTCGGTGTGCCCGTGCACCACCAGGGCGCCGCGGTCCGGGTCCGTGCCGGGGATGCGCAGCAGCACGCTGGCCCGGCCCGGCGCCGACTCGACCAGCTCGGGGTCCCAGCCCACCTCGGTGAGCAGCCCCATGACGTGCTCGGCCGCCGCCCGCTCCCCCGGCCCGGACCCGTCGCCGTAGTTGGAGGTGTCGATGCGGATGAGGTCCTGGCAGATGCCGACGACCTCGTCCTCCGGGCGCGGGGTCCCGGGGCCCTCGGCACGGGTCGTGGCGGACGAGGCGGTGGGGGCGGGCTCGGCACTCATGCCGCCAGGCTACCGACCGGGCCGCTCGCAGGACGGACCGCCGCCCTGTGGCCCCGCAGGACGGACCGCCGCCCGGTGGCGGAGAATCGTGGCATGGACCTCAACAGCGATGTCGGCGAGTCCTTCGGCTCCTGGACGATGGGCGACGACGAGTCGATCATGCGCGTCGTCTCGAGCGCCAACGTGGCCTGCGGCTTCCACGCCGGCGACCCGGTCGTCGCGCGCGCGACCTGCGCGGCGGCCGCCCGGGAGGGCGTCACCGTGGGGGCGCACGTGGCCTACCGCGACCTGGCCGGCTTCGGCCGGCGGTTCATGGACGTCTCCCCCGCCGAGCTGACCAACGACGTCATCTACCAGATCGGCGCCCTGCAGGCGATGGCCGCCGCCGCCGGGACCACCGTGCGCTACGTCAAGCCCCACGGCGCCCTGTACAACACCATCGCCAAGCACGAGCAGCAGGCCCGTGCGGTGGTCGAGGCCATCCGCACCGTGGACGAGTCCCTGCCGATCCTCGTGCTGCCGGGCAGCGTCATCCAGCGCGAGGCCGAGGCGGCGGGGCTGCGCGCGGTCGTCGAGGCCTTCGCCGACCGGGCGTACAACGCCGACGGCTCGCTGGTCTCCCGCCGGATGGAGGGCTCGGTCATCCACGACCCCGAGGCGATCGCCGCCCGGGTGGTGCAGATGGCCACCGACTCGACGGTGGAGACCGTGGACGGCCAGACGATCACCGTCGACGCCGAGAGCGTCTGCGTGCACGGCGACACCCCCGGCGCCGTCGCCATCGCCACCGCCGTGCGCGCCGCCCTGGAGGAGGCGGGCGTGCCGGTGACGAGCTTCCTGTGACCGGCCCGCCCCGGCGCCAGGTCCGGCCGGTCGGGGACCGGGCGGTCCTCGCCGAGTGCGACGACCTCCAGGAGGTCATCGACCTGCACGCCACCCTCCAGCGCCGCCCGCTGCCCGGCCAGCGTGACGTCCTGGCCGCCGCGAGGACGGTCATGGTCGTGGCCGAGGCGCCCTCCGCGGTCGCGTCGCTGGCCCGGGAGGTCGCCGCGCTGACCGCGGAGCCCGGCGACGCCCGGGAAGGCCCGCTGGTCGAGATCGACACGGTGTACGACGGCGAGGACCTCGCCGTCGTGGCCGAGCTGACCGGGCTGAGCCCGGAGGGGGTGGTGCGCGCCCACACCGGGCAGGTGTGGACGGCCGCCTTCGGTGGCTTCGCGCCGGGCTTCGCCTACCTCGTCGGGGAGAACCACGACCTGGACGTGCCCCGCCGAGACACCCCGCGCACGGCCGTGCCGGCCGGGTCCGTCGCCCTCGCCGGCGGGTTCTCCGCCGTCTACCCGCGCGAGTCCCCCGGCGGCTGGCAGCTCATCGGCCGCACCGGCGCACGGATGTGGGACCTCGCGCGCCCTCAGCCCGCGCTCGTGCGGCCCGGCGCCCGGGTGCGCTACCGGGCCGTGCGGGAGGTGGTCGAGGCGGTTGACCCCGCCGAGCCCGCGTCCGGCAGCGCCACCGGGCAGGCGCGCCCGTCGCTCACGCCGGAGATGACGTCTCGTGACGGAGTTGACGTCTCGCCACCGGGGCGGGGTGGGGCCCTCGTCGTCGAGGCGCCGGGGCTGCAGAGCCTGGTGGAGGACCTGGGCCGCCCGGGCTACCTCGACCTGGGCGTGTGCCCGTCCGGGGCGGTGGACCGCGGCGCCGCCGTGCGGGCCAACCGCCTCGTCGGCAACCCGCGCGACGCGGCGGTGGTCGAGACGGTGCCGAGCGGGCTGCGGCTGCGCGCCGACGGCGACCAGGTGCTCGCCGTGACCGGGGCCCCCGCGGCGCTGACCGTCGAGGGTGACGGCGGCGTGCGCCGCCCGCCCACCGACGCCCCGTTCGCGCTGCGCGACGGGGAGGTCCTCGCCCTCGGCCCACCCCGCGCCGGGCTGCGCTCCTACGTCGCGGTGCGCGGCGGGCTGGACCTCGCGCCGGTCCTGGGCAGCCGCGCGACCGACACGATGTCCGGGCTGGGCCCCGCCCCGCTCGAGGCCGGTGCCGTCCTGCCGGTCCGGCCGCCGCGACCGGGCGCCGTCGTCGCGGCGCCGGACCCCGCCCCGGCGTGGGCCGACGGGCCGGTCACGGTCGCCGTCGTCCCCGGCCCCCGCGAAGGCTGGTTCGCCGCCGACGCGCTGGCGTCGCTGTGCCGGCAGGACTGGGCGGTGACCGACCGGTCCAACCGGGTCGGGCTGCGCCTGGACGGCGAGCCGCTGGCGCGCACCCGCACCGAGGAGCTGCCCAGCGAGGGCACCGTCGCCGGCGCCGTGCAGGTGCCGGCCTCGGGCCTGCCGGTGGTGTTCCTCGCCGACCACCCCACCTCCGGCGGCTACCCCGTCATCGCCGTCGTCCGCACCGCCGACCTCGACCGGCTCGCCCAGGTGCGGCCCGGCGACTCCCTGCGGTTCGTCCTCGCCCCGTCGTCCTGAACCCTCGAGAAGGAGAGCCGTGCGCAAGGTCCTCATCGCCAACCGCGGCGAGATCGCCCTCCGCGTCGTGCACGCCTGCGCCGACGCCGGGCTCGCCTCGGTGGCCGTCTACGCCGACCCCGACGCCGCCGCCCCGCACGCGCTGCTGGCCGACGAGGCCTACAACCTGCCCGGCTCCTCGGCGACCGAGACCTATCTCGACATCGCCCGCCTGCTGGAGGTGGCTCGCCGCAGCGGCGCCGACGCCGTCCACCCCGGCTACGGGTTCCTCTCCGAGAACGCCGGGTTCGCCCAGGCCGTGCTGGACGCCGGGCTGACCTGGATCGGCCCGCCGCCCGAGGCGATCCGCGTGCTCGGCGACAAGGTGGAGGCCCGTGAGCTCGCCCGGCGGGTCGGCGCCCCGCTCGTGGCGGGCAGCGACGGGCCCGTCCCCTCCGCAATCGAGGCGCGCCGGTTCGCCGAGACGCACGGCGTCCCTGTCGTCATCAAGGCCGCCTTCGGCGGCGGTGGGCGCGGCATGCGGGTGGTCCACCACCTCGACGACGTCGAGGACGCCTTCGCCTCCGCCCAGCGAGAGTCCCGGGCAGCTTTCGGCCGTGACGAGTGCTACGTCGAGCGGTTCCTCGACCGGCCCCGGCACGTCGAGGCCCAGGTCCTTGCCGACACCCACGGAAACGTCGTGGTCATGGGCACCCGCGACTGCTCGCTGCAGCGCCGCCACCAGAAGCTCGTCGAGGAGGCACCTGCCCCTTTCCTCACCGCGGAGCAGCGCCGCCGGGTCCACGACAGCGCGCGCGCCATCTGCGCCGAGGTCGGGTACGTCGGCGCCGGGACGGTCGAGTTCCTCCTCGGTGCCGGCGGCGACCTGACGTTCCTCGAGGTCAACACCCGCCTGCAGGTCGAGCACCCGGTCACCGAGGCCACCACCGGCATCGACCTGGTCCGCGCCCAGCTCGCCGTCGCCGACGGGCAGGAGGTGCCCGTGCGGGCGGACCCCGAGCCGTCGGGGCACGCCATCGAGCTGCGCATCAACGCCGAGGACGTGGGCCGCGGGTTCCTGCCCTCGACCGGCACGATCACCGCGTTCGTCGCGCCGAGCGGGCCCGGGGTCCGCCTGGACACCGGGGTGCGGCAGGGCTCGGTGGTCTCCCCGCACTTCGACTCCCTGCTCGCCAAGGTCGTCGTGCACGGCCGGGACCGGCAGGAGGCGCTGCGCCGGGCGCGCCGGGCCGCGGCAGAGATGGAGATCGCCGGTGTGGCGACGGTACTGCCCTTCCACCGGGCCGTCCTGCGCGACCCGGACTTCACCGCCCCGGACCACCTCGGCGTCTACACGACGTGGATCGAGCAGGAGTTCCGCGAGCGGGTCGCGGCAGATCCGGACTTCCACGACAGCTCCCCCGCCGGGCGGCGGCGTGTGGTCCTCGACGTCGACGGCCGCCGGGTGGTCCTCGGGCTGCCCGCGGACCTGCTCGCGGGCCTGGCCTCCGGCGGCGCCGACGGGGCCGGCTCCCACGACGGCGCGGCGGCTGCCCCGGCGGACGCGGCCGTCCTGACGGCGCCGATGGGCGGCACGGTCGTGCGGTGGCTCGTCGAGCCCGGTGAGCAGGTCGCCCGGGGCGACGCCGTCGTCCTGCTCGAGGCGATGAAGACGGAGACCCGGTTGGTGGCGCACCGCGACGGCGTCGTCGAGCCGCGGGTGGCGGCCGGGGAGCACGTGGACACCGGGGCCGCCCTCGCGGTCATCGAGGGCTGAGCGCGGGCGGCCCGACGCCCGGTGGCCGCACGGCGCCGCCCCGCTCCTCACCCCGCGGCCGCCAGACGCGGCCCGATGACGTCCCGGAACGCCGCCACCTCCGCAACGGGCAGGTCGTACCCGGTGGCCTCGGTGTGGGCCGGGAAGAGGAAGACGTGCTCCGCCCCGGTCTCCGCCCGCGCCCGCAGCAGCCGCTCGGCGCAGTGCTCGGCCGGGCCGAACAGGCCCAGCGCGTCGCACACGCGGGCCGCGAGCGCGGGCGTGAGGTCCTCGGGCCGGTGGTCCTCGGGGACGTCCAGGCCCGCGACGCGCAGCCAGTGGAGGTTGGCGGGGCTGGGGTAGGCGAGGAAGGGCCGGCCGGGCCGGAACCAGCGCCGCGGCCACGCCTGGGCCTCCTCGAAGGGGGCGACGGCGGTGGGGACGATGAGGATCTCCTCCAGCGCCGCCGGGTCGCGGCCCGCCCGGCGGGCGCCGGCGGCCACGTGCGAGCGGGCGACCGCGACAGCCTGGGGGTCGAGCCCGGCGAGCATGAGCACGCCGTCGGCGACCTCACCGGCGAGCTCGAGCATGCGGGGCCCGGAGGCGAGGACGAGCACCCGGGCGGGCGGCGTGGTGGTGTTGTTCATGCGCAGCTCGTGGCCCTCGAAGGCGGCCACCTGGCCGGCGAGCAGGCGCCGCACGGCGGTGACGACCTCCCCGAGGTAGGCCCGGCGCGCACGCGGCTCCCCCGCCCGCTCCACGGACAGGAAGCCGGGGGCGAGCGTGAGCAGCACCCGCCCGGGGGCGACCTCGGTCAGCGCGTTCGCGGTGGCGGCGAGCACCAGCGGGTGGCGGGTGACGGGGTTGGTCGTCGCCGGGTACAGCACGAGGCGGGCGGTGGCCGCGGCCGCGAGCGCCAGGGTGACGTAGACGTCGCGGCCGGAGTGGTGGTGGTCGTGGATCCCCACGCCGTGGAACCCCGCCCGCTCGCACCCGGCGACGAAGTCCACCACCTCGGGCACCGGCCGGCCCACCGGCACCCGGATGTCGACGGCGATCACGGCACCTGGTAGGCCGCGTCCTTGACGTCGGTGACGAGCATGTGGCCCGGCGCGTGCCCGATCGCCAGCGGCGGCCGGGACTCCATGACCGCGGCCTGCGGGGTGACCCCGCACGCCCAGAACACCGGCAGCTCTCCCGGGCCGATCGCCACCGGGTCGCCGAAGTCGGGCGCGTCGAGGTCGCGGATGCCCAGCGCCCCCGGGTCGCCCACGTGCACCGGGGCGCCGTGCACGGCCGGGTAGCGGGAGGTGATGCGCACGGCGTCGGCCACCTGGCCGGCGGGGATGGGACGCATGGAGACCACCAGCGGTCCGGACAGCGCCCCGGCGCTCGCGCAGCGGCGGGTGGTGCGGTACATCGGCACGTTGGTGCCCTGCGCGATGTGGGCGATGCGGATGCCGGCGTCCTGCAGCGCGGTCTCGAACGTGAAGCTGCACCCGACGAGGAAGGCCACCAGGTCGTCGCGCCAGTGCTCGCGCACGTCCGGGGTGTCGGTGACCTTCTCGCCGTCGGCGTAGACGGTGTACAGGGGCAGGTCGGTGCGGACGTCGCCGCCGGCGAGCAGCGGCCCGGCGACCTCGCCGGCGTCGAGGACCCCGAGCACCGGGCAGGGCTTGGGGTTGCGCTGGGCGAAGAGCAGCATGTCGAAGGCGTACTCCCGTGGCACGGCGATGAGGTTGGCCTGGGCGTAGCCGCGCGACCACCCGGCGGTGGGGGTCACGAGGCCGGCGCGGAAGCGGGACCGGGCCTCGGCCGGGGTGAGGCGGGCGGCGTCGGCCAGGCCGGGGGCGAGGGTCGAGGAGGTCATCGCGATCACGTCCACAGGGCCGAGATGCCGGCGAAGGAGTTGTAGCCGAAGTACAGGGTGAGCAGCCAGGCGAGCACCCCGAGGACCAGCAGCCAGCGCGGGTAGCGGTACCCGTGCAGCAGGTCCCGGCGTCGCCACGCCACCCACAGGATGACGGCGAAGCCGATGGGCAGGATCAGCCCGTTGAAGGCGCCGGCGAAGATGAGCAGCGCCGAGGGGGCCTGCCCCACGAGGACGAACACGATGGCGCTGACGGCGATGAACAGGCACGTGAGCAGGCTGCGGGTGCGGTGGCTGGCGGTGGGCTTCGTGACGAAGGTGATGGAGGTGTACGCCGCGCCGATGACCGAGGTGATCGAGGCGGCCCACAGGATCACCCCGAACAGGCGCATGCCGAGCTCGCCGGCCGCGACGCCGAACGCCTGCGCCGCGAGGTTCTCCCCCACCAGCTTGGCCCCGCCGGCCACGACGCCGAAGATCGCCAGGAAGAGCAGGAAGCGCATGACGCCGGTGACGATCACGCCCGCGATCGAGCCGCGGCTGATGTACCTGACGCTGTCCGGGCCGTGGACGCCGGTGTCGATCATCCGGTGGGCGCCCGCGTAGGTGATGTACCCGCCCACGGTGCCGCCGATGAGGGTGGTGATGACGAAGAAGTTCACCTGGTCCGGGGCGACCATGTTCTTCAGCGCCTGCCCGACCGGGGGCCCGGACTCGATGGCGACATAGAGCGTCAGCAGGATCATCAGCGCCCCGAGGACCACGACGATCCGGTCCATGGCGATGCCGGCGCGGCGGCTGAGGAACACCGCGATCGCGATCGCGGCCGTGATCACCCCGCCGGCGGTGGTGTTCAGCCCCGTCATGGCGTTGATGCCGAGGCCGCCACCGGCGGTGTTGCCGATGTTGAAGACCAGCCCGCCGGCGAAGACGAGGACGGCGAGGACCACCCCCACCCCGGGCAGCACCCGGTTGCCGAGCTCGTTCGCGCGCAGGCCGGTGATCCCGATGACCCGCCAGACGTTGAGCTGGACGCAGATGTCCACCACCACCGAGGCGAGGATGGCGAACGCGAACGCCGCCCCGAGCTGGACGGTGAAGTTGGTGGTCTGGGTGATGAACCCGGGCCCGATGGCGCTGGTGGCCATGAGGAACATGGCCCCGAGCAGGCCGGTGCGGTGCGAGCGGGAGAGGCGGGCGGGTGCGTCGGCGGGCTGGGCCATGGGAACCCCCTGGGCACGTGGTGCGCCGTGGGCGCGGCGCCCGGACGGGCACCGGGGGGTCGGCACGCCGTCGCCGACCCGTCTCCATCATGGGACGGCCCGTTGAGGTCGGCACGCGGGCCGACGGCGCAGCCCGGGCCCGCACGCCGGCCGACGGCGCGGCCGTGGGCGACGGGGCGGGCGACGGCGCAGCTCCGTCACGCGGCCGTGGGCGACGTCAGCCGGCGACGACGAACAGCCCGGCCACGCCCACGGCGTAGAGGACCAGCACCACCAGCGAGTCGACGCCCATGCGCGCCACCTGCCGCGTGGGCCGGAAGATCAGCCCGGTGGCGTAGACCAGGGTCAGGAGGATCGCCAGGGCGGTGAGATAGATGTCGGGGGCCTGCGCCTGCGGGAGCACCACCTGGCCCGACAGGACGGTGGCCAGCAGGAAGAGCACCGGCAGGAACGCGTTGCCGCCGAAGATGTCGCTGACGGCGAGCTGGTCCTCGTGGCGCACGGACGTCAGCCCCGTCGACAGCTCCGGCAGGGAGGTGGCGGCGGCCAGGACGGTGGCACCGAAGAGCACCCCGGACAGGCCGATGTCGCTCGCGATCGCGTCGCCGCTGCGTTCCAGGACGACGCCGGCGCCGAGGGTCACCAGGGCCGCGACGGCGAAGATCGTCGCCGACCTGGCGGTGCTGGTGCCCTTCTCCCGGGCCTCCTGCTCGGTCTGCTGCTGAGAGTGCCCGCGGGGGCGCTCCTGTCCGCCGGGCGCCTGCCCGGACTCGTGCCAGGGCAGGCCCGTTCCGGCCCGCCGCAGCAGCACCAGGCCCGTCACCCACAGGATCAGGATGAGGACCGGCGCGGGAGCGAGGCGGAAGGCGATCAGGCCCGACGGGAGCTGGGAGCCGGCGACGACCACCGCGAGGACGGCCACCACGAGCAGCGCCTCGAGCACCAGGACCAGCGACGCGGCGCGGTAGGTCAACGGCTGCCTCCCGCGTACGCCGAAGGCGTCCAGCGCCACCAGCACGACGGTCTGGATGGCGATGCCGCCGAGGATGTTGCCCACCGCCACCCCGACGTTGCCGGACAGGGCGGCGCTGGTGACGATGGCGATCTCGGGCAGGTTGGTGGCGACGGCCAGCAGGATCAGCCCGCCCAGCGCCGCGCCCAGGTGCAGGCGGGTGGCCAGCACGTCGGTCTGGTTCGGCAGCTGGATGCCGGCGACCCACACCGCCGCGGCGGCCGCGGCGAAGATCAGCAGCAGGACGGGCAGGGACAGGCTCGACACGCGCGGCTCCCCACTCGCGGATGCCCGGAGACCGGTCGTTCGACCCGCTGAACACTAGGTCACGGGCACCGGCTCCGCCCGGCGGGCGCGGTGAGGTGGCTCGGCTCCGTCAATCGGTCAGCCCCCGGCGCACCAGCAGCGGGTCGATGCGCGCGTCGCGGCCGCGCAGCTCCCGGAAGGAGTCGAGCGGGTCCTCGGAGTACCCCCGGGAGAGCAACGCCTCGCGGAAGCGCTGCCCGGCGGCGCGGTTGAGGCCGCCGTCGTCGTCGCGGGCCTGCTCCTTGAACCACTCCACCGTGTCGGCGTCGAGCACCTCGGACCAGATGTAGGAGTAGTAGCCGGCGTCGTAGCCGCCGCCGAAGGTGTGGTTGAAGTAGGTCGAGCGGTACCGCGGCGGGACGAGGTCGAGGTGGACGCCGGCCCGCTCCAGGGCCTCGCGCTCGAAGGCCTCGACCTCGCCCGGCTCGGCGGGCACCTGGCCCGGGGCGACCTGGTGCCAGGCCTGGTCGAGCAGGGCCGCGCCGAGGTACTCGGTGGTCGCGAACCCCTCGCCGTAGCTGCCCAGCGACAGCAGCTTCTCGAGCAGCTCGCCCGGCAGCGGCTCGTCGGTCGCGTGGTGGCGGGCGAAGCGGGCGACCACCTCGGGGTGCGTCATCCACATCTCGTTGACCTGGGAGGGGTACTCCACGAAGTCGCGCGGGACGGCGGTGCCGGACAGCGAGGGGTAGCGCACGTCGGAGAACAGGGCGTGCAGGGCGTGGCCGAACTCGTGGAAGCAGGTGCGCACCTCGTCCCATGTCAGCAGCGTGGGCTGCCCGGGCGGCGGCGGGGTGACGTTGAGGTTGTTGACCACCACCGGGCGCTCGGTGAGCAGGTGGGACTGGTCGACGAGGCTGTGCATCCAGGCCCCGCCCCGCTTGCCCGGCCGGGCGTAGTAGTCGCCGACGAACAGGCCCAGCCCGCGGCCGTCCTCCTCGCGCACCTCCCACACGTGCACCCCGTCGGCGTAGCCGGGCAGGTCCGGCCGGGGGTGGAACGTGAGCCCGTAGAGCCGGTGCGCCGCGTAGAACACGCCCTGCTCGACCACCCGGCCGAGCTCGAGGTAGGGGCGCAGCACGTCGTCGTCGACGGAGAAGCGCTCCTTGCGCAGCCGCTCGGCCTCGTAGACCCAGTCCGACGCCGCCAGCTCGCCGGCCGGGGCGGTGGGGTCGGCCGCGCGCACGGCCTGCAGCTCGGCGGCCTCGCGGCGGGCGTTGCGCACGGCGGGCGGGGCGAGGCGGGCGAGCATCTCGTTGACCGCCGTGGCGCTGCCCGCGGTGTTGTCCTCGACGACGTAGGCGGCGTGATGGGGGTAGCCGAGCAGCGCGGCCCGCTCGGCGCGCAGCCGGGCGATCTCGAGCAGGGCTGCCCGCGTGTCCGAGGCGGGGTCGACCCCGGTGCCGCGGGTGCGGGAGGCCTCCAGCAGGCGGGCGCGCAGCCCCGGGTGGGCGGCGCGGGCGAGCAGGGGCTGCTGGGTGGGCAGCATGAGCGGGATGAGGTACCCGCCGCCGGGCATGGTCAGGGTGGAGCCGGCCCGGTCGGCGGCGGCGCGGGCGAGGGCGGCGATGGTGCCCTCGTCGAGCCCGGCCAGCTCGGCCGGGTCGTCGACGCGGACGGCGCCCGCCTCCATCGCCTTGACCACCCGCTGGGAGAACTCCGTCTCCAGGGTCACGATGCGGGCGTTGAGCGCGCGCAGCCGCTGCTGCTCGTCGTCGTCGAGGCGGATGCCGGCGCGGACGAAGTTCTTGCGGTAGGTGTGCAGCAGCCAGGACGTCTCGGCGTCGAGGTCGAGCAGCGGACCGGCGTTCGCGAGGGACTCCAGCCGGTCGTAGATGCGCCGGTCGAGCCAGAAGGCGTCCCCGTGCGCGGCGAGCAGCGGGGCGACCTCGGACTCCAGGGCGTGGATCTCCTCCCCGCCCACGGCGCTGACCAGGGTGTGGAAGACCGTCATCGCCCGGCGCAGCAGCCGCCCGGACCGTTCGATGCGCTCGAGGGTGTTGGCCACGTCCGGCACGGCGGCGTCGGTGGCCACCGCCTCCCACTCGGCGCGCTGGCCCGCCATGCCGGCGGCGATGGCCGGGCGCAGGTGCTCGATGCGCACCGCGCGGAAGTCCGGCAGGCCGTAGGGCAGCGGGGACGGCGCGGCGAAGGGGTTGGCGGCGTCGAGCAGGGCGTCCCCGACGTGCGCGGAGGTCTCAGGCATGGCGCTCATTGTGCCCCTCGGGCGCCGAGCCGCTCCCTTTCGACACTGCCTCGGTCTCGAATGGGGCCGCGCCTCGCGCGCGGCCCCCCACGCCGAGGCGCGCGCCCCGCCGAACCGTCACCTGCTCAGCGACGGGCTCCGGGCTGGTACCCGCGCCGGGCGAGCACGCCGGCGATGTCCGGGGGGAAGAACCCCGGGCCCTTGAGCACCTTGCCGTCCTCGCGGTAGATCGGCCGGCCGTCCGCGCCGAGCTTGGAGAGGTTGGACGCCTGGATCTCGGCGAGCACCTCGTCGAGCGGGATGCCGCACTCCAGCGCCATGCCGTAGACGACGTAGGTCAGGTCGCCCAGGGCGTCGGCGGCCTCGACGGTGTCGCGGGTGCCGTCGTCGGCCGCGACCGCCCGGGTGAAGGCCGCCGACATCTCGGCGCCGGCCGCCTCGCCGTAGACCGCCTCGACGAGCTCGGCGAGCTCCTCGGCCACCAGCGCCATGCGCATGTGGACGCGGTCGCGGTCCACGCTCGGCGGGTCGGTGACCACCGGCAGGTGGTAGGTGTCGTGGAACTGGCGCACGAGCGCCTCGGGGTCGCGCGGGTTCGCCGCGGGTACGGCCTGCGCCGTCGCCGCGCCGGCCGTGCCGGGCGTGGGCTGCGCCGTCGCGACGGCGCGCTCCCCGGCGGGCCCGTCCCAGGCATCGACGGGTTCGCGCGGGTCGTCGCGCTGGATGGTGCCGATCCAGCCGTCCGTCCACGCGCCCCGGCGCGGGTTGAGGGCGCGCACGGTGCCCTCCTTGCGCACGCCGTTGCGCCAGGCGACCTTCCAGGAGGGCCAGTTGTCGACGTCGGCGCGCCAGGCCACGGTGTGCAGCCCGAGCCGGTCGAAGGCCGCGTCGAGGACGACGCCGACCGCGCGGGTCATGATCCCGCGGCCGCGGGCGTCGGCGGCGAGCCAGTACCCGAGCTCCCCCTTGCCGTGGGCCACCGCGTGCAGGCCCACCATGCCCACGAGCCGGGCGACGCCGTCCGCCACGGTGCGCACCGCCCAGGTCGGCGAGCCGGCCCGCCAGCCGTCGGGGACCACCGTGGTGACGAAGCCCTCGGCGTCGGCCCGGGTGTACGGGCTGGGCACGGTCGTCCACCGCTGGATGTCGGCCTCGGCGCAGACCGCGGCGATGCGGTCGACGTCCTCGGCGGTCGGGACGGACAGCAGGAGCGTGCCGTCGGACGAGCGCAGCGCGAAGGGTTCCATGACCCCGACGGTACCGGGGCGGACGGCCCGGTCCGGGCGTCGGCTCCCCGGCGTGCGGGGCGCGGCGCGCAGCGTGGGAGCCCCTCACAACGTGCCGGCCGGGCTCGCCGACGGCGTCTCGGGCACCCGTCGCGGGCAGGCGGGCCGGCCCGGGACGGGACGGCGCGCGGGCCCGTCCCGGGCCCGCGGACCGGAGGGCGGCTACGGCTGTGGGGTCGGTCACTTCGGGGCCGTTCCGGGCCTGACGGGTTCGAAGGCGCCCCTGGGACCGTGCTATCTTTTACGACGTTGCCCGGGAGGGTGACGGGGCCGAAAGGCCACGTCAGACCGGCCGGCAGCACCACCTGTCCGGGTGGCGGAATAGGCAGACGCGCTAGCTTGAGGTGCTAGTGCCCTTTATCGGGCGTGGGGGTTCAAGTCCCCCTCCGGACACGACTATCCACACGCGTGGCGGATAGGAGCGGGCTCACTGTGTAGTGAGCCCGCTTTTTCGTTGCGTCGTAGCGGATGCGCAGGTCGAGAGCGTTGTAGAGGTCGCGGCGCTCCGCGTCCGTGGCCTGGGCCAGGGCCCCGACGGCGCCGCCGATCAGCTCGAGCGCGGCGACGATCTCGCCAGGGTCGACCTTCTTGCGGGGTCTGGCGATCTCGGTGAGGCGCTGCTTGGTCTGCGCGAGCTCGGCCTCCTTGGCGGCCAGGGCGGCGGCGATGGCGTCGGAGGCTGTTCCCTTGGCGATGAAACCAACGAGGTTCTCGATCTCCTCCTGCAGGCGACGACGGCGCTCGTGCAGCGATCGCTGCTCGGCGGACGTGCGGTCCTCGGCGAGGAGGGCCGCTGCCAGCGCGCGCGGGTCCGAGAACACCTCGGCGAGGTCCGCGTCCAGTGCCGCGAAGATCGCATCCTGCCGCAGCGTGACCGGCGGGTGGTCCGCGAGGTCGGCTGGCACCGCGAATCGTTTGTCGAACTCGCAGCGGTACAGCACGCGGCCGTCGGTCCGGTCCTTCGCCGTCGACCTGTTGAAGTTTCCTGACAGCCGATGGTCGCAGTACGCGCAAACGACGCGGCCTGCCAGCGGGTAGATGCGCTGGGCGTTGCGCGGTCGCCGGGGGACGTAGCGGCCGCTTCCGGGACTCGCGCCCTGGCGGGCCGCGGCCTGGAAGCGACCGGCGACGGTCTCCCACAGGACGGGGTCGATGATCGCTTCGTGGGTCGGCCCGGCGGGCCGGATCCACTCGGACCGGTCGCGCCAGCGCATGCGGGTGACGTTCCCGGCCGCGACGTCCTCGACATCGAGGAGCTGCTCGAACTTCTCCTGCTTCCCCCAGTACCTGTACCCCGTGTAGACGGGATTGGTCAGGATCGTGCGGACGGTCGCATGGGACCAGCCACGCGGATCACGGTGCGGGTTGCGCCGCCGGTCGTGCGCCGACGGCGAGGGCGCTCCCTGGTCCGTGAGCCGTTGTGCGATCGCGCGCAGGCCATCGCCAGCGGCGCCCCACTCGAAGATCTTCACGACGACCGGCGCGGTGACGGGATCCGGGACGAGCTTGTGGCGCCGTTGACCAGTGGCAGCCCGCGAGGGGTTGGGGTGCGGCCCGGCGTCGGCGAGCATGTAGCCGTACGGCGGCCGCCCGCCAAGCCGACGGTCGGTGCGGGCCGCCAGCTCGTGCATCGCGGTGCGAGTGCGCTTCTGGATCCGCGACCGCTCCCCCTTCGACATGCCGCCAAACAGGCCCATCATGATCTCGTGCGCCTCGGAATCGGGATCCACCCGACCGCCGACCTCCGGCACGAACAGCGCACAGCCGTAGTACGTGAGCACGGGGAAGGTCATCGCGAACTGGTGACCGTAGAAGGCTCGCTGCGGCTCCCCGATCACGATGCCGTCGAACCGGCGGTCAGGCCGCTTGATCTCCTCCAGCAGCGCACTCGCCTCCGGGCGCCGCTTCCACGGCAGCGACCGGGACTGCCCGACGTCGAAGAACTCGACCACGATGCGGTGCCCGAGCGGCCCTACGAGGTCGCGGGCGCGCGCGAGCTGCCACATTCGGGATGCCTCGGGGTCCTGCGCGTCCTCGGTGGAGACGCGCCCGAGAAAGGCGAGGTCCATGGCTCACGCTGCCTTTCACGCCCGCCCGACCCGCTGTTCCCCGGCGACTCGCAGAAGGATGCCGGCGAAGATGACCAGCGCATCGTGCGGCGGGCGGTAGTCGTTCGGGATGTTCCGAACCACCTCGATCTGACCGTCCGGTGCTCTCCAGTGTGACACCGGGCCGCGTGTACGAGCACTTACGCCCGGTGCGCCGCCCGGCCGGGGCGTTCCGTTGTTGTCCGCCATGGAGCCGTCACCTTCCCCGGTGCGCATCGCTCATCGCCTGTACTTCACGTTCTGGCAGGTACGCGACATTAGATCACAAGGGCTCACGTAGCGGCAAGTACATGAGTTGCGGGCTTGTCCCATATACGCTGCTGGCATGCCGACAGTTCCGCGCGTGCCCGGCGATCAGACCTACGACGGCCTGCTCGTCCAGGACGACCTGCCAGCCGGCTGGCACCTCCCGAACCGCTTCCCCGGCGAGCGACCCGACGACGCCAGCGCCGAGATCGACGCACTGCTCGGCTACGACGACCAAACCGTCGATGACGAGCAGCGCCAGGCACGCATGGGCTCCGAGCAGAACGAGACCGTCGACGGCCGCTGGCGCTACATCGAACACACCGCCACGGCGACGCGGGTCTACATCAGGCTCCAGCGCCAGCTGCTCAACGTCCCCGAGGAGGTCCGCATCACCGGCGTCGTCTACCTGCCCTGGCGGCCCGGAGACCCGATCACCAGCCAGCTGCTGCGAGAGCTACCGACCGCGCGCATCGAAGCAGCGATCAACCAGCGGCTGTTCGCCATGAAGCGGACTCACACCCTCACCGGCGGCAAGATCGAGCTCCCAAGCGGTCGCAAGATCGCTGAACGGGACCTGCTCAAACCACTCGGCGACCCCAAACAAACCCCCGACTTCTACGAACTCGTCGCACTCCAGCACGGCCGCCTCACAGCGAACGGCGACACCAACCCCTCGGCGACCATGGCCGAGCTCAGCGGCGTCGCACTCAGCACCGCCCAAGGCTGGGTCGCGAAAGCTCGCGCCCGCGGACTACTGCCGCCCGGGCGCCGGGGACGCGCCGGCTAGCGTTGGCGGAGGTGAGGTTCGAACTGCTCGCCAGCCCCTCGCGGGCCGGATCACGGATCGTCGCTCTAGCGCACGTACACCGAGGTTTCGGCGAGTCGATCTGCGGATGACTGCCTTGAAATTCACGGATCTAGAGCGCCGGTAGCACGTGAGTTACCGCATGAAGTCCGCTGGTGGAGGGGGCCCCCGAGCTGCCGGACGATCACTCGGAGAGGGCGGTGGACCGCCACCGTCCTCACGACCATGGCGTCCGACGCCCTTGGGACACGTGCACGATGCAGCCCACCGTCCTGGCGGGGACATGCCCGACGACTGGTTCAGTCCGCACATCACTCAATCTGGCCGACCTGCCTGAGATGGTCGCCGCGATGCCCCGGCCGCGTCATGTCCGGCGGCCGTGTGGGAAGGCGGTGGGTAACGTGCGGAACAATCGCCCGCAACTACTCGAGCCGGTCGAGCTCTAGTTGCACGCCGGTCGGTGATCATCGGCCAGACGCTGGCGCGTAGGGGCAAGAGCCCGAATGGGATCGTCAGGGGCCGCCCTCAGTGCCCAACTGGTCAACGCAGCTTCCGCGCGCTCAGTTGCCGGCGGCCCGGTACTTCTCGACGACTTCTGCCGTGATCCGGCCGCGCGGGCTGACCTCGATGCCCTGGCCAGCCGCCCAGGCGCGCACCGCGGCCGGGTCAAAGGCGCGCTTCTTCGTGCTCGAGGCGGAGGTGCGTCGGCGTTGGCCTTCGATCCTGCGACCTGCCTCGAGGTACGGCCTGAGGCTGTTCTCGAAGTCGGCCAGCTCCTCGTTGGTCAGATCGACACGGTACAGGACTCCCTCATAGGAGAAGTCCACGGAGCGGCCCTTGCCCTGCTCGATGGGCTTGCCGGAGATGTCTGAGACCAGCTCAGTGATCGTTTTGGTCGCCATGCCAGACAACCTTAGGTGGGGCGGCGGGCGGAGCCGACTTCCACATTCAGGGGTCCCAGAAGTCGACGCCATGGCCCCTCCGCCGAAGCCACGACATTCGGGCTCTGGCCGAACGGCGTTGGTGTCAATGCTTGAGACGGTGCACGGACGGCCGAACTCGTCTGCGCGGCGCTGAATCGCGAAGGTCCAGTGAAGCGGTCGATCTGGTCCGACCTTGGCGGCGACGTCGGCGCGTTGGGCGCCTAGCTCGGCGAGCTGGGCGGCCAGCCGTGACCGCACGATCCCGGCGGCGGAGGTGCCGGCGACGACCACGGTCTGCTCGGCCAGCGCGGCGGTGATCTCCTCGGCCAGGCGCCTGCCCCAGGCGCGGGGCCCGTTTGGTCAGACGGGTGGCGATCCGCTTCGTTCCCGCGGTCTTCAGGTCGGCCGGCGTGGCAAGGTCTGCATCAGGTCGAGCATGCCCGGGTGGTCCAGGTGCTTGCCGAGGACCCGCTCGAGGGCGGCCACGGCCCGAGGTCGCGGCGCGGCCCCAGCCGACGCGCGGGAGGCGGCGATGTCTGGCCGTGGGCTTCGAGCGCCTGTGCCTTCAGCGTGGCGTCGGGCATCCGCTCGGGAGCGGAGGGGATGGCGTTCTGGCGGAGGAGTTGCGCGGCCTCGGTGATGGGGAGGGCCTCGATCGCGGCGAGTAGGCGGCGTGCTTGGTCCGCGCGGCGGCGCAACTCGACGGCGCGGGCGTCGATGGTGCTCGGCGGCTGGCCGTCGCCGATGCTGCGCCACAGCGCCGCCCGTGCGTCCGCGTGGCGGGCGGTAAGGCCTCGTAGCTGCCGGTGAGCGTGGGCGGCGTCCTCTCGCGCTTCGACGACGCGGGAGTGGGCGTCGGCTCGCCGCCCGGCGATGGCCTCGGCCCAGGAGCGGGTGTTCACCATCGCGGGCGGCACCGCCCCCCAGCGTCGCCGCATCGCGTCCTCGGCGTCCTGGTGTGCCTGGGTGGTCTCCCGCGCGGTGCGGGCGGCGGACCGCCGGCCGAACCGCCCGTAGCCTGGCAGGGCGCGGTTCGCCTGCCACATGCGCTGTTGGGCGGTCTGATAGTTGGCGGCGTCGGCGATGGCCTTGACGATCAGTGGTACGGCGACCTGGTTCCGAACCTCGGATGCGTGGGCGTCGGCGGCGACGACGAACTGGCTTTGCCGGGCGTACTCGGTGTGGTGGGCGGCGGCCTGGCGGGCCAGGGCGTCCTTGGCGCGCTCCCACCGGGCCGCCTGACGGTCGGCGGTCGCGATCCACTCGCGCAGGCGGGTCCGTTCGGCGTTCACCCACGCGAGGCGGCCGTCGGGCACCAGGCCGCTGACGGCGTCCTGCGCGGCCCGGGTCGCTTCGGTGAGGCCGCGGTCGGCGCGGTCGCGCTCGAGCGCGGCGACGAACTGCTGCCGGGCGTCGTCCAGGTCCGCCGCCACGACGTGGAGGAGGTTCTGGGTGCGGCCGCGGGTCATGCCGACGTAGACCCCGGCCGCGTCGAGGGCGTCGGACAAGACCGTGTGCGACTGGTCCACCGTTGCGCCCTGGACGCCGTAGGCGGTGGCGGCGTAGGCCAGGTGCGCGTGCTCGGCCACATACTGGGCCGGGAGCCGCACGGCGGCCGGGTGCCGGCGCCCGCTCCCGCTCCCGTGCTCGGTCACCCAGGCCGCGCCGTTACGCTCGACGCGGGTGACGGTCCAGGTCTGTCGGTTGGCGACCTTCAGGACGCTGTCGTTGTGGCGGGTCTGAATCACGTCTCCGGTGCCGATCGGCAGCCCGTCCGCCCCGGACACGGTGCGGGCGTCATCGACCAGGCCCTGGCGCACCCGCACCTCGCGGATGCGCGCATTCAGCTCGCGCGCCTCCTCGTTCGTCGCGGTCGTGATCGCGTCGCCGCCGCTCGCCGTCCTGGCGATCGCCTCCCGCATCGCCTCGGTGCTCTCGTGCACACGCACCAGGCCGAGCGCATGCAGCTGGTCGAACAGCTCCGCGGGGTGCTCCCCGGCGCGCATCCGCACCGTGAGGTCGGCGTATGCGGGGTCGGTGAAGCGGTGCACGTTCGCCATGTCGTAGGTCGTGCCAGCGAGCTGGGCGGCGATGTCGAGGACGCCGCCGCGGCCGACGGCGGGCAGCTGGGCGCGATCGCCGACCAGGGCGAGGGTGGCGCCGGCCTCGTCGGCGATGGTCAGCAGGGCCAGGGCGGTGTCCTGGTCGAGCATTCCGGCCTCGTCGACCATGATCCGCTCGCTCCGCCGCAGCCGCGCCGCCGGTGGTGGGCCGCCATAGGCGGTGCCGGTGTCCGGGTCGGCGTCGCCGACTTTCAGCCGGGTCCACACGGCGTCCGCGTTCCACCGCCACCCGTTGGCGTGCACGAGTTTGGCCACGCTGTCGGCCGGGACGCCGAGCTCCTGCGCGGCGACCTGTGCGGCCTTCTTCGTTGGCGTCACGATGCGGGTGGCGCGGCCCTGCTCGGTGGCGGCGCGGATGGCGGCGCCGAGCATGGTGGTCTTGCCCGCCCCGGCCGCGCCCTCCACGACCACGAGTGCAGCGTCCGAGGCGATAGCGGCGGCCGCGCGGGCCTGCTCGGCGTCCAGGACGTGCCCCTGCGCCCCCGGGATCATGTCGGGCGTCGGGGGTGCGTCGCCGCCGGCGCGGGCGGCGAGCAGGTCGCGCAGGCGCGTCTCGACGGCGACCACCCGCAGGCTCGTCAGGTGGGCGACGTGGTCCGGCGCCGCGGCCCCGGGCGGCAGCACCGACAGGCAGTCCTCCACGGCGAGCCGGGTGGTGATCGTGATGAGCTCGACCAAGGCCGCCGGGGTCGCGCGCACCCCGGATTCGGTGATGATCCGGGTGACGTGCTCCTGGACCGTGTGCCGGGTCCACGTCGACGCCGCCGCCGCGCACCGGTCCAGCGCGCGGTTCGCGACCTGCTGCACCCGCAGCTCATCCAGCTCCCGCGGTGGGCGGCAGGGCACGCGCCGGAGATCCGGGGTGTAGCCGGCCTCGTCCAGCTCCCGCCGCCAGCCGGCCTCGCTGCCGAGCCGGGAGGGCTTCTTGCTCGGGCGGTGGTGATCCCAGGCCATCGCCTGTAACCGGGCGCTGACCCCCGGGCCGGGCTCCCGGCCAGGGTGGGCGGCCTCCCACTGCGCCGTGAACGCCGCGAGGTTGCGAGCGACCTGGCCGGCGCGCTTGCTCATCACCGCGTTGAACGGTTCCAGCTCCGCCACCTCGCCGGAGACTGGATCGAGGGTCAGGCCGTGGGCGCCGAGCACCGCGGCCAGTTGTGGGTGGGCCGCCAGCACCGCGGCGCCCAGCGCCCGGATCGCCCCTTGCTGGCGGAACAGCGCCGCGGTGTCCAGCCCGCGCCAGGCACCACGGGCCCACACCCGGGTGCCGATCTGCAGGTGGATGTGCCGGTGCGGGTCGCCGGCGCGAGAGGTCCGGTGCGAGATGGCTACCGTCTGCAGCCGCTCGACCGGCACGACCTCCTGGTTCCCGCGCGGGCCGACGCGGGTGACCGAGTGCTGCCCGAGCCAGGAGCGGATCGCCTGCGCGGCGTCGCGCTGGGCAGCATCCAGCGCCGCGGACACGTCCGGATGCAGCGCCGCGGCGATCGACAGGGACTTCGGCGTGTTCACGACCATCTCCGCGAACCGCGGGGACCCTTGCCGGCCACCGCCGGCCTGGCGGGCCCTGCCCATCGCCTCCCCGCTGATCGGGTCGAGCCAGTCGACCCAGCCCGCGTACTCGGTCGGAGTCAGCGCTCGATCGTCCACCGCCATCCCGGCGCCGTCGACCACGGAGAACGCCGCCCGGGCGGTACCGGCCTCCAGGTAGTACTCGTCCGCTCGCGAGCGGTCCGCCTCGAGGTAACGACGCGCGGCAGTCCCCGTCCCCCGGAACAGGATCACTCCGCCGCGCACACCGACCCCCATGTCGCGTGTACTTGCAACTACCGAAGGTAGCATACGTCCATTCAGCAGACAGGGACACCGGAGGCTTGACGGCATTCATCGGCGAGAGACGAGGCGGGACCGCGGCAGGCGGATGGCATGGTGCGGCAGCGCGGGCGGGGTCCCCGGTACGAGGCGAGGAAGAATGGACCGTGCACGAGCGCCGTCATCGGTCACCAGGATCACCGCGAGACTGATGTGGTCGCTGCCGACCTCGGACACTCCGTGGCATACGGCGACCCACCGGGACGGGGCCTGGTGGCTGGTCTTGTCGTCGAACCCAACGATGGAGTCGTGTGATGGACCCCAACCCGTTGTCGGTCGGTGAGCGTGCTTTCCTTAACACAGCGACTGCCATGGTTCTTGTGGGCCATGGGACGAACGGCGGGACGGGGCGTAGAGCGACGGAGAAGATCCCCGACAGCCGGTGCCGGTTGCGAGCGCGCCGGCCGAGCAGCGGGAGCCAGCGCCGCCGCCCGCGTATAACCGTCCCCGTCCCCCGGTTCTTTGAGATCACGGGTGGTGAGCGGGACGGCCCCGTATCGTCGGCACCGGCGACGGCACACACTCCGTCAGTCTCAATCCCTGAGCCCGAGTGGCGTAGACGCTCTCGAGTGAGCTGGCGACAGCTGGAGGGGTGCAGGCGCCGAGGACGTGGGAGCCTTGAGGCGTGGGTATGGACGACGCCAACGAAGGCCCGGACTCCGGCGAATGCTGGGAGCACAAGTGGGTGCTCGAGGGAGCCAGCGTCTCCTCTAAGGGCTCGCAGATGAACTACGTGTGCCGCCGGTGCGGCGCCGTGATGGTCGACGCAAGCGGCGGCGCGGAAGATGTGGCCACATCCGGGGACTGAGCGCTGTCCTCGCACGCACGCGCCAGAGCCGTTTGGTTGGCGTACGGGAACGTATTACACAACCCGTGACCACCGCTCGGCTCCCGACCGAGCTCGCCGGCGACGACTTCACCTCCGCCGGCCACCTGGCCTCCTACGCCCGGCCTCGCGCCCGTCACCCGCCGTTCGAGCACCTCCACCGGCGAGCCCCCGAACCGGGCCGGTAACAACGTCCTCAAACGCGCCCTGTTCCTCGCCGCCTTCGCCGCCCTGAGCGATCCCATCTCCCAGCACTACTACTACCGCAAACGAGTCAAGGGCAAGCGGCACAACCAGGCACTTGTCGCCCTTCGCCCGCCGACGCTACGACGTCCTGTTCGCCATGCTCCGCGACGCTCGGTCTACGAGCCGCCGCAGCCCTCGCGGCTTGACTGGGGAGATAGAAACCCGCCGCGCCCCGTCCGCTCTCGTTGCGGGGGCCGCCGACCACCGCCCCGCCAGACCTCGTGCAACCTGCTCACTGCAGCGCCAACCCCTGCGCCGGGCTCGATTCAGCATCTTGGCGCTATCCCGCTCGCGACCTGCCTTGTGCAGGCCGTCGAGTCGGCTCGAAGACATCTGTACAGGTTAGGTAACCCGCTAACGATCACGCCCGCGCGATGCGGACCGGGCCATGTGCTCACGAAGCGTCGTCGACGACCTCGATGAGCTTCCCTAGTTGAATCAGCTCCAGGAGAAATCGAACCGACTCGGAAGTATTGACGAACCGAAGGCGGCCGGGCTGGCGGTAGTCCAGGGCCGCGAAGACTGCGATCACAGCGGAGTCCACAAAACCGACCGCCTGGGTGTCCACCTCAATGGGGCCGGTGTGGCGCTCAGCGGTCCTCACCAGGTCCATCAGGTCGCGGGTGAAGCTGTCGTCCAGGTCGCCGGAGAGGATCAGGCGCACCATGTAGGGGGCTGACGTGAGCCGAATCGAGCCTGTCGGAGCACCGTCAAGTGCGGCCGTACTCATGTTCTGGTCGTTTCCTGCAGCATGTGCGGCACCCAGGCCACGCTACGGCGCCACGGCGACCACTGCCCACCGCAAGCATCCCAGTCAGTACCGACGCTGTGCTGTCTGGGCCCTCCGCGCAGATGCGCACGACGCAGTCGTTGCAAGGGAGGCGGTAGCCGAACAACCATCAAGCGGCCGGTGGGACCACACAACCACACCGGACGTGCCGTCCCCACCCCGCGCCTCCGCGGTGCCGCCGCTACTGCAGCAAGATGCGGTCGGCTGATCGGCCTTCCTCCGCACGGTGTCCCCGTTTGACGGTCGCAAGAGCCCAGGGCCACGCTCATGTGCGGTACTGGGTCACCAGCGGGCAGGCCCAGACGTCGATCCCTCCGCGGCCGACCCGGTTGATGTACACGGCGACCTCGCGGCACGCCCGGGAGAGGCTGGTCTCGGTGTAGTGCACGCCGAGCTGGTCGCAGTACTCGCGGATGAGCGGAGCGACCTTGCGGAGGTTCGGCCGCGCCATGGAGGGGAAGAGGTGGTGCTCGATCTGGTAGTTCAGGCCGCCCATGGCGGTGTCGAGCCAGCGCCGGCCGGCGATGTTGCGGCTCATGAGCACCTGGCGCCGGAGGAAGTCGATCTTCGCGTCCGCCGGCACGATCGGCATGCCCACATGGTTGACAGCGAAGGTGACACCTAGGTAGAGGCCGTAGACGGCGAGCTCGACGCCGATGAAGGCCAACGCCTTGCCCGGGGAGAGGACGTAGAAGACCAGAGCAACGAAGCCCGTGAGCCGGACGGTGAGGAAGACCAGTTCCACCCCGCGGTGCTTCACCTCACCTCGGACGAGCAGCCGCCTCATGCCTTGGAAGTGAAGGTTCAGGCCCTCCAGGAGCAGGAGTGGGAAGAAGAACCAGGCCTGCCAGCCGGTGAGGGACCTGGTGAGCCGAGTCTTGCGGGCCTCGGCCGCCTGCGCGGTGAATGCCACGATCCCCGGTGCGATGTCCGGGTCGCCGTCGATCTTGTTGGGCGTCGCGTGGTGCTTATTGTGCTTGCGCTGCCACCAGCCCAAACCGATGCCGGCGAAAAGGTTCGACACGACGAGCGAGACCCAGTGGTTCCACCTGCCAGAGACAAAGATCTGCCGGTGGGCAGCGTCGTGGCCGAGGAAGGAGATCTGGACCAACAGCCCCGCGAGGACAACGGCAGTCAGCAACTGCCACCACGTGTCGCCGATCAGGACGAACCCCACAGTCAGCAGGAGGCCGGCCACCACCAGGCCAACCAGTTTGGACCAGTAGTACCCGTAGCGCCGGCGCATCAACCCGACTGCCTGGACCTGCTGAGTCAGCACAGTAAAGTCACTGACGTGCCGCTCCCGGGCCGACTGTGCCGACGTCGCGGACGGCGCGGTCGAACTCTCATTGGTGCTGCTCATGGCTGGCCCCCCTCCTCAGCACATCGCCGCCGGGGGGCCGCGATCGCCAATACGACCAGTGTGCGCGGCGTAACGCCTCTGTCGCATCCGGACGATCCGCAAAGATTTCCGTCCTCCAACCTATGGACTCGGTCATCATTGAACTTTGCGCCGCGCTGTCCGGACCGCGAGGCAGATCAGCCGTCACGGCCGTACCAGTCGAATGCTCCGCCGCCGCCCCCTGGTTACCTTCTTCGCAGCCCTCGGGTCGTGTTCGAACGGGGGTGCTGGCCTGTCGGTTCCGGTATGGCTCTTTACCCCTGATCGGATGCGGAGTCGCCTTCGTAACGTGGGATGCCGACATCCAGCCCGCCGCTGACAGGCCTGTCAGCAGCGGCTTGGCAACGGAGGGCAGATGATCCCGGACCACCAGCACGTCGACGTCTTCGTCGGGCTCGACGTCAGCAAATGTGACCACCACGCCGTCGCGCTCGACCGGGCCGGGAAGGTCCTCTACGACCGAGCACTGCCCGACGACGAGGCGAAGCTGAGGGCGATCCTCGCCGATCTCGCCACACGCGGCCAGGTCCTGGTGGTCGTCGACCAGCCCGCGACGATCGGCGCCCTGCCCGTGGCGGTCGCCCGCGATGCCGGCGCCCCTGGTGGGATACCTGCCCGGGCTGTCGATGCGCCGGATCGCGGATCTGCACCCCGGCAACGCCAAGACCGACGCCCGTGACGCCCGCGTCATCGCCGAGGCCGCCCGGACCATGCCCCCACCCGCTGCGCTCGATCGAGCTGGCCGACGAGCTGACCATGCTCTGCGGGTTCGACGACGACCTGCGCGGGCAGATCACCGCCACCTCCAACCGCCTGCGCGGCCTGTTGACCCAGATCCACCCGGCCTGTAGGCGGCCGCACATACGACGCGATACACGTCAAGGCGGCCAGGACGACCACGAGCACCATCGACGCGTCGTCGTGCAGCCGTTAGACCAGACTCGAACGCTCATCGTACGAGCCCCGCAGGCTGGGCCCGCACGACTGGGCTTCACCAGGGCGATTTTTGGCCCGGGACAGCAAGAGAGGCCCGCGTTGTGGAAGTCGCGAAGCCTCTCTCGATCCGCTGTCTCATTCGGATCCCGCCGACGCTCTCGCGCCGGAAGTTCAGTGTCCATCCGACAGGCTGCGTGTAGCCCCTGCTCACGCCACCTATCCGAGATTCAACACTCGTGCGGGTAGCGGCGGGCACTCGCTCCGGACACTCGTTGAGACAGCGACGAGAACGGCTCCGCACCAGGGGAAACCCGGGGTGTGGAGCCTTTCTCGTTCTACACGTCCCCGGGCCGTGACGACCTCCGGCAGCGGAACGGGCGGGTCCGCCCCACGCTCCGACATCGTCACCGCGTACCACTCGCACTCCACGCCGCTGTGAAGGTCGGGGCGCAGACCTTCCTCCCCCCTGGCCAGGCCCCTGCCCCGGAGCTCTCGACGGGACTGCACAAGTCCCGCCGAATCCGACGTCCGACGGCCCCCTGCCCTGCGGCGCGCCGACTCACCCACCCAGCCAGTTCCCGCACGTCCGGCACGGCGCACCACAACAGCGACCACACCCGGCGCCCGAGAACAGCGCCACTTCCCCGTCCGACAGCCCTCAACCATGCGTTTGCAAAAGTTTGCTAATGTCAGTTCGTGGTCGGCGCCCGCCTGGGCGCCGCGCCCAGGGACCCGCCACGGAGATCGTGCGCAGGAGGTCCGTTCTGGGCGGACGTGAGTCCAGAGGTCGATGCCGTGGCGCAGGGCGCCCGCATACCTGGCCTCCAGTCGACCCGTCACCGGACGAGAGGCCGGGAGCGGCCGGAAGGGAAGCTGTGTCCAAGCAGCGTATTGCGATCGTCGGAGCCGGCCCGAGCGGCATGGCGGCACTGCGGGCGTTCATGTCCGCACAGCAGGCGGGGGCGCAGATCCCCGACATCGTCTGCTACGAGAAGCAGGACGACTGGGGCGGCCAGTGGAACTACAACTGGCGCAGCGGCATCGACAGGTACGGCGAGCCGGTGCACTCCTCCATGTACCGGAACCTGTGGTCCAACGCCCCGAAGGAGGCCCTGGAGTTCGCGGACTACACCTTCGACGAGCACTTCGGCAGGCCGGTCTCCTCCTACCCGCCGCGTGAGGCACTGTGGGACTACATCGACGGGCGCGTCCGCAGGTCCAACGTCAAGGAGAAGGTCCAGTTCTCGACCGCCGTGCGCTGGGTCGAGTACAACCGCGAAGAGGACAACTTCACGGTGACCGTGGAGAACCTGAAGTCACAGACCACCTCTTCCACGGAGTTCGACCGGGTCATCGTCGCCACCGGTCACTTCTCCTACCCGAACGTGCCCGACTTCAAGGGCATCGAGACCTTTCCGGGCACCCTGCACCATGCCCACGACTTCCGCGGTGCCGAGAAGCTGGCGGACAAGCGCGTGCTGCTGATCGGTGCCTCCTACTCCGCCGAGGACATCGGCGTGCAGGCCTTCAAGATGGGCGCCCGCTCGGTCACCATGAGCTACCGCACCGCGCCCATGGGCTACGACTGGCCCGAGGGGATGGAGGAGCTGCCCATCGTAGACCGCTTCGACGGCGAGACCGCGTACTTCTCCGACGGCCAGACCCGCGAGTTCGACGCGGTCATCCTGTGCACCGGCTACCTGCACAAGTACCCGTTCCTGTCCTCGGACCTCGCCCTGCACTCCCGCAACAACATCTACCCCGGCGGCCTGTACCGCGGCGTGGTGTGGCAGAAGAACCCGAAGCTGTACTACCTGGGCGCCCAGGACCAGTGGTTCACCTTCAACATGTTCGACGCCCAGGCCTGGTACGTCCGCGACCTCGTCATGGGCCGCACCACGCTGCCGTCCGCCGAGCAGCGGGCCGCCCACATGAGGTCCTGGCGCAACCGCTTCCAGGCCCTCGACGGCGACGCCGACGAGGTGCGGTTCCAGGCGGACTACATCAGGGACCTCATCACGGCCACGGACTACCCGATGTTCGACCTTGACGAGGTGGTCCGCATCTTCCTCGAGTGGAAGCACGACAAGAAGAAGAACATCCTCACCTATCGCGACAAGCCGCACCGCTCCGTCATGACGGGCACCATGGCGGCCGAGCACCACACCACGTGGCTCAACGAGCTGGACGACTCCCTCGAACGCTACCTCTCCACCCCGGAGGCGACCGAGGTCGAGCGGCTCGTGCGCGGACGCGCCAGCGCCGGTGGCGCCCCCGCGGAGGCCACCACCGGCGACCGGACCGTCACGAAGGCCTGAGCGGTCCCGCAGGTCCCTGGGCTGCCTGGCGCGCCGGGCCGGGCGAACCGGCCTCGTTGAGACAGCGACGATCAGGGCCCCCGCCGTGCGGATGCACGGCCGGGGGCCTTGGTCGTCTCCGGCGGCGCCACCTCCCGCGCGCCCTCGGGCACGTCGGGCAGCAGCGGCAGCCGCAGCTCGAACGCCGCGCCCGGACCCGCGGGCTCGGCCAGCACGAGGGAGCCGCCGTGCGCGGCGGCGATGGCCCGGCTGATGGCCAGCCCGAGCCCGCTGCCGCCCTGGTCGCGCCCCCGGGCCTCGTCCAGCCGGGTGAAGCGGTCGAAGATCCGCTCGCGCTGGTCCGGCGGCACGCCGGCGCCGTCGTCGGTGACCCGCAGCACCGCCTCGCCCCCGGCCGTGCGCAGCGCGACGGTGACCGTGGTGCGCGCGTGCCGGGCGGCGTTGTCCAGGAGGTTGCGCACCACCCGGCCCAGCTGGTCGACGTCGCCGAGCACGCGCAGCGCCGGCAGCGGGGCGACCTCCATCCGCACGCGACCGAGCTTGCGCAGCCGGGCGGCCTGCTCGTGGACGACGTCGTCGAGGTCCACCTCCCGGCGGGGCACGGGCACCTGCCCGTCGAGCCGGGCCAGCAGGAGGAGGTCGTCGACGAGCCGCCGCATCCGGGCCTGCTCGGCCTGCAGGTCCTGCCCGACCTCCTGCCACAGGTCCAGGTCCCGCCGGGCGAGCGCCACCTCGACCAGGGCCTGCTCATTGGCGAGCGGGCTGCGCAGCTCGTGGGAGGCGTCGGAGACGAAGTGGCGCTGGCGCTCGTGGGCGGCCTCGATGCGGCTGAGCATGGAGTTCATCGTCTCGGCGAGGCGGCGCAGCTCGTCGTGGGCGGGCGGCAGCGGCACGCGCTGCGAGAGGTCGCCGGCGCCGATGGTGGCGGCCTTGCGCCGGATGCGTTCCACGGGTGCCAGGGCGTGCCCGACGGCCAGCCAGGTCACCAGTCCCGTCAGGGCGAGCACCGCCGGAAAGATCGCCAGGATGAGCCGAGAGGTCTCGCCGACCACGCGGACCACCGGCGTCAGCGGCAGAGCCACGAGCACCGTGCGCGGCGCCTCGGGCGGCCCGGCGGGCAGAGCGACCACCCGGTAGGGCTCGTCGTCCTCGGACGGCATCGCCGCAATGGTGCTGACCTGCGGCGTCGTCACCGGCGAGCGCATCGCCGGCTCGCCCTCGAGGTCGTGGCTGGCGACCACCACGTGGCCCTCCTGGTCCAGCACCTGCGCCACCGCCCGTCCCTCGGACACGGCGTCCACGGCGGAGGTGGGCAGCGGGGTGTCGACGAGCGAGGCGACGTAGTCCGCCCGCTCCCGCGCCGCCGCCTCGATCCCGGTCATCAGGGCGTGGCGCAGCAGCATCGTCAGGGCCACCCCGGCGACGACAAGGATGACGGCGACGACGGCGGTGGCCGCCAGCGTGATCACCGCGCGGATGCCGAGGCCCTTCTTCCTCACCGGCGCCTCCCGACGAGCCGGTATCCCAGGCCGCGCACGGTGAGGATGTCGACCCCGGGAGAGGTGCCCAGCTTGCGGCGCAGGCGGCCGACGTAGACCTCGACGACGTTGGCGTCCCCCTCGAAGGCCGGGTCCCAGACGTGCTCGAGGATCTCGGCCTTGCTGACCACGTGCTCGGCGCGGTGGGCGAGGTAGACCAGGAGGGACAGCTCACGGGCGGTGACGTGCAGCTCCTCCTCCCCCAGCCAGGTGCGCTGGTGGGCCGGGTCCACCCGCAGCGGGCCCACCCGGATGACCGGGTCCGCCGAGCGGGACAGGCGCCGGGTCAGCGCCCGCAGCCGCGCGGCGAGGACGACCGGTGAGAAGGGCTTGGACATGAAGTCGTCCGCGCCGATGTCCAGCGCGTCCGCCTCGTCGTACTCCCCGTCCTTGGCGGTGAGGAAGAGGATCGGGGTGGGGTCGCCGCGGGCCCGCACCCGCCGGCACACGTCGTAGCCGGACATGCCCGGCAGCATGACGTCGAGGACGATGACGTCGAACGCCTGCTCGCGCGCCTGCCAGTCGCCGTCGACGCCGTCGCCGGCCAGCACGACGCTGAAGCCCTCCGCCTCGAGGGTTCGGCGCACGGCGGACGCCAACGGCCTCTCGTCCTCGACCAGCAGCACGCGCACCGTGCCTCCCCATCGACTCGCGGGCGTGGCGTCTGTCCTCCACGGTAACCCCGCGAACAGGGGGCGAGAATCGGCGGATTTTCCGCGTTTTTGGACGGTGCTGGCGAGTTGATGACAGACGATCGACGAGGGGGACGACGAGGCGGGGTCGACCGACGCGCCGCGGACGGCACGGCACGGCAGAAGGGCGGCCGGTGGACCGGCCGCCCTTCCGCGTATGGCCTGACACCTCTGCGGGTGACGATGCGGGTTCTGCTCACCCGGCCAACGATGGCCGGTCGCTCAGGCCCCGCACGTGGCCTTCCAGGGCATCAGTCGCCGTTGTCCCACCAGTCGTGGTGGTGCTTGTGGTGGTGCCCGTGGTGGTGGTGGTGGTGCTTGTGGTGGTGGTGCTTGTGGTGGTCGTCCCTGTCGCGGTCGTGGTGATGGCGGCCGTGGTCGTCGCGGTCGTGTGCGGACGCCGTGCCGGCGGTGCCACCGAGGACTGCCACACCGATCACGGCGGAGGCGAGTCCGGCAAGGAGCTTGCGCTTCATGGGAAGGTCCTTCTCTCGCGTTGGTGCTTCGGGCGATCACTACCCTGCGAGATCGACGCTGAACGAAACCTGAACCACGCTGACGGACCGGTCAGCGAGCGAAACCCCCAGAACGGGCGGCAACGCGGGCGAGAGCCCGGAGACCGTGCGGTCCCCGGGCCCTCGCCTCGTCAGAGCTCGACGCTCCACGGCACGCTGGTTCAGCGCACCGCGACGGCCTCCTCGGCGGCCTCGGTGTCGACGCCGACCTGCGGGTCGCCCTTGGCGGCGTAGACAGCGGCCTGGATGCGGTCGCCGATCTCCTTGTCGACGTTCTTCCAGTACTGGAAGGCGTTCTGGAGGACGACGTCGTGCTGGATGCCCCCCAGGGCGCCCGCCACGGTCTCGACGAACTGCTCGCGCTGGGCGTCGTCGAACACCTCGCGCACGAGGGTGCCGGCCTGGCCGAAGTCGTCGTCCTCGGCGTGCAGGGTGTACGCGCTGCGGACCATCTCGCCGTCGGCCTCCCAGCCGTCGTCGACCGGGCCGGTCTGGTCCGCCCACGGACGCCCGAAGGAGTTCGGGGCGTAGACCGGGGCGTCGCCGGAGTGCTCGAACGTCATGTTGCCGTCGAAGGTCCAGTCGTTCACCGGGACGATCGGCTTGTTGACGGGCAGCTGCTGGTAGTTGGTCCCGATGCGGGCGCGCTGGGCGTCGGCGTAGCCGAAGACCCGGCCGAGCAGCATCTTGTCCGGGGAGACGCCGATGCCGGGCACGGTGTTCGACGGCGCGAAGGCCGCCTGCTCGATCTCGGCGAAGAAGTTCTTCGGGTTCCGGTTCAGCGTCATCCGGCCGACCTTGATCAGCGGGTAGTCCGCGTGCGGCCAGACTTTGGTGAGGTCGAACGGGTTGAAGCGGTAGGTCTTGGCGTCCTCGTACGGCATGACCTGGACCGACATGATCCAGCTCGGGTGCTCCCCGCGCTCGATCGCGTCGAAGAGGTCGCGGCGGTGGAACTCGGCGTCGGAGCCGGCGAGCGCCTCGGCCTCGGCGTTGGAGAGGAACTCCATGCCCTGCTCGGTGTGGAAGTGGTACTTGACCCAGAACTTCTCACCGGCGGCGTTGACCCACATGTAGGTGTGCGAGCCGTAGCCGTTCATGTGCCGCCAGGTGCGGGGCAGGCCGCGCACGCCCATGAGGTAGGTGACCTGGTGGGCCGACTCGGGGTTCTGCGTCCAGAAGTCCCACTGCATGTCGGCGCTGCGCAGGCCGGAGGCGGGCGTGCGCTTCTGCGAGCGGATGAAGTGCGGGAACTTCATGGGGTCGCGCACGAAGAACACCGGGGTGTTGTTGCCGACCAGGTCGTAGTTGCCCTCGGTGGTGTAGAACTTCAGCGCGAAGCCGCGGACGTCGCGCCAGGTGTCGGGCGAGCCCTGCTCGCCGGCGACCGTGGAGAAGCGGGCCAGCATGTCGGTCTTGGCGCCGGGCTGGAACAGGGCGGCCTTGGTGTAGCGGGTGACGTCCTCGGTGGTCTCGAACACCCCGAAGGCGCCGGAGCCCTTGGCGTGCGGGTTGCGCTCCGGGACGCGCTCGCGGTTGAAGCTCGCGAGGGTCTCGACGAGGCGGACGTCGTGCAGCAGCAGCGGCCCGTTGGAACCCAGGCTCAGCGAGTTGCGGTCGGAGACGGCGGGGGCTCCGAACTGGGTGGTGGACGGGACCTGGCTGGCGTCGGTCAAGAGAGCTCCTTCGTTGGGGTGGAACGGGACAGGCAGGAGGGGCAGGTGCCCCAGTAGATGACCTCGGCGGTGTCGATGACGAAGCCGTGGTCCTCGCTCGCGTGCAGGCACGGGGCCGCGCCGACGGCGCACGCGACGTCCTCGACGCGGCCGCAGCCGCGGCACACGAGGTGGTGGTGGTTGTCCCCGCGGCGCAGCTCGTAGCGCCCCGGGGACCCCTCGGGCTCGATGCGCCGGAGGATCCCGGCGGTCGTCAGCGCGCCCAGGACGTCGTAGATCGCCTGGGTGGACACCGAGCCCAGGCGGGCCAGGACGCCGGCGCGGACCGTCTCCGCGTCGGCGTGGGGGTGCGCGGCGACCTCCTCGAGCACGGCCAGCCGCGGCGCCGTCACGCGCAGGCGAGCCTGCCGCAACAGTTCCGGATAAGTGGCGACCATATGGCCATCGTAGGGCGCTTTCTGGAACGACTCAAGTATTGGAGTTGTTCGCGTGTTGGTCACCGGGGCGTCGCCCGGCGGTCACCTGCGGCGGCACGCGCCCGACGAATTCGGCCGCGACTCGCGGGCCGGGACAGCCGCCTTGCGCCTACGGGTTCAGCCGCCGTGAAAGGGCTAGCCAGCGGTGACCGAGATGCGCGCCGTCATGGTGTGGCTCTGCCCGGCGGGCAGTGCGACGGCGTCTTCGAGCGCGTTGGCCGTCTCGACGCAGACCATGGTGGGCCACTCGGCGTCGTCGTAGTCGGGCATGGCCGCCGCCTTGGCGCTCCAGGGGTTCCACACGACCGTGTTCGCGGAGGCCTCCTTCGCCACGACGACGGCGCGCCCGCTGCCCGGGTCGACGGCGGTGGCCGGGCCGGTGGAGCGGTACACCCGGTCGGTCTCCCCGGTGAAGGTCACCGGGCCGGACTGGACGGCGTGCTCGCCCCCGGCCGCCTTGTCCAGGTACGCGGCGCCGTCGAGCCCCTCGATGCTGACCGCGGTGACGTCCCGGACGTGGAGGTAGCTGTGCAGCGCCTCCTCGAAGGAGCAGTCCTCGGTGCCGGTGTTGCGCGCGGTGAGGGACAGGGTGAGCTCCGGGCCGAAGGTCACCGCGTAGGTGAGCTCGAACGGGAAGCGCCACACGCCCGAGCCGGGCAGCCCGGCGACGTCCGCCTCGGTGAGCCGGAAGGTCAGCGTGACCACCCCGTCGGCGTCCTCGGCGCCCACGAGGGTCCAGTCGGCGAGCCGGGCGAAGCCGTGCGCGGGCGACATGCCCGGTTCCCGGCCCGGGCCGAACCACGGGAAGCAGATCGGCACGCCGCCGCGGATGGGCCGCTCGGGGGCGAACTCGCTGGCCCGGCTCATCCAGATCACCGGGCCCTGTCCCGCGGGGGTGTACGCGGTGACGTGAGCGCCGTGGAGGTAGACCTCGCCGGTGGCGACCGGGGTGCTCACGCGCAGCACGGGCAGCCCGCCCGCGCCGTCGGCGGCGGTGACGGAGGCGGGCAGATCGACGGTGACCAGGTCGCGGGACATACCGAGGACGCTATCCGCGCCGGGGCCGGGAGGCCCACCCGTTGCACGAACTTGCCGGGTCAGGGCTCGAGCTGGTGGTCCTCGCGCTGCTCGTCGACGTAGGCGGAGAGGATCTGGGCGGAGAGCGCGTCGATGCGCTCGTCTACGTGCTTGGCCTCCTTCGCGGCCGCGTGCCGGCTCATGGCGCCGAGCAGCGGCAGGGAGGCCTCGATCTTGTCGAGCTGGCGGCGCCAGTCCTCGGCGCGCCGGCTCTCGGCGTCGTCGTCGGCGGAGGCGATGAGGTAGGCGACCTGGTCGCGCAGCACGCCGATGCGCCGGCGCAGCCCCTCCTCGCCGCGGTTCTCCTGGCGGGCGCTGGCCATGCGCGTGACCTGCTGGGAGACGAGGTTGTAGATCTCGGGGTTCTCCTCGCGCATGCGGGTGAGCATCGGCCCCATCCGGCGCACCGCCTCCCAGACCGCCGGACCGGCGGTCACGGCGATCTTCACGAGCGAACTGACCTTGCCCACGGCTCTCCCCCGGCTGCTGCTGCCTGGCCACCAGCGTGCCACGGGCGCGCGTCGGCCGCCCGGCGCCGGCGGCGTCACCGCGCCGGCAGGGAGCGCCGGGGCAGCCCGGCGGCGGCCACGGCCGCGGCGGCCAGGAGCACGAGCGCGGCGAGGACGGTGCCCCGCCAGGCGGCGACGTCCCAGGCCCGCCCGAGCAGGACGCCGCCGGCGGAGGAGCCGAGGTAGTACACGAGGGTGTAGCGCCCGGACGCGGCGGAGGGGCGCGGGGCCAGCCGGGGCACCGTCGAGCTCGCCACCGCGTGGGCCACGAAGAAGCCCCCGGCGACCAGCAGCAGCCCGAGCCAGATCAGCACCAGCGGGGCCGCGAGCGTGACGGCGACGCCGACCGCGCAGCAGCCGAGCCCGGCGAGCACCGCCCCGCGCACGCCGACCCGGGCGGTGAGCCGGCCGGCCAGCGCCGAGCTGACCGTCCCGGCGAGGTAGGTCAGGAAGAACGCCGAGGCGGCGCCGGTGCCGAGCAGGTAGGGCGGGGCGCTCGTGCGGTAGCCGATGACGTTGAAGATCCCGACGAACATCGCCATGCCCAGCCCGCCGACGAGGTACAGGCGCACCCGCGCCGGGCGCCGCCCGTCCGGCCGCCCGCGGGGCGCGGCCCGGGCGCCGGCGGGGGCGGGCCGGCGGGAGGGCGGCAGCAGCGTGTGCGCCGCCGCCGTGACC
>NZ_VUKF01000089.1 GCF_009193185.1 Georgenia thermotolerans | reverse complement strand
CGGGCCCGCCCGGCCGGCCGCCGGACCCGCCCGGCGCGCCGCCACCGGGCGCGCCACCGCCCTGGGCGGCCTGGTCGGTGAGCAGCGTGGCGCCGATGACGCCGTCGACGCCCGCGGCGGCGTCGCGCACCCGCTCGCCCGTGGCCTCGTCGGTGATGACGACGACGGGCTGGACCTGCCCGACGTCGAAGTGGCGGGCGAGCACCTCCTCGCCGGCGACCGCCTCGACGTCGGTGAGGAAGATGTCGGTGTCGCTGGTGCCCTGGGCGCGCAGGGTGGGCACGAAGGCGGCCAGGCCGACGAGGACGAGCGCGGTGATCACCCACACGGGGCGGTCGTGCCGGGCGACGAAGCCGGACAGCCGCTGCCACAGGCCCGGCCGGTCGGACCGGCGGGCACGCGTGGAGGTGGCGCGGTCTCCCGCGACCGGGGCGCCGTCGTCGGCCGCGACGGGGGCGGCGTCGTCGGCCGCCGGCGCGTAACGCGGGATGCGGGGCCAGAAGACGTAGCGGGAGCGGCGCCCGGCCACCAGCAGCATCGCGGGCAGCAGGGTGAGGGCGGCCAGCACGGCCGAGGCGATGCCGATGGCGGCCACGGGCCCGAGGGAGGAGTTGGAGCCGAGGTCGGACAGCAGCAGGCACAGCAGGCCCGCGATCACCGTGCCGGCGCTGGCGAGGATCGGCTCGAGGGTGGCGCGCCAGGCGGCTCGCATGGCCGCGGCGGGGTGCTCGTACCGGGTGAGCTCCTCGCGGTAGCGGGCCACGAGGAGGAGGGAGTAGTCGGTGGCGGCGCCGATGACGAGGATCGAGAGGATGCCCTGGCCCTGCCCGTTGAGCTGGAGCACCCCGGCGCCGGCGAGCGGCTTGACGACGAGCGCGGCCAGGCACAGCCCGAACACCGACGTGAGCAGGACGGCGAAGGGCAGGGACGGCGAGCGGTAGACGACGACGAGGATGACCAGCACGACGACGAGCGCGACGCCGAGCAGGATCCCGTCGATGCCGCCGAAGGCGGCCACGAGGTCGGCGACGAAGCCCGCCGGCCCCGTCACCCACGTCTCGAGCCCGGCGGCGGGCAGCTGCTCGCCGGCCAGGGCGCGCAGGTCGTCGACGACGACGTTGACGAGGCGGTCCTCCTCCGGGCCCACCAGCTCGTTCGCCTTGGTGCTGTCGAGCGGGACGGGGACGAGCACGGCCTCGCCGTCCTCGGCGGGCACCGCCACGACGGGGCCGGTGAGGGCGTCGGCGAGGCGGGTGCCGTCGGGCAGGGCGAGGTCAGGGACGGCGGCCGCGACGGACTGGGCCGCCGCGAGCTGGTCGGGGCTCAGGGTGCCGCCGCCCTGGGCGGTGGCGACGAGCAGCGCCGGCAGCGTGGTGGAGTCGGTGAAGGCGCGGGCGGCCGCGTCGGCGCGGGTGGACTCGGCGCTGGCGGGCAGGAACGCCGCCTGGTCGTTCTCCTGCACCTGGGACAGGGTGCCCTGGGCCATGCCGCCAGCACCGCCGATGGCCAGCCAGACGAGCAGCACGAGGACGACGGCGACGGCGCGGCCGACCGCCCCCCGCCGTCGGGAGCGGTCGCGGAGGCGGGGCGGGGAGGACGTCACGGCGGGGCTCCAGGGCATGAGAGATGATTACTCAGCGTGCTGAGTAATCATCTGGCGCCGCGGGGCGGAGCACAAGTCGGGGGCCGGGCCCGGACGCTGGGAGGATGGCGGGGTGAACGAGGACGAGAGGGCAGGCAGCGGCGGGCGGGGAGCCGAGCGCGTCGCCTCCGCCGGCATGCCCAGCGCGGGGCCAGGCGTGGCCGTGCCGCCGGCCGCGTGGCCCACGGGCCGCCTGCTCTCCGCCGCCGCCCGGCGGATCGAGCGGGCGTGGGACTCCTACCTCGGGCGCTGGTCGCTCACGCACGCCTCGCTGCCCGTCCTCGCGGTGCTCGCCGGCGGTCCCCGCTCCCAGCGCGAGATCGCCCGCGACCTGCACGTCACCGAGCAGACGACGAGCCGGATGCTCGCCGGGCTCGAGCGCACGGGGTACGTCCGCCGCGAACGGCACGCGGAGGACCGGCGCCGGCACGTCGTCGCCATCACCGCGGCCGGGTGGGAGGCGCTCAGGGCCCTCGACGACCCCGGCGCGGTCGAGCGCCTCGCGACCGCCTCCCTGGACGGCGCGGAGGTGGAGGCACTGCGCGCCCTCCTCCTGCGCATCGTGGAGAGCGAGCTGCCGGAGGGTTGACCGCGGCCCGCGCCGCGGTGTCGCATCCGGCACCGTGGTCACGGCCGACGTCCGCGCCCGCCGGCGCGCCGTCCGCCCACCTCACCTGGTGGCCGCGCGGATGGCGGCGACGATCCCGGCCACGAGGAGCCCGAGCAGGAGGAGCACCAGCACCACCGGCAGCAGGAGCACGAGGAGCACCACGGCCAGGACGACGAGCACCTTCGTCTTGGTCTCGGCGCCTTCCCAGGCCCCGCGGGCGGCCGCCCACACCGGGCTCTTGCCGGCGGCGAAGGCCTGCACCCCCTCCACGAGCGCGCCGCCGAGCACTCCCTTCGGGACGACGCCGAGGTCGAGGTCCTCGATGACCTCACCGACCTTCCCGGCGATCTTCACGACGGCGTAGCGGATGGCGCTCTGGAGGAGCTCGCGCAGGGCGTCCCGTAGCCGCTCGAGCGCCTGCGCGAGGGGGTCCTCGAGTGCACGCGCCGACGGCGCGACGGTCGTTGCGGTCATGGCGGCGCCTCCCGCGTTCGACGCTACGCCGCGCCGGCGTCGCCGACATACGGGACCCCCGCCGTCGGGGGCGGGTCAAGCACCCACCCCCACGGAAGCGCGCGAAACGTCAAGCAGGGCGCGAGACGTCAAGCAGGGCGCGAAACGTGGCGTAGGGCGCGAGGCATCGAGTACGGACCACGTGTATCAACATTGTTGTGCTACGTTGCTACAACCTTGATACGAAAGGGGCGCCGATGGACCGGCACACGTTCCTCCTCCTGCTCGCCGCCGTGATCGTCGGCGCCGCTGCCGTTCCCGGCCTCACCGCGCTGACCGCCCGGGGACGGCGGAACCTCGCCCACCGGGTCGCGCGCAAGGTCGATCTCGCGCTCGACCCACCGGTCGGGCCCGTCGTCGTCCGGCGCCTGGCGCGCCGGGAGCTGATCGCCTCGGCCGCCGCCACGGCGGCGGGCCTGGCGACGCTCCTCGTGGTCGCGCCGCTCGGGGTGGCCGGCGAGCCCGGGCAGTACGACCTCATGTGGGTGCTGGTGGCGGTCCTCGGCGGGCGCGCCCTCGGCGCCGCCACGGCCGCGGTGTACGAGACGCTCGGGCGCGCGGCACGCCCCTCGGTGCGCATCGCGCGGGCGTCGACGCCCGCCCACGGCGACTACGTCCCGCCCCGGGAGAGGATCGGCGCCTGGGTCGCCGCGCTCGCCGCGGTCGTCCTGTCCCTGGGCCTCGCCGCGATCGACGCGTCCGGCCTCGTCGACCTCGGGGACCCGTCCCCCATGGTCTTCGTCCTCGCCGCGCTCGCACCGGTCGCCGCGGTGGCCCTCGACGAGGTCCTCGCCCGGCGGGTGCTGTCGCGGCCCCAGCGGGCCGAGACGACGCTCGAGCTGGCCTGGGACGACGCGCTGCGCGCCCGCGCCCTGCGCGACATGGTGACGGTGCCGCTGACGATCGGGATCGTTGCCCCGCTCGTGCTCCTCGGCGTCGTCGGCGAGGGCCTGGAGGGCGGCTGGCCGGCGAACCCGGCGGTCGGGCTCGTCTCCGGCCTCGTGGCCGCCCTGCTGTTCGGCGTACTCGTCGTCGTCCTGGTCACGGCGACCTTGTCGACGGCCCAGCGGCCGGAGCGCTACTTCCGGCAGCGGCTCTGGGGCGCCGCCGGCCCGGGGGCGCGGCCGTGATCCTCGTCGTCGACGCCACCTCGCACGTCCCGCCCTACGAGCAGGTCCGCTCCCAGGTCGCGGCGGCGATCGAGGACGGCACCTTGGCGGCGGGGCACCGGCTCCAGCCGATGCGGCGGATGGCGGAGGAGCTCGGCCTGGCGGTCAACACGGTGGCGCGCGCCTACCGCGAGCTCGAGCAGGCGGGCCTCATCGTCAGCCGCGGCCGGCGCGGGACCTTCGTGACGGCCCGCGGGACCGACCGGGAGCGCGAGGCGCGGGCGGCGGCGCGGCAGTACGTCCGCCGCATGGCCGAGCTCGGGCTGACGCTCGACCAGGCGGTGGAGGAGGTGCGGCGGCTGGGCGCCTCGCGCGCTACGTGACGCCTCGCGCCCTACTTGACCTCTCGCGTGTGAAGTCTCAGGACATCGGTGACGGTTGTGTCTCAAGACATCGGTGACGGTATGTCTCGCGCTCGTGGTGACACTTCGGCTGCCGTCATTGGCCGATGGGTGAGTCGAGGGAGATCAGCAGCAGG
>NZ_VUKF01000088.1 GCF_009193185.1 Georgenia thermotolerans | reverse complement strand
CGCCGCGCCGCGGCGGCCGCGGCGGCCAGCACCCCGGCGGCCACGGTGGCCACGTGCCAGCGGAACCGGCCCCGGCCGGTCTGGGCGAGCTCGCGCCACGCCGGCCCGTGCAGGGCCCGCATGAGCGCGTCGGAGGCGGCCCCGGCCTGCATCCGCACGCTCACGCGCGCGTCGGCCGGGCGCACCGGGTGGACGATCGCCCGCTCGCCGCGCGCCAGGCGCCAGCCGGCCAGGCGCAGCCGCAGCGCGAGGTCGGCGTCCTCGCGGAAGGCGCGGGGGAAGCGCTCGTCGAAGCCGTGCACCTCGGCCAGCGCCTCGCGGCGGAAGGCCATGTCGGCGGTGATCCACCAGGCGGTCTCCAGCCCGGCGGTGTTGCGCTCCCAGTCGGTGGGGCGGCGGTGGGCCGGCAGCGGCACCCGCACCGTCCCCTGGACGCCGGCCACGTCCGGCGCCGCGGCGGCCAGGTCCGCGGCCAGGCGCGCCGACCAGTCCGGCGGCACCTCGACGTCGTCGTCGAGGAAGGCGATCCACCGGGCGCCGGCGGTGCGCCAGCCGGCGTTGCGGGCCGCCGCGGGGCCGCGCCCGCCCGAGCGGACCACGCGCACCGGCCACGGCAGCGGCGGCAGGTCCAGCGCCCGCGCGTCGCCCAGCGGGCGGTCGTCGACGACGACCACCTCGGCGGGCGGCAGGTGTCCGGGGTCGTGCGCCTGCGCCGCGAGGCCGGTCAGGAGCGCGCGCAGCGAGGGACGCCCCACGGTGGGGATGACGACGGCGAGCTGCCCGGCCGTCATCGGGCGGCCCCGACGCTCGCCGCCTCGGGCGCCGCGGCGGCGAACAGCGCCGCGCGGCGCACCAGGTGCGGCCCCATGACGAGGGCGTCGACCGGCGCCGAGCCGAACAGCTCCAGGGCGTCGCGCGGGTCGTCGACCATGGGCCGTCCGGCGGTGTTGAGGGAGGTGTTGACGACCACGGGCAGGCCGGTGCGCCGCTCGAAGGCCCGCAGGGTCGCCCCGAGGCGCGGCTGGGCGGCGGGGTCCACCGTCTGGATCCGGGCGGTGCCGTCGACGTGCACCACCGCGGGGATCCGCCCGCGCCACTCCGGGCGCACGGTGTGGACGAAGAGCATGTACGGGCTGGGCAGCGGACCGTCGGTGAAGATCTCCGCGGCGCGGTCGGCGAGCACCATGGGGGCCACCGGCCGGAACTGCTCGCGGCCCTTGACCTCGTTGAGGCGCTCGAGGTTGGCCGCCACGGCCGGGTTGGCCAGCAGCGAGCGCTGGCCCAGGGCCCGCGGCCCGAACTCGCTGCGCCCGTCGAACCAGGCCACCACGCCGTTGCCGGCCAGGACCTGGGCGACCTCCGCGGCCAGGTCGTCGGGGGTGGTGAAGGGCACGGCGGCGCCGCGCAGCCAGGCGGCCAGGTCGTCGTCGGACCAGCCGCGGCCCAGGGCCGCGCCGGGCATGGGGGTCGTGTCCTCCCCGCCGCCGGCGGCGACCTGCAGCGCCGCACCCAGGGCGGTGCCGGCGTCGCCCGCGGCGGGCTGGACCCACACCTCCTCGAAGGGGGTCTCGCGCCAGATGCGGGAGTTGGCCACGCAGTTGAGGGCGGTGCCGCCGGCCATGGTGAGTACCCGGTCGCCGGTCCGGTCGTGCACCCAGCGGGCGAGGTCGACGAGCACCTCCTCCAGCCGGGCCTGCACCGAGCAGGCGAGGTCGGCCCAGGCGCCGCGCCAGGACGCCTCCTCGAGCCGGGCGTCGCGGTCGCGCGGCGGCGCCCACCGCGACCAGTCGGGGATCGGGGCGAGGAACCCGCCGTCGTCGGTGGCGCGGATGGTCTCGCGCAGCTCCTCGAGGTGGCGCGGCGTGCCGTAGGAGGCCAGCGCCATGACCTTGTACTCGTCCGAGGAGCGCAGGAAGCCCAGGTGCTCGGTGAGGGACTCGTAGAGCAGGCCGAGGGAGTGCGGCAGGTCCTGGCTGGCGAGGACCTCCAGCTGCCCGCCGTCGTAGCGGCCCGCCAGGTGGGAGGCGTGCTCCCCGCGCCCGTCGAGCACCAGCACGCTGCTGCGCCGGTGCGGGGAGGCCAGCGCCCCGGACGCGGCGTGGGCCACGTGGTGGGGCACGAAGCGCACCGTCGCCGGGTCCAGCCCCGGCAGCGCCGCGGCGAGGAACTGCGGCGCGCGCTCGGCGTAGGTCAGGCGCAGGTGGTCCCACGGGTCGTGCAGCCCCATGGCCTCGGCCGGGCGGGCCAGCGCGGGGTCGAAGGAGTAGGCGACGGCGTCGAGGTCCTGGGGGCGCAGCCCCGCCTGCCGCAGGCACCAGCGCATGGCCAGCTCGGGCAGCTCCCACGCGGCGAAGGGCACCGGCCGTTTGCCGTGCTTGCGCCGGCTGAAGCGCTCCTCCTCCGCGGCGGCCACCACTTGGCCGTCGACGACCAGTGCGGCCGAGGGATCGTGGAAGAGCGCGTTGACGCCGAGCACTCGCATGAGTGGCGGACCTCCTGGTCGTCGGTCAGAGTCGGCACGTCAAGTCACCTATTGGTGATTTGCTTCACACGCCGACTCTGGGGCAGAGAAGCACTTCTCGCACTTCGAGGCAATGGGAGGCCGGATGACCGCGACGCCCACCGTCCGCTCGCAGGAAACCGCCGAAAAACGGCCATATCGGCTCGGCGAGCACCACGTCGCCGGCCGCGACGTGCCGGCCGCGGGCGGGCGCGAACTGCGCCGTATCGACCCGGCCACCGGCGCCGAGGCGGCGGTGGTCGTCCCCGCCACGGCGGAGGAGGTGGCGGCCGCCGTCGCCGCCGCGGAGGAGGCGCGGGCCGGGTGGCGGCGCACCCCGCCGGGGGAGCGGGCGGCGGCCCTGCGCCGGGCGGCGGAGGCCGTGCGCGGTGCCGCCGAGGAGCTGGGCGCCGCGCTCGCGGCGAGCACCGGACGGCTGCTCGGCCAGTCCACCGAGTCCGCCCAGGTCGCGGCGGAGCTGCTCGAGGAGGCGGCCACCACCGGGCTGGGTCCCACCGGCCGCACGCTCGCGGGCGCGGGGTCCGCGCTCGACGTGGTGCGCCGCGAGCCGCACGGCGTCGTCGCCGTCGTCACCCCGTGGAATGACCCGTACCCGGCCGCCGCCGGGCTGCTCGCCGCGGCGCTGATCACCGGCAACACCGTGGTGCACAAGCCCTCCGAGCGCAGCGCCGTGCCGGGCTGGCGCTTCGCCCGGCTGGTCGCCGGCGCCCTGCCCCCGGGCGTGCTCAACGTCGTCAACGGCGACGGCGAGACCGGCGCGGCGCTCGTGGGCGACCCCCGGGTGGCGCTCGTCGCGCACGTGGGCTCGACGGCGACGGGCCGGGCCATCGCGCAGGCGGTGGGGGAGCGCGGGGCCCGGGTGCTGCGCGAGAACGGCGGCAAGGACCCCCTCCTCGTCGACGCCGGGGTGGACCCGCGCTGGGCCGCCCGGCAGATCGCCACCGGCGCCTTCACCAACACCGGCCAGCTGTGCACCTCCGTCGAGCGGGTCTACGTGCACGAGTCCGTGGCCGACGACGTCCTCGCGGCCCTGGTCGAGGTGGCCGCCGCCCTGCGGGTCGGGCCGCCCACCGCGGCGGACACCGACCTGGGCCCGCTCGTCGACGACGCCCAGCTCGCCGTCGTCGACGCCCACGTGCGCGCCGCCGTCGACGCCGGCGCGCGGTGCCTGGTCGGCGGGGCGCCGGCCGAGCGGCCGGGCAGCTACTACCCGCCCACCGTGCTCGACGGGTGCACCGAGGACATGGACGTCATGCGCGAGGAGACCTTCGGTCCGGTGGCGGCGGTGACCCGGGTGGGGAGCTTCGAGGAGGGCCTGCGCCTGGCCGGCTCCGGGCGCTACGGGCTGGCCGCCACCGTGCTCACCCCGGACCTGGGGCACGCGCTGCGCGCGGCGGACGAGCTCGAGGTGGGCACGGTGAAGGTCAACGCCGTCTTCGGTGGGGCGCCGGGCGGCTCGGCGGACCCGCGCCGGGACAGCGGCGCCGGCGCCGGGTACGGCCCGGACCTGCTCGCGGCGATGACCGTGCTCAAGGCCGTGCACCTGGAGGCCGCCCCACCCCCGGCGCGAGACGTCAAGTAGTTCGCGAGACGTCAAGTAGGGCGCGAGAGGTCAAGTGTGATGTCTCAGGACTTCGGTGACGGTTGTTGTCTCAGGACATCGGTGACAGTTGGTGTCTCAGGAGATGGGTGACGGTTGGCGTAGCGGGCCATGAAGCCGCGGGGTTGTCCGTTGCCGACGTAGCGGGTTCCGGGGGCTGGTCGTGGGGTGGTGCGGATGCTCTCGCCGTTGGCGTCGAAGAACTCCACGGTGGTCGGGTCCCAGATGATGTGGACGGCCTGGCCGGCGTGGGCCTCGCCGAGCAAGAAGCGGGTGCCGATGACGGTGACGACCCCCTTGGCTGTGACCACCCGGGTGGCTTGTCCCTCGGCCTTCGCCAGCGCCGGGGCGTCGGGGATCG
>NZ_VUKF01000087.1 GCF_009193185.1 Georgenia thermotolerans | reverse complement strand
CGGGCCGGACGGGCCGGGCCCGGCGGGGTTGACGGCCGGGCCGCCGGCCGCGCCCGCCTCGCCGACGCCGGCCTCGGCGGCCCGCCCGAGGTCGCCGTTGGCCACGCCCGGCGGGGTGAAGCCCTGGGGCAGCTCGCCGGGCATGCCCGGCGCGGGCAGCTGCCCGGTGGCGGCCGGGGACGGCAGCTCGGGGGCCCGCGGGGCGGAGGGGCTGTACGGCGCCGCGGAGGTGGAGGGCACGACGTAGGTCTCCGGCCGCGGCGGCGTGGCGGCGACGGGAGCGCCGGCGGTGCCGGCCGAGGTCGCCGCCGGGGCGGCCGCCGGCGCGGCACCGGGGCCTGAGCCGGCGCCGGACGCCGTCACGCCCGCCGTCGCCGGGGTGAGCTCCGCCGTCTCCGGGCTGAGCGGGCTGACCGGCTCGGGCTCCTCGAGGGGGCGGACCTGCGCGGGCAGGCCCGTCATGGGCGCCGGGGCGCCGGGTGCGCCCGGCTTGGAGACCAGCAGCCAGAAGAAGTCGCGCGAGCCGAGGGTGAAGGTCACCGACCCGTCGGGGGCCACCTCCGGGAAGCGTGCCCCGCCGAAGACGTCGGTGAGCTGGGCGCCGGCCGCCCGGGGCAGGCGCACCGTCGTCGAGCGGGCGGTGTTGGCGAGGTTGAACACGCACAGCACCGTCTCCTCGGCGTTCGTCCGGGTGAACGCGAGCACGGCGTCGTTGTCGACCTCCAGGGGCCGGAAGTCGCCGTTGCCGAAGACCGGGTGCCGGCGCCGGACGTCGAGGATGCCGCGCACCCAGTGCAGCAGCGAGGTGGGCTGGGCGATCTGGGCCTCGACGTTGACCGCGGCGTAGTGGTTGACCAGCGACTGCACCACCGGCAGGTACAGCTTGCCGGGGTCGGCGGTGGAGAAGCCGGCGTTGCGGTCCGGCGTCCACTGCATGGGGGTGCGCACCGCGTCCCGGTCGGGCAGCCAGATGTTGTCGCCCATGCCGATCTCGTCGCCGTAGTACAGCGTCGGGGAGCCCGGCAGCGACAGCAGCAGCGCGTGGGCCAGCTCGATCTCGGCCCGGGAGTTGCCCAGCAGCGGCGCCAGGCGCCGGCGGATGCCGACGTTGGCCCGCATGCGCGGGTCCTCGGCGTACCAGCCGTACATCGCGGCGCGTTCCTCGGTGGAGACCATCTCGAGGGTCAGCTCGTCGTGGTTGCGCAGGAACGTGCCCCACTGGGCGCCCTTCGGGATGGGCGGCGTGTCGGCGAGGATGTCGCGGATGGCCCGCGCCCGCTGCTCGCGCAGCGCGTAGTAGAGGCGCGGCATGACCGGGAAGTGGAAGCACATGTGGCACTCGGGGGCCGACTCGGTGCCGTAGTACTCCACGACGTCCTCGGGCCACTGGTTGGCCTCGGCGAGCATGATCGTGCCGGGGAACTCCCGGTCGATCATGGCCCGCAGCTCGCGCAGGAAGCGGTGGGTGCGGGGGAGGTTCTCGCAGTTGGTGCCCTCCTCCTCGAAGAGATAGGGCACCGCGTCGAGCCGGAAGCCGTCCACGCCGACCCGGCACCAGAACCGCACGACGTCGAACATCGCCTCGCGCACGGCCGGGTTCTCGAAGTTGAGGTCGGGCTGGTGGGAGAAGAACCGGTGCCAGAAGTACTGCCGGCGCACCGGGTCGAAGGTCCAGTTCGACGTCTCGGTGTCGACGAAGATGACGCGGGCGTCGGGGTACTTGGTGTTGTCGTCGCTCCAGACGTAGAAGTCCCCGTAGGGCCCGTCGGGGTTGGAGCGGGAGGACTGGAACCACGGGTGCTGGTCGCTGGTGTGGTTCATGACCAGGTCGATGATCACGCGCATGCCGCGGGCGTGCGCCTGCTGCATGAGCTCCTCGAAGTCCTCCAGCGTGCCGTACTCCGGCGCCACCGAGGTGAAGTCGGAGACGTCGTAGCCGCCGTCGCGCAGCGGCGAGGGGTAGAACGGCGGCAGCCACAGGCAGTCCACGCCGAGCCACTGCAGGTAGTCGAGGCGGTCGATGAGGCCGCGCAGGTCCCCGGTGCCCGACCCGCGCGAGTCGGCGAAGGCCCGCAGCAGCACCTCGTAGAACACGGCGGTGCGGTACCACTCGGGGTCGTCGCGCAGGCCCGGGTGGTGGGCCTGGAGGTTCGCGACGGGCTGGACCCGCGGCGGCAGGGCGCTGTAGGGGGAGGGGCCCGCCGTCTGCTCCGTCAGGCTCACAGCGGCCTCACCGACAGGATGTGGGCGCAGCGCGAGTGCGGGTCGAGCCGGACGAACGGGTCGGACCCCCACAGGTACGTCTCCCCGCCCAGCTCGTCGGAGGCGGCCATGACCGGCCACGGGGCGTGCGGGTCCCCGGCGATCCCGAGGGCGCCGAGGTCGAGGTGCAGCAGCGTCTCGCGGGTGGTGTACGGGTCGAGGTTGAGCACGACGATGACCGTGTCCTCCCGGCCGGTCGGCGACTGCTCCGCCGTCAGGCGCTTGGAGAAGCACAGGATCTGGTCGTCGTCGGTGGGGTGGATGTGCACGTTGCGCAACCGCTGCAGCGCCGGGTGCGCCCGCCGGACGGCGTTGAGCCTGCCGAGCAGGTCGGCGATGCCCAGGCTGGGCGCGCGCGACCAGTCGCGCTCCTTGTACTCGTACTTCTCGTTGTCGATCTGCTCCTCGGCGCCCGGGCGGGCGACGTTCTCGACCAGCTCGTAGCCGGAGTAGATCCCCCAGGTGGGCGAGCCGGTGGCGGCGAGCACGGCGCGGATGGCGAACGCGTTCGCCCCGCCCTGCTGCATGTACGGGGTGAGGATGTCGTGCGTCGTCGGCCAGAAGGCCGGCCGCAGCCGCGCGTCGGTCTCGAAGGCGAGCTCCATGAGGTACTCGCCGATCTCCTGCTTGCCGGTGCGCCAGGCGAAGTACGTGTAGGACTGGTGGAACCCGATCGCGCCGAGCGTGCGCATCATCGCCGGGCGGGTGAAGGCCTCGGCGAGGAAGAGCACGTCGGGGTGCTTCTGCCGGAACTCGGCGAGCAGCCGCTGCCAGAAGGACAGGGGCTTGGTGTGCGGGTTGTCGACGCGGAAGATCGTCACCCCGTGCGCCACCCACACCTCCAGCACGTCCCGCACGGCGTTGTAGATGCCCTCGGGGTCGTTGTCGAAGTTCAGCGGGTAGATGTCCTGGTACTTCTTCGGCGGGTTCTCCGCATAGGCGATCGACCCGTCCGCCCGGGTGGTGAACCACTCCGGGTGCTCGGTGACCCAGGGGTGGTCCGGCGAGGCCTGCAGCGCCAGGTCGAGGGCGACCTCCAGGCCGTGCTGGCGCGCCCGGGCGACGAAGTGGTCGAAGTCCTCGAAGGTGCCCAGGTCGGGGTGGATGGCGTCGTGGCCGCCCTCGGGCGCGCCGATGCCGTAGGGCGAGCCGGGGTCGCCCGGCTGGGCCTCGAGGGTGTTGTTGCGGCCCTTGCGGTTGGTCATGCCGATGGGGTGGATCGGCGTGAGGTAGACGACGTCGAAGCCCATCTCGGCGATGCGGCCCAGCCCGTCGGCCGCGGTGCGCAGCGTGCCCGAGACCCACTCGCCGGTGGCGGCGTCGCGGTGCGCGCCGACCGACCGGGGGAAGATCTCGTACCAGGAGCCGACCAGCGCGCGCTCGCGGTCCACCTGGACCGGGTAGGTCGCCGACGGCGAGACCATCTCCCGCAGCGGGTGCTCGGCCAGCACCGCACGCACCTCGGCGGCGGTGCCCGCGGCCAGGCGGGCGGGGGCGGGCCGGCCGGCGTCGCGCAGGCCGGCGACGGCGTCGCGCAGCACCTGCGCGGCCGCGGCGGGCAGGTCCCGCGCTGCGGCCCGCTCGAGGAGCAGCGCGCCCTCGGTGAGCATGAGCTCGACGTCGACCCCGGCGTCGACCTTGATCGAGGCGTCGTGGCGCCAGGTGCCGTAGGGGTCGGACCAGCCCTCGACGCGGAAGCCCCAGGTGCCGGGCGCGTCCGGCATGAGCCACGCCTCGTAGCGGTCCAGGCCCGGCGCGATGTCGACCATGTGCGCCCAGGAGTGGTCGCGGCCGTCCGGGGTGACCAGCACGGCGGTGGCGGCGACGGCGTCGTGGCCCTCGCGGAAGACCGTGGCGCGCACGGGGAACGCCTCGCCCACGGTGCCCTTGGCCGGCCAGCGGCCGTCCTCGATGACGGGGGAGACCTCGACGACCGGGATGCGGCCGACGGGCGCGAACGGCGCCGGGCGCGGCGCGGTGGCCGGTGGCGCGCCGACCGCGGTCGTCTCGGTGGGGCGGGGGGCTGCTGGGGTGCTCGGCGTGGCGGAGCTCGTTGGTGACGTCATGGTCGTGCCGCCCGCGCGGGGCGTGGACTCCTCGGTGGGGACAGGGGCTGCGGTGGGGTCGGGGGCGACGGCTCCGGGGTGGTGCGGTGCCGTCTCTCCCATGGCCGCGGACGAGACGTCCTGCGCGGCAGACGCTACCCGTTTCGGCGCGTCGGTGCCGCTGGCGGGGCCGGGGGTGGCGCCGTCGGCGGGGCGGGCCGTCTCGGCCGGCGCCGGCCTGGCGGGGGCCGACGCCTCCCGCGGGGCGGGTGCCGCGTCG
>NZ_VUKF01000086.1 GCF_009193185.1 Georgenia thermotolerans | reverse complement strand
CGGCCCCGAGCAGCGCGCCGGGCGCGACGGCGAGCAGGGGCCAGCGGGCGGCGGCGGGGCGGAGCAGGGAACGGCGGTCCACCGGCAGCGGCAGCCACCAGCGGGCCTGCGGCCCGGACAGCGCGACGGGCCCGAGCCGGGCGGCGAGCCCGGCGAGCCCGGCCAGGGCCGCGAGCGCGGCGAGCACCGCCAGCCACCCGGGGGCCAGGGCGACGCCGGCGCTGACCGTCGGCGGCGCGGCGGCGAGCTCGGCACCGAGGTGGGTCGCCGCCGTCAGCGCGATCGCCACCGTCATGACCACCGCGAACGCGGCGGTGTAGACGTCGACGAGCAGGTCCGTGACGCTGCCCGCGGCGCGGCCGCCGGCGCGGCGCCGGGTCCAGCGGCGGACCGCGCGCCCGGTCCTCACAGGTGCGCGACGGCGTCGGCGCCGTCGGCCGCCGCGAGCAGGCGCACCGCCTCCTCGGTGATCAGGAGCACCGCGGTGGCCGCCCGGGCGACGAGGGCGGGGTCGTGGGTAGCGAGGAGGACCGCGCCGCCGCTCTCGCGCTCCTCGACGAGCCGGCCGGCCAGGTGCCCGCGCATGCGGGTGTCCAGGCGCTGCTCGGGCTCGTCGAGCAGCAGCAGGGACCGGGGCCGGGCGAAGGCGGCCGCCAGCAGCAGGCGGCGCCGCTGCCCGGAGGACAGCGCCTGGGGCAGCGCGTCGGCGCGGGCGGTGAGCCCGAACTCCTCGAGCAGGTCCTCCACGACGTCCGGCGCGTCCGCCACGCCGTGGCCCAGGCAGGTCAGCAGGAGGTGCTCGCGGGCCGTGAGCGCGGGGAAGAAGACGTCGTCGCCCAGCTCGGCGGCCACCGCGGCGCGAAAGTCCACGCTGCGCTCGTCCACCGGCCGCCCGAGCACCTCGACGCGACCCTTGACCGCCTCGAGCTGCCCGGCGATGGTGCGCAGCAGGGTGGACTTGCCCGTGCCGTTGGCGCCGACGACGGCGAGGACCTGCCCCTCGCGGAGGGTGAAGCTCAGGGGCGGGCACACGGCGGCGCCGTAGCCGACGGTGAGGCCGGCGGCGCGCACGAGCGGCTGGGCCGCGGCACGGGTCACGCGGTCGAGCGTAGGCGTGGTGGACGGCCGGCACGGCACGGCTGCCGCCGCATGGGGCGACGGCGGCGCCGCACACCGCGACGGGGGCGCCGTCGGGACGACACGGCGCGACGCCGGGACGACGACGCGACGCCGGGACGGGGACGGCGGTGGCTCAGAAGCGCTGGAGGTACTCCGCCGTCTCCTCGTCCAGGCTCTCCGCGAGGACCTCGGCGAGGTCGGGCTCGGTGGCCAGCGCCGGGTCGCGGGCGACGAGGTCGCGGGCGGCGGCCCGGGCGTCGGCGATGATGTCGAGGTCCTTGGTCACCCGCAGCAGCCGCAGCGACGAGCCCCGGCCGGCCTGGGCTGCGCCGAGGATGTCGCCCTCCCGGCGCTGCTCGAGGTCGAGCTCGGCGAGGCGGAAGCCGTCCGTCGTGCCGGCGAAGGCCTCCACGCGCTCCATCGCCCGGGAGCCCGGCTCGGCGGTGGTCACCGCCAGGCAGACCCCCGGCTTGGTGCCGCGGCCGATGCGCCCGCGCAGCTGGTGCAGCTGGGACAGGCCGAAACGGTCGGCGTCGAGGATGACCATGACCGTGGCCTCGGGCACGTCCACGCCGACCTCGATGACCGTGGTGGACACGAGCACCGGGGCCGCCCCGCCGGCGAAGGCCGCCATGGCGGCGTCCTTGGCTTCGGTGCTCAGCCGGCCGTGCATCTCCCCGATCGTCACGCCCTCGAGCGCCGGCTCCTGGCGCAGCAGGGCCGCGACCTCCTCCACCGCCGCCAGGGCGGGGCGGGCCGGCGCCGGGGCGGCGGCGCCGACGGCGCCGGTGGCCAGCAGGTCGCCGGTGTCCGGCAGGTCGTCGAGGAGGTCCTCGACGAGGTCCTCCTCCGCGCCCTGCTCGGCCTCGGTGGCGCTGATCCGCGGGCACACGACGTAGGCGCGCCCGCCGGCGTCGACCTCCTCCCGGATGCGCTGCCACACCCGCTGGATCCAGGCGGGCCTGGACGCGGGCACGACGACCGTCTCGACGCCGGAGCGCCCGGCCGGCAGCTCGCTGAGGGTGGAGGTCTCCAGGTCCCCGAAGCTGGTCATGGCCACGGTGCGCGGGATCGGCGTGGCGGTCATGACGAGCAGGTGCGGGGAGGCGTCGGCCTTGGCGCGCAGGGCGTCGCGCTGCTCGACGCCGAAGCGGTGCTGCTCGTCGATGACGACCAGGCCCAGGTCGGCGAACTGGACGTTCTCGCTGAGCAGGGCGTGGGTGCCGATGACGATGCCCGCCTCCCCCGAGGCCGCCGCGGCCAGGGCCTTGCGGCGGGCGGTGGCGCCGAGGGAGCCGGTCAGCAGGGTCACCCGGGTGGCCTCCTCCGCCCCGCCGAGCATGCCGGCCTCGGCCAGCGGGCCGAGCAGCGCGGTGATGGTGCGCAGGTGCTGCTGGGCGAGGACCTCGGTGGGGGCCAGCAGCGCGGCCTGCCCGCCGGCGTCGACGACCTGGAGCATGGCCCGCAGCGCCACGACGGTCTTGCCCGACCCGACCTCGCCCTGGAGCAGCCGCTGCATGGGCAACGGCCGGGCGAGCTCGGCCTCGAGGACGTCACCGACCTCGCGCTGGCCGGCGGTGAGGGTGAAGGGCAGGCGGGCGTCGAAGGCGTCGCGGATGCCCCCGGGGCGGGCCGGGCGGGCGGTGGCGGGCCGGGCCAGCATGGCGGAGCGGCGCTGGGCGAGCGCCGTCTGCAGCACGAACGCCTCCTCGTGGCGCAGCCGCAGGTGGGCGCGGGCGATGTCGGTGGTGCTGTGCGGCTCGTGCACCAGCTGCAGCGCCTGCAGGGCGCCGACGAGGTGGTGGGTCTCGCGGTAGGCGGCGGGCAGCGGCTCGGGCACGTCGCCGGCCTGCTGCGCCCCGAGCACGGTGCGCACGGCGGTGCCGATGCGCCAGCTGGCGATGGCCGCGCTGGCGGGGTAGATCGGCACCGGCCAGTCGATCTTCTGCACCGCCTCGAACTCGTCGTCGAGGTCCGCGAAGGTCTCGTAGTCGGGATGAGTCAGCTGCCGGCTGCCGCGGTAGGCGCTCACGGTGCCGGTGAACATGCCGGTGGCGCCGGTCCGCAGCCGGTTCGCGTGGCCATCGAGCGTGCGGGCGTGCTTGCCGAAGAAGGTCAGCTGCAGCTCGGCGCGCCCGTCGGTGATGGTGACGTTGAGGATGGCCCCGTTGCGGTTGCGCATGGGCCGCACCCCGCCGTTCTTCGCCACCTGGGCGATGACGGTGACGTGCTCGCCGAGCCGCAGGTGCGCGAGGTCGGTGAGCTTGCCACGGTCGCCGTAGCGGCGCGGGTAGTAACGCAGCAGGTCCCCCGTGGTGCGGGGCCCCAGCTTCTCCAGCGCCTCGGCGGTCTTGGGCCCCACGGCCTTGGACAGCGGCGTGGACAGCCTGCCCGTCCGGTCTCCCGCCACCGCCGGCACGTGCCTGCTGCCACGCACGACTCGCTCGCTCACTCCACCCCCACCAGCACGGCCGGGGCACGCTGCCCGCCCCGGACCACGACGACCTCGACCTGCGGCGCCACCTGGGCGACGGTCTCGCGCAGCTGCTCGGCGACCTCGTCGTCGGCGCCGGCGCCGAGCAGGGCGGTGACCAGCTCGTCCGCGGGCCCGAGCTCGTCCGCGAGCAGGGCCGGCGCGGCGTCCGCGTCGAGCGCCACGGTGCGCACCCGCCGCGCGGCCTGCTCGGCCAGCGCCGGCAGCAGCTCGCCCGCCTCGGGGACGCCGGGGCCGGAGACCTCCACCGCCGCGGCGAGCACGTGCAGCTCGTTGCGGGTGGCGGCCACGGCGATCTCCTGGCGCCCGCCCAGGTGCGGCGCGGAGCGTCCGTCGGCGGCCTGGGCGGCGGCCTGCGCGGTGGCTGCCGAGGCCTCGTCGCACGGCAGCACGAGGACGCGGGCCGCGCCGGTGTCGGCAGCGGCGCGCAGCAGGCCGGCCGGGTCGGCGGGCGGGTCCAGGACGACGACGGCGCCGGTGCGGGCCAGCGGCTCGAGCAGGCCGGGCGCCCGGGTGCAGGCGACGACCCCGGCGGGCACGGTGCGCGCCTCGGGGGTCTCGGGCGACGCCGCGCCGGGCGTGGCCTCGGGCGACGCCGCGCCGGGCGTGGCCTCGGGCGCGTGGCCGTGCGGGGGCCGGGGCGGCAGCCCGGTGAGCAGGGGGCGCAGGTAGCGCACGCAGACCTGGTCCATGACGGCCGGCTCGGCCAGCGCCGTCAGCGGGGCGTCGGTGTGGACGTGCACCTGCCACACCCCCGCGCCGGTGGCGTCGGCGGCGCCGACGACCGCGACGGAGTGGCCGGTGCCGGCGAGGGTCTCGCGCAGCGCGGCGGCGCATGCGGCGTCGGCCCGCAGGACGTACATCACCTCGAAGTCGCCCGCGCCGTCGTCGGATTCTGCGGGCCCGTCGCTGGCGGGCGTGGCGGCCGCACCGAGCCCGGCGAGCAGGGCCGCGACGGCGTCGGCCCGCTGGGTGCCGGTCTCCCCCTCGCCGGCGACGACGTCGACGAGCGCGCCGAGCAGCACGACGTAGCCGGCCGCGCCGGCGTCGAGCGCCGCGCCGTGGGCGCCGCCGGTGGCGGCGAGCGCGTCGCGGGCGGCACGCGAGGCCGCGGCGACGGTGGCGGCG
>NZ_VUKF01000085.1 GCF_009193185.1 Georgenia thermotolerans | reverse complement strand
GGCCCTCGCCGTCGCGGCCGCCGCTGCCGCGGCCCCCGGCAGCGCGACGGCGCGGCCGGTGCGCAGGCGCCGCAGGGCCGCCCGGACCTGCGCGGCAGAGGGACGGCTGTCCGGCTCCTTCGCGAGCATCGTGGCGACGAGCCGGTCCAGCCGTGCCGGGACACCGGGCGCCAGCTCGGCCAGCCGCGGCGGGGTCGCCTCGACATGCTGGTGGAGGATGGCGAGGGGGTTCTCGCCGGTGAAGGGGGCCCGCCCGGCGATGAGCGTGGTCAGCAGGCACCCGAGTGCGTAGGTGTCGGTGGCCGGGGTGGCGGCCCGCCCGGCGGCCTGCTCGGGCGACATGTACTCGGCCGTGCCCACGGTGGTCCCGGGCCTGGTGAGCGCCGCCGCGGCGCGCCCCACCGCGGCGATGCCGAAGTCGACGAGGACCACCTGTTCGCCGTCGACCAGCACGTTCGCAGGCTTGACGTCGCGGTGGACGATCCCGGCGCGGTGGACCGCCTCGAGGGCGCCGGCGACCCGCTCGCCGATGCGCAGCGCCTCCGCCAGGGGCAGCGGGCCGTCGCGCAGCACGGCCGCGAGGTCCCGGCCCGGCACGAGCTCCATGACGAGGTAGGCCGAGGCGCCCTCCACGCCGACGTCGTAGACCGTGGCGACGTCCGGGTGGTCGAGCACCGCCATCGCCTGGGCCTCCCGGCGCAACCGGTCGGCCAGCGTCGGGTCGGTGGTCGCGGCGAGGTTGACGACCTTGACGGCCACCGTCCGCCCCAGCAGGGTGTCCTCGGCCTCCCAGACCTCGGCCGTGGCGCCGTGTCCGATGGGTCGCCGCAGCACATAGCGGCCCTGCAGCGTCCCCTGGGTCATGACGCCATCTTCACTCCGTCGGACGGGAACGGCCCGTCGAGAGCGGGCTCTTCCGGCGGCGCGCAGGAACGCGACGCCACGGACAAGGGCTAGTCCCAGGGTTGTGCCACGAGTTCGTCAAGCGTTGTCGTGGGCGAGACCCCTTGCTCCTCCGCCGCCGGACGACGCCGCGAAGACGGCGGGGCGGCGGAGCTGCGGAGTCGCCGGGCCGCCGACGGAGCCGAAGGCGCCTCCCGGGTGCGGCCGCCCCGCGTCATGCAGAGGATGGCGCCATGTCGCCCGCGCCCGAGACCCGCCCCCGCCCCGCCCCCGAGCCCGAGGACGCCGGCCTGGACGCGCCGCCGGCCGAGGACGGGCCGCTCGCCGTCGTGCTCGCCGCCGGCCCGGCCCTGGAGGTCAGCGTCGAGGCGCTCTTCAACGACCCCAAGAACCCCCAGGTGCACGTCCACGCCGGCGGCCAGGGGCTGTGGGTGGCCCGCATGGTCGCCGCGCTGGGCGGGCGCGCCGTCGTGTGCGCGCCGTTCGGCGGCGAGACCGGCATCGCGGCGGCGGCGCTCGCCCGGGCCGAGGGGCTCGACCTGCGCACCACGCAGACCACGGGCAACAGCGCGCACATCGTCGACTTCCGGGAGGGCTCCCGCGAGGAGGTGGTCGTCATGCGCAGCCCGGCGTTGGACCGCCATGCCCAGGACGACCTCTTCGGCACCGTGCTCGTCCACTCCCTGGAGGCCGACGTCTGCGTGCTCACCGGTGCGGACCCCGACCTGGGCGTCCCGCCGGACTTCTTCGGCCGCCTGGCCGCCGACCTGCGGGCGTCCGGCCGGCGCATCGTCGCGGACCTCTCCGGCGACCAGGCCCGCGCCGTCGCCGAGGCAGGCGGGGTGATCCTCAAGATCAGCCACGAGGAGATGCTCGAGGGCGGCTTCGCCGACGACGACGCCGTGGAGGCGCTGCGTGACGCCGCCCGGTCGCTGGTCGACGGCGGGCTCGAGGCCGTCGTCGTCTCGCGTGCGGAGGACCCCACGCTGGTGGTCACCGAGGAGGACGCGTGCCTGGTGGCCGCCCCGCCGGTGACGACCACCCAGCACAAGGGCGCCGGCGACTCGATGACGGCGGGCATCGCGGTGGGGACCGGCCGCGGCGAGGCGCTCGTGGACGCCGTGGGCCTCGGGGCAGCGGCGGGCGCCCTCAACGTCACCCGCCGCGGCCTGGGCACCGGGCGGCGCGACCAGATCGAGGCCTTCGCCGGGCACGTGGAGGTCACCCGGCTGTGAGTCGCCGGCCGGCTCAGGCGAACGCGCCCTGCCGGTCCGTGACGTGCACCGCGCGGCCGCCGACGAGGGTGAGGTCGGTGCCCACGGTGTGCAGGTCGGCCGGGTCGAGCTCGAACGGGTCGGTGCTCAGGACGACGAGGTCGGCGAGCCTGCCGGGCTCGACGGCGCCGCCGTCGCCGAGGCGGTTGAGCCAGGCGGACCCGGCGGTGTAGGCCGCGAGCGCCGCCCGCAGCGACAGCGCCTGGCCGGGCAGCAGCGGCTCGGCGTCCGGCTCCGCCGGCGGGCGGCGCGTGACCGCCACGTGGATGGCCTGCCAGGGGTCGGGGCTGGAGACCGGCCAGTCCGAGCCCATCGCGAGCCGCGCCCCGGCGGCGAGCAGGGAGGCGAAGGGGTACTGGTGACCGGTGCGCTCCGCGCCCAGCAGCGGCACGGTCAGCTCGGCCATCTGGTCGTCGTAGCAGGCCCACAGCGCCTGGGCGTTGACGGTGACGCCGAGCGCGGCGAAGCGGGCGACGTCGTCCGGGTCGACCACCTGGACGTGGGCGAGGTGGTGGCGTCCGGTGGACCCGCCGCCCTGCGCGCGCAGCCGCTCGACGGCGTCGAGCCCGTAGCGCACCGCGCGGTCCCCGATGGCGTGCATGTGGAGGTCGAAGCCGGCGCGGTCGAGGGCGGCGGCCACCCGCAGCAGCACGTCGCGGCCCAGGTAGGTCAGTCCCAGCCCGCCGTCGGCGTGGCCCGAGGCGCAGGCGCACCGGTACGGCTCGAGCATGGCGGCGGTGCGGTTCTCGGCCACCCCGTCGATCATGATCTTCGCGCTCACCGACGGGAACCCGCCGGCCCCGTTGGCGCGGCGGCGCTCGATCAGCTCGGCGACGACGTCGTCGACCGTCTCGAGGGCGGTGCTGCGCGGCACCCACAGGGCGCCGGTCGCCCGGCCGGTGAGCAGCCCCTCCCGCGCCAGCGCGCGGTAGGCGGGGCCGATGTCGCGGTGGCCGGCGTAGTCCCCCACGATCGCCTCCTGCCAGCCGGTGACGCCGTGGGCGTGGAGGTAGCGCTGCGCCTCGAGCAGCCCGGCGCGCTGCTGCTCGGGGGTCTCGGCGGGCAGCAGGGCCGCGACGAGGTCCATGGCGCCCTCGTGGAGGGTGCCGCTGGGCTCGCCGTGGGCGTCGCGCTCGATCCGGCCGTCGGCGGGGTCCGCCGTCGCCCCCGTGATCCCGGCGCGGCGCAGCGCGGCGGTGTTCACCCACGCGCCGTGGTGGTCCCGGTTGACCAGGAACACCGGCCGGTCCGGCACGACGGCGTCGAGCAGGTCCGCGGTGGGGGTGCCGCCCGGGAAGTCGGCCATGGACCAGCCGCCGCCGGTGATCCACTCCTCGCCGCTGCGCCGGGCGTAGTCGCGCACGTGCGCGACCACCGCCTCGGCCCCGCCCGTCACCGCCGTGAGGTCGCACCCCAGGCGCTCGATGCCGCCCTGGCCGGCGTGGATGTGGGCGTCGGTGAAGCCAGGGGTGAGGAGCCGGCCGGCGAGGTCGACGTGCTCGGCGGCCGGGCCCGCCGCCGAGCGGACCTCGGCGTCGGCGCCCACGGCGACGATCCGCCCGCCGGTGACGGCCACCGCCGTCGCGGTGGGGTGCACCCGCCGGCCGTCGAAGATCCGCCCGGAGGTGAAGACCCAGTCCGCTGCCATCGCCGTTCCCTTCCGCGCGTCGCTGCGCGATCGCCCACAGGGTAGTGACGTCACGCGTGCTGCCGGGCCGATGTGCGGTCCCGCGTGTCGCCTCCGGCGACGACGGCGGTCGCCGCAGCCCCGCGGTCGAGCATGGCCCGGCGGTTCACCACCGCCACCACGACCGCCACCGCGACGAACAGCCACATGTCCCACGGCTGGGCGTCGGGCCAGACGGGGTTGTTCATCTGCGCGTGGAAGAGGAACGCCACCAGCAGGCTGCCCCGGGCGGCGTTGAACATCGGCGTGAGGATGACGCTGATCGCCACGACGCCGCAGAAGAACGGCCAGAAGTCCCAGGCGGACTGCTTCGTCCCGCTGACCAGGAACGCCGGCGTGTGCCAGACCGCCGCGACCAGCCCGAGCAGCAGCGCCGACCACAGCGGGGCGAGGTGCCGCTGGAGCAGGGGGAGCGCCACCCCGCGCCACCCGAGCTCCTCGACGGGACCGATGAGCAGCATCGGCAGCAGCGCCGGCAGCACCGTGTACCAGGGGGTGAAGGGGAAGGACTGCGACTGGCCCAGGAGCGCCGCCCCGGCGTAGAACACCGCGGGCATGCCGACGACGAGCACCAGCCACCACGCCAGGGGCATCCGGGCGAGGGCGAAGCGCCGCAGGAAGCCGCCCAGGCCCGCGAGCCCGAGGCGGCGCCACACCATGACGACGCCGACGATCCCGGGGGCGTAGACCATGAAGATGAACAACGGGTTGGTGTAGCCCATCGGGCCGAAGAGGGCCTCGAGCGGCTCCTGGAACAGCATGTAGAGCACGCCGGAGCCCCAGGACAGGGCAAAGGTGGCGAGGAAGAAGGCGGCGAGCGACCGCAGGGTCAGCCCGTCTGTCGTCGGCGCCGGGTTGGGTCCGGGCGTGGGGGCAGGGCGGGACATGGGTGGCCTCTCCGGGGGAATCGGACGTGGAGTGGCGGCAAGGGCCGTCGACGTCCACCGTTCCAGCGGGGCGGCCCGGGCGGTATCGGGGCCTGCCCCGATCCGGCCCCGAGCCGACCCCGAGCAGCGCCCTGACCGCGCGGTCCCCGGCGAGCCCGCTACGCCGTCGGCAGGCCGTGGGCCAGGCGGGCGAGGGCGCCGGCGGTGAGCGCCACCTGGGTGGGGATGGTGTCGGGGTAGATGAACTCGGTGCGGGCGTGCGGCGCCGACCTGAGTTGGCTCAATTTAGTGCCACGTGCCGTCCGGAGCGTGGATGCGGGTCAGGGCCTGGGTGAGGTCGGCGGGTAGGGGGTCGGCGGCGGTG
>NZ_VUKF01000084.1 GCF_009193185.1 Georgenia thermotolerans | reverse complement strand
GGCGGCCGCGGCCCGCGACGCCGCGTCCCGGACGGTCGGGCGCTCGGCGATGGCCGCGCCCGCGCTGCTGCGCGACCTCGGCGTCCCGGCCGCGCTGGTGCCCACCGGCACGGCGGACGTCACCGCCGCCCTGGTCGCCCTGGCCGCCCGGCTGCCCCGCCCGGTGGCCCCGGCGCTGCGGCCGGGCAAGGTGCTCGCCGTCGTCGGCACGGCCGACGAGGTCCTCGAGACCTGCGCGCAGATGCTGGTCCGGCTGCGGGCCCACCCCTACCAGCTGGTGCTGGTGGGCGAGGAGGACACCCTGCCCGGCGCCGGCACCCGGCTGACGAGCCCGCGCCGGGCGGCCCGGCTGCGGCAGGAGGCGGCGGAGCAGGTGCTGGTCGTGGCCGCCGGGGCCGACGACTCCCGCTCCGGGCGACGCCTCACCGAGGGGGTGCTGGCCGCGCTGGCGCCCGACCAGGTGTGGGCGGCGCTGGACGCCCGGCGCAGCCCCGGCGAGATGGGCGCCCAGCTCGCCGCGCTGCCGGTGACCCGGGTCGACGCCGTCGCCGGGCAGCGGGCCTGGGAGGCGACCCGCCCCGGCGGCCTGCTCGACCTCGGCGCGCCGGTGGGCTGGCTCGACGGGCTGCCCGCCACGCCCACCGTGTGGGCGTGCGTGCTGGACGAGGCCCGCGCCCGCCCGGCGCGCCCGGCCGCGGGCTGAGGCGCGGCCGGTCGGCACGGTCGGCCACGTCGCGCGTCATGCGTGCACATCGGTCGCCGCCGTCCGGCGCGGTGCGGCCCGTGGGCTGCGGCGACACGCGCCGGGTAGGGTCGTCGCGTGCTGGTGCTGAGTCGACGCGTGGGCGAGCAGATCGTCATCGGGGAGGACATCGTCCTCACCGTCGTCGACGTGCGGAACGACACCGTGCGCCTGGGCATCGCCGCCCCGCGCAGCGTCACCGTCAACCGCGCGGAGGTCCGCAAGGCGGTGGAGGAGGCCAACCGCGAGGCCACCGCCGCGGACGACACCGCCGTGGAGGCGCTGCGTGCGCTCACCGCCCGCCGGGACGCCGGACGGGACGCCGCCGACACGTAGCGCGGCGGCGAGCCCTGATCAGGGGACCCGTCCTCACGCCCCGCGCGCTCGGAGCGGACCCGCCGGATCGGCGGTGTCGATGGGGTCGGCATGCCGCAGCACCAGCTTCCAGCTGCCCTCTTCCCTGCGGAAGGTGCTGGTGGCGCGAAGCGTGAAGGTCGAGATCTCCGGGCGGCCCGCCACCTTGGCCTGCCATCGTTCGGTCTCGTGGATCGACGCCACGTCGTGGTCGGCGTACTTGGCCACGCGCTCGAACGCCGTGACCGCGCCGTCGCGGAAGCTCGCCGACGCGCGGTCGAGGGCGTCCGAGACGGCCGCCCAGCCGCGCACGGCGGGCCCGAACGGGTTGGCCAGCATGACGTCGTCGGTGCGGGAGTACAGGGCCTTGATGCCCTGGGGGTCTCCGGTGGCGAACTGGTTGGCCGCGTCGTGGTACCGGCGCACGGTCTCCTCGAGGTCCATGGTGATCTCCTGATCTTGTAGCGCGCTGGACCTGGCCTCGTCCCCCAGCCCCCGTCCGACGGCGGCGTCGGACGTGACGGAAGGCCACGCGAGGACCACGTCCAGCGAACCACCAGGAAGGCCACCGCGCCATGCGCTCCGCTCCGCGCCGCGCACGCCGTCGGGCTGAAGGCGAGGCAGCATGCGGACCCGAGCGCCGAGGTCGGCCCGGCTCGGCACAAGGCGTGCCCTGCGGCGGCGCGAGATTCCACGGCGCCGTTACCCCTCACGTCACCGCAATTCTCTTTCGTCTCATGAGTAACACCAGTAACAGCAATTCCTCATTTCCTCGTCAATGGCGCCGATTTCCCCACTGAGGGCGATAGTGCCCGGACCAGCGAGCGGGAGAGGAGGTGGCGGCATGGACGACGAGATGGACGACATCGTCGAGGAGTTCCTCGTCGAGAGCCGCGAGAACCTCGACCAGCTCGACCGCGACCTCGTCGCCCTGGAGTCCGCCCCGACCTCGCGCGACCTGCTCAACAGCATCTTCCGCACCCTCCACACCATCAAGGGCACCAGCGGCTTCCTCGCCTTCGGCAAGCTCGAGCGGCTCACCCACGTCGGCGAGGGCCTGCTGGTGGACCTGCGCGACGGCGCCCGCCGCCTCGACGGCCCCACCACCGACGTGCTGCTCGCGCTCGCGGACCGCGTGCGCGACGTGCTCGCCGCCATCGAGACCACCGGCGGGGACGCCGGCGTGGACGTCGCCCCTCTCATCGCCCGGCTCGAGCAGCTCCGTGGCGGGGGTGCCGCGGCGGCGACGGCGGCCGCTGTACCTGCGGGAGCGGCAGGCGAACCCGGCGAACCCGGCCACGGCGGAGCCGGCCGTGGGGCGCCGTCCGGCCGGCCTGGCGACGCGCCCGCACCGACGCCCGGCCGGGCCGGCGACAGGCCTTCGCAGCCGTCCGCGGAGCCGGGCCACGGCGCGGCCGGCAACACCGCGACGTCGGGCCCGTCCGCCGGCGACACCAGACCACGGCGGCGGGCCGAGGCCCCTCTCGCGTCGGACGGTCGCGCCGCCGCTGACCCGGGCGCCAACGCGGCAGATCCGGCGACGCCTGCGGAGCCGGCGGCGACCGGGAAGCGCCCCCTGGCCCCCGGCGAGTACCCCGCGATGCCGGGGGAGGACCCCGACCTGCCGGCCGAGGACGACGACCTGCCCTCCCCGGACGACGAACCCACCGAGGACGACGACCTCCCCTCGCCGGACGACGCGCCGCAGGAGACGGTCCCGCCCGGGGCCCCGAGCGCGGCAGGCGCCTCCGCCGGGCCCACGCCGCCGGGCCCCCAAGGCGGTGCCGCGGCCGCCCGCCCCCACGACACCACCGTGCGCGTGCGGGTGGACCTGCTCGACCGGCTCGTGCAGCAGGCCGGCCAGCTCGTCGTGCTGCGCAACCAGATCGGCCAGCTCGCCCGAACCACCGCCCAGGACGAGCTCGCCCGCCTGGCCCAGCAGCTCGACGTCGTCACCGGCGCCCTCCAGGACGACATCCTGCGCTCGCGCATGCAGCCGGTCGAGCACCTCTTCGCCTCCCTGCCCCGCCTGGTCCGCGAGCTGACCGCCGCCTGCGGCCGCCAGGTCCACCTCAAGCTCGGCGGCGGGGACACCGAGGCCGACCGCAGCCTCCTCGAGGCCGTCCGCGACCCGCTGACCCACCTGGTGCGCAACGCCGTCGACCACGGCATCGAGCCGGCCGCCGAGCGCCTCGCCGCCGGCAAGGCCCCCTTCGGCACCCTGACCATCCAGGCGGTGCACACCAGCGGGCACGTGGCCATCGAGGTCATCGACGACGGCCGCGGCATCGACCCCGACCGGGTCGCCGACAAGGCCGTCGAGCGCGGGCTGCGCACCGCCGAGCAGATCGCGGCGATGAGCACCCCGGAGATCCTCCAGCTGCTCTTCCAGCCCGGGTTCAGCACCGCCGAGGCCGTCAGCCGGGTCTCCGGGCGCGGCGTCGGCATGGACGTCGTGCGCACCAAGGTCGAGGCCGTCGGCGGCACCGTCGACTTCACCTCCCAGGTGGGCGTGGGCACCACCTGGCACCTGCGCATCCCGCTGACCGTGGCCATCGTCCCGGTTCTCGGCGTGACCTGCGCCGGGCAGGTCTACGCCCTGCCGCAGACCACGCTGCGCGAGCTCGTCGCCGTCCGCCCGGGCGAGACGGGCATCGAGCACGTCGGCACCGCCGCGGTCTACCGCCACCGCGGGAAGCTGCTGCCCGTCGTCCGCCTCGACGAGGCCCTCGGCCTGCCGGCCCGCCCGGAGGCCGACGGCGCGCTGGTCGTGCTCAAGACCGCCGGCCGCCGCTTCGTCCTGGTCGTCGACCGGGTCCTCGACGTCATGCACACCATGCTCACCCCGCTGCCCACCCGGCTGGCCGACGTCGGGGCCTACCTGGGTGCCATGCTGCGCGACAACGGCGAGGTCGCCCTCGTCGTCGACCCGCGGGCGATCGCCCGCCGCTCGGGGGTCGTCGTCGGCGTCGCTGCCCCGGAGTCGGCCCACGTGCCCGAGGCGGACCCGGCCCCCGAGCCCGAGCAGATGCTCGTCTCCGCGATCGGCGACGGGCGGCGGGCGGCCGTGCCGATCTCCTCGGTCGCCCGCATCGAGCGCGTCCCCAGCGCCGCCCTGGAGCGGGTGGGCCGCCACGAGGTGGTGCAGGTGCGCGGCGCCATCGTGCCGCTGGTCCGCCTGGACCGGGTCCTGGGCGCCGGCGAGCAGCCGGACCCCGAGGAGCTCGTCGTCGTCCTGTACCACCACGCCGAGCGCGTGGTGGCCCTGGCCGTGCGGCGCATCGTCGACATCGTCACCGACGAGGGCCGGCACAGCGCCATCGAGGACGCCGGCCTCGTCGGCTCGGCGGTGCTCGACAGTCACGTCACCGAGCTGCTCGACGGCGACGCCCTGGTCGCCGCGGTCGCGCCCGCCTTCTTCGGCGGCGACGGCGAGGGCATGGCCGCCGCCCTGCGGGAGGTGGTGCGGCCGTGACCCAGCACGTGACCTTCACGCTCGCCGGCCGGCACTTCGCCGCCGACGTCGCCCGCGTGCGCGAGGCCGTGCGCGCCGGGGCCCGCACCCCGGTGCCGCTCGCCCCGCCGGACGTCGCCGGGCTGACCAACCTGCGCGGCCAGATCCTGCTGTGCCTGGACCCCCGCCCCCGCCTCGCCCTGCCCGCCCGGGCCGCGGACGCGCCGCAGATGCTGCTCGTCACCGAGGCCGGCGGGGAGAGCGTCGGCCTGCTCGTCGACGACGTCGGCGAGGTGCTCGACCTCGACCCCGCCGAGCTGCGCCCGCCCCCGAGCACCCTGGCCACGGCCCAGCGCGGCTGCATCACCGGCGCCTACCCGCTGCCCGAGTCCCTGCTGCTCGTGCTCGACCTCGACGCCCTCACCGCTTCCGACCCCTCCGCCCCGAAGGAGCACCCATGACGACCTCCGCCCAGGACCCCGCGGTCCCGGCCCCGACCGCTGGTGACGGCGCGGCGCCGCCGGTGGCGACCCCGCGGCCGATCCCGGCGCCCGGCGTGCCGTCGTGGGCCCAGGTCGTCCCCACGCCCGTCAGCCCCGACGTGGCCGGGGCCCTGCGGGCGGACGCACCCGGTGGCGCCGGCGCGGCCCGTCCCGTGGAGGACGACGGCGCCGCTCAGCCGGGCGCGCCCGGGACCCCGACAGGCGGCCCCCGCGCGGGGCGC
>NZ_VUKF01000083.1 GCF_009193185.1 Georgenia thermotolerans | reverse complement strand
GGCGGCGGGTCCGGCCGGCGCGCCGGCACCCCCCGACGGCGCCCCTGCGGCGGCGTCCGCGTTGCCCGTCACCCTCGGCGGGGCGCCCGCCCGGCAGACCGACGAGACCACCTGCGGCTCCCTGGTGCTGCTCATGCTCGCGGCCACCGGCGACCCCGTCCTCGCGAGCTGGCTCGAGCGCGGCACCCTGGCGCCCGACCTGCCCGCCGCCCAGGTGCCGCCGGAGATCCCGCCGGAGGCGACCGGCATGGGCGCGGTGCCGCCGGCGGCCGCCACCGCCTACCCCACCGCCGCCGCGCGGCTGGCCGCCGCCCAGCACCACCTCAAGCGGCGCACCGGCGCGCGGGCGCTGGGCCCGGCGCCCTGGCCGGCCCGCCTGGGCACCCCGCCGTGGACGGCCGCCCGCGAGGCCCGGTTCCCCGGGGTGCGCTACCGGTCGGTCCCGCTCGACGACGCCTCGACCCGCGCGGCGGCGCTGCTCACCAGCGTGCACCGGGCCACCCTCGCCGGGGTGCCCGTGCCGCTGTACACCGGCGGGGACGTGCGCCGCGGCCTGGCCACCGCCGTCCCGCGCCACGTCGTCCTCGCGGTGCCCCCGCCGGCCGCCGCGGCGCACCGGGGCCACGACGACGCCGGCCGCCCGGCGCTGCACCTGTACGAGCCCGCCGGCGGCCGGGTCCACGAGGTGCCGGTGGCCGACCTGCTCGGGCGGACGGAGCCCCACCCCGCCCTCGGTGGCTGGACGCACGTGGTGTGGGTGGTGCTGCCCGAGCCCGTGGGGTGACCTCTTGCGCCGGTCGGGCCCGCGGGGCACGCTGGCAAGACCGACCACCCAACCCGAGGAGGAGCCATGAGCATGCCGCGACCCGAGCCCGTCGCCACCCCCGCCTCCGTCGAGCTGGACCCTGACGTCCTGGGCGAGGAGCACACGCCCGAGGACGACCTCGTGGCCGAGCCCGAGGAGTACGCCCCCGAGGTCGAGCTCCAGGAGCCCACGCGCGAGGCGAGCCCGGAGGACGTCGCGGAGCAGGTCGCCGAGGTTCCCGGGGACGACGACGAGGTGATCGCCGAGGACGAGGAGTACTGACCGTCCCGGCCCAGGCGGCCCCCGGCACCCCGGTGCCGGGGGCCGCAGCGCGTCCGGAGGCGACTACCGTGAGTCCTGGACCGCACCCGTCCGGGCACCGGCCGGGGCCCGCCGCGCCGACGCCGTCGGCACCGGAGAGAAGAGGATCGATGAGCCACACCCGCACCGAGGAACCGGCCAGCCGCACCCGCGCCGAGGTCGCCCGCCTGGTCGACCACACCCTGCTCAAGCCCGAGGCCACCGCCGAGGACGTCGCCGCCCTGGTCGCCGAGGCCCGGGAGCTGGGCGCCTACTCCGTCTGCGTCTCGCCGAGCCAGCTGCCCCTGACCGGCACCGGCGACGTCAAGGTCGCCACCGTGTGCGGGTTCCCCTCCGGCGCCCACCACGCCGAGGTCAAGGCCGCCGAGGCGGCCCGCTCGGCCGCCGACGGCGCCGACGAGGTCGACATGGTCATCAACCTCGCCCTGGCCACCACCGGCCGCTACGACGCCGTGCAGGAGGAGATCGCGGCCGTGCGCGCGGCGGCGCCGCAGGTGGTGCTCAAGGTCATCATCGAGTCCGCCGCGCTGAGCGACGAGCAGATCGTCGCCGTGTGCCGGGCGGCCGAGGCGGCGGGCGCCGACTTCGTCAAGACCTCCACCGGCTTCCACCCCGCCGGCGGCGCGAGCGTGCACGCCGTCGAGCTCATGGCCCGGACCGTCGGCGGCCGCCTCGGCGTGAAGGCCTCCGGCGGCATCCGCACCACCGAGTCCGCGCTGGCCATGATCGACGCCGGCGCCACCCGGCTGGGGCTGTCCGGCACCCGCGCGGTGCTCGAGGGCCTGACCGACTGACGAGGCGCGGGCGCGCGCCAGGCGCGCGCCCGGGCTCGGACGAAGCCCCGGGGCTACAGGCCCACGGCGGCGGCCACGTCCGCGCGCAGCCGCTCGATCCGGGCGGCCGCGATCCGGCGGGTGGCCGCGACGTCGGCGGGGTCGGCCACCGGGACGACCACCTCGAGGTAGCACTTGAGCTTCGGCTCGGTGCCGGAGGGCCGGATGATCACCCGGTCGTTCTGCGCCGTCAGGTAGAGCAGCCCGTCGGTGGGCGGCAGCTCGGCCGAGCCGGCGGACAGGTCGGTGACGGTGACCACCGGGGAGCCGGCGAGCGATGTCGGGGCGGCGGCGCGCAGGCGGGCCATCGCGTCGGAGATCAGCGAGAGGTCGGCCACCCGGACGGCCAGCTGGTTGGTGGCGTGCAGGCCGTGGCGCCGGGCGAGGTCGTCGAGCATCTCGGGGACGCTCGAGCCGACGTCGCGCAGCTGGGCGGCCATGTACGCCAGGCGCAGCGCGGCGGTGATGCCGTCCTTGTCGCGCACCGCCTGCGGGTCCACGCAGTAGCCGATGGCCTCCTCGTAGCCGAACACCAGGCCCTCGGTGCGCGCGATCCACTTGAAGCCGGTGAGCGTGGTGCGGTGCTCCAGGCCGTGGGAGCGGGCGACCCGCTCCAGCAGCCGGGAGGAGACCACGGAGCTCGCCAGCACCCCGCGGCCGGCCATCGCCGCCGCCACCCCGGTCTGCGCGCCGAGCAGGGCGCCGATCTCGTCGCCGGTGAGCTGGCGCCACCCGCCGGGCACCGAGGGGTCCGGGGCAGCCATCGTGCAGCGGTCGGCGTCGGGGTCGTTGGCCAGCACGAGGTCGGCGTCGACGGCGCGGGCCAGCTCGAGGGCGAGGTCCAGCGCCCCGGGCTCCTCGGGGTTGGGGAAGGCCACGGTGGGGAAGTCGGGGTCCGGGTCGGCCTGCTTGGCCACCACGTGCACGTCGGTGAAGCCCACGCGGCGCAGCGCCTCCACCGCCGTCGCCCCGCCCACCCCGTGCAGGGGGGTGTAGACGAGGCGCAGGCCCCGGGTGTGGCGGGCGGGGATGAGCGAGGCGGCGCGGCGCAGGTAGGCCTCGCGCACGTCGTCGCCGAGCACCTCCCACCCGGACTCGGCGCGCGGCACGGCGTTGGCCGGGCCGACCGCGGCGATCCGGGCGGCGATCTCGGCGTCGAAGGGCGGGACGATCTGGGCGCCCTGGCCGGCGTCGGTGACCACCCGGCCCCCGAGGTAGACCTTGTACCCGTTGTCCTGGGGCGGGTTGTGCGAGGCGGTGACCATGACGCCGGCGTCGGTGCCCAGGTGACGCACGGCGAAGGCGAGCACCGGGGTGGGCAGCGGGGCGGGCAGCAGCAGCGCCCGGCCGCCGGCGGCCGTGACGACGGCGGCGGTGTCGGTGGCGAACTGGGCCGACCCGTGCCGGGCGTCGTAGCCGATCGCGACGGTGAACCCGGCGCCCACGCGGTCGGTGAGGAAGGCCGACAGCCCGGCCGCCGCCGTGATGACGACGGCGCGGTTCATCCGGCTCGGCCCGCCGCCGAGCGCCCCGCGCAGCCCGGCGGTGCCGAACTGCAGCAGGCCCGCGAAGCGGGAGTCGAGCTCGGCGCCCGCCGCGGTCACCCCGTCCTGCTCGGCCTCGGCACGCTCGAGCAGGATGGTCAGCTCGGCCCGGGTGGCGGGGTCGGGGTCGGCGTCGATCCAGGCGCGGACCTCCGCGGCGGTGGTCTTCATCGGTGGGCTCCTCGGTGGCCCGTCGGGCGGGCGGGGGATCGGACGGCGCGGGCGCCGGGAAACGGTGGGGGAGTGGTGCGAGGCGGCGAGGCGGCGAGGTGGCGGGGCGCGGACGGGGCGCGGTGGGCGCGCGGGCCCCGTCAGAGCAGCCGGACGATCTCCGCGAGCAGCCGGGAGATGCGGGGGCCCGCGGCGCGCCCGGCCTCGAGCACCTCCTCGTGGGAGAGCGGGACGGGGGAGATGCCGGCGGCGGGGTTGGTCACCAGCGAGAGCCCCAGCACCTCCAGGCCCACGTGCCGGGCGGCGATGGCCTCCAGCGCCGTCGACATGCCCACGAGGTGCCCGCCGATGCGGCGGGCCATCTGCACCTCGGCCGGGGTCTCGTAGTGGGGGCCGGGGAACTGGACGTACACGCCCTCGGGCAGGGCGGGGTCGACCTCGCGGGCGAGGTCGCGCAGCCGGGTGGAGTACAGGTCGGTGAGGTCGACGAAGGTCGCCCCCTCCAGCGGCGAGGCGCCGGTGAGGTTGATGTGGTCGCTGATGAGCACCGGGGTCCCGGGCGCCCACTCCTCCTCCAGCCCGCCGCAGCCGTTGGTCAGCACCACGGTGCGCGCGCCGGCCGCCGCGGCCACCCGCACCCCGTGCGCCACCCGGCGCACGTTGCGCTGCTCGTAGAAGTGCGTGCGGGCGCCGATGACCAGCGCGTGCGTGTCCGTGCCGGCGAGGCGGACGGAGCGCAGCTGGCCCACGTGGCCCACGACGGCCGAGGCAGAGAAGCCCGGCACCTCGGTGGCCGGGAGCTCCGCGACCGTCTCGCCGATGAGGTCGGCGGCGCCGCCCCAGCCGGACCCCAGCACCAGCGCGACGGGGTGGCGCTCGACCCCCGTGCGCTCGGCGATGAGCTCGGCGGCCGCGCGGGCGACGGCGAACGGGTCGGTGGCGGGGTCGTCCAGGGTGGCGAGCCTGGCGTCGTCGTGCACGGTCATGGGCACGACGCTACCGCTAACGGCCCGGGACCGGCCGTGGCCGGAGCCGCGCGGGGCGCGCCGGGCGGCACACGCCCGTCCGGTTCGGCACAATGGCCTGACGTGACCACTCCTTCCGGCCCCGTCCCCCCGCCCGCGACCGAGACCGCCGGCGCCGCCTCCGCGGCCGGCCCCCGCGACCAGCGCCGCGCGGCCGAGACCGGCGCCGGCCCGTCGCCCGTGCGCGAGGGCTCCCGCGTCGTCATCGTCGGCGGCGGCCCCGGCGGGTACGAGGCCGCCCTGGTGGCCCGCCAGCTCGGCGCCCAGGTCCAGGTGGTCGAGCGGCAGGGGATGGGCGGCTCGGCCGTGCTCACCGACGTCGTGCCGTCCAAGACCCTCATCGCCACCGCCGAGTGGATGACCCTGACCGAGCAGGCCGGCGAGCTGGGCATCGGCGCCGAGGGCGACGAGGAGGCGGGCGCCCTGCGCGCCGACATGGACGTCGTCGACCGGCGGGTGATGCGGCTCGCCGAGAAGCAGTCGCGGGACATCCGCAACCGGCTCGAGCGCGAGGGCATCGAGATCATCGCCGGCACCGGGCGCATCGGCGCCGACATCGACGCCGGCGCCAACCGCCGGATCTTCGTCGAGACCGCCGACGGTGGCCAGGAGGAGCTCTCCGCGCAGATCGTCCTCGTCGCCACCGGCGCGACGCCGCGGGTGCTGCCCACCGCCGAGCCCGACGGCGAGCGGATCCTCACCTGGGCGCAGATGTACAACCTCACCGACATCCCCGAGCACCTCGTGGTGATCGGCTCCGGCGTGACCGGGGCGGAGTTCGCGGGCGCCTACAACGCCCTCGGCGCCGACGTCACGCTCATCTCCAGCCGCGACCGGGTGCTGCCGGGGGAGGACGAGAACGCCGCCGAGCTCATCGAGGGCGTGTTCACCCGCCGCGGCATGCAGGTGCTGTCGCGCTCGCGGGCCGCCGGGGTGCGCCGCGTGGGCGACGGGGTGGAGGTCGAGCTGACCGACGGGCGCGTCGTCGCCGGCTCCCACTGCCTCGTCGCGGTCGGCGGGGTGCCCAACACCGCCGGGCTGGGCCTGGAGGAGGCTGGGGTGCACCTCAAGGCCTCGGGGCACATCGAGGTCGACCGGGTCTCGCGCACCCGGGCCCCGCGCGTCTACGCCGCGGGCGACTGCACCGGCGTGCTGCCGCTGGCGTCGGTGGCCGCCATGCAGGGCCGCATCGCGATGTGGCACTCCCTCGGCGACGCCGTCGCCCCGCTCGACCTCTCCTCCGTCGCGGCGAACATCTTCACCGCCCCGGAGATCGCCACCATCGGGGTGACGCAGAAGGCCATCGAGGCCGGCGAGGTCGACGGCGCCATCACCCGCCTGCCGCTGGCGCGCAACCCGCGGGCGAAGATGCTCGGCATCAAGGAGGGCTTCATCAAGCTCTTCTCCGACCGGTCCACGGGCACCGTCCTGGGCGGCGTGGTCGTCGCCCCGCGCGCGAGCGAGCTGATCTACCCGATCACCATCGCCGTCGCCCAGCGGCTGACGGTGGACCAGCTGGCCAACGTCTTCACCATCTACCCCTCGCTCACCGGCTCGATCGCCGAGGCGGCCCGGACGCTGCACCGGGCCTGACACCGCCCGCTCGGGGGCCGGGGTGCTCAGCGGGCGGGCGGGGCCCCGGCCCGGCGGGTCAGCGCCAGCCAGAACGGGGCCCGGGCGGGGGCGCCGACCTCGCGCACCTCGACCAGCCCCTCGCACCGTTCGCGCACCAGGCGCTCGAGGCGCGCGTGCATCGTCACCGCCGCCGCGGGGCAGCCGTGACAGGCGCCGGACATGCGCACCGCCACCACGCCGTCGCGCACCTCCGCCAGCTCGATGCGGCCGCCGTGGGAGCGGGCCAGGTCGCCCACCGGGCCGGCGATGACCTCCTCGGCGGCGGCCCGCAGCCGGGCGTCGCGGGCGTGCGCGCCGGACGCGCCCGCCCGGGCCGCGCCGGCGTCGTCGGCGCTCCCGGCGTCCGGCGCGCCCCGCACCGCCCA
>NZ_VUKF01000082.1 GCF_009193185.1 Georgenia thermotolerans | reverse complement strand
CCCCGGGCGCGCCGCCGCCGCCCACCGCCGCCGTCGAGGGCACCGCCGCGGCGGGAAGGGGCCGCAGCCGTGCGGCCAGCGCCTCGGCGCGGGCCAGCAGCGCGGCCGGGTGCGCCGTCAGCGCCGCGGGCACGGGCGGCACCGGCCCGGTCAGCGTGGCCTCCAGCGCGGCCAGGGTGAGCTTGTCCACGCGCAGGGCACGGGCGAAGGGGTGGCGGCGCAGGCCGCGGACGAGGTCGGCCCGGCCCAGCAGCAGCCCGCACTGCGGGCCGCCGAGCAGCTTGTCGCCCGAGGCGGTGACGAGGGCCGCCCCGGCGCGCAGCGTGCGGGCGGCGTCGGGCTCGGCGGGCAGCCGCGGGTGCGGGGCGAGCAGGCCCGAGCCGATGTCGGCCACCACCGGCACCGGCAGGGTGGCCAGCTCGCCGACGGGCACCGAGGCCGTGAAGCCCTCGACGACGAAGTTGGACGGGTGCACCTTGAGCACGAAGGCCACCGAGTCGTCGATCGCCGCGTCGTAGTCCGCCAGGCGCACCCGGTTGGTCGTGCCGACCTCGCGCAGCGTCGCGCCCACCGACTCGACCAGCTCGGGGATGCGGAACCCGTCGCCGATCTCGACCATCTCCCCGCGGGCGACCACCACGGTGCGCCCCGCGGCCAGGGCGAGGGTGGCCAGGGCGAGGGCGGCGGCGCCGTTGTTGACCACGTGGACGTCCCCGGCGTCCGGGACGGCCGCCCGCAGCGCCGCCAGCGCCCCCGACCCGCGCGGGCCGCGGCGCCCGGTGGCCAGGTCGAGCTCGACGTCGGTGGCCCCGGCGGCGACCTCCAGGGCCGTCACCGCCGCGGGGGACAGGGGCGCGCGCCCGAGGTTCGTGTGGACGACGACGCCGGTGGCGTTGACCACCCGACGCAGCGACGTGGCCGCTGCCGGCAGCGCCGCGACGGCGGCGTCGGCGACCTCGTCCGGGTGCACCGCGCCGGCCCGGCACCGGGCCAGCGCGTCGGCGACCGCCGCCTTGACGAGCCGCTCGCCCAGGCGGCCCGCGGCCGCGCGCAGCCGCGGGTCGGCGAGCACCCGGTCGGTGCGCGGGGTGGCGCGGCGGCGGTCGGGACGGTCGGGCACGCGCTCCTCCTCGAGAGTGGCGGAGGCGGACGGGAATCGAACCCGCCTGGCCGAGCTGCTCGACCACAACGGTTTTGAGGACCGCGCCCGTCACCAGACGAGGTACGCCTCCGCCGTCACCCTAGCGTCCGGCTGGCTGCTGGTCCCGCCTCGGGCGGGTGCCGGGCCTCCCGCGGCGCGCCGGGGGAGGCCCGGCCCTCTGGACCGGTGTCGGGGCGGTCCCTAGGCTGGCGCGGGTGACGACGCTGACACAGCCCCTCCGCCTGACGCAGTACGCCGCCGGGGGCGGCTGTGCCTGCAAGGTCCCGCCCGGCGAGCTCGAGCGGGTGCTCGGCGGCCTGGCCCTCCCCGCCGGCGCGGACCTCCTCGTGGGCCTGGAGAACGGCGACGACGCCGCCGCCGTGCGCATCAGCGGCGGCCGGGCCGTGATCGCCACCGCCGACTTCTTCACCCCCGTCGTCGACGACCCCTACGACTGGGGCCGCATCGCCGCCACGAACGCCCTCTCGGACGTCTACGCCATGGGCGGCACCCCGCTGGTCGCGGTCAACCTGCTGTCCTGGCCGCGCCAGAAGATCCCCTTCGACGTCGCCGCCGAGGTGCTGCGCGGCGGCGCGGACGTGTGCGCCGCGGCGGGCGCCTTCCTCGGCGGCGGGCACAGCGTGGACGACCCCGAGCCCAAGTACGGCCAGGCGGTCACCGGCCTGGCCGACGCCGACCGGCTGCTGCGCAACGACGCCGGCGAGGCCGGGCTGCCGCTCACCCTGACCAAGCCGCTCGGCCTGGGCGTGCTCAACAACCGGCACAAGGCCACCGGCGAGCGCTTCGAGGAGGCCGTGGCCCAGATGACCACGCTCAACCGCGACGCCTCCCGGGCCGCGCTCGACCTCGGCCTGCGCTGCGCCACCGACGTCACCGGCTTCGGCCTGCTCGGCCACCTGTTCAAGCTCGTGCGCGCCAGCGGGCTGAGCGCCGTCGTCGACGCCGCCGCCGTCCCCTACGTCGACGGCGCCCGGCAGGCGCTCGCCGACGGCTACGTCCCGGGCGGCAGCCGGCGCAACCTCGACTGGGTCCGCCCGCACCTGCGCTCGGCGGTGCGCGAGGACGAGCTGGTCCTGCTCGCCGACGCCCAGACCTCCGGCGGGCTGCTCGTCGCCGGGGAGATCCCCGGCTACCCCGTGGTCGGGGAGCTCGTGCCCGCCCGCGAGCACGCCATCGAGGTCCGGTAGGGCGCGCGCGGCGCGGCGACGGTCGCTAGGGTCGGCGGCACGGGAGGGAGCGGTCATGGACGGTCGGAAGGTGTTCCTCAGCTGGCCCGTGGTGCGCCAGCTGACCGGCCCGGACGTGTTCGGCCGCGGCCCGGCCGCCCGCTCCCGCGCCACGGAAGAGCTCACCGCCCGCACGGTCACGGCCGACCGCGTCGCGCGCAGCGTGTGCCCGTACTGCGCCGTCGGCTGCGGCCAGAAGGTCTACGTCAAGGACGAGCAGGTCGTCCAGATCGAGGGCGACCCCGACAGCCCGATCTCCCGCGGCCGGCTGTGCCCCAAGGGCTCGGCGAGCAAGAGCCTGGTCACCGGCCCCACCCGGCTGAGCACGGTGCGCTACCGGCGCCCGTACGCCACCGAGTGGGAGGACCTCGACCTCGACGTCGCCATGGACATGATCGCCGAGCGCGTGGTGCGGGCGCGGGAGGAGACCTGGCAGGAGCGCGACGAGCAGGGGCGGCGGGTCGCCCGCACCCTGGGCATCGCCAGCCTGGGCGGGGCGACGCTGGACAACGAGGAGAACTACCTCATCAAGAAGCTGTTCACGGCGCTCGGCGCGTTGCAGATCGAGAACCAGGCGCGTATTTGACACTCCGCCACGGTCCCCGGTCTGGGGACCAGCTTCGGTCGCGGCGGCGCCACCGGCTTCCAGCAGGACCTCGCCAACGCGGACTGCGTCGTCATCCAGGGCTCGAACATGGCCGAGGCCCACCCCGTGGGCTTCCAGTGGGTGATGGAGGCCAAGGCCCGGGGCGCGAAGGTGATCCACGTCGATCCCCGCTTCACCCGGACCAGCGCGCTCGCGGACACCTACGTGCCGCTGCGCGTGGGCACCGACATCGTCTTCCTCGGGGCGATCATCAACCACGTCCTCAGCAACGAGCTGGACTTCCGCGAGTACGTCCTGGCCTACACCAACGCCGCGACCATCCTCAGCGAGGAGTACGCCGACCCCGAGGACCTCGACGGGCTCTTCTCCGGCTTCGACCCCGAGTCCCGCACGTACCACACCCGCAGCTGGCAGTACTCCGGCGACGAGGACGCCGCGCCGGACGAGATGGGCAGCACCCGCCAGCGCGCCACGGCCAGCGCGATGCAGCACGAGACCCACGGGGTGCAGGTGCACGGCCAGCCCCCGCGCGACGAGACGCTCCAGCACCCACGGTGCGTCTACCAGGTGCTCAAGCGGCACTTCGCCCGCTACACCCCCGAGCTCGTCGAGGAGGCCTGCGGGGTGCCCCGCGAGCAGTTCCTCGAGGTGGCGCGCGCCTGGGCGGAGAACTCCGGGCGCGAGCGGACGACGGCGCTGGTCTACAGCGTGGGCTGGACCCAGCACAGCGTGGGCGCCCAGTACATCCGCACCGGGGCCATCCTCCAGCTGCTGCTGGGCAACATGGGCCGGCCCGGCGGCGGGATCATGGCCCTGCGTGGGCACGCGAGCATCCAGGGCTCCACGGACATCCCCACGCTGTTCAACCTGCTGCCCGGCTACCTACCCATGCCGGAGGCCGTCGACCACCCCGACTTCCAGTCCTGGGTGGACAGCGTGCGCCACCCCGGCGCCAAGGGGTACTGGAGCCACGCCGACGCCTACGCCGTCAGCCTCCTCAAGGCCTACTGGGGCGAGGCGGCGACGGCGGAGAACGACTACTGCTACGACTACATCCCCCGCATGACCGGCGACCACGGCACCTATCGCACCGTGCTGGACATGATCGACGGCAAGGTCAAGGGGTACTTCCTGCTCGGGCAGAACCCCGCGGTCGGGTCGGCGCACGGGCGCGCCCAGCGCCTGGGCATGGCCCAGCTCGACTGGCTCGTGGTGCGCGACCTGTACGAGATCGAGAGCGCGACGTTCTGGAAGGACTCCCCGGAGGTCGCCACCGGGGAGATCGTGCCCGAGGAGTGCGCCACCGAGGTCTTCCTCATGCCGGCCGCCTCCCACGTGGAGAAGGAGGGCACCTTCACCCAGACCCAGCGCATGCTGCAGTGGCGCGAGAAGGCCGTCGACCCCACCGGGGACCGCCGCTCGGAGCTGTGGTTCTTCTTCCACCTCGGCCGCCTGGTGCGGGAGAAGCTCGCCGCGTCCCCCGACCCCAAGGACCGCCCGCTGCGCGACCTGGCCTGGGACTACCCCACGCAGGGCCCGACGGCGGAGCCGAGCGCCGAGGCCGTGCTCATGGAGATCAACGGCTACGAGACGGCCACCCGCCGCCCGCTGTCGTCCTACACCGAGATGCGGGCCGACGGGTCCACCGTGGGCGGGTGCTGGATCTACACCGGCGTCTTCGCCGACGGCGTGAACCAGGCCGCCCGCCGCAAGCCCGGCGCCGAGCAGTCCTGGGTGGCCCCGGAGTGGGGCTGGGTGTGGCCGGCCAACCGGCGCATCCTGTACAACCGCGCCTCCGCCGACCCCGACGGGCGGCCGTGGAGCGAGCGCAAGGCCTACGTGTGGTGGGACGAGCAGGCCGGGCGGTGGACCGGGCACGACGTGCCCGACATCGAGGCGACCAAGGCGCCGTCCTACCGGCCGCCGGAGGGCGCCGCCGGGGTGGAGGGCCTGTCCGGCGTCGACCCGTTCATCATGCAGGGCGACGGCAAGGGTGCCCTGTACGTCCCCCAGGGCCTGGTCGACGGGCCGCTGCCCACCCACTACGAGCCGGTGGAGTCGCCCTTCGCCAACCCGCTGTACGGCCAGCAGGCCAACCCCACCCGCATCGAGTACCGCCGCACGGTCAACCCGCTCAACCCCAGCCCGCCGCTGGAGCGCGGGGAGGTCTTCCCGTACGTCTTCACCACCAGCCGCCTGACCGAGCACCACACCGCCGGCGGGATGAGCCGGTTCCTGCCGTACCTGGCCGAGCTGCAGCCGGAGATGTTCGTCGAGGTCTCCCCGGAGCTCGCCGCCGAGCGGGGGCTGGAGCACCTGGGGTGGTGCCACGTGGTCACCGCCCGGGCGGCCGTGGAGGGCCGGGTGCTCGTGACCGACCGGCTCCGCCCGCTGCGGGTGGAGGGCCGCACCGTGCACCAGGTCTGGCTGCCCTACCACTGGGGCGGCAGCGGCGTGGTCCGCGGCGACTCGGCCAACGACCTGTTCGGCATCACCCTGGACCCCAACGTGCTCATCCAGGAGACCAAGGCCGGCACGTGCGACGTGCGACCCGGGCGCCGGCCCACCGGCCCGGCGCTGCTGGCCTACGTGGAGGACTACCGGCGGCGGGCCGGGGTGGCTGGGGAGCACTACGCGCCCTTCGTCACCGCCCGGGGCGCCGAGGCGCAGGAGGACGCAGATGGCTAGGCACAGCCTGTTCGGGCCGATCGACCCGGCCAAGGAGGCCGGCTACGCCGACCCGCCGGCGCGCAAGGGCTTCTTCACCGACACCAGCGTGTGCATCGGCTGCAAGGCGTGCGAGGTGGCCTGCAAGGAGTGGAACCTCGTGCCCGACGAGGGCTTCGACCTGCTGGGGATGTCCTACGACAACACCGGCGCGCTGGGCGCGAACACGTGGCGGCACGTCGCCTTCGTCGAGCAGCCGGCCGGCGGGCGCCCCCGGGTGGACCTCGGCATGCCGACGGTGGGGCCGCCGGGCGGGCAGCAGACGGCCGCGGGCCCGAGCGTCGCGGGCGCGGGGGGCGAGGCGGGCGTGACCGGCGCCGGGCCGGCCGAGGCGGGCGCCGCCGAGCGGCCGGACTTCCGGTGGCTGATGTCCTCCGACGTGTGCAAGCACTGCACGCACGCCGCCTGCCTGGACGTGTGCCCCACCGGTTCCCTGCTGCGCACCGAGTTCGGCACCGTCGTCGTCCAGCCCGACATCTGCAACGGCTGCGGCTACTGCGTGCCGGCCTGCCCCTACGGCGTCATCGAACGCCGCAAGGGCCCCGCCGGCGCCCGCAACGTCGGCATCGCCCAGAAGTGCACCCTGTGCTACGACCGGCTCGGCGCCGGGATGGAACCCGCCTGCGCCAAGGCCTGCCCCACCGACTCCATCCAGTTCGGCGACCTGGACGAGCTGCGCGAGCGGGCCCGCGCCCGGGTCGCGGACCTCCACGAGGACGGCGTGGAGGAGGCGCGGCTCTACGGCGACGACCCCCTCGACGGCGTGGGCGGGGCGGGAGCGTTCTTCCTGCTGCTCGACGAGCCGGAGGTCTACGGCCTGCCGCCGGACCCGGTGGTGACCACCCGGGACCTGCCGCACATGTTCAACCGCGCCACCACGGCCGCCGCAGCGCTCCTGGTCGGTGCGGCCGTCGCGTTCCTGGGGAAGCGATGAGCGCGGGCGCGGGCGCGGGCCCGGGGCCCGACGGCCGGCGCCAGGGCCGGTGGGCCGGCGCGGGCCCGCGGCGC
>NZ_VUKF01000081.1 GCF_009193185.1 Georgenia thermotolerans | reverse complement strand
GCCCAGCCCGACCTGGTGCGCACCGCCGCGGCGGCGGCGCAGGAGGTCGACGACGAGCACCCGGGCCGGGCCCGGCTCCCCCGCCTCGCGCAGCCCGCGGGCCAGGCCGCGCCCGACGGCGTCGGCCAGGTCGGCGACGACGAGCCGGCGTGCCAGGCGCCGGCGCCAGCCCGACGGCGCGGGGACGACGAGGACCGGGCTCGCGCCGGCGAGCCCGCGCCGCAGGTCGGGGTCGCGCGCCCAGGTGCGGGAGGCCGCGGCCGCGCCGGCCAGCACGGCCGGGGCGATGTCCTGGCGACGGTGGTTCTTCCAGGCCAGGACGATGGCCCGCAGCGGGCCGCGATAGGGGCCGAGGGACCAGGTCAGCAGCGGGCGGCCGGTCCACTCCCCGGCGAGCATCGGCGCGTCGTCCTCGCAGCGCACCGGCGGCGCCCGCAGCAGGGCGCGGCAGCCGGGGCACAGCGCGACGTCCCACCGCCCGCACCCGGCGCACTCGACGGGCACGACCAGGCCGGCGGCCTCGGCCAGGGCACCGGCCACCCGCCGCACGCCGTCGGGGGTCACGACGTCAGCCTGGCGCGCCGCGGCGGCCGCGTGCGGCGCGGACGGGCCGGCCTGGGGACGGCGAGGCCCGGTCAGCCGGGCAGCGTCGGGTAGTACGCGTCGGTGTAGACCGGGCGCCACGCGGCGCCGTTGCGCTCGTACACGCGCCCGGACTCCGTGCCGAGCATGATCGAGCGGTCGCCGCGGCCGGCCGTGATGGTGGCCGCGCCCTCGACCACGGGCAGCCGCTTCGTCGGGCCCCCGATGGGCACGAGGTGCACGGCCGGGGCGGCGTCACCGCCGGAGGTGCCCAGGACGGCCACCGTGCGCTCGTCCACCCACACCACCTGGCTGGCGTCGTCGACGCGCTCGCCGATGCGGACCGGCTCGGCGAGCGAGCGAGGGCTGCCGTCGACGTTGCGCACCACGGGGGCGGCGTCGATGACGGTCGAGCCGCCCGACTGCCACACCACCACCGCGCGGGCGCCGTCGCGGGAGATCCGCAGCGCCTTGACCGTGCCGCCGGCGAGCCAGGCGGCGCCGACGTCGGTGCGGGTGCCGTCCGCGCGCACGGCGATGAGCCGGCCGGCGTTGGCGGCGGGGGTGGTCCACACCCAGCCGCGCCGGTCCACCGTCGGCCCCACGAGGTCCTTGCCCTGAGCGAGCTCGACGGGCGGGGCGTCCTTCGCGGGGGCGGCGAGGAGGCGGTCGGGGCCGTCGAGGAAGACGGTGGGTCCGCCGTCGTAGCCGACGGCCGGGAAGCGGGGGGTGATCCCGGCGAGCTGGTCGGCCGCGGCCATGGGCACGACCTCGCCGTCGACGACGCCTGCGAGCGTGCCGTCGGCGACCACGGTGAGGTTGGTGCTGGTGTAGGGGTAGGCGGGCAGCTCGGGAACCGCCTCGGTCACCTCGTACGGGGCGCCGGCGGCGGTGACCTGGATCTGCTGGACGCCGGGGACGTCGCGCAGGGTGCGCTCGAGCTGGGCGACGAACAGCGCGCGCTGGTCCGGCTCGGCGCCGAGGGAGTCCGCCGACAGGTCCACCTGGGCGACGCCGTCGGCGACGGAGACGGACTCGACGGTCATGCGCGTGCCGGTGGGCACCATGGTCACCACGCCGGGCTCGAGCCACGGCGAGGGGCCCTGGAGCAGCCCGCGGACCAGCGAGGTGGCGAGGTTCTGCTGGGGGAACCAGCGCACCTCGGGCACGAACGCGGCGTGGTCGGGGGCGAGGAAGTGCAGCGTGCTCTCGACGTAGACCGAGGAGAACGACGCCGCCGAGAGCAGCACGCCGTCGTCGAGGTCGATGATGCGCCACTCCCCCGCGGCGTTGCGGGCGAGGGTGAAGCTGGTCTCGATGACGCTCTGGCTGGCGGACTCGGTGTAGCGCCCGGCGGAGTCCACCGACGCCTGGCCGGCCACGCTGAGGCGGACGGCGCCGTCGGGGGTGCGCTCGTAGCGGGGCGTCTGGCTGTCGGCGAAGACGCGCACCTGCTCCAGCGGCTGCCAGGTCTGGGCGGCGGGGCCGGCGAGGTACTGGCGCGCGACGAGGAAGTCGTCGGAGTAGCCGGCCGCGGAGGCGGTGAGGAAGCCGCTGACGATCGCCTCCGGCTCCGCGCCCGGCTGCGGCCCGGTGGCGAACAGGCCGATGCCCTGGGTGGCGGGCAGGTCCGGCTGGGAGGCGGTGACCGGCCCCGAGCGCGGCAGGCTGACGCAGCCGGCCAGCAGCGCCGAGGCGCCGAGGGCGGCCAGCGCCGCGCGCAGCCGGCGGCTCACCGGTCCGTCTCCTCGTCGGCGTCGTCCCGCAGCGCGGCGGCCACGGACACCCCGGACGGGGCGGCGACGCCGGCCGCGGCGACGCCGGCGACGGCGACCGGCTGGGCGTCGGCCGTGAGGTCGCCGGCGGGCTCCGGCACGTCGGCCTGCTCGGGCCACAGCGCCACCGGCGGGCGTCCGACGGTCGCCCCCGCCCGGCGCGGCAGGGTGAGCAGGAAGGCCGAGCCCACCCCCGGCCGGCCGGTGGCCTCGAGCGTGCCCCCGTGCAGGCGGGTGTCCTCCATGGAGATCGACAGGCCCAGCCCGGTGCCGCCGGTGGTGCGGGCGCGCGCGGGGTCGGCGCGCCAGAAGCGGTCGAAGACGTGGCCGGCGGCCTCCTCGTCCATGCCCACGCCGTGGTCGAGGACGCGCACGCCGACGGCGCTCGCGGTGCACCGGACGGTGATGTCGATGGGCCGCCCCTCGCCGTGCTCGATGGCGTTGTTGACGAGGTTGCGCAGCACCCGCTCGATGCGGCGGGCGTCGACGTCGGCGGTGCACGGCCCGTCCGGGGCGTCGACCCGCAGGGCCGTGCCCTTGCGCTCGGCGAGGATCGCGGACATCTCCACCACCCGGGTGACGACGTCGCGCAGGTCGCGCTCCTCGATGTCGAGGACCGCCGCGCCGGCGTCGAAGCGGGAGATCTCGAGCAGGTCGGCGAGCATGGCCTCGAAGCGGTCCAGCTGGGCCTGGAGCAGCTCGGCCGAGCGGCGGATGACCGGGTCGAAGTCGTCCTTGTTGTCGTGGATGACCTCGCTGGCCATGCGGATGGTGGTCAGCGGGGTGCGCAGCTCGTGGGAGACGTCGGAGACGAAGCGCTGCTGGAGCCGGGAGAGCTCCTCCATCTGCTCGATCTGGCGCTGCAGGGAGGCGGCCATCTCGTTGAAGGACTCGCCCAGCAGCGCGAGCTCGTCGTGCCCGCGCACGTCCATCCGCTCGTCGAGCAGGCCGTCGGCGATGCGCTCGGCGGTGTAGGCGGCGTCGCGCACCGGGCGCAGCACCCAGCGGGTGATGAGCCAGGCCAGGGCGGCGAGGAGCACCACGAGCCCGACGGCGCCGACGGCGAGGATGCGGATGACCAGCCCGATGGTCTGCTCCTCGGGCTCGAGGGTGTAGACGATGTAGAGCTCGTAGGCGCCGGCGGCGGGCAGGGTCACCGGCGCGCCGACGACGATGCCCGGGGCCTCGCCGTCGGCCATGGGCACGCCGACCGGCTGCCAGTGCTGGCCGCCGCCGGCCTGCACGGCCCGGCGCAGCTCGGGCCTGACCAGCTCGCGCACCGCGCCGTTGGTGGCCGGCTCGGCGAAGGTCACCGAGGCGGCGGCCTCGGGCGAGCGCATGAGGACGGCGCCGACGGCGCCGGCGGTGGCGGCCGACTGGGCCGAGTAGATCCAGTCGGCGGCGATCGACTGCACCTGCGGGGCGGTCGTGGCGGTCGCCGAGTCGAAGGTCTGCTGGGCGTCGCGGGCGCGCAGGGCCGCGTCCTCGAGCATCTGGTCCACGCGCTGGTCGTAGAGCCGGTCGCGGATCTGCCCGGACAGCACCCCGCCGAGCAGGGCGAGGGCGAAGAAGCCGCCGACGACGGTCACGCTCACCACGCGCACGCTCAGGGAGGTGCGCCAGCGGCGGACGAGCCGCCTGACCTTGCGCCGCAGGCGGATGCGCAGGCTGCGGCGGGTGCGCGGCCGGTAGGTGGTCGCCGGACCGTCCGGGTGGGCGATCGAGCCGAGGTCGTACGCGGGGCCGGCGAGGCCCGGGACGAGCTCGGCCTCGCGCTCCTCGGGGTCGAGGGGTCGGGCGGGGGCGGCCGGCGGCTCCTCGCCGGCGCCCGGGCGCGGCGTGGCGTCGTCGGACCCGGCGGGGCGCGACCCGGCGGCGGTCCCGGCGGGACGTCCGGGCTCGCTGGGGGTCGGCCCGCCGGGCTCGGCGGGCCCGGGCCGGGCGCCGAGGCCCCCGGGCCCCAGGGCGGACGGGATCACGCCTGCGGGGTCCCCGCCCGGTAGCCGACCCCGCGGACGGTCACGACGACCTCGGGGTGCTCGGGGTCCTTCTCGACCTTGGCGCGCAGGCGCTGCACGTGGACGTTGACGAGGCGGGTGTCGGCGGCGTGGCGGTAGCCCCAGACTTGCTCGAGCAGCACCTCGCGGCTGAAGACCTGCCAGGGCTTGCGGGCGAGCGCGACGATGAGGTCGAACTCCAGGGGCGTGAGCGAGATGACCTGCTGGCCACGGCGGACCTCGTGGCCGGCGACGTCGATCTCGAGGTCGCCGATGCGCAGCCGCTCGGGCTCGGGCACCTCCTGGCGGCGCAGCCGGGCGCGCACGCGGGCGACGAGCTCCTTGGGCTTGAACGGCTTGGCGATGTAGTCGTCCGCCCCCGCCTCGAGGCCGGCGACGACGTCGAGGGTGTCCGACTTCGCCGTGAGCATGACGATGGGGATGTCCGACTCCGCGCGGATCGTGCGGCAGACCTCGATGCCGTCCATGCCGGGCAGCATGAGGTCGAGGAGGATCAGGTCGGGGTTCTCGGCGCGGAAGATCTCCGGGGCCTGGGCGCCGTCCGCGCAGTAGATCGGCTGGAAGCCCTCGGCCTCGAGCACGATGCCGATCATCTCTGCCAGTGCGGTGTCGTCGTCCACCACCAGGAGCCGTGCACTCATGCGCACATGGTCCCAGATTTTCGGCCGCTAGTGTCCCCTTGTGCGGCCGGACATGCGTCACAGCCCCGTCCGGACCGCAGCAGGGGCCATCCGCTGCCGGAACATCGGCGCAGGTGGCGCGGCGGGGCCGTGCCATCGGGGTGGCCCGGTCGTGGGACGATAACACCGACGATCCAGCGGGGACACCGTCCCCCCGTGAAGGAGGCGCCGCCATGTCGACGAACGAGCCGAGCCCCGGCGAGCCCAGGGGCCCCGAAGGCGCCTCGCCCCACGATCCGGCCGGCGAAGGCGCCTCGCCGCACGATCCGTCCGCCGACGGCGCGACCCCGCCGAGCGAGCCGGCGCCGTCGCCCTGGCACGGGCAGGGGCCGGGAGGCCCGGCCCGGCCCTGGCGCGAGCAGCCGGGCGGGCCCCCGCAGTACGGGCAGTACGGCGCGTACGACGAGCAGGCGACCCAGCCCGTGCCCCAGCCGTCCTCCGGCGGCGCCGGGCAGCAGCCGGCCCCGCCGCCCTACGGCGCCGGCCAGCAGCCGGACCCGCCGCGGTACGGGCAGTACGGCGCCTACGGCGAGCAGGCGACCCAGCCCGTGCCCCAGCCGCAGCAGTACGGCCAGTACGGCTCCTACGGCCAGCCGGCCCCCGGCCCGCAGTACGGCGCCTCCGCCCCGGGCGCACAGCCGCAGTACGGCCAGCACGGCACGTACGGCCAGCAGGCTCCCGGGCCCCAGTACGGGCAGTACGGCCAGTACGGCGCCGGGTTCCCGCAGGCGCCGCCGGCCGGTTTCGGCGGCGCCGCCCAGCCCGGCATCGTCCCGCTGCGCCCGCTCAACGTCGGGGAGATCCTCGACGGCGCCTTCCGCTCGATCCGCGCCAACCCCAAGGTGATGTTCGGGCTCTCGCTCGTCGTCATGGCCGTGCTGTCGGTGATCCAGGCGATCTTCGTCGGGGTCTTCGTCAACCAGGCGATGCCGTTCATGTCCTCGACGGCCACCCCCGAGGAGCTGGCGGCCCTCGGGGTGGGCAGCAGCATCGGCTACCTGGCGGCCTCGATCGCGATCTCGCTGGCCTCGGTCGTGCTCACCGGGCTGCTCATCATCTCGGTGAGCCAGTCGGTGCTCGGCCGGGTCATCTCCATCCACGACCTGTGGGCCCAGGCCAAGGGCCAGGTCTGGCGCCTCATCGGCCTGACCGTGCTGCTCGGGCTCATCGGCCTCGCGGTGGCCGTCGTCGTCACCGTCGTCGCCGTCCTGCTCATCGGCGGCGTGGTCGCGGCCGGCGGCAGCGGCGGCGGGACGGCCGTCGCCGTCCTGCTCACCCTGCTCCTCGTCTTCGGTGCCGTGATCTTCGGCGTCTTCCTCGCCGTCCGCCTGGGCCTGGCCGCCCCGGTCCTCATGCTCGAGCGCAGCGGCGTGGGCGACTCCCTCAAGCGCTCCTGGGCGCTGACCCGGCAGCAGTTCTGGCGCATCTTCGGCATCCTCGCCCTGGCCTACATCATCGTGGGGGTCCTCAACTCGGTCCTGCTCGTGCCGCTGAGCGTCATCGGCGCCCTGGTGGGGCCCTCCGGGGCGCTCTCGGGGACGATGCTCGTCGTCTCCAGCGTGGTCTCGGTCCTCATCTCCGCCCTGACCACCCCGTTCCTCTCCGCCGTCCTCGCCCTCGTCTACATCGACGTGCGGATGCGCAAGGAGGCCCTGGACGTCGAGCTGGCCCGGGCGGCGGAGGCCGCCTGACGTGCTGGTCGCGCTGAGCACCCGGCTCGTGTCCGTCGCCCCCGACGCCGCCGAGGCGCGGCGCTGGGCCGAGCACGAGCTGTCCAAGGCCGTGTACGACACCTCCCCCTCCCTCGTCGAGCGCCTGCTGGGCTGGCTGCGCGAGCTGTTTGACGCCCTGAGCCGGATCGGCGGGCAGGCCCCGCCGCTCGTCGTGCCCGTCGTGCTCACCCTCGTGCTGGCCGCCCTGCTCGCCCTCGGCCTGCTGCTGGGCGGGCGGATCCGGCGCCGGCGCGTGGCCGAGGCCGCCGCCGGACCGGCCCTCTTCGACGACGACCGCTCGAGCGCGGACCTCGCCCGCGCGGCCGACGCCGCCGCCCGGCGCGGCGACTTCACCACCGCCGTCCTCGAGCGCTTCCGCGCCGTCATCCGCAGCCTCGACGAGCGGGGCCTGCTCGACGACCGGCCCGGCCTGACCGCGCACGAGGCCACCGCTCTGGCCACCGCGGCGCTGCCCGCGCTGGGCGGCGAGCTGGACGGCGCCGGCCGGCTCTTCGACGACGTGCGCTACGGCCACGCCGCCGCCGGCGCCGAGGAGGACGCCGCGATGCGCCGCCTGGCCGAGCAGGTCGCGACGGCCCGGCGCCCCGCCCCGGTGGCGGCCTCGTGAGCTCGGCCCTCGCCGCGCCCGGCCCCGCCGCGCCGTACGGCCCCGCC
>NZ_VUKF01000080.1 GCF_009193185.1 Georgenia thermotolerans | reverse complement strand
GGCGCCGGGGCGCGGCCGGTCGCCGGCGCCGGGGCGCGGCTGGTCGCCGGCGCCGGGGTGCGGCTGGTCGCCCGCGTGGGGCGGCTCGGTGGGCTGGGGCGGCTCGGTGGGGTCGGTGCCGTGCTCGTGCGTCATGTCGGGCCCTCCCCCGTCCGTGCTCACCTCGCGATCAGGTCGGTCCACCCGACCAGTGTCTGCCACCCGCGGCCGAGCCGGTCGGTCATTCCGGATCCCGGCTCGGTGACCGGGAAGGCGCCCGCCACGGCGCGGACGGCGTCGTCCTCCCCGCCGGGCCCGGCGACCAGCACGGTGATGTCCCCGCACTGCAGGACGAGCGCGATGCCCGGCACGGGCAGCTGGTAGGCCTCGTGCCCGCCGAGGTCGACGGCGGGCAGCTCGGCCAGCGAGGCGCCGTCGAGCACCCCGCGCTGCTCGAGCACGACCACCTGGTGCCCGTCGCCGAGGAGCTCGATCTCGAGCAGCTCCTGGCCGTCCGGCCCGGCGACGGTGCCCACGTGGCTCACCCGCAGGTCGTCGGGCAGCCGGCTCGGCGCGCTCCACCCGTTGGCCGCCAGCCAGCCCAGCGCCGCGTGGGTGGTGTCGGCGGTCGGCCCGCCGATCGCGGCCGTGCGCGGGGTGTCCGCCGAGACGACGAACCGCGACTCCCCGGTCCCGGCGCCGCTGAGCTGGGCCACCATGAGGGCGGGGTCGCCGGTGCGCTCGGTGAGCATGCCGACGACCGTGAGCACCCCGGCCACCCCGGCCACGCCGGCGAGGACCAGCACGCTGCGCACCGCGAGGCGCCGGCGGGTCCGGCCGGAGGTCAGGGGCTGCAGGGCCAGGTCGACGAGGGTGCGGCCGCGGTGCTCCGGGGGCGGCGGCTCGTGCGCCATCCGCATGAGCCGGTGGGTGAGCTCGGCGCTGGGGGCGACGTCCCGGGCCTGGGCCAGGCGCCGGCGGGAGGCCCGCTCGTTGGCCACCTCCCGGGCGCACGGCTCGCAGCCGACGAGGTGGGCCAGGGCCTCCTCCGCGCGCTCGGGCGGCAGCTGGCCGTCGACCAGCGCGCTGACGTCGTCGCCCAGGTGGCTCATGCGGCGCCCCCGTGCAACGCCGGCGTGCGCGGCTGGGCCGCCTGGCTGGACGTGCCCGCCCCGGGGCGGCGGTGCTCGAGCTGCTCGCGCAGCATGGCCCGGGCGCGGTGGATGCGCGAGCGGACGGTGCCCATCTTGATGTCGAGGGTCGCGGCGATCTCCTCGTAGGACAGGCCCTCGATGTCGCAGAGCACCACGGCGGCGCGGTAGCGCGGCGGGAGGGCGTCCAGGGCGGCCTGGACGTCGAGGTCGAGGTGGGCGTGCTCGAAGCCGCGCTCGGGCTCCTCGGAGTCGTGCGCGTTCGGCAGCCGGTCGGTGGCCTCGCCGATGGGGTCCATCCGCACGCGGGAGCGGCGGCGCGCCTGGTCGAGGAAGAGGTTGGTGGTGATGCGGTGCAGCCAGCCGTCGAAGTTGCCCGGCTTGTAGGCGTGCAGGGACCGGAAGACGCGCACGAACGTCTCCTGCGTGAGGTCCTCGGCGTCGGCCCGGTTGCCGGTGAGACGGTAGGCCAGGCGGTACACGCGCGGGGAGTGCTCGGCGACGATCTGCTCCCAGGACGGCGCCGACCACTCGGCGGCCCCGTCGGCGTCGGCGGCGGTCGGGGCGTGGGGGGCGGAGCTATGGTCCGCGTCGGGCATGGTCACGTCCTTCAGGGCAGGCGGTTGGCCACCATGGTAATGAGAGTTGCTGGACGTCGCCTGGGAGCGGGCGCCGCCCCGGTAGCATCAGACGATGGTCCGCATCGCGGACCACGCACCACCCGCGGCCCGCGCCGCCCCATCCCGCCGGAGGCCTCACCATCGTTGCCGACAAGGCCCTGTCCTGGGCCTACACCGAAGAGTTCGTCCCCGAGGACGACGCGATCGCCGACGCGCGGCTGCGCGCCGCGGAGCTGGGCGTCACCCCGGTCTCGGCGGGGACCGGCGCCGCGCTGCGCGTGCTCGCCGCCGCCGGCCGGGCGCACGCGGTGGCCGAGGTGGGGACCGGCACCGGCGTCAGCGCGCTGTGGCTGCTCGGCGGGATGACCCCCGACGGCGTGCTCACCACCATCGACGTCGAGTCCGAGCACCAGCGCGCCGCCCGCCAGGCGCTCGCCGGTGCCGGCATCCGCCCGGCCCGCACCCGGCTCATCGCCGGGCGCGCCCTCGACGTCCTGCCCCGCCTCGCCGACGGCGCCTACGACCTCGTCCACGTCGACGGCGACCCCAACGAGGCCGGCGACGACGTCGCCCAGGCGGTGCGCCTGCTGCGCCCCGGCGGGATCCTCGCCGTCAACGCCGCGCTGTGGCACGACCGGGTGGCCGACCCGGCGCGCCGGGACGACACCACGGTGGCGGTGCGCGAGCTGGGCCGGCAGGTGCGCGAGGACGCCCGGCTCGTCAGCGCGCTGCTGCCCAGCGGCGACGGCCTGCTGGTGGCCGTGCGCCGCTGAGGGCCCCCGCCGAGGGTCCCCTCCCACGGCGGACGGCCGGCCAGCAAGGCCGGCCGGCCGTCGGTGCGTGTCGTGGTGGGTGCTCAGCTGGCCACGGCGCTGAGCGCCTCGCTCAGCTCCCCGGCCTCCGCCGGCGTGAGCTCGACGACCAGCCGGCCACCACCCTCGAGCGGGACGCGCATGACGATGCCCCGTCCCTCCTTGGTCACCTCGAGCGGTCCGTCTCCGGTCCTCGGCTTCATCGCGGCCATGTGGTGCACCCCTTTTCTCCATGGATGTCGGACCGTCCGTCCGGGCCGCAAAGGGGTTCCGTTCGGACTGCCACTGGAGTTAAGTCTAGATCACTCAGGGGCACCGCCGGCCTCGACCGACGCGGCTTCCTGCGCCTGGCGCTCCTTCGCCAGCACCCGCACCCGCTCCAGGACCGCCTCGACGGCGTCCTCCGCTGTGTCGACGACGGGCAGCAGCTCGAGGTCGGCCGGGCTGATGGTGCCGCGGGCGACCATGGTGTCGCGCAGCCAGTCCACGAGCCCGCCCCAGTACTCGCTGCCGACCAGGACGATCGGGAAGGAGGAGACCTTCTGGGTCTGCACCAGGGTCAGCGCCTCGAAGAGCTCGTCCATGGTGCCGAAGCCGCCGGGCAGGACGATGAAGCCCTGGGAGTACTTGACGAACATCGTCTTGCGGGCGAAGAAGTAGCGGAAGTTGACCCCGAGGTCGACCCACTGGTTCATGCCCTGCTCGAACGGCAGCTCGATGCCCAGCCCGACGGAGAGGCCGTCGGCCTCGCAGGCGCCCTTGTTCGCCGCCTCCATGACCCCCGGCCCGCCGCCGGTGACGACGGCGAACCCGGCCTCGACGAGCAGGTGCCCGATCTCCTCGGCGAGGACGTACTCCGGTTCCTCCGCCTTGACGCGGGCGGAGCCGAAGACGGAGATGGCCGGGCCGATCTCGGCGAGCGCGCCGAAGCCCTCGACGAACTCCGCCTGGATGCGCAGCACCCGCCAGGGGTCCTGGTGGAGCCAGCTGGTGTCCTGCTCCGGCTTGAGCAGGCGGGCGTCCGTCGTCTCCTCGGGCACGAGCGACCCGCGCAGGAGCACCGGGCCCTTGCGGTAGCCGTTGCTCTCGCGGCGGGGGCGGCCGCCGGGGTCCTGGCGGTTGGGGTGGACGGTGCGTGTCATATGACCAGTGTCCTCGGTGTCGGCGGGGTCAGGCGAGCCAGGCGCGCAGCGCGTCGGCGCAGATGCGGATCTGGTCCACGGGCACGCGCTCGTCGTCGGCGTGGGCGAGCATGGGGTCGCCGGGGCCGAAGTTCACCGCCGGCACCCCCAGCTCGGCGAACCGGGCGACGTCCGTCCACCCGTACTTCGGGCCCGGGGCGCCGCCGGTGACCGCGGTGACGGCGGAGACGAACCCGGCCACGAGCGGGTGGTCCAGCCCGGGCCGGGCCCCGCCGGCCAGGTCGGTGACGGTCACCTCGTAGCCGGCGAAGACCTCCCGCACGTGGGCCTCCGCCTCCTCCGGCGAGCGGGACGGGGCGAAGCGGTAGTTGACGGTGACGACGCACTCGTCGGGGATCATGTTCGTCGCGATGCCGCCGCGGATGCCGACGGCGTTGAGCCCCTCGCGGTAGACCAGCCCGTCGACCTCCACCTCCCGGGCCCGGTAGGCGCTGAGCCGGGCGAGCACCTCCCCGGCGCGGTGCACGGCGTTCTCGCCGCGCCACCCCCGCGCCGAGTGGGCGGTGCGCCCGGTCAGGCGGACGTCGGCACGCAGGGTGCCGTTGCACCCGCCCTCGATGCCCGCGGCGGTCGGCTCGCCGAGGACGGCCAGGTCGCCGGTGACCCACTCGGGGTGCACCCGCACCAGCCGGCCCAGCCCGTTGAGGTCGGCGTGGACCTCCTCGTGGTCGTAGAAGACCCAGGTGACGTCCCAGCGGGGCGCGGTGAGCGCGGCCGCCAGGTGCAGCGCGACGGCGACGCCGCCCTTCATGTCGGTGGTGCCGCGGCCCCACAGCTCCTCGGTCCCGTCGGCGGTGGTGCGCCGCCAGGTGGGCAGGTTGTCCTTGACCGGGACGGTGTCGATGTGGCCGGCGACGACGACCCGCTGGCCGCGGCCCAGGTTGGTGCGGGCCACGACGGCGTCGCCGTCGCGCAGCACCTCGAGGTGGTCGTAGGGCCGCAGCGCCGCCGCGATCGCGTCCGCGAGCGCCCCCTCCTCCCCCGAGACGGAGGGGATGTCGCACACGGCCGCGGTGAGGTCGGCGACGTCGGCGCCGGCCAGGTCCGGCAGCACGACGGCGGCGCCGGCGCGCGGGAAGGTCTCGCTCATGGTCCGACCCTACGAGGTGCGGGCCGGACGGCCCGGCCCGGACTGCTGCCTGGCCCGCGACGACGGCCCGGCCCGGCCCGGCCCGGGACCAAGGTCGGACCTCTTGCCGGATGGCTAAGGCTAGCCTTACCTTCTACCGGCCGGACGGTGCCGCCGCCCGGGGCCGGAACACCGGCGCACCCGAGCGAGGAGGGCTCATGGCACGTCCGCGCACCGCTGCTCCCACCGCGTCCGTCCCTCCCGCCACCGTGCGGCTCGCGACCGCGCCCGCCACCGGGCCCGCCGCCACCGGCCCCGCGGCGACCGACCCGACCGGCACGCTCGCGGACCTCGCCCCCGGCTGCCGCGCCTGCGTCACCGACGTCGTCTCGGCCAGCCCCGCCGTGGCCCGCCGGCTGCGCGACCTCGGCTTCCTGCCCGGGGCGGTCATCGAGGCGGTGCGCCGCGCCCCGCTCGGCGACCCGTGCGTGTACCGGGTCTGCGGCTACTCGCTCTGCCTGCGCCGGGAGCAGGCCCGGGACGTCCAGGTGGTCGCCGCCCCGTGACGTGCCACGTCCCGGAGGAGGCCGGCGTGGCGACGGCGGCGCGCCGCGTCGCCCTCGTCGGCAGCCCGAACGCCGGCAAGACCAGCATCTTCAACGCCCTCACCGGTCTGCACGCCAAGACCGGCAACTACCCGGGCGTCACCGTCACCCGCTCCGTCGGCACCTGCCACGTCGACGGCGCCGAGGTCGCCGTCGAGGCCCTGCCCGGCACCTACGGGCTGGCCCCGGTCAGCCCGGACGAGCAGGTGGTCGCGGACCTCCTGGCCGGGCGCCTGGACGGCGTGCCGGCCCCGGACGCCCTCGTCGTCGTCGCCGACGCGACCACGCTGCGCCGCTCCCTCGGGCTCGTCGCCGAGGTGCTCGCGCTGGGCCGGCCCACCTGCGTCGTGGTGACGATGTCGGACGAGCTCGCCCGCCGCGGCGGGCACCTGTCGGTGCCCGGTCTGCAGGCGGCGCTCGGGGTGCCCGTCCACCGCGTCCTCGGCCACCGCCGGGCGGGCATCGACGCGCTGCGCGCCGCGCTGCCCGGCGCCACGGGCTGGCCGCGCTCCCCGCTGCCGCCGCCGACCGAGCCGGCCGAGACGGCCGCGTGGATCGACTCGGTGCTCGGCGCGGCGGACTACCGCGCCCCGCACCTGGACGCCACCACCGAGCGGCTGGACCGGGTCCTCCTGCACCCGGTGTGGGGCACGGTGACCTTCTTCGCGGTGATGTTCGCGTTCTTCCAGACGATCTTCGTGCTGGCAGCACCGCTGCAGGGGGCCATCGAGACGTTCTTCGCCGGGCTCGCCGGCGTGGTCCGCGCCCAGGTCCCCAGCCCGACCCTGGCCGGCCTGCTCGCCGACGGCGTCATCGGCGGGGTGGGCGGGGTGCTGGTGTTCGTCCCGCAGATCATGCTGCTCTTCCTGCTGCTGTCGCTGCTGGAGGGGGTGGGCTACCTCTCCCGCGCGGCGTTCCTCATGGACCGCGTGATGGCCCGGGCGGGCCTGGAGGGGCGGGCCTTCGTCGCGCTGCTGTCCGCCGTCGCCTGCGCCATCCCCGGGATCATGGCCACCCGGTCGCTGCCCTCGGCGCGCGACCGCATCGCCACGATGATGGCCGCCCCGCTCATGACCTGCTCGGCGCGGCTGACCGTGTACGTGCTGCTCATCTCCCTGCTCGTCGAGCCCGGCGCCCGGGTGGGCCCGTTCGGCGCGCAGGGGGCGGTGATGTTCGGCCTGTACCTGCTCGGGGCCGTCTCGGCCATGGCGGCGGCGTGGGTGTTCAGCAAGGTCACCGGGCGCCGCGGCACGGTGATGCCGTTCTACATGGAGATGCCGCCCTACCGGGTGCCCACCGGGCGCAGCGTGCTGGTGGCCATGTGGACCTCCTCGAAGGCGTTCGTCCGCAAGGCCGGCACGATCATCCTCGCGGTGACGATCGCCCTGTGGCTCCTGCTCAACCTGCCGGCCCGCTCCGCCGACGAGCTGGCCGCCGCGGGAGTGGACACCGCCGACGCCGCCGCCGTGACGAGCTACGTAATGGAGCACAGCGTGGCCGCCGGCGTCGGGCGCGCGATCGAGCCCGTCTTCGCCCCGCTCGGCTTCGACTGGCACGTCGACATCGGGATCATCTCCTCCCTCGCCGCCCGGGAGGTGTTCGTCAGCACCCTGGGCCAGGTGGCCGCCGCCCACGACCCCGACAACCCCCGCGCCGCCCTGGAGGCGATGACCTTCACCGACGGCCCGCACGCCGGGCAGCCGGTGCTCACCACGCCGACGACGGTCGCGGTGCTGGTGTTCTTCGTCTACGCCATGCAGTGCATGAGCACGCTGGCGGTCATGCGCCGCGAGAGCGGCGGCTGGCGGTGGCCCCTGACGGCCTTCGCGTACATGTCCGTCCTCGCCTGGGTGATGGCCTTCCTCGCCCGGCACCTGACGATGGCGCTGCTGTGAGCGCCCCGGCCCTCGTCCCGATGCACCCGGTGGCGGGCGCGGACCCGGCCGAGCTGCGGTGGGTGGTCCCGGCCGGGGCGGTGCCGGTCACCGGCGAGGTCGCGGCCGCGCCCGGCGCCCTGGGCGGCCTGCTCGACGGCGGCACGCTGGCCCGGGTGGTCGCCGAGCCGCGCGCCGTGGTCACCCGCCTGGGCCCGGGGCGCAGCTGGGCCGCCGACGGCGCCCGGGTGCGCACCGCGCTGCACGAGGCGCTGGCGACGCCGGCGGGCTGGGCGGTGCGGGGCGCGCCGGACGCCGGGAGCGCCGACGACGCCGGCGCGGCCCGGGCGGGCGCGTCCGGC
>NZ_VUKF01000007.1 GCF_009193185.1 Georgenia thermotolerans | reverse complement strand
GACCCGGCGGCGGCGTGCGGGCGTGCGGCGGCGCCGGCCGTCAGACCGCCGACGCCCTCGGCGGCGTCGGTCGCCTCCGCGGCCCGCCGCCGGGCCAGGGCGGTGCGCTGCGCGCCGACGAGCCCGGGCTCGACGACGTCGCGGCGCTCGACCCCGACCGTCCGCGCCAGGCCCAGGGCCACCCAGGGCAGGGCGAGGTGGGCCAGGACGGCGCCCAGGCGCCCCTGGCCGAGGGCGATCAGCAGCGTCGGGGCGAGCGCCCAGACCAGCGCGGCCCAGGCGCGCAGGCCCACGGAGCGGGTGGCGGCGCCGGCGGCGAACCAGGCGCCGAGGCCGGCGAGCGGGACGGCGGCGAGGACGAGCGCGGCGACGAGGGCGTTGGCGTCCCCGCCCAGGGCAGCGACCGGGAGCATGAGCACCGCGAGGACCTGCAGCAGCGCGTCCGGCGGGCCGGGCTCACCGTCGCCGGCGGGGATCCACCCCGAGCGGGCGGCGTGCCAGACCTCGGTGAGCGAGGCGTCGGCGGGCAGCAGGGCGCCGCCGGTGAGGGCGCCGTCGAGCACGACGGGGAGGAAGACCACGAGCGCCACGGCGACCAGCACGGCCGAGACCACCGCGAGGGTCACCCGGCGGCGCCGGGCGAGGGCGGCGCGCTCGGTCAGCTCGAGCTCGCTGGGGGCCTGGGCCGCACGGCGGGCGGCGGCGAGCTGGCGGCGCGCGTCGCGCTTGGCGGCGCGGATCTGCTTGCCGGTGGCCTGCAGCGGGGCGAGCGAGCGGGCGGGGATGCGGCGGGTGCGGCGGGCCGCGCGGCGCGCGCGCCACAGCGCCGCGGGGCGGGCCAGCACGGCCAGCACCGCGGTGAGCTCGGGCCCGGCCAGGTGCAGCTCCTTGGTGGCCAGGCGGCCGAGGGCCCGCAGCGGGGCGAGCACGAGGAAGCCGAGCGCGAGCAGGGGCAGCAGGGCGGCGGGGACGGCGAGCAGGGCGTTGTAGACCTGCGCGCGTCGTCGGGCCTGGTAGGAGCGGCGGGTGTCCGGCGCCGGGGTCTCCCCCGGCGTCGTCGGCCCCGTCCCGCGCAGGCCGGGACCGCGCAGGCCGAGGTAGGAGGCGCGGGCGTGGTGGACGACGGCGGTGGGAACGACGACGACGCGCAGGCCGGCCAGGCGGGCCCGGCGGGAGAGGTCCAGCCCGTCGCCGAACGGGCCCAGCGCCGGGTCGGTGCCGCCGAGCCGGGTCCAGGCCTCGCGGCGCACGAGAGCGCCGGCGGTGCCGACGGCGAGGACGTCCTCGCGGTGGTCGTGCTGGCCCTGGTCGATCTCGCCGGGCTCGATGTCGGCCACGCGGCGGCCGGTGCGGGTGGTGCGCAGGCCGACCTCGAGGAGGCGGTCCGGCTCGTTCCAGTCCAGCTGCTTGGGGCCGGCGATGGCGATGGACCGGCCCGACTCCGCGGCGTGCAGGAGCTGGTCGAGGGCAGCCGGGGCGGGGGCAGAGTCGTCGTGGAGCAGCCAGAGCCACTCAGGCTGGGCCTGCCGGTCGGGCTCGAGGCCAAGGGCGCCGACGGCGCGGATCTCGCCGGTGGTGACCGGCGTCAGCTCGCCGGTCACGCCGGACCAGCCGGTGCCCGCGAGGACGCGCGAGCGGGTGCCGGTGCGGCTGAGGTCGTGGCCGCGGCGGCGGGCCTTCTCGGCGGCGCGTTCGATCAGCGCGGCGTACTCGGCCAGGCCCTGCCTGACCGCGTCGCCGAAGGTGGCGGCGTCCGGGGCGCGCACGACGCGCACCCGCGTGACGGCCTCGAGCCCGGCGTCGGCGACGGCCTCGTGGATGGGGATGCCGGTGCCGAGGTCGCGGCCGGGGGCGCCGACGTTGACGAGGAGGACGACGTCAGGGGCGTGCGTCTGGGCGGCCAGGCCGGCGAGGGTACGGGGCAGGTACGTGGAGACGCCGGCGCTGACCACCACGGCGAGCGTGGCGGGTCGGACCGGCTGGTGACGCGTGGGGAACTGCGAAGCCGCCATTGCGGGCGGGCGCCTCAGACCGCTCGGCGCTTGAGCTTGCGTCGCTCGCGTTCGGAGAGGCCACCCCAGATGCCGAACCGCTCATCGTTGGCGAGGGCGTAGTCGAGGCACTCGGAGCGCACCTCGCAGGAGGTGCACACCCGCTTGGCCTCGCGGGTCGAGCCGCCCTTCTCCGGGAAGAAGGCCTCGGGGTCCGTCTGGGCGCACAGCGCGCGGTCCTGCCAGGCGAGGACGCCCTCGTCGTCGCCGGTGAGCAGGTGCAGGACGTCACCGCCGAGCGAGGCGGGGGCCGAGACGGTCGCGGTCAGCGGACCATCACCGAGAATGTTCCACACAGGTCTTTCCCCTCGCTCGGATGACTTCACTGAGAGAATTACACGCGTGTCATCCGTCGGCGTCAAGCGGATCGGTGCTATATGGACGAAGAATTTGTGACCGAAAGCACCGTAACGGCGTGTCGCGCGGCGTGTCACTTCTCAGCATCGGCCTGACGTGCGGATATATGAGGGAATTGTCATTCCGTTATAGGTCGCCCTCCGGGTGCGGCGCACGTCGTCGCTGCGGGGGCGCCGGGTGCCGTCACGGTGGCTGCGGTGCGCTCGCCGTGGGCGCAGCGCACGTCGTCGCTCAGGTGGGTGCTTCGCACGCCGCCCCCGCGAGCGCGACCGGGCCGCGCCGATCTCCAGTCACACCCGTCCGGACAACGCCCCCACAGCTCCCCCGGCCGTTTTAGTCTTGCCGTCATGAGCCTCCCCGAGACGCTTCCCGGCCAGCTCCTCGCGACGTTCACCCGCGGCGACACCTCCAGCCCGCGCCTCACCTGGTACGGCACCGACGGCGAGCGCACCGAGCTCTCCGGGCGGGTGCTGGCCAACTGGGTCACCAAGGCGGCCAACCTCCTCGTGGAGGAGGCCGACGCGGAGCCCGGCACCACGGTCGTGCTCGACCTGCCCGTGCACTGGCGCGCCGCCGTCTGGGCGCTGGCGTCGTGGACCTGCGGCGCCCGGGTGGTGCTGCCCTCGGCCGAGGACGTCCTCGAGGACGAGGAGGGCCCCGACGTCGTCGTCACCCACCGGCCGGGCGAGGCGCCCGGGGAGGACGCCGCCGAGCTCGTGCTCGCCGTCGCCCTGCCGGCGCTGGCGATGGAGTGGGACGGCGAGGAGCTGCCCTCCGGCGTCGTCGACGCCGCCGCCGAGCTGATGAGCTTCGGTGACCACCTCGGCTACGTCAGCGAGCCGGAGGACGACGACGTCGCGCTGGTCGGCGACGAGGTCGAGGCGACCTTCGCCGACCTGCGCGGCTGGGCCGGCGGCGCCGCGGAGGACGAGCTGGACGACGTCGAGGACCTTGACGACCTGGTCGAGGACGACGACGAGGACGCGGGCCTCGGGGACGACGACCTCGACGCCCTGGACGACCTGGACGACCTCGAGGACGACGACGAGCCGACCGCGGCCCGGGTGCTGCTGTGCCCGGACACCCTCGAGGAGCTGCTCGAGCACGCGCTGGCGGTGTGGCACGCCGGCGGGTCGCTGGTGCTCGTCGAGCCCGGCACGCGGGCCGAGACGATGGACCGGATCGCCAGCGAGGAGCGGGTCCAGGAGCGCTGGTAGCGGCTCGGGGTCAGGGACGGGCCGCGAGCGCGCCGGCGGCTACCCGCACGCGGTGATCCGGTAGAGCGACACGGTGCCCGAGCGGTCCACCAGCTCGAACCCGCGGGAGGTGTCGACGTTGCGCAGGCCGAGGGTCGTGTCGGAGACCTTGTCGCCCTGCGCGTCCCCGGCCGTGTCCTGGTAGAAGTACGTGGCCCCCACCGCCCGCACGGCGTCGCACACCCGCGCGTCCTGGTGGAGCTGGTTGAAGTGCATGGCGAGGAACACGTGCGGCTCGCGCGGGTCCGGTGACCTGATGGCCGCCACCGTGAGCTGCGGGAAGACGACGTGGCGGTGGCCGATGGCGTAGGCGTAGGCGGCGCCGCCGGCCGGGTCCCCGAGCACCACCGCGTCCGGCGGGAGTGTCTGCGGCATGCGCGCGAGGACCGCCGCGTCGTCGGCGTCCAGGACCGTGCCGTAGGTGATCCTGCCCGGCACGTACGCCGACGCCACGATGCGTTCCTTGGTGCCCAGCCGCGTTCCCATCGCCAGGGACGCGACGATCGCCAGCACGACGACGCCCACCGGCACGGCCCGTCGGGCCGCCGAGGTCGAGGCGGGCAGGCGCGCGGCCCGCTCGGCCCCGGCGCGCAGCGCGGCGTCGGCCCCGAGCCCGGCCAGCAGCGACGCCGGGATGATGGCGAGCGCCGCGAGCCGGGACGGCTCGGTCCACCACGGGCCGGCCAGCCACCGCAGGAACGGCGGGGAGCCGCCGGCGATCACCCACAGCAGGAGGAAGGACGCCCAGGCGCCGGCCAGCCAGCGACCTTCCCGCCGGCGGAAGGTCAGCACCGTCCCCGCGATCACGAACCCGGCGACGGGCAGGTTCCCGACCCATGACGCGGGGTACCGACCGAAGGCCGCCTTGTCCCGCAGCGCGTTGAAGAACACCGCGGCGTGCGAGCCGAAGTAGCGCCGGTTGAAGCCGACGACGGAGCCGAACAGGCTGCTCTGGCTGAGGACGACGACGACGATCGCCAGCCCCATCGCGGCGAGCACGCCGTCGCGGACCACCTCGCGACGACGACCCGCCCGCCACCGCCGGCGCTCGTGCTGGACGGCGCCGAAGACGATCCACGGCCCGACCAGGACCACCAGGCTGAACACGCTGGTCGCGTGCGCGAGCGCGACCCCCGCCGTCGCCGCGGCGGCGGCGAGGATCAGGGAGAGACTCCGGGCACCGCCGGGGCGCAGCGCCGCCAGCACCAGCGCGGCCGCGCCGGGCAGCAGCGCCACCGAGGCGCCGTAGGGCCACTGCCCCTGCACCGTCACCGTCACGACCGGGAAGGCGATGTAGGTGGCGGCAAAGAGCGGCGCGAGCACCGAGACCCGCGGCCGGTGGGGCAGGGCAACCGTGGCGAGCGCGGTGATCCCGAGGATCCAGGGCACGACGAGGACGAGGGTCGACAGGTTGGCCGCCACCACGACCGAGCTGAGGCCCGGGGCGACCGAGACCAGCGCGTGCCAGGCGGCCGGGTAGTAGTTCGCGTCGTGCAGCGGGTACATCGGCGCGAGCCCGCCCAGGCTCGAGGCGTTGCCGGTCTCGCGCACCAGGGCGAGGGCGTTGACGTGGAAGATCCCGTCCCAGGACTGCAGCGGGGCGCTCAGGTGCCGCATGCCGAGGGCGAGGGGCAGGATGGCCAGCCCGACGGCGGCGACGACGGCGCCCGCGCGCGCGGCGGGCAGCGCGGCCGCACGCGCCGGGGGCAGCGGCCCGGCCGCGCCGGGCGTGAGGACCGAGGCGCCCGGCCGAGGAGACTCCCCGGGGCCCGCATCGGGACGGAGCTCACCGGTGGACAGGTGCGGGGCCTCGAGGCGCACCCGGCTTCCGTTGAGGGAGGACCTGTCCTTGACGAGCCACCCCAGCACAGCCGTGGCGAGCGCCGCGGCCAGGGCCGCCAGGAGCGCTGTCGGCAACGTCCAGCGGACCCCGACGTCGTCGTAGAGGACGGCCGCGACGGCGAAGACCGCCATGGTCACGCTCGGGGCCGCGGCGAGGGCGACCAGCCCACGGACGCGCAGGAGACGAAGGCAGAGCCAGCCGGGCGCGAAGGCGAGGACCGCCATCGCGGCGGCGGCAGCGGCCATCCCCCACCAAGCCATGGCTGGCACGGTACCCAGAGGGTGGTCCGCTGCGCACCGGAACGTTGGACAGCGCGAAACGGAAGCGCCGCCGGCCCGATCCTGCAACACTCCTCACGTGCCATTGACGACACCCGTTGCCAACACCTGGCTTGTCGTTCCGCTGTACAACGAGGCACCGGTCATCGGCGACGTCGTGCGCCAGGCGCGGGCGTGGTTCCCGCACGTCGTCTGCGTGGACGACGGGTCCGCGGACGACTCGGCGGCGCAGGCCGAGCAGGCGGGTGCCGTCGTCGTGCGCCACCCCATCAACCTCGGGCAGGGCGCCGCCCTGCAGACCGGCATCACCTATGTGCTCGAGCAGACCGACGCCCGATACGTCGTCACCTTCGATGCCGACGGTCAGCACCAGGTGGCCGACGTCGTGGCCATGGTGGAGCTGGCGGAGCGGGAGGACCTCGCCATCGTCCTGGGTTCGCGGTTCCTGGACCGCCGCACCAGCATGCCGGCGCTGAGGCGCCTGGTACTCAAGGCGGTGGCGCGGATGGGCAGCCGGCGCACCGGCTTACGGCTCACCGACGCACACAACGGTCTCCGGGTCATCCGCCGGGACGCGGCCGCGCAGCTCCGCCTTACCCAAAACCGTATGGCGCACGCGAGCGAGATCGTCGAGCAGCTTGCCGCCACGGGACTGCCCTGGCGAGAGCACCCGAGTCACGTGCTTTACACGGACTACTCGAGGAAGAAGGGGCAGTCGCTGCTCAACGCCGTCAACATCCTCGTCGAGCTCGTCTTCAAGTAGGTGCTCGTCTTTTTACAGGAGGGCAGATCGATGTGGATCCAGGTCCTGCTCGTTGCCGCCTTCGCCGGTCTCGCCGTGATCGGGCTTCGCGCAAGCGGCGGGGCACGGCACCAGGCGATCCGCCGCCTCCTCCTCGTCGGTTTCGTCGCTCTTGCCATGTTCTCGGTCCTCTTCCCCCAGTGGCTGTCATGGCTCGCCCACCACCTCGGCGTCGGTCGCGGGGCCGACCTCGTGCTCTACACCCTCGTGGTGGCCTTCCTGAGCTTCATCGCCACCACGTACCGGCGGCTGAACGAGCTGGAGCGAAAGCTCACCGTGCTCGCCCGCCGACTCGCTCTGGACGAGGCCCGCCGAGTCGCTTCGGATGAGGCACGCCGTCCGGGGGAACGGCCGGCAACGGAGCAACGATGAAGACCTCTCAGTCGGGCTGCGAGTCGCGGGAGGCGGGCGCCGGCGCGTAGGACCTGTCCTGTCCCGCCCTGGCGATCACCGCCGCGTGCCACACGAGTCCCACCAGCGGGCCCACCAGCAGCGCCGCGATCGCGCGTCCTGTCAGCGGCGCGGGCAGGAGAAGCACCGTCACGGCGACGCCGGTGGCGACCCACCAGCCGATCATGTAGCCGGAGTGCCGCTCGAAGGCGAGCGCGGCCGAGCCCGAGACGACCAGTGCCGCCGTCGTCCCGGCACCGGCGGTGAGAGCCGCCAGTGTCGGCCCCGGCACGTCGAACCCCTCCCCCATGAGCGCCAAGATCCTGGGACCGACGAGCCAGGCGGCACCCGCACCGAGCGCCGCCACCGCCAGCACTCCGAGGACGGGCCCCAGCAGCGCGCGGGCGCCCATCGACTGCCGCCGGACGAAGTGGACCACGATCGCGTTCTGGAACGACGTCAGCGGCACGAGCAGCGGAGCCCTGGTGAGCGTGACGGCCAGGACGAGCCCGCCGACCACCGGCGGCGCCGCATCGCGTGCGGTGACCTGGAGGAGGACGGGAAAGCCGACCACCAGGACGGCGGTCGCGGACGCGGCGACCATCGCTTGCGCGGCCCTGCGCAGCAGACCGGTGAGCGGCAGGGGCACCCGCAGCCGGAGCGCTTGCCGCGCCGAGGGGACGAGCGCAACCATGAGGAGCCAGGTCGCCGTGCCGACCACGGTGGCGACCATGAGGCCCGTCTCGGCCCGGTCCAGGAGCACTGCCGCCCCGGCCGCAGCCAGGCGCAGCCCCGCGTCGACCGCGAGGACCACCGCGTACCACCGCCATCGCGCGACGCCGGACAACGCCCCGCACAGGACGCCCTGGAGGGTGAACGAGGCGATGCCGGTCGCCAGGAGCGCCGTCCCGAGGCTGGTGTGGTCCGGGATGATCCGCGGCGCCCAGACCGGCGCGCCCGCCACCACGACGGACGCGACGAGCGCAGCGACCAGCGCCCCGGCCGCCACCGGCAGGGCCCCCTGGCCCGGCGGCAGCGGACGGCGAAGGTTGCTCACCGCTCTCGTCGTCTCGTGCATGAGGCCGTTCACCACGCCGCCTAACGCGAAGAACGCCGCCCAGAAGACGGCGAAGACGTCGTAGTCGGCCGCGCCGAGGCTGCGCGCCGCCATGACGAGGATCGCGTAGCCGGAGAGGGCCGCGAACACCGTCGCCACGGCAACGGCACGCATTCCACCCGGCACCACCGGCCCACCCCTGGGTGTGCCCGCCGTGCCTACGGCCGGCACGACGGTGGCGTCGCGAGGCCCGGGCCGAAGGGGCCCACCGGCCCGCTGGTGGTGCCCGGGCACGTCTGGCCCGCTCACCGTCGGCTCAGTCCCCAGCCGCCACCCGGTGGCAATGACGAGGCGCGGGATGCGTGCGGGGTCATTCGCTGGACGGGACCGCGGCAGCGCCGAAAGACTGGCCTCGCTCGTCGCTCACCCATACGTCCGCTCTCCCGAGGACCGTGCCGATGACGATCGACATCATGCTGCCCTACTACGGCGACGTCGCCCTGCTCAATGCCGCGGTGGAGAGCGTGCTGCGCCAGGATGACCCCGATCTCCGGCTGACCGTCGTCGACGACGGATACCCCGACCCCAGCGTCCCGGGCCAGTTCGCGCGACTCACCGAACAAGACCCGAGGGTCGTCTACCTCCGCAACGAGTCCAATCTCGGCGCGAACGCCAACTTCCGCAGGTGCGCCTCACTCGTGGAGCATCCGATCACCGTCTTCATGGGCGCCGACGACGTCATGCTCCCCGGGTACGTCCGTACGGTACGGGAGGCATTCGCGGCCCCGGGCGTGGATCTCGTCCAGCCGGGGGTCCAGGTCATCGACGAGCGGGGGTCGGTGTACGAGCCCGCCGGCGACAAGGTGAAGGGCTGGCTCCGGCGCCGGGCGGTGGGCGAGGCCACGGCCGCCACCCTGACGGGGGAGGCCGCGGCCGTCAGCCTGCTCACCGGCAACTGGCTCTACTTCCCGTCGGTCGCCTGGAGCTCCGACCGCGTCCGCCGGCACCCGTTCCGGGCCGAGTACGACGTCGTGCAGGACCTCGCGCTGGCCCTGGACATCATCGCGGACGGCGGGACGCTCCTCGTCACCGACGCGCCCTGCTTCCAGTATCGCCGCCACCGCCGGAGCGACTCGTCGGTCAGGGCCGCCGACGGCCGCCGCTTCACCGAGGAGCTCGCGTTCTTTCAGGACCGCGCGGCAGCCTTCCGTCGAAGGGGATGGAGGCGTGCCGAGCGCGCCGCCCGCCTCCATCTCACCTCGCGGATGCACGCCGCGACGCTGCTGCCGGGAGCGATCGCCCGCCGGACCTGGCCCGCAGCGATGACCCTGCTCGGGCACACGCTCCGGCCGTGAGCCCGGCCCGGGACCGAACGGCTCTCAGCGGCGGACGCCGAGCGTGTCGGTCCGGTTGCCGTCCCAGTCGCCCACCAGCACCTCGTCGCCCGGGTTGCCGTAGGCCACCACCACGTCGGCCATCCCGGAGGTCATCGAGTTGCGCAGGTGGTAGTCGATGCCCCGGCGCACACCGAAGGTGTCGGTGCGGTTGCCGTCCCAGTCCCCCACCAGCACCACGTCGCCGGGATTGCCGTACATGACCACGCGATCCGCCATCCCGGACGTCATGGAGTGACGGACGTGGAAGACGTTGCCGCGCCGCACCGCGAAGGTGTCGGTGCCGTTGCCGTCCCAGTCCCCGACGAGCACGACGTCCCCGGGATTGCCATACATCACGACGCGGTCCGCGGGGCCGGACGTCATGGAATTCCGGATGTGGAAGACATTGCCGCGGCGCACCGCGAAGGTGTCGGTGCCGTTGCCGTCCCAGTCCCCCACCAGCACCACGTCCCCGGGGTTGCCGTAGGTGATGACGCGATCCGCGGGGCCGGAGCTGTTGGAGTTGCGGATATAGAACGTGGCACCGCGCCGCACGGCCACGGTGTCGGTGCCGTTGCCGTCCCAGTCCCCCACCAGCACCTCGTCGCCCGGGTTGCCGTAGGTGAAGTGGACGTCGGCGTTGCCGGAGAACCGGTTGTTGAGGAAGAAGCCCCACGTGGCCGGGGCGGTCTGCGGCGCGGGGACAGGCGTCGGCGCGGGGACAGGCGTCGGCGCGGGGGCAGGCGCCGGCCTCGGCGTGGGGGCGGGCGCCGGCGTCGGCGCGGGGGCAGGCGCGGGCGCCGGCGGGAAGAGGTTCGGCGCCGCATAGACGAGCCGTTTGGGATCGTCCGCTCGGCCGGGCATGAGGTCCACCGGCGTAGCGGTGCCCTGGATCCGCGCCGCCACCTGGCCGGGCGTCATCGTGGGAGCGCCCTCCAGGAGCCGGGCGGCCACCCCGGCAACGTGCGGAGCGGCCATGGAGGTACCGTCCGCGAGCGCCGCGGCCGTGTCGGAGGTGAAGTAGGCGGACTCGATCCCGGTGCCGGGGGCGTACACGTCCGTGCACGACCCGAAGTCCGAGTAGGCGGCCCGCACGTCCGCCCTCGTGGAGGCGTTGACCGTGATGGCCGCGGGCACGCGCGCCGGGCTGGAGTCGCAGGCCGAGACGCCATCGTTCCCCGAGGCGACGACGACGGTGACGTTGTCCTTGATCAGCGCTTCCACGGCGGCGTCCAGAGCGGCGCTGACAGGCCCGCCGAGGCTCATCACGGCCACGGCCGGCACGCCGGACGCATGGTGCGACACGATCCACGACACGCCCGCGATGACGTCCGAGACGTCACCCGACCCTCCGCAGTCCAGCACGCGCACGGGCACGAGGCTGACGCTCTTGGCGACGCCGTACACAGTCCCGCCGAGGGTGCCCGCCACGTGGGTGCCGTGCCCGTTGCAGTCGCCGGTGCCCTGGCCGTCGCCCACGGCGTCGAACCCCGCACGCACCCGGCCCGTGAAGTCCCGGTGCGTGGCGCGGATGCCGGTATCGACGACATAAGCGGTGACGCCCCCGCCGGGGTCTTCATAGCTGTAGGTCCCGTCGAGGCCGAAACGCTGGTCGATGCGGTCCAGCCCCCAGGACGCTCCCGCCTGCTGGGCGGTGGTCGTGATGTCACCGACGGTACGGAACCCCGGGACGCCGTCGGGGCCGGCCGCCGGTTCGGGCACGGACACGGCCACGTCCGGCTCGGCCCACCGGACCTGGGGCGACCGGGCGAGCTCCGCGGCGACCGCCTCGGCCTCGTCCGCGCTCATGGCCTCGCCAAGCTCGACCGTGTGGAGGCCGAGGCCCAGCGGCTCGCCGGTCTGCAAGTCCGTGTCCGGCACGGCATCGGCGCCTGTCGGCACACCGGGCGCGGCCGTCGGGGGGACCCCGGGCTCGTACGCGACGATCAGCTCCTCGACGTCGCCGCCGACCTCGTCCTTCGCCGCCGCGGAGGAGCCGGCGAGAACCAGGACGGCCGCGCCGCATACCGCACCGAGACGGCGCGCGACGCGTGAGATACCAGAACCACGCATCATGATGGTTTCTCCCATCCGATCAGCGCATCAGCAGGGGCCCGGACTACGCCGGCGCGAGGACGGTCCGTCCGTGGCGCGACGCCAGCGTAGACCCAGATCGGACGGGTGTCGTCCAATGAAGGCCGGCCCGGTGCGCACCCGCATCGGGGTGCGGTGCGATGCCAGGGCCGCGAGGTCAGGGAACGTCTGCCTGGACGAGCGTGCCGACACCGCGCACGGTGAGCCGTCCCTCGTCCGCCCGGACGAAGACGGCGTCGCCACGGGCGAGCGTGAGCAGCTCGGCGCCGGTCGCCACGCTGATCACCCCGTCCAGGCACAGCAGCACCCGGGGCCCGCGCCCTGGAAGCGGGTGGCCGGCGTCGTCGGCGCCGTCGGAGAGGTGCGTCACGGAAAGCTCGAAGTCGTCCACGGGCGCGTAGTAGACGCGCGTGGCGCCATGGAAGATCTCCGGCGCCGGACGGATGGGCGGAGCGGCGACGTAGTCGACGCACTCGAGCATCTCCGCGACGTCGACGTGCTTGGTGGTGAGCCCGGCCCGGAGCACGTTGTCGGAGGACGCCATGACCTCGACCCCCAGGCCCGAGAGGTAGGCGTGCACGCCGCCGGCCGGGACGAACAACGCCTCGCCGGGCTGGAGGGTCACCGGGTTGAGCAGCAACGATGCCACCACCCCAGGGTCACCGGGATAGGCCTCCGCCAGCATGACGACGGTGTGGTCGGCGCGCGGCGACGGCGACCCGTCGCGCAGGCGCCCCGCGCACGACCGGGCCACGGCCTGGACCTCCTCGGCGGACGGCCGGGTCCTCTCGTCGAGCAGGGAGGTGAAGACGGTGCGCACGCCGGCCGCGGTGGGATCCTGCCGCAGCACCGCCCGCAGGTCCCTGGCCAGGGGCGCGGAGAGGTTCGCGAACAGCTCGGCGGCGCGGCGCGGCGCCCGGAAGCCGCACACCGCCTCGAACGTCGTCAGCGCATAGACGAGCTCGGGCTTGTGGTTCGGGTCGCGGTAGTTTCGTTCGGGCGCGTCCCGGGGGATCCCGGCGGCATCCTCTGCCCGGAAGCGCTCCTGGGCTCGCTCGAGACTGGGGTGTACCTGCAACGAAAGCGGGCGGGCCGGCGCGATGAGCTTGAGGAGGTACGGCAGACGCGGCCCGAAGCGGGAGACCACGTCCTCTCCGAGCGTGCCGGCGGCGTCCGCGGCGATCATGGACCGGAGGTCGCTCGCCACGCCGTCACCGCGTCCGACCACGTGGGCAGGGCCCGCCGGGTGCGCGCCGAACCACATCTCGGCGACCGGCTCGCCGGTGGCGGGCTCGTCGAGCAGTGCCGGGATGGCTTCGGTCGAGCCCCACGCGTAGTCACGCCCCACACCCCGAAGCCTCTGCACCGCCGTCCCTCCATTATCGTCGTAACGCCACCGTAACGCCGAGGAAGGGTGACACTGGACAGATGCGCGGAATCATTCTCGCGGGAGGATCCGGTACCCGGCTGCACCCGATCACCCAAGGCGTCAGCAAGCAGCTCGTCCCCGTGTATGACAAGCCGATGGTCTACTACCCGCTGAGCACCCTGATGCTCGCCGGTATCCGGGACGTCCTGGTCATCACCACCCCCCACGACGCCGCGTCCTTCCGCCGGCTCCTGGGCGACGGCTCGCAGTTCGGCATCTCCCTCTCCTACCAGGTGCAGGAGAGCCCCAACGGGCTGGCGCAGGCCTTCGTCCTCGGCGCCGACTTCATCGGGACGGACCGGGCGGCCCTCGTTCTCGGGGACAACATCTTCTACGGGCCCGGGATGGGCCAGACCCTCCGTCGCTTCCACGACATCGACGGCGGCGCCGTCTTCGCCTACCACGTCGCCGACCCCACGGCATACGGGGTGGTGGAGTTCGACGAGCAGTTCCGCGCAGTGTCGCTCGAGGAGAAGCCCGTCCGACCCAAGAGCTCCTACGCCGTACCGGGGCTGTACTTCTACGACAACGACGTGGTGGAGATCGCGCGGAACCTGCAGCCGTCGGCCCGGGGCGAGTACGAGATCACCGACGTCAACCGCGCCTATCTCGACCAGGGCCGCCTGAAGGTCGAGGTGCTTCCCCGTGGCACCGCCTGGCTGGACACCGGCACGTTCGACTCCCTGGCCGACGCGACCGCGTTCGTCCGGACCGTCGAGGCGCGACAGGGCCTGAAGATCGGGTGCCCGGAAGAGGTCGCGTGGCGGCGCGGGTTCCTCACCGACGAGGAGCTGCGCCGTCGGGCCGAGCCGCTCCGGAAGTCCGGGTACGGCGAGTACCTGCTCGGCCTGCTGGCGGAGTAGCGCGGGACGCCTCCGGGCCGCCCGGCGGGTCGCCTGCGCCCGCCGGGGCCAAACGGATATCGTCCGTAACCTCGCCGCGGGGGCGCCTCGTGGCGGGGCCCGTGTCCGCCTGGGGCCACGGGAGGCCCCGAGGAGCAGGCATGTCCCCGAGAAGTCGATCCTGGCCCTACCTGGCCGCGGCCCTGCTGGCCCCGGCCCTCGCGCTCGCCGGCCCCGCGGCCACCGGGGCGACGCCGCGCGCCGGGAGCCTCAGCGGCCCGCTCGATCGTGACGGGTACGCGCTGACCTCGCACTACGGGCCACGGTGCATCCCCACGGTCCTCGCCTCCACCTTCCACAAGGGGGTCGACCTGGGCGCCTCCGAGGGGAGCCCCATCGTCTCGGTGGCGCCGGGCACGGTGGTCCGGACCCGCCCGGACGCCGTCGCCGGCCAGTGGATCCTCATCGAGCACACCATCGACGGGCGCCGGGTCTACAGCAGCTACTCCCACGTCCGTGACGCCGACGCCTTCGTCCGCGAGGGCTGGCACGTGAATGCCGGCCAGAAGATCGCGGAGGTCTCGTCGACCGGTGTGTCGACGGCGCCGCACCTTCACCTCGAGATCTGGCTGGACACCCCCGACGGCCGCAACACCGTCGAGCCCGTCGGCTGGTTCCGTGGCCGGGGCATCGACCTGGCCGCGGCCGCCACGCGGGCGATGCCCTGGGCGCCGCCCGCCTCCTGCACGTACTACGCGGTCGGGTCGACGCCGATCCGGTCCGCCCCGTCGGCCTCGTCCCCCGTGGTGGCCACCGTGGGGAACCACACGCCCATGTCGTCCACGCCGGGAGCGAAGACCGGGGACTTCATCGCCGTCAGTGCGGCGGGTGTCTCCGGCTGGGCGCCGGCGGGCAACGTCTCGCCCGAGCGCCTCGGCGTGCCGGAGGGCACCGTCACGCGGACGACGACGCTGCGGGGCGGCCCGGGTGCGGGCACCCGGGCGCTCGCCACGCTAGCCCCGGGCACCGCGCTGGACCGGGTCGTCTCGTTCCAGGACGACTGGTACCAGGTGCACACCTCGGGCCGGGCCGGCTGGGTGCACGGGCGGGACTTCCGCATGGAGGAGGGCGTGAGCCAGGGTGTGGAGTCCGGGTTCTTCGTCGCCAACTCCTTCCGGTCGACGGCCACGCGCATCTTCGACTTCGGGGAGTACTACGACCGGTTCCTGGCCGGGGACTGGGACGGCGACGGGACCGACACCTTCGCCGTCCGCCGCGGGAACGCCTTCCACATCCGCAACTCCCTGACCACCGGCGGGGCGGACCGCCTCGTGCAGTACGGCAACCCCGGCGACGAGCTCTACGTCGGGGACTGGGATGGCGACGGCATCGACACCTTCGCCGTCCGCCGCGGCAACCAGTTCCACATCAAGAACAGCGTCACCAGCGGCTACGCGGACCGGGTCATCACCTACGGTGATCCCGGCGACGACATCCTCGTGGGCGACTGGGACGGCGACGGCACCGATACCTTCGCCGTGCGCCGCGGCAACCGGTTCCACGTCAAGAACACCCTGACCTCCGGCTACGCGGACCTGGCCTTCTCCTATGGCAACCCTGGTGACGAGGTGCTCGTCGGTGACTGGGACGGGAACGGCACGGACACGCTGGGGGTTCAGCGGTCCATCTGGTTCCACCTGCGGAACTCCCTGACCAGCGGCGTGGCGGACGTCGCGTTCGGTTACGGGAACCCCGGCGACGAGACGTTCGTCGGCGACTGGGACGGCGACGGCACCGACACCTTCACGCTGTACCGGATGTGACCGCTCAGCGGCCGAGGACGGCCGACGCCGCGACCTCCCAGCGCTCGTCCCATCGGCCGATGGGGGCGACGCCGGCTGCCAGGAGGGCGCCGTGGCCCAGGACGGAGTACGCGGGACGCGGGGCCGGCCGGCTGAACTCCGCGGACGTCGTCGGCCGGACCATGTCGGGGTCCTTGCCCAGCGCCGCCATCACGCTGCGTGTGAAGCCGTGCCAGGAGGTGCTGCCGGACGAGGTCGCGTGGTAGGTCCCGCTGGGTGCCGAGGCCGCGACGAGCCGGACGATGAGGTCCGCCACGTCGGCGGTCCAAGTGGGCTGGCCGACCTGGTCGTCGACCACCCGCAGCTCATCCCGGTCGGCCGCGAGCCGGGCCATCGTCCTGGGGAAGCACGACCCGTGCTCGCCGTACAGCCACGCCGTCCGCACGACCAGGTGGTCGGCGAGGCCGGCGCGCACGGCCCACTCCCCCGCGGCCTTCGTCCGGCCGTAGGCGGACCGCGGCCGCAGCGGCGCGTCCTCCTCGTACGGCCGGTCGGCCGCGCCGTCGAACACGTAGTCGGTGGAGACGTGCACCAGCCGCGCCGCGGCGGCTCCGCAGGCACGCGCGAGCAGCTGGGGGCCCACCGCGTTGACCGCGAAGGCCTGCCCCTCGTCGGATTCCGCCGCGTCGACGGCGGTGTAGGCCGCACAGTTGACCACCACGTCGGAGCCGGCGACGGCGTCGTCCACGGCGGCCGGGTCGGTGACGTCGACCTCCGCGCTGCCGACCGCGCGCACCTCCTGCCCGGCGAGCCTCGCGACCACGTCGCGGCCGAGCATGCCGGTGCCGCCCACGACCAGCCACCGGGTCATGAGGCCACCTCGCTGGGGTTGGTCGGCGCGACGCGCCTTTGCAGGGGTCGGAACGCGTGGCTCAGGAGCGCCTTCGTCGTCGCCGTCTCCCGCGCCACGAGGGCGGAGGGCAGCAGCGTGAGGGCGTGGGCGCGGGAGGTGAGGTGCAACCGCGCCGCGCGCTCGGCCCTGCGCCACCCGCGCCGCCGGAAGAGGGCGGCCGCGAGCGTGAAGTACTCCCGCTCCCCGGTGAACTTCGCGGCCCCGAGCAGCTTGGCGGACGAGGCGCTGCTCGTGTGGCGGCGGTAGGCGAAGCAGACGGTGGGCTCGTACAGGAGGGTGCCGCCGGCGAGCACGATGTCGATCTCGAGCGCCAGGTCCTGGATGACGGCCAGCCCGGCACGGAACGGCACCGCCTGGAGCGTCTCGCGCCGGAAGGCCAGCGAGGGCCAGTACAGCCAGTCGCCGTGCAGCAGCGAGGCCGCCAGGCGCTCGCCCGAGAGCAGCATGCGACCATCCCCACGTGGCCTGACGACGTGCTGCTTCACCCAGTCCGCCAGCGTGGAGGAGTCGGCGCCGGTCTCGTCGATGACGCGCACGCCCGGCTGGATGATGTCGGCCTGCGGATACGCCTCGTGCGCCGCGGCGATCGTGGAGACATAATTGGGGAGCAGCACGTCGTCGTACCCCATGATCACGACGCGGTCCGCGGTGGCGAGCTCGGCGCAGCGGGCGAAGTTCCCTGTGATCCCAAGATTCGTCTCGTTGCGCACGTACCTGACCCGGTCGTCCCCCAGGGCCGCGACCCGCTCTCCCACCGTCGTGTCGGGATAGCAGTCGTCGACGACCGTGAGACGCCAGTCACCGCTGTCCTGGCGCCGGACGCTCTCGACGGCCAGCAGGAGGACCTCCGGATCGCCGTAGAAGGGCACGAATATGTCCAGAACCACCGGAGACCTCAGTCCTCTCGCCCAGGGAACAGCAGGCAGGCGCCCGCACCTGGTGCCCCACAGTAACGAGCGTGCGAGACCCGGGGGTGCACCGCCACGGTGGCCCGGCCGGGCGCCGGCGGGCGCGCCGTCACGCGCGGCTACTATCGAGGTCCCCGACCTGGAGTGCTGATGACTGATCCTGCCGCGCCGCCGGCGACCGACCGCCGCGTCGGCCGTGCCGGGGGTGCCGGGGTCGCGGCCGCCGCGGCGATCGCCGCACTGGCCGGGCTGGCCGTCCAGGTCCTGGCGGCCCGTCACCTCACCCCCGCGCAGAACGCCGACTTCCTCGCCTTCTGGTCCCTCCTCTTTGCCGGGTACGCGCTCGCCACGGGGTTGCAGAACGAGACCACCCGGGCGGTGCGGGCGGCGATCGTCGCTCCGTCCGATGGACGGCGGCGGCCCCGGGTCATGCTCATCGCCGTCGCCGTCGGCCTCCTCGGTGCCCTCGTCATGGCGCTCGTGGCGGGCGTGGGCGGGGAGCGGATCCTCCACGCCGACGCGGGCGCAGCCGTGGCGCTGCTGGCGGCCGGGATGCTCGGCGCGGCCGGACAGGGCGGCACGACGGGAAGCCTGGCCGGGCGCGGCAGCTGGCGCCTGTTCGCCCTCTTCTCGGCTGCGGAGCCCCTCGTCCGCCTCCTCCTCGTGGCCGCCGCGGTCCTGCTGGGGGCGGGGCTCCTCGGCCTGGAGGCGGCCACCGCGGCGGCCGGCGTGACCTGGCTCGTGCTGACCCTCGCCCTCGCGCCGGCGCGTCCGGTGTGGCGGCTGCGCGCCGATGCCGACACCGGGCGCTACGTCGCCCGGTTGCTCGGGGCCATGGCAGGTGCGGGCGCCAACGGCATCCTCATGGTGGGATTTCCCACCCTCGTCAAGCTCACGACCGAGCCCCTCGTCTACGCCGGCGCCGCTCCGCTCATCCTGGCCGTCTCCATGACGCGCGCGCCGCTGCTCATCCCGCTCAACGCCTTCCAGGGGGTGGTCATCACCCAGGTGGTGGAGGCACCCCGCCGGACGACCCGGACGCTGGTCAAGGCGGCCGGTCTCATCCTGGCCGTCGCCGCAGCCGGCGCGGCGCTCGCCGCGGCCGTCGGGCCGGCGCTCATGGAGCTCGTCTTCGGTGGCGGTTATCGCGTGGCCGGCCAGGTCCTCGCCAGCCTGACCCTCGCCGCCGGCGTGCTCGCCGTGCTCGTGCTCGCCGGTGCCGTCGCCCTGGCCCTGCGACGTCACGTCGCCTACGTCCTGGGGTGGTCCGTGGCCGTCGTGGTCTCTCTCGCCATGCTGCTGCTGCCGCTCGGGCTGGAGACTCGGGTCGTCGTCAGCCTGGTCGTCGGCCCGGTCTGCGGCATCGCCGTGCACGCCGCCGCCATCCGCAGGGCCGTTCGCAGGACCGTCTAGACTCCCCCCGTGCCCACCTCGACGAACCTCAGGACCTCGATCGCATGACCGCGCCGAGGACGAGCGTCGTCATCCCGCTGTACAACGCCGCCGGAACGATCTCCGACGCCATCGGCAGCGTGCTGGAACAGACGGACCAGGACTTCGAGATCGTCGTCGTCGACGACGGCTCCTCCGACGGCTCCGCCGCCGCGGTCGCGGCGATCGACGACCCGCGGGTGCGGCTGGTGCAGCACGAGCGCAACCGCGGCGTGGCCGCCGCCCGGAACACGGCGATCGCGGCGGCGCGTGCCCCGTGGATCGCCTTCCTCGACGCCGACGACACCGTCGAGCCCACCTTCCTGGCGGCGGTCGGCGGCGCCATGACCGACGGGGTCGACGTCGTGGTCTGCGGCCACGCGATGGTCCACCCCGACGGCAGCCGGGTCCCCGTCTCCCCCGGCACGCCGGGGCGGTTCGAGCGCCGGGAGGCCACCGTCCGCGCCATGCAGGACCGGATCTCCGGGCTGGCGGGCGGCACCGTCGTGTCCCGGGAGGTCGCGCGCCGTGTCCCCTTCCCGGAGGGGCTGCGCCGCTACGAGGACCTGGCGACGACCGTGGCCTACCACTCCTACGGCCGAGCCAGCCGGGTGATCTCCGAGCCGCTGTACCTCTATCGCGTGAACGACCTGTCGGCCACATGGGGCCGTCCGGCGTCGCCGGAGGAGGTCGAGCGCGCGATGGCGCACGTCGCCGAGACGCTCAACCCGGAGGTGGACGGCCCGGAGGTGCGGTCCGCCATGCGCTGCCTGTGCGTGCTCTCGATGCTCGTGTGCGCGCAGAGCTCGATGACGGCGCCCCGGGTCTCGACCGTGGACACGGCGGCGGTCCGCCGGTGCGCCCGGCACCTGCGGGTGCCGGACCTCCTCGCGACCGTCCGCGCCCGTCCGGACTACGCCGCGGCCGGGCTGCTCCTCAAGGCGGCCCCGTCGCTCTACCGTTCGGTCTACCGCCGGTACGCCCGACGTCGATACGCCCTGTGACCCGGCCGCCACTGCCGTCAACCCGTAGGAAGAACCCCCCGCACATGCCGTCCGCACCCGACCTGCTCGTCATCGTGCCCGCCTGGAACGAGGAGATCCCGCTCCCCGGCGTCGTCACCGAGCTCCTGCAGAAGGTCCCGGGCGCAGACATCCTCGTGGTCGACGACGGCTCGACCGATGCGACTGCCGCCGTCGCCGCGGCGGCGGGGGCGAAGGTCCTGCAGCTGCCGCTGAACCTCGGGGTCGGAGGCGCCATGCGCGCCGGCTACGTCTATGCCGACCGGAAGGGTTACAGCCGCACGGTGCAGGTCGACGCCGACGGCCAGCACGACCCGGCGGAGATCCCGCTCCTCCTGGAGGCCCTGGAGACCGAGGGCGCCGACGTCGTGATCGGTGCGAGGTTCGCCGGCGTGGGCACCTACGAGGCGCGTGGACCTCGCCGGTGGAGCATGAAGTTCCTCGCCGCGGTGCTCAGCCGGGTCACCCGCACGCGGCTGACCGACACCACCTCCGGCTTCAAGGCCTGCTCGCGTCGGGCCATCAAGCTCTTCTCGCAGGACTACCCCGCCGAGTACCTCGGCGACACCGTGGAGGCGCTCGTCATCGCCGCGCGGCACGGGCTCGCGGTGCGCCAGGTGCCGGTAGCGATGCGGCCCCGCGCGGGCGGGACGCCCTCGCACTCCCCGCTCAAGGCCGGGATCTTCCTCATGCGCGCTCTCATGGCGCTGGCCGTGGCGCTGACCCGGCCCAGCCAGGAAAGGTCAGACGTCTCGTGACCCTCTACCAGCTGCTGCCGGTCCTCGCCGCCCTGCTGTTCGCCGGCTACCTCCTGCACCTCCTCAGGGCGCGGCGCATCCGGGAGAAGTACGTAACCCTGTGGTTCGCTCTGGGCGCCGTCGTCCTCGTGCTGAGCGTCCTACCCAAGATCGCCTTCCGGGTCGCCGACCTGCTCGGGTTCCAGGCACCGTCGAACATGCTGCTCGCCTGCGCCGTCCTCGTGCTGCTTCTCGTCAGCGTGCACCTGAGCACCGCGATGTCGTCCGTGGAGGAACAGCGCCGCACCATCGCCGAGGAAGTGGCCATCGCACGCCTGGAGATCGAGGAGCTCCGCGCCGCCATCGCGGGGGACACCGACCGCGCCACCGTCGCGCCGGACACCGACCGCGCCACCGTCGCGCCGGACACCGACCGCGCCTCCATCGTCCCGGACACCGATCGCGCGACCATGGCGCCGGACACCGATGCCGCCCGCGACGGGGACGCCACGACCTGAGCGCTGACGGCCGGAGCCGCGGGCGCAACCGAACCGAAGCGAGGAGCGATACCCATGGACTTTCGAGAGCTGGCGGTCCCCGGCGCGTGGGAGATCACCCCGCGCCAGCACGGCGACGCCCGGGGCGTGTTCCTGGAGTGGTTCACGCAGTCCGCGTTCGAGGACGCGGTCGGGCACCCGTTCGAGCCCAAGCAGGCCAACTGCTCCGTGTCCGCGGCCGGGGTGGTTCGCGGCATCCACTTCGCCGACGTGCCGCCCTCCCAGGCGAAGTACGTCACCTGCCCGACGGGGGCGGTGCTCGACGTCGTCGTGGACATCCGCGTGGGCTCTCCGACGTTCGGGACCTGGGACGCGGTCCTCCTCGACGACGTCGACCGGCGCGCGGTCTACCTGTCCGAGGGCCTCGGCCACGCCTTCTGCGCCCTCGAGGACGGCTCGACCGTGATGTACCTGTGCTCGGAGCCGTACGCCCCTACCCGCGAGCACGGGGTGCACCCGCTGTCGGAGGAGCTGGCGATCACCTGGCCGACCACCGACCGGCGCGGCCGGCCGCTCACCCTCCAGCTCTCCGACAAGGACGCAGCGGCCCCCTCCCTCCGGGACGCGGCGGCCCAGGGGCTCCTCCCGGCCTACGCGGAGGCGACGGGCTTCACCGCCGCGCTGCGCCGCGGCTGACGCCGCCCCCTTCCCGCCGGGACGATGCCCGGCCGCTCTCCGGAGCGGCCGGGCACCTCTCTCAGCGGACGACCCCGAGCGTGGTGGTGCGGTTGCCGTCCCAGTCCCCGACGATGGTGCGGTCACCGGCGTTGCCGTAGTCGACGACGACGTCCGCGATGCCCGACGTCAGCGAGTTCCGGATGTGGTAGCGGATGCCGCGGCGGACGGCGAAGGTGTCGGTGCCCTTCCCGTCCCAGTCCCCCACGAGGATGACGTCGCCCGGGTTGCCGTAGTAGAACGCCCGGTCCGCGTACCCCGATGTCAGGGTGTTGCGGATGTGGAACTGGTTGCCGCGGCGGACGGCGAAGGTGTCGGTGCCGTTCCCGTCCCAGTCCCCCACGAGGATCTCATCGCCCGGGTTGCCGTAGTAGATCACCCGGTCCGCCTGGCCGCTGGTCATGGAGTTGCGGATGTGGAACTGGTTGCCGCGACGGACGGCGAAGGTGTCGGTGCCGTTCCCGTCCCAGTCGCCGATGTAGATCTCGTCGCCGGGGTTGCCGTAGTAGATGGTGCGGGTGGCCGCGCGGTCCTTGTTCTCGTCGGTCACGATGAAGCGGTTGCCCTCGCGAGCGGCCAGGGTGTCCCTGCCGTCGCCGTTCCAGTCGCCGACGAGGATCTGCGCACCGCGCGCACCGAACCGGAAGTCAACGTCGGAGTACCCGCTGAACTTGTTGTTGAGGTAGATCTTCTGGCCCATGAGGTTGTCCACCGCGGATGTGAGCGACCCCAGCCGACCGTAGATGTCGTTGCCCGGGCACGTCGTCGAACCGACGTCGCGGTGACCGAAGATCCTCGGCAGGTTTCGTCCTGCCGGGGTGGCGGCGGTCCCCGGAGAGGTGATTCCGCTCGCGGTGCGCACGTCGATGCCGGCGTCGGAGAATCGCCAGGCGATGACCGCGGCCATGCGATCGAGGATGACCTGTGGGGCGTTCACCTTGGTGTAGTCGCCGATCGCGGAGATGCCGAGCGTGCCGGTGTTGAAGTTCTTGGCATGTGCCCCGACGGTCATCGTGCCGGCCGGCGCGCCGAGGGACCCTGTCCGCCCCTCGAAGACCTGACCGTACTTGTCGACCAGGAAGTTGTACCCGATGTCGCCCCAGTCGTTTCCCTTGGCGTGGTAGTAGTAGATGCCGCGGACGATGCCCGGCGATTCTTTCGCCGTATAGTTGTTGCTTCCTGCGGTGTGGTGGACGACCGCGGCCTTGAGCGCGGCTCGGGTGGGTGTCCAGGTCATGAGCGCGGGGTCCGCGCCCCAGCCGGCACGGCTGATGATGGTCGGCCTGGCTGCCGCCGCGGCCTGCACACCGCCGGTGAGAGCGGCGGGGACCACCGTCGTCGCCGCGTCGGCGGCCGCGGCAACGGACGTCGGCATCGCCGTCGGCGCAGAGCTCGCCGGAGCCGGTCCCGCGCTGTCGAGAGCGACATCGGCGACGGCGAACCCGCCGGCGGGGCCCCCGAGCAGCGCGAACGTCGTATCGTCGGCGAACGCCACCGGGTCGGCCACGTCCGACGGCGCGTCCTCCTCCGGCAGGTAGGTGACGTCGTCGCCCTCCTCTGTCACGACCTCGTCCGACTCCGTCGGGTTGCTCGGCATGAGGCTGAGCTGCAGGTTGTCCGGCAGGGAGCCCTCCGGGCCGCTCACCTGCACCTGGACGGCCGTGGCCCCACCGGTCACGTAGGGGTCCGTGCCCGCGGTGCCCGTGCTTTCGTCCAGGGCCGCCTCGACGTCGAGCTCGGTCCACTCCAGCCACTCGCCGTCCTGCCTGGCACGCAGGAACACCTGGAAGCCGCCCTCGGAGGAGTCGCGGTCCCAGGTGACGCCGGCGACGTAGAACTCCTGCGTCTCCATCGGAGGCGTAAGAAGGAGGACGTCGGCCGCCTCGGCCTCCGTCGACGAGGTCGCGGCGGGGATGACGACGGGCACGCCCGCGGACATCGGACCGCCGTGCCCTGCCGCAGCGCCCACGACCGGGCTGGTGGCCGCGGGGTCGGAAGTGGGCGACTCGGCGCCGGGCGCGGTCGGCAGGTCCGCCCCCGTCCCGGCCGTGTCGTCCAGCCGCTCGAGACCGTCGCGGGCGATCTTCGTGAGCTGGCTCGTTCCGCCGGTCAGGCCGACCACCGTGACGGCTGACGGGGCCGGCGTCGACTCCTCCGCGTCGGCCTGTGCGGGCGCGCCCACGAGGCTCACGCCTACCAGGGAGGAAATGACCAGAGAAATGCCAAAGGTGTGCGGTGCCATGCGCGTTGCTCATTCCATGCGGTTGTCGGTGGGGGAAGTGCACCGATCGGGACGGCCCCCCGGCGTCCGATACGAACGTACCCTGGTGACTCGGAAATGGTCGGCAATAAGGGCAAGACCGGTGCGGCAATTCGCGCGTACCGCGCCGCCAACGTGGCACGGCCGCGCCTGCCTCAGCGCAGTGATTACGCTGGGTGTGCATCTGTAGATCCCGCCGCCGCGAGGCGGCCAGAACGAGGGAGAGTCCGTGCGGCTGCTCGTCACCGGCGGTGCCGGTTTCATCGGCGCGAACTTCGTCCACCAGACCGTCGAGGAGCGCCCCGGGACCGACGTCACCGTGCTCGACAAGCTCACCTACGCGGGCAGCGCCGGATCGCTCGGCGACATCCCGAACGTGCGCCTGATCGAGGGCGACGTCGCCGACCCTGATGTGGTGGACCCGCTCGTGGCCGAGGCCGATGTCGTGGTCCACTTCGCCGCGGAGTCCCACAACGACAACTCGCTGCTCGATCCCTCCCCGTTCGTCCACACCAACCTCATCGGCACCTTCACCCTGCTCGAGGCCGTGCGCCGGCACGGCACCCGCCTCCACCACATCTCCACCGATGAGGTGTACGGCGACCTCGAGCTCGACGACCCGGCGCGGTTCACCGAGCGCACGCCGTACAACCCCTCCAGCCCGTACTCGTCGACCAAGGCCGGCTCGGACCTCCTGGTTCGCGCGTGGGTGCGCTCCTTCGGGCTGGCGGCCACGATCTCGAACTGCTCGAACAACTACGGCCCCTTCCAGCACGTCGAGAAATTCATCCCCCGCCAGATCACCAACCTCCTGGACGGCGTCCGGCCCCGCCTTTACGGCGCCGGCCGCAACGTCAGGGACTGGATCCACGTGCGCGACCACAACCGCGCGGTCTGGACGATCATCGACAAGGGCCGCATCGGCGAGACCTACCTCATCGGCGCCGACGGGGAGAAGAGCAACCGGGAGGTCGTGGAGCTGATCCTCGAGCTCATGGGGTGCGACCGCCACGACTACGACAACGTCGCCGACCGCGCCGGCCACGATCTTCGTTACGCGATCGACAGCACGCGGCTGCGCACCGAGCTCGGGTGGGAGCCCACGTTCGCCGACTTCGAGGCCGGCCTCGCCGACACCATCGCCTGGTACCGCGATCACGAGGAGTGGTGGCGTCCGCAGAAGGCGGCGGCGGAGGCGAAGTACGCCGCGGCGGGACAGTAGTCCGCACCCTCTCGTACCTGGAGGACCGGTGGGGGCCGGCGGCGGACGCCGCCGGCCCCCACACCCGTCCTACCGTCGGATGATGCCCAGGGTGTCGGTACCGTTGCCGTCCCAGTCCCCCAGCAGCACCTCGTCCGTCGGGTTGCCGTACGTCACCACGCGGTCCGCGTCCCCGGACGTCAGCGAGTTCCGCAAGTGGTAGACGTTCCCGCGGCGCACCCCGAGGCTGTCACCGCCCTTGCCGTCCCAGTTGCCGACCACGAGCGTGTCTCCCGGGTTGCCGTAGTAGAGGACCCGGTCGGCGTAGCCGCTGCTGATGGAGTTCTTGACGTGGAACTGGTTGCCCCGGCGCACCGCGAACGTGTCCACGCCGTCACCGTCCCAGTCGCCCACCACGATCTCGTCGCCGGGGTTGCCGTAGGCGATGACCCGGTCCGCGTAGCCGCTGCTGATGGAGTTCTTGACGTGGAACTGGTTGCCCCGGCGCACCGCGAACGTGTCCACGCCGTCACCGTCCCAGTCGCCCACCAGGATCGTGTCCCCCGGGTTGCCGTAGGAGATCGCCTTCTCCGCCACGCCGCTGGTGTTGGAGTTCCGGAAGTGGAAGACGTTGCCGCGACGGATCGCCAGACTGTCCCCGTTCCGTCCGTCCCAGTCGCCCACGAGGAAGGTGTCGGTCCGGTCGCCGAAGTTGAACGCCGTGTCCGCGTAGCCGGTGAAGGAGTTGTTGAGGTGGATGAGGTAGCGGGGTTGGGGCGGCTCGACCGGCGCCCACCACGACGAGCGCAGACCGAAGCGGAAGACCGCCTCGTTGTTCGGCAGCGTCGCCGACCCTGAGGTGCACTCCACCCTGGCCCCCGTGATCCGCCCGCCAAGGTCGCCACGGCCGTCGCGGGACGTGATGACGAGTCGCTGGAGGGAGCCGCCGGCCGGGCAGTGCGCCTGGACGGCCGAGACGGGAAGCCGCGCGGTCCAGGAGGAGACGGGGTCGCCGGTCGCGACCCCGCTGTACGGGTCCGGCCGCGCCGCCAGGTACGGCCGCGTGCTGTCACCGCGCGAGTACCCGCCGTTGGACGATGAGAACTGCGTGAAGGCGGCCGCGCCGCCGTACCACCGCGCATGGCCGTAGGTCTTCTCGACGGCATCGCTCGCGCGGGCGTCCTCCTTCATGAAGACGGTCGCCCCGGTGTCGGACACGTCGGCCCGTCCGCCGTACACCTGGCACTGGTCGGTGTCGCACAGGTCGAAGTGACCGGTGCTGCGCTTGACCGAGAGCGCGTACGTCCGCGCCGCCACGGCCTGGGCCTGGACGGCGGCCGGGCGCCAGCTCGCCGGCATCTCCCGCGGCACGACGCCGTAGAGGTAGAGCTGCATGCCGACGTGGTTGACCACGTCGAACGTATTCGTGCTGCCGATGCGGACGAGCCGGAAGTACCCGTGATAGTAGGTGCCGGTGGTCGCCGTCGGGGAGTCGGCAAGCACCACGCCCGTGCCGTAGTCCGCACCGGGCGTCGCCCGCACGTCGAGCGTGTTGCCGGTGCGCCTCACAGTCGACTGGCCCGGCCGCTCGATGATCCAGCCTGCGGCGTCGAGCGTGATCGTCACCTTGCCGGCCAGCGTGGTGTCGGCGGCCGTGAGCGGGCCACCGGTTCCCGACGTGCTCCAGAAGGACGCCTTCGACGGTGTTCCGAAGGACCGGAGCTGCACCCGGAGCTCGTCGTTGCCGACGTTCTGCTTGGTCGTGCCCGGGTAGTAGAACGCGAGGATCTGGTCCGCGCTGAGGCCCTGCTGCGCCGCGCCCTGGGCGCCCCACTGCGACAGCCCCTTGCCGTGGCCCCAGCCGTGGCCGCGCACGTCCCAGTACCCCGAGGCCGGCGGGGGGTAGATCGCCTCCTCGGCGGCCGCCCCGCTCGAGGTGGCCACCACTCCTCCGACGGCGAGGCCCGCCGACAGCACGGCACCGACGAAGCCGCGGATCTTCCTACCCATGTTCCCCCGATCGAGGCCTGCACCAAGGTCCGTCCGATAATGGACTCTTCCACAGGCATCGGCACCGCGGGACCGAAATTGAGGTACCAGCTACTTTCCGACGGCGTCCCAGTTGATCTCGTACAGCTGGACGCCGGGGTTGGAGTAGACCAGCCGGAAGATGTCCGGCTCATCGGCCACGTCGTCCAGACCGGGCGACCGCTCGACGTCGGGGAGAAGGAACCCCTCCGAGAGCCAGACGTGCGTGATGTGCAGCTCCCGAGCGATCCGCTGGACCTCCGGGTCGTCCGCGATCCGGTCGAACCGGGCGTCGAGGATCGCGTGCTCGGGCGTGTTCCCGTCGGGGCCCATGTGCCCGTAGACCGGGTGCACCCCGCTCACCGCGTACATCAGGGCCGAGCCGTCCCGGAAGTCGTTCATCACGCGCTCGCCCCGCCCCACGTAGCGCGGCAGCTCGTTCATGCCGGCGCGCTCGTTCTCGGTCACCGTCGGGCCGAGCGAGTAGCGGTACAGCATGGCGTCGCGGTTCCGCAGGAAGTACGCGTGCTCGGTGACGCTGTAGAAGCCGGCCGCAACGACGGCGGCCGCCACCGCGGCGCCGACGGCGGCCAGCGTGCCGCGGCGGGCCAGCACCACGCCGGGGGTCCAGCCCGTGCGCAGCACGAGCCACCGGGCTCCCTGGAGCAATGCGTCGGAGAGGACCCCGACGAACACCGGCGCCGCCACCGCGACGAGGGCCGACAGGCGCAGCTGGTCGTTCCACCAGAAGTTGGTGAGCGTCAGGGACAGGTCGGAGTCGACCGCGACGGCAAGGACGTACAGGCCGACGCTTCCCACCATGCCGACCGCGAGGGCGACGGCCACGCCGTAGCGGCGCAGCAGCAGCACGGCGGCCAGGACGCCGGCCCAGACCAGGACCGCCAGCGTGAGCTGCACGGTGTCGCGGTAGCCGGTGCCGAACAGCAACCCGGTGCGGACGCCCTCCTGAAGGGTCTTGACGGCCGGCCAGTCGTGGGGCTGCCCGTTGCTCAGGGTCTGCTGGATGCCGATGGCCGTCGGCACGATCATCGCGGCGATGAGCACGGCGCTCAGGCCGCCCCAGCCGAGGAGCCTGAGGCGGTCCGCACCGGCGAGGAGCAGGAGGACGACGATGACGGGCGCACCGTAGACCAGCAGGCTCGCGGCCGCGGACGTGTGCGTGCTCACCGCGCCCATGGCGGCGACGGCCAAGACCGCGGCATCGGCCGGGCGGCGCCTGCGTGCGCCTTCGACGAGCATCGCCAGAATCGCCGGCACCAGGACGAGCGACTGGGTGAAGGGCACCAGCCCCCGCCAGATGAGCTCATAGGGCAGGGCCGTGAAGCTCGTGGAGACCAGCGCGGCGACCCCCGATCCGAGCGGTCCGGCGCCCGCCGCGCGGGTGAGCGCGGCGGCGCCGAGCGGCAGGGAGAGCATCCAGAGCGCGATGTGGGCGTGCATGGCGACGATCGCGCCGGTGCCCGCCAGCTGGGACGTCAGCGCCGCGAGGGCGTGGAAGGCGGCGGGATAGTACGTCGGCACCGTGGAGGCGTACGCGTTGACCCCGGCCAGGCCCTCGGCCGTGCCGACGCCTGTGTCGGCGATGAACCGGATGGCGTTGGCCTGGAAGACTGCGTCGTAGTCCTGCGGGATGACGTAGAAGTTCTGCGACGCCGAGAGGTAGGCGCGCAGGCCCACCACCACGGCTACGGCGACCAGCACCGCCAGGAAGATGGCGCCGGCGGCGGACCAGCGCCGGACCGGCGGCTCCCCGGGCCCGGGGAGGCGGCGCCGGACGAGGAACAGCACCCCGCCCAGCGCGGCGGACACCACGGGGAGCCACCACACCGACCATCGCCAGCCCACGAGGCCCGCGGCTCCGGTACCCAGATAGGTGATGAAGAGCGTGACCGCGGGGCTCAGCGCCAGGAGGAGCAGCGGGCGCACCCGGGCGGCGAGCAGTACCACCGCGCCGGGCACCCACGTCAGCACCAACGCGACGCCGAGGGTGGTCATCACGTCGACGGCGCTCACGACCGCACGCTCCCGGCCACGGACAGCGGTCGGTCACCGCCGCGGCGACCGCCGCTCGGAGGCGCCACGGTCATCGCACCGTCCGGGCGGACTTGACCTCGGGCTTGAAGACCAGGCCGCGCGCGGCGGCCTTGAGGAGCCGCAGGCGCAGCGAGCGCGGCACGCCGCTGCCCCTCATCTGCTTGATCATGTTCTCGGCGAGCGAGGCGAGGATGGTCGGGCTCCGGAACTTCACCGCGGACGCCACCTGGTTACGCGCGCCGTACTCGAACTTCCAGATGTTCTTCTCGTTGACGTCGCCCCAGTTCACACCGCGGTTCTGCGGGAGCTGGTGGTCCACCTTGGACTCGGCGACGAAAATGCCGGGCCGGTACTTGGACAGGCGGTGGGTGTACTCGGCGTCGTCGTACCAGATGAAGAAGTTCGCCGAGGGAAGCCCCATCGCGTGGATCGCCTCGCGGGTGATGAGCGCCGAGACGAACGAGCAGGACTTCATCAGCGTGTAGCTCGCGCCCAGGGCGAGGGGCCGCGCCCAGTCCCAGGTGGGGTCGGGGACGTTCATCTCGCACAACGCGCCGTCCTTGCTCCACAGCACCATCGAGCACGCGAAGCTGGGCAGGAAGCCGAGGCGCTCCTCTGCGTCCTCGAGCGAGCTCACCAGCGGGCCGAGCGCGCCGGGGCGGGGCACCGTGTCGTCGTCCATGAGCCAGACGGCGTCCATCCCCAGCCCGTAGGCCACATCGGTGCCCTCGGAGAAGCCACCGGCGCCGCCGGTGTTCGTCGCCAGATGCTTGATGGTGGTCGGCACCGTGAAATCACGGGCCTCGAGGTACTCCCGGGTCCCGTCCGTCGACGCGTTGTTGATGATGACCAGGTGGTCGACCGGGCGCTCCTGGGCCTCCAGGGCGTCCAGGGTCTCCCCCAGCATGCCCAACCGGTTGAACGTGACGACGACGGCTCCGACCTGCATCAGGCCTGCTCCTTCTCGGGTGCGTAGTAGGTGGTGAGGTACTGACCTGCGGGCTCGGTGGCGCAGAGTCCCTGCAGCAGCCGACGCTGGTCGGCGCGCACCCGGGCCCGCGCCCCGCGGTCGACCGCGAGGCGCTCCAGCGCGCGACGGGCGCCGGTGAGGAACCCGCGGGGGGCGCGCGGCACGAGCATGAGGGGCGGGATCACCGATCGCTGGCTGCCGACGTCGGCCGAGAGCACCAGGACGTCGTGCTGGTCCGCCTCCAGGGTCGTGAGGGTGAGCCCCTCGTTGTCCGACGAGACGACCAGGACGTCAACGTCGGCGAAGAACTGCTCCGCCGGGCCCCACTCGCGTCGCTCGATGACGCCGCCGAGACCCGCGCGGGCGATCTGCTCGTCGACGAAGCCGCCGAGCGCCCCGGAGCCCTGCATGAGGAAGCTGAACGAGCCCGGATGTGCCTTGTGGAGGCGGCGGGCCAGCTCGACGAAGAGGAAGGGCCGCTTCTGCGGCGCCAGCCGGCCGAGGAAGCCCACCCGCAGGGGGCCCTCGCCCCGGGCCGTGGACTCCGCGAGGACCGGTTCCCCGCCCTGCGCACCGTCCGCGGCGGCGCCCACGCCCGCCAGGTCGGTCAGGGGCCGGTACGCCACCTTCCCCGGCGCCACCCGCGCGTCCAGGAGGTACAGGTCCCGCAGCGCGGGGCTGATGACGTGGTGAACGTCGATCAGGTGGGACAGCTCCAGGCTCTGGCGCACGAACCCGCCGGTGCGGTGCTCGACGATGTGGACGCTGTCCATGACGGCCGCCCGCGGGGCGAGGTGGCGCAGCTCCGGCAGGAACCCGTACGCCCGTGCCGAGTGATGGATGTGCACGTGACGGACGTCGTGCGCCGCGAGCAGGCCGTGGAGGAACGGGCCCCAGTCCTCCTCGTCCAGCGTGTTCGCGGCCAGGTACACGTAAGGCGTGATGGCGAGCGCCTTGGCGAGAGCGCGCTGCGGGGCGCTGCGGTCCACCGTGATGACGACCTCGAGGCCGGTGTCCCGCGCGATCTCCGCCGACCGGAACGCCCAGGACTCGGCGCCGCCGGACTCCAGCCAGTGCATCGCCACCCAGACCGCGGGGCGTCGGGTCGTGCCCCCCGCTGTCCCCGCCCGGCCGCGCGTGGCCGGCGCGGTGCGCGCACCGCGAAGCGCCTGGGCCTTGGGGACCATCGGCGACCGCGCCGCCGGCGCGGTGTTGTTCCGGCTCTGACGCCAGGTGTCCAGCGCGACGGGCGCGCGCCGGTAGAGCCGGGAGTACAGCCGCCCGGCCAGCCGGCGCACCGGGTCCGTGGGCGCGATGAAGTGGAGGTCGCCCTCGGCCTGAAGCAGCTCGGCCCGCGGGACCTGCAGCACGCGGCTGACCGGATCGGCGGTGGTCTTGGCGCCGCGATGACGGTGGGGCGCCGAGAGCGAGAGCCGCCCGGCACCGCCCTGCCCGGCGAAGAGCGCGCCCGCCGTCGCGGGGTCAAGCCGGACCCCCGCCGGCATCGGCTCGTTGCCGTCGACCTTCAGCGTCAGCTCGTAGCCGCGGCCGGGATACGCCACCTCCAGCGCCCGCACCGCGGCCACCAGCCAGGCGGTCCCCACGGCCTGGACCGCGGCCACGCCGTCCTCGGTCAGGGTCAGCGCGACGTCCCGATCCGGATAGGCCGCCTGGACCTCGCTCAGCAGGGTGTCGATCACGCCCGCGCTCACCTCTCCCCCCTCATCGTTGCGACCGCCTCGTCGATCGGGCCGTCCATCACCATCCGCCCGCGCTCGAGGAGGATGCCCCGGCTGCACAGCCGGGCGACCATGTCGAGGTCGTGGCTGACGATGACGAGGGCCTTGCCCGCGTCGCGCAGCTCACGGATCTTGGCCAGACACTTTTTCTGGAACGGCTCGTCCCCGACGGCGAGGATCTCGTCCACGAGAAACACGTCAGGGTCGGTGTGCACGGCCACGGCGAACGCCAGCCGCAGGAACATGCCCGAGGAGTAGAACTTCACCTCGGTGTCGATGAACTCCTCGATCTCGGAGAAGGCGACGATCTCGTCGAACTTCTCATCGATCTGCTGCTCGGTCATGCCCAGGATCGCGCCGTTGAGGTACACGTTCTCCCGGCCGGTGAGGTCCGGGTGGAAGCCAGCGCCGACCTCGATGAGGCCGGCGATGTTCCCGCGCACCCGGATCTTCCCGGTATCGGGGCGCATGACGCCGGAGACGAGCTTGAGCAGCGTGGACTTGCCCGAGCCGTTGAGGCCGAGCAGCGCGACGGCCTCGCCGTCGCCCACGGTGAAGGAGATGTCGTGCAGGGCGACGAAGTCGTCGCTGCGGGCCTCCTTGCGGCCCTTGAGGTTCCACACCACCCAGTCCTTGGCCGTGTGGGTGTGGCGCAGCGTGAAGTGCTTGGCGACGTCGTCGACGACGATGCGGGGCATGTGGTCGAGGGTCATCACAGCTCCTGCGCGAACCGGCCGTCGAGACGGCGAAACACCCACTCGCCGAGGACCAAGGTCAGCACCGAGATGAGCGCGGCCAGACCCACCCACATGCCGAGGTTCGGCACGCCGACGTACTGGGCGCCGTTGGTCGGGGCCCAGAAGCAGTAGTGGAACAGCTCGACGATCGGGGTGAGCGGGTTGAGCTGGTAGACGGTCCACACCCAGCTGTCGCCGACGACGTCGCGGACCGCGGTCCACTGGTACAGCACCGGCGAGGCCCAGGTGGCCACCATCAGCAGCAGGTCGACGATGTTCTCCGCGTCGCGGAACATCACGTTGACCGCGCCGAAAACCAGCCCCAGGCCGAGGGAGAAGATCGCGAGGATGACGAAGCCGAGCACGCCGGCCCCGAGCTGGACCAGCGACGGGCTCCAGCCGGTGAGCAGCGCCCCGATGACGAGCACGACGAGCTGCGGGATGAAGTGGATGAACGCCACCCACAGGGCGGAGACGGAGAAGAGCTCCCGCGGCAGGTAGATCTTCTTCACGAGGGCGTTGTTGCCCACGATGGCCCGGGTGGCGTTGCCGAAGGCCTCGCCGAAGAAGTTGACGACGACGATCCCGGCGAAGAGGTAGACGGCGAAGTTGTCCACCGCCCGGTTCATCTGCAGGAAGACGCCGACCGCGAAGTAGTAGACGACGAACTGCACCGCGGGCTTGACGTAGGACCACAGCATGCCGAGGACGGAGCCGCGGTAGCGCACCCGCAGGTCCTTGCGGACCAGGAGCTTGAGCAGGAACCGTTGCCGGACGACGTCGAACAGGCCGCTGCCGCGGCCCGGTTCGACGAACGTGTCGGCGGGGAGCGTGCCGGCGCTCACTCGTCGACACCGCCGCTGGTCAGCAGGGCGTGCTCGCGGAAGTGCGGCGTGAGCTTGTTGTCCACGGTCGACAGCGCGGCGCCGATGGCCATGTGCATGTCGAGGTACTTGTAGGTGCCCAGCCGGCCGCCGAAGATCACGCCGTCCTCGCCCTTGCCGAGGTCGCGGTACTTCAGCAGCCGCTCCCTGTCGTCGGCGGTGTTGACCGGGTAGTACGGCTCGTCGCCGCGCTCGGCGAAGCGGGAGTACTCGCGCATGATGACCGTCTTGTCCGTCGGGTAGTCCCGCTCGGGGTGGAAGTGCCGGAACTCGTGGATGCGCGTGTAGGGCACGTCCTCGTCGCCGTAGTTCATCACCGACGTGCCCTGGAAGTCGCCGACGGGGAGCACCTCCTCCTCGAAGTCGAGGGTGCGCCAGCTCAGCTCGCCCTCGGCGTAGTCGAAGTAGCGGTCCACCGGCCCCGTGTAGACGACCGGCACCTGGCCGACGACGGCGGCCTTGTTCACGGGCTGGGTGGTGTCGAAGAAGTCGGTGTCCAGCCGGACCTCGATGTTGGGGTGGTCGGCCATGCGCTCGAGCCACGCGGTGTACCCGTCCACCGGCAGGCCCTCGTGGGTGTCGTTGAAGTAGCGGTTGTTGTACGTGTACCGCACCGGCAGGCGGGAGATGATCCCGGCAGGCAGGTCCTTGGGGTCGGTCTGCCACTGCTTGGCGGTGTACCCCTTGATGAAGGCCTCGTAGAGCGGGCGCCCGATGAGCTGGATGCCCTTGTCGTTGAGGTTCTGCGGGTCCGCCCCGGCCAGCTCGCCGGCCTGCTCCTGGATGATCGCCCGCGCCTCCTCGGGGCCGTAGGCGGCCCGGAAGAACTGGTTGATGGTGCCGAGGTTGATCGGCATGGGGTACACCTCGCCCTTGACGGTGGTGTACACGCGGTGCTGGTAGTCCGTGAACGCAGTGAAGCGGTTGACGTACTCCCACACGCGCTCGTTGGAGGTGTGGAAGAGGTGGGCACCGTAACGGTGCACCTCGATGCCGGTCGTCGCCTCCGCCTCGGAGTAGGCGTTGCCGCCGATGTGCGGGCGTCGGTCGACGACGAGCACCTTCAGGCCGTGCTCGACGGCGCACCGCTCGGCGACGGTGAGCCCGAAGAACCCGGATCCCACCACGACCAGGTCGGAATGCACGCGGGTCATCTCCTCGTGTTCTGGGAAGCGATCCCCGCAAGATTAGCCGCTGCACCTGTCCGACCCGGACGTCGGGCTACCGAAGTGAGCGATTCCACCTCACGGGCTCCGCGCCCGGCTAGCGCCGGGCGGGAGAGATCATGCGCCGGTAGGCCAGCCGGCGCGCGGGCTCCGGCACCAGCCGGTACCCGCCGCGGACCACAACGTTCCGCAGGAACTGCGGGACGGACGTGAAGCCGGCGGCCCGGAAGCGCCACTGCAGCTGCAGCTCGGCCTTGAGCAGCCGGACGCCGCCGCGGCGGCGGTAGGCGCCGGCCCCGACCCGGTAGAGGACCAGCGGCTCCGGAACGTTGGCGACCCGGGCGCCCGTGGCGATCATGCGGGCGAACAGCCAGTAGTCCTCGAGGAGGTCGAGGTGCTGGTACCCGCCGGCCCGGCTGACCGCGCTGCGCCGGTAGACCACCGACGGGTGGTTGAACGGGTCGCGGAAGCGTGCCGTCGCGGAGATCTCGGCCGCCTGCGCCGGGAGCACGCGCGACATCCCGGGCACGGCCGGGTCGTCGACGAACTCCGTGATCGCCGAGCCGAGCAGGTCGAGGCCCCCGGCGACCAGCGGGACCTGGACGGCGAAGCGTTGCGGGAGGGAGATGTCGTCGGCGTCGGCCCGCGCAACGATCTCGTGCGCGCAGGCCGCGAGGCCCCGCTCGAGGGCGACGGCGAGGCCCTGGTTGTCCGCGAGCTCGACGATCCGCACCGGCACGTCACCGGCCGGGCTCGTCGGCCCCGCCTCCTTCAGCTCGCGCAGCACCTCGGCGAGGGCCTCTCCCACCGGGCCGTCCCGGACGACCACGAGCTCGGCGGGGCGCAGCGACTGCTGCGCGGTGGCGGAGCTGACCGCCTGCCGGAAGTGACCCGCGTCGTCGCCAGCGTAGACGGGCAGCAGCACGCTGAACCCGTCAGCCACGGCGGGCCCCTCGCTCGATCTCGCGCACCTCGTCGGTGACCGCGCCCTGGTCCGCGAGCAGGGCGCTGGTGGCCTGCGGGCTGGTCGCCACACCGTCCCGCAGGCCGCGCCACCCGGCGCGCAGCAGGCGCCCCCGTTCCCGCGAGCGGGCGGCCGTGCGCGCCCACCGCACCAGGCTGGAGCCCCCGTACAGGAGCGTGTCCAGGGGGCCGAGTGCCGTGGACCGGGCGAACAGCCAGACCTTGTTGCGGACCTCGAAGTAGAACCGGTCCCCCGGGTCGGCGTCGGTGGCGCCGAAGGTACGCGTGAGGTGGCGCACCACCGAGGAGGGGACGTACAGCCCTGTCCGGCGCCGGAGCACCCGGGCGGTGTACTCGAAGTCGTCGTTCCAGATGAAGTAGGCGGCCTGGGGCAACCCGACGGCCCGCACCGCGCGGGCGTCCAGGAGCAGCGAGACGAACGACGCCGAGCGAACCTGGACCGCTCCCGCGGCGGCCGCCCGTGCCCGCCCCGCGGCCCCGGCCCCCGGCCGCGGCCGCGGGGTGTTCATGGGATGGTCCCGGCCGTCCTTCCACACCACCCGGGAGGCCAGCAGCGCCGGCTCGCCCGGGTAGGCGGCGCGCGCCCGGAGCAGCTCCTCAAGGGCGGTGGGGGTCGGCACGGTGTCGTCGTCCATGATCCACACGAGGTCCGCACGGTGGCTCTGCAGGGCGTGGGCGATCCCTGCGGCGAACCCGCCCGCCCCACCGGTGTTCCGCGTCAGGGAGACGACGTCCGGCGCCGAGAGATGGGCCGCGGCGACGGCGCCCGACCCGTCCGTCGAGGCGTTGTCCACCACCACGACCGCGTCACACGGCCGGGCCTGCGCGGCGAGCGCGTCGAGGGTCTGGCCCAGCAGCTCCCGCCTGTTGTACGCCACGACCACCGCGACGACGCGGGGCTCGGCCCTCTCCTGCCCTGAGTGCTCCACCTGTTCTCCTGCTCGACCGTGCCGCTGCGGCGGCCCGGCAAGCCTAAGGGGTGCGTGGAGGGACCTCGGGCACCGTCCCGTGGCTTTACGGGACCGACGCCTCCACAACATCTTTACCTCGATACTGACGCTTGTGCACGGAATACGACGCACCATTACCTAGGATGCAGGCTGTGCCCCGACATGCCAACGCTCGCGTGCGCCCTTCCGCCCGCAGGGCCGACGTTGCAGACGCGCCGATCCGGCACGCCCGCCGGAAGCGCCGGCACACGGCGCTCGGCCGGGCCGGCATCACCGGCCTCGCGCTCGTCCTGTTCGTCGGCACCGGCGGCGCCCTCGCCTACAGCGAGATGCAGGGGAACATCAACCGCCAGGACATCTCCAGCCTGCTGGGCAACGACCGTCCGAGCCCGGCCGCACCGGACGACGCCCTCGAGGGGCGGTGGCTCAACATCCTCATCCTTGGTTCCGACTCCCGGGCCGGCGAGAACGACGACGGCTCGGGCGTCGGCGGCATGCGCTCCGACACGGCGATGATCGCCCACATCTCCGCGGACCGATCCAGGGTGGAGCTCGTCTCCATCCCGCGCGACACCCTCGTCGACATCCCCTCCTGCACCCTGCCCAACGGCACCCAGACCCGCCCGCAGAGCCAGGCGATGTTCAACTCGGCCTTCTCGATGGGTGGGCAGAGCGGAGACGTCGGTGCCGCGGCAGCCTGCACGATCAAGACGGTGGAACAGCTCACCGGGGTGTTCATCGACGACTTCGTCGTCGTCGACTTCGCCGGCTTCATCAACATGGTCGACGCCCTCGGAGGGGTGCCCATGGATGTGCCCGAGCCCATCAACGACCCGCAGGCAGACCTTCACCTCCAGGCCGGTTACCAGGTGCTCAATGGGCACGACGCCCTCGGCTTCGCCCGGGTACGCAAGAGCGTCGGGGACGGCTCCGACATCTCTCGCATCGGCCGCCAGCAGGAGCTCGTTGCAGCTATCGCCCGGGAGGCCCTGGGCAAGAACCTTCTGACGGACCTACCCGCGCTGTACAAGTTCCTCGACGCGACGACGTCGACGCTGACCACCGGTCAGACCGTCGGTGAGATTCCCACGCTCGCCGGGCTCGCGAACTCGCTGCGCGGCCTGGACGCCGCCGGGATCGCCTTCGCCACCATGCCCTTCGACTGGGCAGGGGCACGGGTGGTGCCGGCGGACGAGGCAGACGCCATGTGGGAGGCGCTGCGCACCGATGCGCCGATCGACGCCACGCTCACCGGCACCGGAGAGGCGCCGCCCGAGCCGCCGACCGGCGAGCCCGCAGCGGGAACGCCGGCCGCATCCGGGGTGCCGGGGACGGCGGGATAGCGCGAGAACGGTTCCGCCGGCCTCCCCGCCGCACGACGCTTCGGGCCGGCGCAGGCTCTACGCTGGCACAGCCCCGGTGGGCCACTCCACCGCAGGATCGACATTGGCAGAAGGGTGGTCAGGTGGCCGAGAACGAGCGGCGCTCGTCGCTCCCCCCGAGCTTCACGCCCGGCGCGTCCGGGCGGCGCCCGGACGCGCGCGGCGCCCGGCCCGTCGGGCCCGGCCAGGAGCGGGGGGCCACGCCTCACCCCCGACGCCAGGCCGGCCCCGCCGGCGTGCGGCGTCAGTCGATCCGCGGGGCGCAGGCTCCCACGGCGCCGCCGTCGTACGCCCCGCCGGGCCGGGAGGCGAGCCGGCCCCCTCGTGCGGCGTCGGGCCGCGCCGCAGGCCCCGAGGGGCGTCCTGCTGCTGACCCGCGCGTGACGCGCCGGCGCCGTCGCCACCCCGTGCGTGCCCTCCTGGTGGTCTTGCTCGTTCTCGCGGTGGCCTGGCCCGTCGGCCTGCTGCTCTGGGCCAACGGCAAGATCCAGCACACCGAGGCGCTGTCGGGCGCCCCGGACACCCCGGGAACGACCTACCTCCTGGCCGGTTCGGACTCCCGCTCGGACGGCTCCATCCCGGACGGCACGGAGGGGCAGCGCGCCGACACCATCATGGTGCTGCACGTGCCGGCGTCGGGGACGGCGTCGCTCATCTCGCTCCCCCGCGACACCCTCGTGCAGATCCCCGATCACGGGGCGAACAAGCTCAACGCCGCCTTCTCGCTCGGCGGGCCGCCGCTACTCGTGCGGACCGTCGAGTCCCTCACGGGCCTGACCGTCGACCACTACGTCCAGATCGGCATGGGCGGGGTGCAGCACGTCGTCGACGCGGTCGGGGGCGTCGAGCTCTGCCTGGACTACGACGTGTCCGACCCGCGCAGCGAGCTCGAGTGGACGTCCGGCTGCCACCTCGCCGACGGACGTACCGCCCTCGCCTTTTCCCGGATGCGTTATGGAGACCCGAAGGGCGACATCGGCCGCGGCGAGCGGCAGCGGCAGGTGATCGGCGCCGTGGTCAAGGAGGTCGCCACCCCCGCCACGCTCCTCAACCCCGCGGACCAGGTCCAGCTCATCGACGCGGGCACCAACGCCCTCGTCGTGGACCAGGACTCCGGCATCATCGACTTGGGCCGCATGGCCCTGGCCTTCCGCTCCGCCACCGGGCCGGACGGCATCGTGGGGACGCCGCCCATCGCCAACACCGGCTATCGCCCCGGGGGCGGGCTGGGCTCGACCGTGCTTCTCGACGAGAACCGCACGCCGGGCTTTTTCGGCCGTATGCGGGATGGCACGCTGACGAAGGCGGACGTCGAGGCGCCCTGACCGCATTCGCCGCCATTGCTAGGTGTCTCGCACAGCCAATACGGTTCCGGTAAGGGCCTTCCCCATCAGCCCTGCAGACCTCTGGATGACGCGTCCGACTCGTAGACTTCGGAGACGGTCCGTGTCGACCTGCGCTACCTACCTCCGTTCTCAAAGCCATGTCAAGAACCGCTTCATTCCAGCTACTGTAGGAATTTCAGAACTGTTGCTCACTCGCGAATCCCGGGTGTATCCACCTCGGCACGTGGCACCACATCCCGCCTACCTGGCCTGGCGGTCACACCCGTCGGTCGCAGTTCCTGCCTGGCGAGAGCCAATGTGGGCCGCACTTGTGGGCGTGTCGTTCTTTCTCATTTCATACCCACGGATCGTTCTTCCGTCCATCGTGGATTCGATGTGGTGGCTCGCAGGCCTCGCACTGCTCGTCGTCCTCATCGACCACCGCCAGATCTCTCTGCGGCGCCCACCCCTAGCGATGGCAGTGTTTCTCGCCTTCTGCCTTACGTCCTTGGCCTGGTCGCTCAACCCAAGCGCGACGGCGACCTCGGTGCTGCTCTACGCGTGGATTGCCCTGCTCGCCCTAACGGTGACGTCGAACACCGACAGCAACACGCTCGCTCGCGGCATCAGGTGGGGCGGGTTGCTCACCGCATGCAGCGCCGTCAAGCCCTTCGTCACTACCCTTACCGAGACTGGGGCGACCGTCGCGAGCACTCCACTGCTTGGCGTCCACGGTAACCGGAACATCGTCTCCTACACGCTTCTTCTAGCACTCTGCGCAGGTCTCACCTACCGCCCATCGGGACGGCTGCGACGGATCCGCTGGGCGACAGCGGTGTGCGTCATCCTGGCTGTACTGCTCCTGGCCCGCTCAGCAACGGGTTACCTAGCTACGATTGCAGTACTTGCGGTCTGGGGTGGATTGACTATTTCGGCTCGTATGACACCGCGGCGTGCCGCACGTTCGCGCATTGCTGTCGCGAGTGCGACAACCGGAACTGCCATTCTCGCGGCACTGAACATCGAGCGCATCTCTGAGTTCATGGGAAGAACCTCGTCGCTGTCGGGAAGGCTGCCACTCTGGAGAGCCATCATCGAAGCCTCCGGCGATGCCGCAATTCGAGGCGACGGATGGGGTGCAGTCTGGGCGTACGCGTGGCGGCCCGCACCACCGAATGAGATGAAGCAACTCATCGACGAGCTCACGGGGTTCCCGCTCTCCCACGGCCATAACGCAGTTTTAGATTTGTTGCCGCAGGTGGGGTTGATTGGCGTAGGCATCTGCGTTCTGATCGTCCTAAGGGCTCTCGTCGTCGTGCTCATTCCTACCACCCGTGACGCAGCTGGAACCGTTGCGTGGATCGGCACGACCATCACGGCCTTGCTTGTCATGGGCGCGACGGAGCCGATGTTCACCGTGCCATTAGGCTGGTTCCTTCTCGTCGCGTGCGCCACACGCGCCGAGGAAGTCGGCGGTATTCGGCACCGATCAGCGAGGATCTCTGAGGTCTCATCGCGCGGCAGGACAGGTTCCACGCAGGACAGGTTCCACACGGACTACGGGATTGAAGTTGGGCAGGCGAGGAATACAGCCTCGCCGCCCGTGAAGCGCGGACCGTTCCGCGTTGAGTAGGGCTTCGAGGATCCTAGCCGTGCCCCGGTTACGTTCCGTTATGGCCCTTTGCCGCTAGTCGTCGATGATCCGGCGGGTGTTGCCGCCGGGATTGTTGGGTGACTGGTGATCGCTGATAGGGGCCGCACCAGACAGACACCCTTGGGGTGCGGAGTCGCTTTCGTAACGCGGATGGCGACGTCAGCCGCCGCGGAAGGACCAGTTGAGCAGCGGCGCGGCAACGGAGGGCAGATGATCCCGGAACACCAGCACGTCGACGTCTCCGTCGGGCTCGATGTCGGCAAGAGCGACCACCACGCCGTTGCGCTCGACCGGGCCGGGACGGTCCCCTACGACCGAGCCGTGCCCAACGACGAGGCGAAGCTGTGGGCGATCCTCGCCGACCTCCCCACGCACGGCTTAGTCCTGGTGGTCGTGGACCAGCCCGCCGCCATCGGGGCGGGTGTGTCAGATGGTCTGTGTAGTGGCGGTTACTGAATGCTGGCGCTTACGCGCCGGCGTGAGGAGGCCCGATGATCCTGACGAACCCGACCGGAAACGCGCCCTGGACGGCCCCACGGGGCCGGGAGAGGCTAATTGGGTGCCCGCGGATGAGGAGGGCCGGGACCGGCCCCATACGCCCGCCGGCGAGCTGTGGGCGACGACCTCATCGACGACCTGATCGCCCGCGCGGGGACAGGGCGGGATCGCGGTGACGGGCGAGGGGCTTCCTGCCCGAGCTGATCCGTTCGGTCCTTGAGCGCGGGCTCGCCGCGGAGCTGTCCGATCACCTCGGCTACGAGCGGGGCGATCCGGCAGGGCGCGGCTCACCGAACTCCCGCAACGGCTCGACGGACAAGACGCCGCAGAGCGAGGTCGGCCAGGTCCCGCTGAGCACCCCGCGGGAGCGGGCGGGCACCTTCGAACCGCGCCTGGCGCCCAAGGGCACCCGCCGCCTGACCGGGCTCGACGAGATGATCGTCAGCCTCTACGCCGGCGGGATGACCGTGCAAGAATCCAGACCCACCTGGCCCGCACGCTGCGCACCGAGCTGTCCCATGAGACGATCGCGAACAACACCGACGCGGTCCTGGAGGAGGTCACGGCCTGGCAGTCCGGCCGCTGGACCCGGTCTGGCAGGTGATCTTTCTCGACGCGCTCGTGGTCAAGGTCAACGACGGCGCCCCCGTCGTTAACCGCGCCCCACACATCGCCGTCGGGATCGACACCTAGGGCATCAAGCACGTCCTGGGCATCTGGGTCCAGGCCAGCGAGGGCACTCCTCTGGGGCGACGCGATGTACCGGCAGGCCCTCTCATCCCCGCGCTTGCCACTCGCGCAAAGAAAGTCGGCTCCCTGCGGCGTTACGATCATCTGGTGCCAGTTATGCCAACCGCCCTCGTAGTCTCCTTCTCGCACATCGAGCGTGACGCCCGGGTGCTACGTCAGATCTCTGTCGTGAGTAACCATGCCGATGTGATCACCGTGGGCTACGGAGCAACGCCTAAGGGTGCACGCGAGCACCTGCGACTGCCGGACAACGTTCCCTCGCTACCCAAAACAGCGCGGGGTATCCTCGCACTCGCGGCCCGCCGACATGAATCGTCGGAGCTTGCAGCGCCCGGCGTAAGGGCCGCGCTCGAACTTGTCGGCGATCGACGCTTCGACATCGTTGTTGCCAACGATGCTCGAGCACTCCCCGTAGCGTTCACCGCGGCGCAAAACTCTGACTCGGCCGTGTGGGCCGACCTCCACGAGTGGGCGCCGGAAGAACGCAGTCACATCCGGTCGTGGCGACTTCTCGTTGCACCGATGATGGACTACCTGTGCAGAAAGTATCTCCCTCGCTGCGCAGCGATAACGACAGTTTCCAATGGGATCGCCGAGCTGTATGCCAGTCGGTACGGAGTCAAGCCGCAGATCATGCGGAACTCACCTGCCTTCGTCGATCTCACCCCATCTCCTGCCCCAGCAACGACGATCCGACTAGTTCACTCCGGCCTCGCGGCACCCGGCCGCCAGATCGAAACCATCATCGATGCGATGGATCTCCTGGGCACTGGCTTTACACTGGATCTCTTCCTTATGCCGGGGAACGACGGGGGCCGCTTCCTTGACCAACTCCAGAATAGGGCTGCGGTCAATCCCACCATCACATTTCACGACCCGGTCCCCGCGCATACTCTTCCCCAAACGCTGAACGATTACGATGTGGGCGTCTATTGGATTCCGCCGTATAGCACGAATGCGCGCCTTGCCCTTCCAAACAAATTCTTCGATTTCATCCAAGCGCGCCTAGCTTTGGCTATCGCACCTTCGCCCGAGATGACAAAAATCGTCGAGCAACATGGTCTGGGAGTAGTCAGTGACGGCTTTGATCTCGACTCCTGCGCCAAATCCCTCACCGGATTGACGCAAGAACGCGTAGCCGAGTACAAGGCCGCATCGGACCTCGTGGCGCATCGATTCTCTTTTGACGCTGACGCTCAGGTTGCGTCCTCAATCTTGGAATCGCTACTTGCTAGATAGCGACACTCGCCGCAACTAACTCGGCACCACCGCGATTTGGCTCCTTGTAGGTTATTGCTAAGAATCGCTTCGCACGGAATCGACAAGCGGAAATCGGCTGCGCCCGCCGCGATGAGCCTCGTCTGCCCGTGCGAGGCGCGCACCGGTTGCCGACCGTACGGGGCCGCTCCTCACTCCGACCAACTCGTTCCAACCTGGCTCGGAACGGTACTTGACCTTGCGAACCCGTCCTCCTTGTCGGCTACGAAGTACGCCTTAGTCGCAGCGTTAGAGCACCAAGGAGACAACTGACGCTGGCGCTCCCGTGCCAAACGCACAAGGTAAGTCAGGAGACTCCGGGGATCACGGCACCGGAGTCCTCAAGGTGCACGCGCAGCGCTTCGGTGTCCGGGAATCCGAACACCTCAACGCCGGTGATCGTAACGGGAGCATCGATGCCGACCCGGCTGAAAATGACCTCGATGCTGTTAATGGAATCGACGGCACAGTCGTCGAATCCAGCAACTGAGAGCAGCACGAGGTTCGAAGCCCCGCCCGCAAGGTTCGGATAGTTGCGTTGACAGATCGTTTCACCGCTGATCACACGAATCTGGGCATTCACCGCAGCAGAAGGCGTAAGTTGGACGCCAAACTGGGCCAAGGCCCCGGACTCAGCGGTCGTTGGGAGTAGCCCTTCAAGGTTCAGTTGAACAGCGCTCTGGTGAGTACGACGCGTCCCGTCGTTCTCTTCCGAATCAATCTCGAGCGGGGACACCGTGAAAGCCCACTTGCCCTCCCACTCAATGTTTCGTTCCATGCCGAACTCATAGGAGAGCCGAGTAGCACCACCGTCAGACGCGAGCTGAATGCGCTGATTACGTGAGATGAGAGTCGGAGTGCTCTTGCCGTTGTTCGACCATATCGAACACGTTGTGTCGGCAAGATCGAGCGAAGTTGCTTCGTTAAGTATCGAGTCCTCGAGTCGCAGCCCTCGTCCTGGGAGTTCGAACGACTCGGACGTATCTCCATCGGAGCATTCGAGTTGAGCGGTATAGATGTCCCGAAGGTAAGGGTGAGGTCCTGCCATCTGAGTGAAGATCAACCTAGAACCTTCATCCGAGACCACCCCGGTCACCGGGTATGTCCGCGCAAAAGCGTCCTGTCGCTCCTTGATTGCCTCGAGATATCGAGCGTCGCCGGAGAGCCGCGCAAGGGCCTCGAATAGTGATATCTCGAAAACCGCATAGTGCGGTTGGTTGATCGTTCGCCTGTGAAGCATGTACGAGGGCCACACATCATTCCCCCAGAACTCAGGAAGTTTCGCCACAGTGTTAGCCGAGCAATCCTGGAACACCTTCGCGAGCTCGGAGTCGTCGGTCGACGCGGCGATCATTCCCATCGCGACGAGAGCGTATTGGTGGCCATTGAGTACGTGACTCTCCTGATTTCGGTCCATACCTGACCACGCATATTCGGAGATCCAACAACCGTTGTCCTCGTTCCACAGCGTCCCTCCCTCCTCAACTGGCTTGAGGGCGTTCTCGACCATTGAATCGCGTAGATGCGCGTACTCATCGTCACCAGTCTCTTGGGCGAGTGCGGTCAGTAGTAGCGGAAAAGTCCAGTCAGACATCCCCGACCACCAGCCGGCTTCTACATGCTCACCGTTCAGGGTGTACTCGAAACCGTAGTCCAGTCGGGTCGCGCCGTCGCGAATGCCCCACCTGGCGATGATCTGCTCGGTACGCGCTTTGGCGGTCGCTGTCTCGCCCGTCCGAAACCATGAGCCGAGGACAGCAGCCACAGCGTAAGTCGGATGCTTGTCCTCGATCCGCTTCTGGAGATCGTTTTCCAGCACAGACTCGTCGGGCGCGAACCCAATGATCGGGTCGAGCAACTCGGGTTCTGCCGAGACAATCTCGAGGATGGATGGCAGCGCCAGGATCCCAGTATGGTCGTCGCCTTCCCAGCCTTCGATGCGGGGTATCGCTGACGTGCAACCGGTGAGGGTAACGAATGCAGCCGCGCAGACGATCAGGGGCACCTTCCGGCGCAACAGTGACGTGATGATGAGTTATCCCCTTTTGTTACGGCGTTCGGACCAACTGGCTGGAGGCAACCCGCTTAGCGGCTTGATGGGACGGTATTGGAAGTTTACCGGGTTTCGCGGTTGCGGCGCGCGTGGGCCTGGTCGACGAGGCGGTCGACTGATGAGAGCCGACTGAATCGTGGAATCGCCACCGCAGGCCGGAAGCACTCGCCTCAATTAAGTGGGCATCACCAATGGACCGCCCTGGCTACAGGGAAGAGTGGTTCAGCAGGGAATCGATGACCCGGAAAGCGGCACGCCCATCACCGTAAGGAGCCTCATCCGTCGGTGCGGGCCGCGCCCGTGTCGCCGACCGGACCAGGTCGGCTCCAGGCTCGACAAGTTCGTTCCAACCCAGCTCGATCGTCTCAACCCACTCCGTCTCGGTCCGTACAGTGGTACAGGGGGTACCCAACAGAAAGGCCTCTTTCTGTAACCCGCCCGAATCGGTGATGACACCCCGAGCATGCATAACCACCGCAACCAACTCCGGATAGCTCAGAGGCGGCCGCAATCGGAGGGCACCATCCGAGAGATTGATACCTACTTCGGCGGCTCGGGCCACGAGTCGCGGATGCGCAGGTAGGACCACAGGCAAATCCAATGATGCTAGGGACGCCACGATTGATCTTAAGCGGTCTTGGTCGTCAGTGCTCTCCGCACGGTGGATCGTTGCCACGAAATACTCTCCTGGCCTGATCTGCTCCTCATCCATCATCGACGGTATGACGCTGGCCACACGCTCACGGACACGATAAAGAACATCCGTCATCACGTCCCCGACCATCAATGATCTACTCGCAAGACCTTCACGCGCGAGATGCGTCATAGCGACGCGGGTGGGCGCAAATAGCAGGTCGGCGACGTGATCGGTGAGGACCCGGTTGTGCTCCTCCGGCATGCGCCGGTTGAAGGACCGCAAGCCGGCTTCCAAGTGGGCTACCGGCAGGTGCAACTTTACTGCCGCCAACGCGGCCGCAATGGTCGAATTCGTATCACCGTAAACGAGAACCCAATCAGGCCGTTCTCGCTCGAACACTCCGTCCATCGCTGACAGCATCGCGCCAGTCTGACGTCCGTGGCTTCCAGATCCGACGCCCAGGTGCGCGACGGGCGCCGGGATCTCAAGGTCCCGGAAAAACACATCTGACAACATGGGATCGTAGTGTTGACCTGTGTGAACCGTCACATGCTCGACGCCTCGCCGAATCGCCTCGTGAACGATCGGGGCGAGCTTCACAAATTGAGGACGCGCACCCACAACGCTAAGTATCTTCATGGTCCGAGCCTACCTCCGGGAGCCGCACTGTCCGAGTCGCGGACCAACAGACTCTAGAACAAACACGATATAACCCCCATTCTCTTCGAGAGATGAATCGGGACTAGATCTCCGAGTGAGCAAACACGTGTCACAAGATTGGACCGTGCCACGCACCTGCGTCACAACTACGGAGATCTCATCTCTGGTCTGCCTGGAGAATCCGCTCCTGACCCCCCGGGACAACGCCTTCTTTCACACCAGGGCTCACACTCGTTTGAGGTACGACCTTTGCCATCGCAAGCACGATGAATGCCATCACAAGACCGTGGCTCAACATCGCTGTCAGAATAGATGAGTTGCATAGCGCGATCGAGGGCAGCACCATTATGGCTGAACTCACCGGCAGTGGCACACCGCAAGCTGCTCGGTCAAGGAGGCGCAAGTAGACGACGAGGACTAAGCCAGCGCCAGCGACGCCGATCCATCCGAACTGAGCAAAGCCGTCTGCCACAAAGTTTGCGTTCATCGAGCGCCCGGGGTCACCCGTTGCCCACTCGCTAATCTGGAAAGGCAACTTCAAGTCATACGGGTACTCGATCCAGCCACTCAAGATCGAGTGCGACAACTGCACTTTATCGTACTCCGAGAAGAATGCGAAGTAGATTGCACTCAATAAACCGGGCGTGTGTAAGAAGCGCCGGACGAACAGCGATGTGACGACGTTATCGTCCCGAACCACATCGAGTAGCCAAGAAGCGCAAATAACTGCGACAATTCCAGCCACCAGGATTACCCCGAATGGCCGTGAAACGTATCGGTATAGCAGCAGCACAACCAAGATGGCTGGTAGCACCATGAGCGTAGTCTTGAACCCCGTGCTCGAGTACAAAACTAGTTGCCCCGCGAGGGCCAGTCCCACTGCCCACCAGCGCCGGGTTAGACACCCCAACGCAATAATGGCGGGATTCAACACATTAGCCTGCGCATTCACGAGGTAAGCTACTAGAGTGGAACCGCCCAGAGCCGCAGCATATTCTTCCCTGACATCGTAAACATCGGACAGAGAGACGGCATTCAGACTAACGCCAATCGAGCTGAAAACCACAAGGTACGAGACTAAAGATACGCCTATTAGCGCCAGCCAGAATACATTGGTAGGGAGTTCGGCTCCGAGCGGCACGGCCGGTTCCCGGCGGCGGACGAGTACAACCACCATGCAGAAGACAAATGCCACACCGAGGCTCGTCGCAAGAGCATCCTTCTCGGAGAGATACCCGGTATAGTGCGGCATTAATATGCTTGGCACAATCGCCGCGAGAAATAGAAGCCACAAGACAAACGCAGAAACTGTCTCAATCCGTTTAGGGAGCTGCGAAGCAACCAGAACCATGGCTACTAGTGCATATAAGTAGTAATCCACCTGCGGTGGCTGATACGTGTAGCCTAGGTAATCGAAGGCGGGCGACACATGTCCTCGATAACTCAAGTGCAGCAACTCACTGTATGCGGACAGCAGCGCAGCCCGGAGGGTGTGTGCTCGCATGGTGCGACCGATGGCCATTCGCGAAGGCGCGCCATCAAGGGGTTTCATTTGAATCATCGCCTCACAGCATCGAGGATTAAACGCCTCAGCCACACATAGCACATGGACAACATGAGCGAGTAGGCAATAACGGATGCCAGTATCCCTGCCCCTAAGGCCCAGGGAAGCACCCATGCGAGCATCGAGCTCCCGAATCGGACGATATCCCAGATTAGAAGTCCTCTCTGCGCACCACTGACGTTTAGCAATTGCGAGAACGGAGCGACGACAAACTGGGCTAGCGCACCCAAAGCGAGAGCCGCCACGATTGCTCCCGTGTTATTCCAAGAATCGCCAAGGAGATACGGAACAACCGTTGGGCCCGCGACGAAGGCGATTCCACATGGAACGATGCCGATCAGGAGCAGGTCACGCATCGCCCGGTTAACAAGTCCGGGTGCTCCTCCCCCTCCGCTCCTTCGCACTTTCCCGACCTCGCCAAGGGTTGCCCCCGAGGCTGCCTGGCCGATCACGCTGAGTGGACTAACAAGGACTCGGACCGCCATCGCGAAGAGTCCGGCCTCTACGGTTCCGTACAGGGCCGTAGCCAGAAGGATAGGGACTTGACCCGCTGCACTGTTCACGGCGGCGCTCGCCCCGGCTGTCACTGCCCTCGAACGTAAGCGCGAATCGGCCCCGGTCACCCTTTGCGTTGACAGTTCTCGACGTACTCTGCCGCGCTTGTTCATCGGTATCAGCCAGACTAGCCGCGGTACGACATATCCGACCATCAGCGACCACGGACTGGGCGCGATCAGACCGGTAAGCGCCTGAACAATCCCGACTCCTCCGCCATGAATCATATTCATGCGCGCGAGCGATCGGTACTCCCCATGGCGGATGAGGATTCCAGTCCCGACAAGCTGCAGTGACGAAACGAACACGAGAGCCCCAACTGCAGCCCAGTACCAAGGCCAGCCCACAACGACAAGAACCAGGGCGGCGACCGAAAGACCGGCCCCCCACAGGGCGGCGGATCGAGCTGCGAGCCCGAACAAACGGTCTGCAACCAGTTCAGACTTAGCATCTTGAGCGATAATTTCAAGGCGAAATGTCGAAAGTCCAACGAAAATCGCCGTGGTCGCACTTATCGCCGCAAACAGTCCGAACACGTCCGGGTCGTACATACGTGCCAGTAGAGGCGTGATGGCGAGAGTAACACCATGCCCTACGGCGCTACCCGACAGGATGCGTGCACTCGCCGCCCTGAAACTCAATTTCACACCTTCCGCGAGTCGAACTGTCCCTCGGTTTTTGCGCCCCTCCGGTGTCTGCAGAAGGTGCTGGCAGACTTCATGTTAATCGCTCCTGAATCGATTCTAGCGAGCATATCTCACGGCTTCGCAGAAGCTCGGTTCGTGACGGTATTCAGTACCTCTTTAAGAACCGTGGCTGCAGCGGCTCTAGAGAAGGTGGTCTCCATCAGACATCTAGCCTCAGCACGCCAACGCGAAAGAGTGGCATCGTCGGCTTCTGCCACCGCCCTAATGTTGGACGCCAGGGAACCAGCGTCACCGATCCTCCCGCACTGGTCGTCTTCCAAGACCGCGCGCAGCGGCGTGCGAGCGTTACTGACTATCGGAATTCCGGCGGCGAGGTAGTCGAACAGCTTATTGGGACTCATCCCATGGTCAAAAACGCTCAAAGGAGTCACAGAGTGGACACCGACATCACATGCCGCCAGTAGTTCCGGGAGGTCGTACTTCGGTATGGGATCCCGGAACTGTACGTTATTCAGGCCCATGCGCCGAGCCTTCGCCATGATTTCCGCCTTGGCCGGCCCCGAGCCAATAAGTAGGAAGTTTATCTCAGGACACTTATCAGCTGCGTCGATGATGTACTCGAGTCCGTCCTTTGGGCCGTGTGCTCCGGCGAACACGGCTGTGAATCCCTGGATGGAGTGCTTGCGTCGGAGCTCGGCTCTTGGGATAGTGACCTGAAAGTCGCTAAGTTCGGTTCCGTTTCCGACGACATGAATCTTCTCACCTGGAACCCCGAGTTCAGAGAAGTGTCGATCCCAGCCGGGGGTGACAACGATGATGGCATCCGCCCTGATCGCAAGCCAGCGTTCGAGCACTGCGAGCGCTCGGTGCAGGGGCGAACTCTCGCGGAGCACGCCCGCCGACACAAGCGATTCGGGCCAAAGATCACGGATCTCAAGGACGAATGGCACGCGTTTCACCGTGGCAACGAACCTCCCCACGACTGGGGCAAGAAGGTGCGGTGACGACCCCACGATCACATCAATGCCATCGATCCGGAGTGACATCGCCCCGGCCTTCATCACATACCAGATCCAGCTACGGAGACGTGAAACAGCGCCGGCCCCTGCTCGGGGAATGCTCACCAGCCGGAATAGCGGATTAGTTGTGGCGAATCGCTCGCGCGTGTAGTGGTTCCGATCGCCCGCCAGGATGAGCGCCCGCCAGCCCGGGATCCGGTTGAAGAGATCGGCGTGACGAGTGCCGCCCCCTTGGTCGCGGGGGAGCGCAAACTGGTTTATGACCAGCACATGCTTCGTACGCCCACTCCGTCCCATGTTCATGCTTCAGTTCCTCCGTGAATGCTGAGGCCGCCCTCTAGCCCAGTTCCGTGCCGGTCGTGCCAGAGCCCCTGGCCCAGTTTCCGATCACGGCTGACAATTTTGTAAAGCGCGTCACGCGAAGTTGCTGAGTTGCAGGCTCCGCGCGGACTCGAGAACAGCCTCGACCACCTCTAGAGTGTGGGTGCCCTCGGACATCGTGACGTAGTGACTGGTTCGGCCGAGAATCGCATCACGAAAATGCTCGTACTCGACCTTGAGGGGCTCCCTCTTGGCAATCGCATAGCGGATCGCGTCCCCCTCCGTGACTCCACGGAATGCGGCGATCGTGTCCCACTCGGTTGGGACAGTACCGTTTGCGAAGAACGATAGGTCCCCCGAAGCCGTGTCAGCAATGAATGCACCGCGCTCGCCCGTGACAACGGTTTGACGTTCCTTTCGGGGCGAGAGCCAGTTGACTTGGTGGTTGACGATAATACCATTAGCCAGGCGGCCGACGGCGACGACCATGTCCTCGTGAGCACGTCCGGATCGATGCGTCACGTGCGCAGAAACAGACTCGTAATGGGACTGCGCAAGCCAGGCGGTGAGGTCAATGTCATGGGTGGCGAGATCTTTGACCACGCCGACGTCGCTTATCCGGCCAGGAAAAGGTCCTTGCCGGGAAGTGGAGATCTGGTAAATCTCGCCGAGCGCACCTTCTGCCATTCGCCGCCGTAACTCGAGAAGGGCCGGGTTACAGCGCTCAACATATCCGACAGCGCCAACGAGACCTGCGTCGTCGAAAGCATCGGCTACCCGCCTTCCTGCCTCCGCGGAGTGCGCGATCGGCTTTTCAACCATGGTGTGCACGCCCGCTGCGGCGAGCTTCAACGCAACATCCTCGTGGTTGATAGTCGGCACGGCCACCGTCGCAGCGTCGATTCCCGCGGCAATGAGGGACTCGACGTCGGGCAGGACCGGCAATCCACCAGCGACACCGAATTTGTCCCCAGCCGGATCCGCGACGGCGACGAGTTCCAGTTCGTCCGTCTCACGGATTACCCGCGCGTGGTGTCGGCCCATCGACCCGAGCCCGATGAGCCCCATCCTTAGGTTCGTCATCATGCACCCGCCTTCACGACCGCATTGACCGAAGTGACGATCCTCGAGAGGTCCTCCGGTGTCAGAGAGGGGTGGACGGGCAGAGAGATGACCTCCGCCGCAGCCCGCTCCGTCTCGGGCAGTTCAAGACCCGGCGCGTAGGACGCGAGGGACTCCAACCGGTGGTTCGGAATCGGGTAATACACGCCGGAGCCCACACCGTGCTCTTCACGCAGGGCCGCGACCATGCGGTTACGCTCCTCCGCGTTGGCGCCTGAAATTCGGATTGTGTACTGGTGGTAGACGTGCGCTGCGCCTGGTGCGACGGCGGGGGTGATAACCCCTTCCAGGTTCGCATCCAGGAAGGCGGCGTTGTCCTGCCGCTTCTTAGTCCAACCGTCAACCTTGGTCAATTGGACCCTGCCAATGGCCGCGTGAATGTCGGTCATCCGGTTGTTCAGTCCGACCAGCTCGTTGGCGTACTGGCGCTCCATGCCCTGGTTGCGAAGGAGCCGCACCCTCCGAGCAATGTCCTCGCTTCCACAGGAGACCATCCCACCCTCCCCAGAAGTCATGTTTTTCGTCGGGTAGAGCGAGAACATGCCGAATGCTCCGAAGGTTCCAACCTTCCGGCCATTCAACGAGGCGCCGTGAGCTTGTGCGGCATCTTCGAATACCAACAAGTTCGCGCCATCGGCGACCGCCTGCAGAGCAGGCATATCTGCTGGGTGGCCGTAAAGATGCACCGGCATGATTGCTCGGGTCCGGTCCGTCACAGCAGCGCGCACCGATTCCGGATCAAGGCAGAAGTGGAGCGGCTCGATATCGGCGAACACCGGTGTAGCCCCCGTCAAAGCGACGGCGTTACCGGTCGCTGCGAACGTGAAGGATGGCACGATCACCTCATCGCCGGGCCCAATACCGGACGCCAGAAGACCCAGGTGCAGTCCTGAGGTGCCGGAGTTGACAGCCACACATGTGCGTCCGGCCACCATGTGGTCGCCGAATTCGGCCTCGAAGGCCTGCACCTCCGGGCCTTGCGCAACCATCCCCGACGCCAACACGCGGTCCACAGCTACGCGCTCGTCATCCCCGATGATCGGCTTCGCCGCTGGAATCATTGCAGGGCTCACTGGATCTCGACCTTCCTGATCGTGTCTTCGAACTCTTCGTACAATTGACTGGTTTCCGGGCACCGCCATGCGGTGCCGCCTGCGGAAACCAGCCGGAGCCCCGCGTGCCCCACCCAGCCGATCCGGCGAGCTGGCACTCCGGCCACTAGGGCGTGCGCGGGAACGTCCCGCGTCACTACCGCACCGGCGGCAACGGTCGCCCAAGGTCCCACTGCGACTGGCGCCACACATACCGCCCGCGCACCGATGGACGCGCCCTCACCGACCGTTACCCCCACTGGTGTCCAGTCGTGCGCTGCCTTGATTGACCCATCCGGGTTCACCGCCCGCGGAAAGGTGTCGTTCGTCAACACTGCCGCCGGTCCGATGAACACCCCGTCGTCTAGACGCGCCGGTTCGTAGACCAACGCGTAGTTCTGCACCTTGCAGTTCCTGCCCATTCGCACGCCGGGACCGACGTACGCTCCGCGCCCGACGACACACCTCTCCCCGAGTTCCGCACCCTCGCGGATCTGGGCCAGGTGCCACACCGAGGAACCGTCGCCGATCTGCGCATCGGTGGCGACATCAGCGGATGCCTGAATCCGTACGTTCGCGGGAGCCTCACTCATCGCCGCCTCCGATTGTGAGCCGAGGCGTCCCGACCCATCGGATCGGATCGGTGATGCGCCGCCCGTCGAACAGAAGGCGGATGCCTGGCAGGTGGCTAGGCGTTAGTTCGGCGTACTCTGGGTGGTCCGCCTGAACGATGGCGAGGTCCACCTCGTCGCCCAGGTGATACGGATTCCAGCCGAAGGCCGCAAGCTCTTCATCGGCGTACATGGGATCGTGCACCGCCACTGTTGCGCCACGAGCAAGCAGCGCCTCCACAGTGGCGAAGACCCCTGAGAAGGCCGTCTCCTTCACGCGGCCGCGATACGAGGCGCCGAGCACCACGGTCCGCACGCCAGCCAGATCACCGAGCACTTCAGCGACACGATCGACTACATACTCAGGCATTGCGGCGTTCGAATTCCGCGCGGTGCGGACGATTGAGGCGTCCGGGTCGGTGGACAGATAGAGGCGCGGGTAAACCGGGATGCAGTGCCCACCAACCGCGATGCCCGGCCGGTGAATGTGTGAGTACGGCTGAGAATTACATGCCTCAATCACCTTATAGACGTCGATACCAACCTTGTCTGCGAATAGCGCGAATTGGTTGGCCAGACCGATATTAACGTCCCTGTACGTCGTCTCAGCGAGTTTGGCCATCTCGGCCGCCTCTGCGCCCCCCATGTTCCAGACACCGTTTGGGCGCGGCAGGTCATCGCGTTCGTCGAACGTGAGGACAGCCTCGTAAAACCTCACCGCCTCGGCGACGCCCGATTCAGACAATCCGCCGACCAACTTCGGATAGCGGCGAAGGTCACCAAATACCCGACCGGTAAGCACGCGCTCTGGCGAAAACACCAAGTGGAAGTCGGTGCCCTCCTTCAGTCCAGAGATCTCCTCGATCAGCGGCTTCCACCTGTTGCGGGTCGTCCCCACCGGAAGGGTCGTCTCGTAGGAGATCAGCGTTCCGGGCGTGAGGTTTTCGGCCAACGAGCGCGTTGCCGCATCCATCCAGCCGAAGTCTGGGTTCCACGTCACATCGTCGACGAAAAGGGGCACCACAACAACCACTGCGTCGGCATTTGGTATCGCCTCGGCGTAGTCCGTCGTCGCACGCAGACGCCCCGTCGGAACCAGCTCGGCCAACTTCTCCCCGAGCTGCGCCTCGCCGGGGAAGGGCTCAACTCCTGCATTCACGAGGTGGACGGTTTTTGGCTGAACATCCACTCCAATGACATTGTTACCCGAAGCGGCAAACTGCACCGCTAGCGGAAGCCCGATTTTCCCAAGTCCAACAACTGCGATCTGCATGAAGTCTCCTTCAAAACTCTCACGACTTACTGAAACAACGCTCGACATCATCGCGACGGAATTCGTCCGAACATGCCTTTACCGGGCCGGCTGCAAATTTTTGACCAGTCCGGTGTTGTACTTGTTCAACACAATTCCCTGGATGCTGATCCCCGCATCCGCCAGAGTCGCCATGGCGCCTCGCACATCCCTCAGGCGCGCGATCCCGGAGCCTACGACCAAGATCGTGCCCGCAGTAATCCGTCCGAGCGCAACAGCATCGACAGAGGTTGCTAGGGGATCTGCGACGACTAGGACAAAGTCGTAATCGAATTCCGCGTGGGCCAAAAGTTCGGGCATCCTTCGCCACGAAGGTTCGCTTGCCAACTGCCCATCAGTCACTCGGACAAGAAGCGAGATTCCGCTCACCTCGCCAGGAGACACTGCAGAGCCGAGCGAGACGTTACCCTCAAGCACGTCGGCAAGTCCTGCGGAGCCCGCACGCTCGCCAGATCCCTGCGTCGGCCGTCGGGCGTCCACCACCAGCAGCCGCAGCCCGGAGTCTGCAAGGGTCTCTGCCAACTGCGCCACCACGTCGCCCGCACCCTCCGAAGGCACGGACGATGTCACCATGACCGACTTCCGCTCCTCGAAGCGATGCAAGAAGTTTTCCCGCATCTGCTTCGCTGCAATCTGCAGCGAAGCATCCTCGCGACCATTTGCAGAACTGATCGGGATGTTCCCGACTCGCGCAAAATCCCCAACCACTGGTACATCAGCGATCGACTCGATGTCCCGGCGCGCAAGGACGCGGCCGTCCAGAAGTTCTTTGACCACTGTCGCGCCTGCGCCCGCTAGAATCGCCAAGATCGCGGCAAAGGCCAGGTCACGCGACCCCACCTTTGCCCCGTTAGCGGCCGGCACCACAGCTGGCGCCAGAATTTCAGCGTTTAGTTGGAACGCTTCTCCAGCGAGGGATGGCACACCGGAAGCAACAGCAGCGAGTTGCTCCGCGACTCCGTTCGCCATCGCGGTCGCCCGCGCCGGACTAATATCACTCGCCGAGATTACGAGTACCGATCCGCTGACCGATGCCCGGGTATCGATCTTATCCGAGAAATCGTCCAGAGTAGCCTCAGGCTCGACTTGGTCTAAGACCGGCTGCAAGACACCCGGAGATGTCGCGATTTCCGCGAAAACATCAACCTGCTGCTCTAGATAGGCGGAGAGGTCAGCAACGTCGATCTCTCCGGTGGCACTCGACTCGAGTGTGAAGAGAACTCGCGCCGACGCCGTGTATTGCGGCGGACGCGAGGCAACAAAAAAGACCATAAGGGCAAACGCGACGGTGAATACGATTAGCCCCAGAAGGGCATTCTTCCGAAAGACGGCGAGATACTCTCTCAGGTCCACAGGCGTTTTCTCATTCCTCGTATCGTCCGAAACTAATGTTTGAGTTCGAGCTCATTTAGCCGGAACTCCTACGACCGTGGTGAACCGCGGCACATCGCGAGTTACCACTGCGCCCGCACCGACAAATGCCCCCGCCCCCACCTGCAGCCCCTGGAGGACGACCGCGTGCGCTCCGACGGTGGCGCGGGGACCGATACGGCAGCTTCCGGAGATGGCGCTGAGCGGGTAGGCCGAGGCGTAGTCCGCCAGCACTGAGTCGTGACCGACCGTCGCGTTGACGTGGACGTGGACGTGACGTCCGAGGCTGATGTTGGTCGTCAGACGGGCACCCGCGCACACGATGCTGCCCGGCCCCGCCGTCACGGGAGAACCGAGCGTGGCGGCCGGGTGGACGAGCGTAGTGGCCTGGAAGCCGGCCGCGGAGAATTCCTGATCGATCGCTCGCCGCACACCGGCATCGGCGATCCCGACGACGTAGACCGCATCCTTCGCCCGCCGGAGCCAGTCGGCGCACGTGCCCAGATAGGCCACGCGCCGGTCGGCGAGAAGGTCAAGGTTCTCCGGGCGCGGCGCGTCGTCAAGCATGCCGAGCAGTTCGTACCGTTCGTCGCGCTCGGCGGCGTTGATCGCCTCGACGACGTCGATAACCTCACGCCCGAGGCCACCCATCCCCACGATGACGAGTGGTGTGGCGCTCATCGCCCGACCTCCGGGCGGGGCGATCCGATGAAGGGCGCCATGGTGACGTGTCCCTCCGCCGCGATGCCCTCCCGTCGCACGACCGTGCGGATCGTCGCCACGAGGATCCGGAGATCCAAGAGGAAGGACCGCCTCTCCACGTACTCCACGTCCAGCGCGAACCGTTCTTCCCAGGAGAGTGCGTTGCGCCCCGAGACCTGGGCATACCCCGTGACTCCCGGTCGCACCTCGTGCCGCCGCGCCTGCTCCGAGGTGTACAGCGGCAGGTACTGCGGCAGGAGCGGGCGGGGCCCGACCAGGCTCATGTCGCCTCTGAGCACATTCCACAGGCTGGGCAGCTCGTCGAGGCTCGTGGCACGGAGCTTCGCACCGAAGGGCGTCATTCGCTCCGCGTCGGAGACCATTCCCGCCGCGGGGTTCACGTCTCGCATCGTCCGGAACTTCACCAGTCGGAAGGGCTCGCCGTTCCGGCCCGAACGTTCCTGGCGGAAGAGCACCGGGCGGCCGAGGTTGCGAGCCACGGCGACGGCCACCGCCGCCTGCATCGGCGCCGTCAGGGCGAGGCCGAGACCGGCGACGACGAGGTCGCCCCCGCGCTTGACGAAGTCGTAGGGGCGGCGGCGCGCTCTCATGACCTCCGGCTCTCGACGAAGTCGGTGATGGCCGCGGCGATGCGCGCGAAGTCGTCATCGGTGAGCACGGAGCCGCTCGGGAGCGAGATGCCGCGCGCGAACAGGCGCTCGCTGGTGCCGTTGACGTAACTGCGCAGGGACGAGAACACCGGCTGCACGTGCATCGGCTTCCAGAGCGGACGAGCTTCGATGTTGAGGCGTGCCAGGTGGTGCTGCAGCCCCGCTGCCGACCAGCCTGCCGCTGTCTCGTCCACGAGCACCGAGGTCAGCCAGAAGTTGTCGTGATCCGCGCCGCCGTCGGCTCCGTCCGGGCCGCCGAAGATCTCGGTCCCATCGAGCCCTGCGAAGAGTGCTCGGTACTCCTGACGCCGGCGCCGACGGCGCTCGAGCATCCCCGGCAGACGCCTGAGCTGGACCCGCCCGAGGCCCGCGAGGAGGTTCGAGAGCCTGTAGTTGTAGCCGATGTCCTCGTGCTCGTAATGCACCACCGGCTGGCGCGCCTGCGTCGCGAGATACCGGGCTCGCGCGGCGAACGCTTCGTCGTCAGTCAGCAGCATGCCGCCGCCGGAGGTGGTCATGATCTTGTTGCCGTTGAACGAGATGGCAGCGGCCACGCCAAAGCTGCCTGCCGGGCGGCCTTCCTTCACCGCACCGAGCGACTCGGCGGCGTCCGAGAGCAACGGGATGTCGTACTCGCGCGCGAGCTCGGAGATGCGGCCGTAGTCCGCCACCTTGCCGAGCAGGTCAACTGGGAGGATGGCGGCGACGGTCGCGCCTCCGGCGAGCTGGTCCTCGAGGGCCGCCCCTAGCAGCGCCGGATCCATGTTGCCGCTTTCGTCGCAGTCGACGAACACTGGGGTCGCGCCCGTGTAGGTGATGGCGTTGGCGGTGGCCGCGAAGGTCATAGTCGAAGTGAGCACCACGGTGCCCTGCCTTGCCCCCACGCCCAGCAGGGCGAGGTGGAGCGCGGCAGTGCCGGAGGAGAGCGCCACGGCGTGCTCACGACCGGTGAACTCGGCGATCTCGCGCTCGAAGGCGTCAACCTCCGGCCCGAGGGGCGCGATCCAGCCCGACCGGAAGGCCGCAAGGATCCCGTCCTCCTCCGCCTCGGTGATGTCCGGGGCGGAGAGGTAGATGCGGTCGTTCACAGCATGGCTCCTTCGGCGCGGTAAGCCTCCAGGGCCGCAGGTTCGATGGGAGGCACTGAGACGTGCGAGATGAGCGGGTGGGCGGTCTTCACACCTTGCTCGGACCCGCCGAAGAGATCCTCGTGCATCTTCTCGCCGGGCCTTAGCCCGGTGAACACGATGTCGATCTCCTTCCCGGAGCGGGCGATCAGGCGCTTGGCGACGTCGAGAATCTTGACCGGTGTCCCCATGTCGAGGACCAGGACCTCCCCGGGGCCGCCGATGGCCCCTGCCTGGATGACGAGCTCGCACGCCTCCGGGATGGTCATGAAGTACCGGGTGACTTCGGGATGGGTCACAGTGACCGGTCCTCCGGCCTCGATCTGCGCGTTGAACGTGTGGAGCATCGATCCGCGCGAGCCGAGAACGTTGCCGAAGCGGACGGACATGTAGCTGCCCTCGACCCGTTCGGCCATCCACGCTGTCAGCTGCTCTGCGAGCCTCTTCGTCTGCCCCAGCACGCTCGTCGGGTCGGCTGCCTTGTCGGTGGAGATGTTGACGAACCTGCGCACGCCGTGATCGGCGGCGAGGCTGAGTACGTTGAGCGTGCCGAGAACGTTGGTCTTCCAGCCCTCCTGCGGATACTGCTCAAGCATCGGCAGGTGCTTGAGGGCGGCGGCATGGAAGACGATCTCCGGTCGGTGCTCCTCAAACACGGCGCGGAGCGCGTCGGCGTCGCGGATGTCGGCCAGGACCATGTCGCGCGTGTCGAGCAGGCCCTTGCCGTAGATCGAGAGCTGTACCGCGTGCAGCTCTGACTCGTCACGGTCGAGCAGGACGAGTTCCGCGGGGCCGAATTTGTACACCTGACGCGCCAGCTCGGAACCGATCGAACCGCCCGCGCCGGTGATGAGCACGCGCCGGCCGGCAAGGTAGTCGGCGATGGCGCCGAGGTCCGTCTCGACCTGCCTGCGTCCGAGAACGTCAGCGATGTCCGCCTTACGGACGTCTCCCAGGCGGAACTTGCGCCCAAACATCTCGTTGAGCGGGGGCAACACGAGGAACTCCAGGCCGGCCCCCTCGACGAGATCCTGCACCTCCCCAATGAACTCACCGGTCGCTGACGCGATGGCGAGGATGACCGTATCCGCATCCGCCGCGATGGCTGCCTCCGGGAGGCTCTCCTTGTTCCCGATCACCGGGACACCCATGAGTCGGAGGTTGCGCTTGCCCGGGTTGTCATCGATGAGGCCCACGATCCGGTACTGCGAGGCCCGGTCGGTGAGCATGAGGCGGAGCAACTGGTACCCGGCGTCGCCTGCTCCGTAGATGACAACGTTGCGGGTGGCCGGTTGACGCTCCCCCAGACCCCGCGCCCGCAGTAGCCGATAGACCCAGCGACCGCTGGCCATGGACATGAGCGCGATCGGCGGCGCGAGCAGGGCAACGCCGCGGGGCAGGTCGGTATGCAGGACCACGACGAAGGCCACGTAGGACACGAGCGCCACACAGACGGCGAGGAGCGCGAGTCCCAGCGCCTCATCGAACGTCCCCACGCGGTAGCGGCCGCGATACATCTTCGACGCGTACCCGACGACCACCTGGAGCGCCGCCGTCACCCCGACGAAGGTCAGCACCGAGGTCCACTGCACCTCGCTGATCGCAAAGTCGTAACGGGCGCCGGTCGCGAGAACGGCGGCGACCAGCCAGCACAGCACGTCCCAGGCCGCCAGTGCCGCTCGCCGAGTTGCGGGACGGAATATCACAACAATGTCTTCCTTCGGGAGCGCGAGAACGCAGATGTCGGCTCAGATTTCCGTCCGAGTGTATCCGGATCGCGTGGGGACGGAAGTGTGCGCCTGCTGTGCGATCGCCGACGGCGGCTAGCGTGCCAGTTCTGAGACGAGCGCATCCCGGAGCGCGGCAACGATGCGGGACACGCTGGGCTCGTCCCCGAAGAGGCGGGTGATGGTCTCCCGCTGCACCTGCTCGAGCGGATCGGGCGCACCGTCGAAGAAGTCCTCGGCCAGGCGCCGGGCGGAGGCCACGCCCGGGACCGTGTGCGCGCCCCGCATGACGATCTCTCCGATCTCGTTGAACGGCCGGTGCCCCGGGCGCTCGATGTGGATCAGGGGCTTGCCCATGAACTGGTACTCCACGAGCATGCTCAGGCCGTCGACGATCATGAGGTCCGATGCCGCGAGCACGGGCCCGTAGTCGCCCCCGGCGAGAACCGCAGTGTTCGGCAGGGCGTCCCACGCCGCCCGGAACTCGGCCGCCTGGTCGGGGGTCAGCGGCGACGCGGGATCATTGAGCACCGGCGGCAGCGCCGGGTGCTGCATGAACACGAAGTCGACGTCGGGTGCGCTCCTCGCCCACTCGAGCATGTCGTCCGCGACGAGGTGGAACACCCCGAAGTTCGTCCAGTCGTCGAGGATGGTGTGGTGGGCCGACCACACCACTCGGGCACGGGGCCGCCGGCCCTCGTGCACGATCGGCCACCTCGGCTCGACCGATCGCAGGTGATCGGCCTTGGGATGTCCGGTGACGACGAACTGCGCGCCCCCGCGCATGCCGTCACGCTCGGCCACCTGGCGGTTGAGCTCGCTCGCGCAGAACACCATCCAGGCCGCGCGATGGAACTCGGTGTCGACGGCGGAGTTGGTCACCCCGTCCATCGGCATGTTCTGGACGATGTTGATCGTCTCGTACGGCACCAGGCACAGCCGCGCGAACCGGAGGTTCTCGGTGGAGAAGGCCTCCGGGACGTCGGCGTCCCACTGCGACTGCCGGAAGATGATGTCGGGGTCGACGGCGCGCACGAGGCTGAGCCGGTCCCGGTCGTCGGCGAGGGTGATCCGGATGTGGGCGACGCCACGCTCCTCCAGCCCCGCGTGCACCGCCTCCTCCTGGCCCAGCTCAGCCATGCCCCTGAACCGGCGTGGGATCGATGCGACGACGACCTCGAAGTCCGCCTCCTCGCGCAGCGCGCGCACGAGCGCGTCGGAGCTGTCCCATGCCTCGATGTGGTGGACGAGGAAGAGCACGCGGATCCTGCGGCGGGTCAGCGGCGCCCGGCGGGCGGCGTAGTTGGCGGAATCGTTCACCCGCCGGATACCGGCGTCCAAGCGGGCCTCGAGAGCGGCACTGTGCTGCTGGATCAGGCCCTCGACGCTGCCCCGCACCTCACTGACGGCGTGGTGGAGGTCGCCGACCGACCCACGGACCGCCGCCACCTCCCGCTCGAGCTCACCGAACCGTCGGATGAAGCTGCGCACACGGGCAATCGGGGACCGGACCATAACCGCGGATGATACCGCCGTCGTCCGTCCGCCCCGCAAGGGCGTCCGATGGGGCCCTAGGGGCGTCCGAGCGCGCGGTAGGTCCACCCGGCACCACGCCAGGTCGCCGGGTCGAGCACGTTGCGGCCGTCGATGATCCGCTTGCCGGCGACGACCTCGCCGAAGGTGACCGGGTCGAGATCGCGGTACTCGCGCCACTCGGTGAGCAGCAGCACGACGTCCGCATCGGCGGCCGCCTCCTCGACGGTCGGCGAGAACACGAGGTCCGGCCAGGCCCGTTCGGCGTTGGGGATCGCCTGCGGGTCGGTGACCTTGACGTGCGCGCCCTGCAGCTGCATCTGCGCCGCGACGTTGAGCGCCGGGGAGTCGCGTACGTCGTCGGAGTCCGGCTTGAACGCGGCACCGAGGACGGCGACCTTCCGACCCACGATGGAGCCGCCGCACACCTCCCGGGCGAGGTCGACCATGCGCACGCGCCGCCGCATGTTGATGGAGTCCACCTCGCGCAGGAAGCTCAGGGCCTGGTCCACGCCGAGCTCCCCGGCACGGGCCATGAAGGCCCGGATGTCCTTGGGCAGGCAGCCCCCGCCGAAGCCGAGGCCGGCGTTGAGGAACTTCCGGCCGATGCGCGCGTCGTGACCGATCGCGTCCGCAAGCTGGGTGACATCGGCGCCGGTGGCCTCGCATAGCTCGGCCATGGCGTTGATGAAGGAGATCTTGGTCGCGAGGAAGGAGTTGGCGGCGACCTTGACCAGTTCGGCGGTGGTGTAGTCGGTAACCACCTTGGGCGTGTGCTCGGCGAGCGGGGCGGCGTACACCTCGTCGAGCAGCGCCTCCGCCCGGGCGCCGGCCTCGCTCCCGGCCCCGTCCGGGACGCCGTAGACGATGCGGTCGGGATGCAGCGTGTCTTTGACCGCGTACCCCTCCCGGAGGAACTCGGGGTTCCAGGCGACCATGGCGTCGGGCTGGGCGTGCCGGACCTGCTCGGCGATCCGGCGGGCGGTGCCCACCGGGACCGTCGACTTGCCGGCGACGAGGCTTCCCGGCGCGAGGAACGGCAGCAGGGAGGCGACGGCGGCGTCGACATACCGCAGGTCCGCCGCGTACTCGCCGCGCTTCTGCGGGGTCCCGACGCAGAGGAAGTGCACCTGTGCGTCCGTGGCGGCGCTCGGCTCGGTGGTGAAGATGAGGCGGCCGGTGGCCACCGCCTCGCGCAGCAGCTCGGGCAGGCCCGGCTCGTAGAACGGGGCCTCGCCCTCAGCAAGCGCCTGCGCCTTGCCAGGGTCCGTCTCGACGCCGACGACGTCGTGCCCCAGCTTCGCCATGGCGGCGGCGTGCACGGCGCCCAGGTACCCGCAGCCGATCACCGAGATGCGCATGGAATCCCCTTCCGGGCTGGGCGTGGCCAGCGTTGACAGTGTGCCGGAGAGACGCTCTCCCCGCGGGATGAATCAGCGCCGAACGTCCCCGGAATGCGTGGTGCACGTCCGGTGAAGGGATGCTCCGGTGCCGGCTAGAGCCACTTCTGGGGTCCTGCGCCCGCAGCGACCGGTGCCACGATGAGGCCCCTCGGTGCCAAAGGCGGTGGTCAGGGTGAAGATGCGCACCACCTTCGCGGGCATCGTGGCGCTGGGCCTGACCGGGGCCGCTGCCCTGCTCGGTCCGCCCGCCTCTGCGCAGGGCGGATCGGTGACTGGTCCGGGCGACACCTTCCACCTCAACGACTCCCCCACCGGTGCGGCCGTCACGGTGATTCGCTACGGGAACCTCGGCGACAACGTCTACGTGGGCGACTGGGACGGCGACGGCCGGGACACCCTGCTGGTCCGGCGCGGCGCCACATTCTTCGTGCGCAACTCCAACTCCACGGGCGCCGCCGACAGGACCTTCTCCTACGGTGATCCCGGCGACGTCGTCGTGGTCGGTGACTGGGACGGCGACGGGACGGACACGCTCGCCGTCCGCCGTGGCAACCGCTACCTCCTGCGCAACGCCAACACCACCGGGGCCGCCCAGCTCAGCTTTCAGTACGGCGACCCCCGTGACGTGACCGTGGTCGGCGACTGGGACGGCAACGGCACGGACACCCTCGCCGTCCGCCGCGGCAACCGCTACCTGCTCCGCAACACCAACACCACCGGCGCCGCCGATCGCGCGTTCTCCTACGGCGACCCGGGTGACCCGGTCCTGGTCGGCGACTGGGACGGCAACGGCACCGACACCCTCGCCGTCCGCCGCGGCAACCGCTACCTGCTCCGCGACACCAACACAACCGGCGCCGCCGGCCGCACCGTCGCCTACGGCAACCCCACCGACGCCGCGCTCGCGGGCGACTGGAACGCGGACGGGACCGACACCCTGGGCATCCGGCGCCCGCCGGCCCTGGGCGACCTCGGCAACCTGCTGGGCTCCGACCTGGAGCGGATCCCGACGTCGGTCCCGGTGGTGGCCCTCTCCTTCGACGCCGACTCGAACGACGCTGCGCTGAGCTCGATCCTCACGACGCTCGAGTCGCGGGGCGTGCGGGCCACGTTCTTCCTCACCGGCGACTTCACCCGCCGCTACCCCGCCGGGGCCGCCGCCATCGCGGCGGCCGGACACCGGCTCGGGAACCACTCCAACACCCACGCGCACTTCCCCACACTGAGGGAAGGACAGATCAGCCGGGACCTGGCCGCCGCGGAGACGTCGATCGTCGCGGTGACGGGCAGGCCGGCCAAGCCGCTGTTCCGGTTCCCATACGGCGACCGCACCGCGGCCAACGTGAATGCGGTCAATGCCACCGGGTACCTCGCTGTGAGGTGGACCGTCGACACGCTGGGCTGGGAAGGGACGGGCCGGGGCATCACCGCCGACGAGGTGCTGCGACGCACCCTGGAGGGGCAGCGACCGGGCGAGATCGTCCTCATGCACGTCGGGTCGAATCCCGACGACGGCACCACCCTCGATGCCGAGGCGCTCCCCCGGACGATCGACCAGCTGCGTGCAGGGTTCTCTCATAGGCACGTCTTTCGTGCAAGGGTGCGGGTGCAGGCGTGCCACGGGCGCCCCCCTGGTGGTGCCACGCTGCGCCTCGCACGTCGGAGCAGAGGATACAACCCCGTCCGATATTAGGGCATCGCCCAGAATGCGCAGGCCGGGGAGAGTTCGGCCGGGAGGGTGGTGCTGCGTCCGGCGTCGTCAACCCAGGAGGGAGTCCAGGCCGATGAACGCATACCCGCCGCGTGACGACCCAGAACATGAGAGAGCAGCAACGTCCCCCCGGACGTGACTCCGGTTTTCGCCGCGACATCCAGGCGCTCCGCGCCCTCGCCGTCATGCTCGTCGTGCTGAATCACCTCTGGCCCAACCGGCTCCCCGGGGGGTACGTCGGCGTCGACGTCTTCTTCGTCATCTCGGGTTTTCTCATCTCCAAGCACCTCGTCAAGGAGCTGCGACGCGACGGCCGCATCGGGCTGGCGGAGTTCTACGCCCGGCGAGTCCGGCGGCTGCTTCCCGCGGCGTTACTCGTCGCGGCAGTGTCGCTGGCGGGCGTCGCCGTCATCATGCGGGAGGCGATGTGGCCGCGGAACGCGACGGAGGTCGTCGCCAGCGCCCTGTACGTCGAGAACTGGTACCTCGCGGCCAAGGCCGTCGACTACTCGGCGCTGACGGACACCGCGAGCGTGGCCCAGCACTACTGGTCGTTGTCGGTCGAGGAGCAGTTCTACCTGCTGTGGCCGGTGCTCCTGCTGGCCTGCGTATGGGTCGCCCGCAAGAGGCGGCTTCGGTACGACATGGCCATCCTCGTCGGCGTCCTTCTCGTTTTCGTGGTCAGCCTGGTGTTCGGTGTGGCGTTCACTGTGACGTCGAAGGAGGCCGCCTACTTCGTGACGCCCGCCCGAGCCTGGGAGTTCGCGCTCGGCGCGCTGACGGGCCTGCTCGCGGGGCGCCTCCGCCTCGCACCGGCGTTCCGTGGCCTGCTCACCTGGGTGGGGCTCGCGCTGATCCTCCTGGCCTCGCTCGCGTTCGACCACGCAACGTTCTTCCCCGGCATTGCCGCCCTGCTGCCGACCCTGGGCACGGCCGCCGTCATCGCCGCCGGAGAGCGCCCGGCCCGTTACTCCCCCGCGCTCTTCATGAACCTTCGTCCCGTGCAGTTCCTGGGCGGCATCTCCTACTCGGTCTACCTCTGGCACTGGCCACTCGTCGTCCTGGCCCCGCACCTCCTCGACAGCACCCTCACCGCCCGGCACAAGCTGGTGCTTCTCGCCGCCACGATCGTCCTCGCCCACGCGTCGAAGACCTATGTCGAAGATCCCGGGATCCGGATGCGCTGGCCGGCGGCCGCGCCGCGGCGCACCTTCAGCCTCATGGCTGCGGCCATGGCCGTGCTTGTGGTGGCTGCGGCGGCGCAGATTCACGCCTACGGGGTCGCCGCAGACCGGGAGGTCGCCGCGCTCGCGGAACAGGCGGACGACCCCTGCTACGGCGCCTCGGCGCTGACGGCCCAGGGATGCGGCGACGCGTTCGGTCCCGCGGAGACCTCACCCGGCGACCCCGCCGAGACCCCCTGGTTCGCCCCGGACGGCTGTGTCAGCGAGGCCGGCGTGAGGGACTGCGACTTCACGGGCACGAACGCCGGCCCCACCGTGTGGCTGGTCGGTGACTCCCACGCCGAGCACTGGCAGGCCGCCCTGGTGGAGGTGGCCCGCGCACAGGGCTGGCACCTGAAGATGTCCCTGCGCGGCGGGTGCCCCCTGGTCGACGCCGAGACGGAGGAGTACGCCGGCCGGACGCTCCCGCCCGACGAACGCAACGCCTGCCGGGAGTGGGGCCGGCAGACCGCGGACCGGGTGGTCGCGAAACAACCGGCCATGGTCTTCACCTCCATGTTCTCCCAGCACGAGATCCTCGACGACGGCACCGGGCGCTCCCAGCAGGACCAGTACCGCGACGCCGCCGGCACGTACCTGCGGCGATGGGCGGACGCGGGGGCGCAGGTCTACGTCATCCGCGACACCCCGCTGACCGCCGGCCCGACCACCGTGCAGTGCGCCGCGGTCAACGAGGAGGATCCGGTCGACTGCGCCATCCCCCGCGCAGCCGCCATCCAGGAGGACTACGTCGCGCTGGCCGCCGAGGCCGTGGGCCACGACTCTGTGAGGGTGCTGGACCTCACGGACCAGTTCTGCGACAACACTCGCTGCTACACGGCCGTGGGTGGACTGTCGGTCTTCTACGACGAGAACCACATCGCGCGGAGCTACGCGCGCTCGGTGGCCCCCGCCTTCCTCCTCGCATACCGGGGCCGAGAGTAGCCGCGTCGCGTACCGGAGCCGACAGGGGGCATCCCGCCGGGACCGCTCAGGGCCCCTTCCGTACAACACCTTCATCCCGAGCGCCGGCGAAGATCGAGTCCGCGACGCGGTAGACCGTCACCGTCCCGGACCGGAAGACCTCCTCGAGCGAACGGACGTGATCCAGCCCGTCGAGCCCGGGCGCGGTGGAGTAGAGGCCGCCGGGTAGCCACTGCTGAGAGAATGGCGCACCGATCAGCGGCGCCTCCTCGTCCACGTAGACCCACCGGATGTCGTGCTCACGGACCAGTCGGCGGATCTCGGCGTCGGTGTCGATCCTGTTGAAGCGCGTCAGAAGCGCCAGCGAGTCGGGGCCATTCGGGAGGGTCTGGACATTGACCACCGGCACGCCGTCGTAGACGTACAGATAGGTCGACCCGTCGTTGCCGTTGTTCATCACCTCCTCCCCGCGCCGGACGTGGTTCTCCAGGTAGGCGAATGCCGCCCGGTCGTCGGGGCCCACGCGCACGAACTGCGGATACCGGTACCGCTCCTGCAGGGCCCGCGCGTTGACCGGCGCGTAGTGCAGGCCAACGACGGCGACGACGGCGACCGCCACGGCGAGCGCAGCCGCGTCCCACGTCGCCCGCTGCCGGCGTGCGAGCAGGACCGGGGCGAGCCGGGCGAGCACGCTCATGCCGCCCACCGCGGCCGTGACGGCGAGGACGCCGACGAGGAGCCACTGGTAGGGCGCATACAGCCCGGAGATGCGGATGAAGCTGTTGTAGAAGAGCCCGGCCGCCGCGCGGACCGCGGGGCCACCGGCGCCGACGGCGAACAGGACGAAGAACACCGTCCACACCGCCCAGGCCAGCACCAGCCCGAGCGCCCGTTGCACCGTCACGGCGCACACCAGCCCCAGGGCGACGAGCACGGCGAGCAGCACCTGGTGCCGGTGCCAGCCAGGATCGAGAAATCCGCCGTAGGGCATCTTGGACGCGAGCGCCAGCGCCCCGGCCAGCGTGGAGGTGGGCACGTCGCTGGGGAACTGGCCAGGGGTGGCGGCGGCTCGGGAGGCGACGACCAGCGCCGGGACCGCGCACGCGCCCGCCACCAGCCCGGCCCCCCCGACGGACCAGAGCCACCGCCCGACCTGCTCCCTGCGCGGTCGCCGCGCGAGGGCGTCCCCGACCACCCAGGCGAGGACCCCGCCGGCGATGGCCAGGACGGCCGAGGGGTAGATGGAGAAGGCCCCGGCCATCAGCAGGACGTTGCCCGGAAGCTCCCGGGCCGGCCTGCGCCCGGCCGCCACGAGCACGGCAACCGCGCCGGGGACCAGGGCGAGGGCCGCGGCGTTGCTGAGCACCCCACCGTCGTGCATCATCGCGTACACGGGCCGGTAGGCGAGCGCCGCCGCCATGGCCGCCGCACCGCCGGCGACCGGTCCGGCCCCCCGCCACCGCAGCAGCGACCCCAGCGCGAGCATGCCCATGGGCAGGACGACGGCGAAGAGCGCGACCGTGACGGCGTTGAGGGCGGTGACGGGATCGAGTCCCAGCTGCGCCGGCAGCGCCGCGAGCTTGTGCAGACCAGCCGGGTAGAACCGGTCCGGGGTGCCGGTGACCAGGTCCGCGGGCCACTCCTGCCCGGGCGCCGCATCACCGGTGCGAGCGATGTAGGCGGTGATGAGGGTGTGCGTGACGGTGTCGTGCTCCTGTGGGACGACCGCCAGCCGGCCAAGTCCCGCCGCCCAGGTCCAGAGGGCGACGCCCATGGCCGTCGCGGTGGCAACACCCGCGACGATCATGGACGCCGCCGGCACCGGCACCGGGCCGAACGGGGCCGCGTCCAGCCCGGCGAGCGCGGGAGACGTGCGGCCTCGTCGCCGCCACGTCGGGCTTGTCCGGCGCAGCCCGAGCGCTCCGGCGGCCACCAGCACGGTGAGGGCGAGAACGGTGCCAGGGCTGTATCGGACCCCCGCCACGCCGGTGAGGACTCCGGTCAGGTACGCCAGGCCGGCGGTGACGAGCGGCGCCGCGGCCATGGACATCGGGCCGAGGCTGCGCGGCCCCAGCGCCGCGCGGAGGACAAGGAGACCCGGGAGAAGAAGTAGCGCCGTCGCCCCCGCGATGAGCGCCAGGTCGTGCGCCGTCCACCCCAGCATCGATGTCCTCGCCGTTCAGACGGCGTGACGGCGGAATGTGTCCTCCCACGCCTCGAAGGACGCGAGGCGGGGTGCGGCGTCCTGGTAGGACCGCCGCAGGCGGGGCCACTCGGTGAGGAGGCGGCGGTGGAGGCCCATCGCCTCGGCGAGCATGGCACGGAGCTGCCGGGGGTCCCTGCGGTACCAGGACGCGGCGGTGCCCTCGGCGTTGGAGACGATCGCGCTGTCGTACTGGGCCAGCCGCCACCACCGCGCGTCCTGGTGCGCGATGAACGTCTGGGGCCGCTCCGCCGCGCCCTCCGCCACCGGTCGCAGGGTCTGCCGGAGCACCGTCTTGGCCGCCCAGGGCGCGAGCGCGATGCGGGCCGGCTGGTGCACGCCTCGGCCCTTGTTCCGCGGCTTGTGGCGCTGCGGCGCCGGGAAGGCGTCCAGGTCGGGCCTGAACTGTGCGTCGCTGTACTCGGTGGCCAGCGACCGGATCTCCGCCAGGCGCGTGCCGAGGAGTTCGTGGAGGCGGTCCGGACCCGCGAGCACGTCCCGCAAGGCGGTGAGGCGGCCCTGCTCGGAGTAGTACTGCATGGAGATGAGGTGCTTGACGTCCATGTAGCTCGACTCGCGGAGGACGCGTCCGCCGCGGTCGTACAGCGAGTGCAGCAGCGTGGCGATCACCCGGTTGCGCTCGTGGAAGTAGGCCTGCCACCCGACGAGGTCGTCCTTGTCGCCCCAGGCGATGTGCCACAGGCCGGCGCCGGGCAGCGAGACGGTGGGATACCCCGCCTTGGCCGCCCGCAGGGAGTACTCGGCGTCGTCCCACTTGATGAAGAGCGGCAGGGACAGCCCGATCTCACGGATCACCTCGGTAGGGATGAGGGTCATCCACCAGCCGTTGTAGTCGACGTCCGCGCGCCGGTGGAGCCAGGGCGTGGTGCGCAGGTTGGACCGGGCGAAGTCGTGCCCGAGCTCCATGTCCTCGTGGGCGGGGCGGGGCTGGAAGCGCCACGGGTCTACGGTCTCCCCGAAGGTGTGCAGCACCGTGCGGTTGTACATGTCGAACATGTGGCCGCCGACCAGGGTGGGGCGCCGCGCGAAGTCGGCGAAGGCCACGAGGCGGGTGAGGCTTTCGGGCTCGAGGACTATGTCGTCGTCGAGCAGGATGACGTAGTCGCTCCGGCCCGCCCGGACCGCCTCGTACATCCCCCGGGAGAAGCCGCCCGAGCCGCCGATGTTGCCCTGTCGGACGATCCGGAGACGGTCCCCCAGGCGGGCGGCGACCTCCGGATACCCCTCCTCGTCGGCGACGTTCTGGGTGCCCTGGTCGATGACGAGCAAGTCGTCGAGGATCTCGCGGACCGTGTCCGCGCCGCACACCGTCTCGATGGTGCGCAGGCAGTAGTCGGGCCGGTTGAACGTGGTGATAGCGATGGAGGCCCGCCCGCGCTTCCCGCCCGCGTCGGGCACGGCCCAGTGCGCACCCTCCAGCAGGGCTCCCTCGACTCCCCCGACGATGTCGAACCAGTACCAGCCGCCGTCCCCGAAGGGGGTGAGCGGAAGGTCGAAGACGTGCGGCGTCCGTCCTTCGAAGGCCAGGGACTCGACGCGCTGCTGAGCGCCCTTGGCGTTGGACCGGTACACGATCAGCGTGCCGTTGCCCGAGACCGTCACCTCAAGGCGGACGGACCCCACGGTGGTCCACCGCCGCCAGTAGCTGGCGGGGAAGGCGTTGAAGTAGGTGGCGAAGGACATGCGCGAGCCGGGCCGGACGACGGTCGAGAACCGCCCGCGGAAGTCCGAGGACTGAACCGTCTCTCCCGTGACGGCCGGCCCCGCCGTGCCTTGCGCCCGCGCGGCATCGGTGCGCGGGTCCACCGAGGTCGTACCGGCGTCCACGTACAGCGGGATGCTGTCGGAGTCGGCCTCGAGGGGCAGGATCACTCGCTGGACGACCCGGTAGGGGCTCCGGCGGGACGCAGCCTGAGAGATCTTGTCGGTGGCGGTAGTGCTCATTCGTCGACTCCCCACGGGTGAGGTGCGCATCGTGACGGGCATGCGTGATGTGGCGACGCTTTCGGTGAGCGTAACGGCAACACCTGTGGACCACTTGTCGACCGACACCGTCACCGCCCGACGGACAGCGGCGACGCGGGCGGTCTACCAGCCCGTGGCGGCGAGCAACCGCTCTTCAAGGTCTTGCCGCAGCGTGGCGGCATAGCTTCTAGACAGATGGTTGTCATCCATGAACACATAGAGGTTGCCGATGACCGGCGGGCACAGACCGTCCGGGCACAGGCGGTCGGTGAGGTCCAGCAGGTACAGGCCCTCGGCGCCGACCAACCGCTGCATCGGGCTGGTGGCGGGGAGGGCCTGGTCTCGGCGGACCGTGCACTGGGAAGCGTCGGGCCCGTTCCTCTCGACGCAGGCGTACATGTCGAAGGCGAAGCGCGGGTTGTCCCGCACCCCGATGACGTCGATCCCGGCCGCCGTCATCTCTGCGACCATCTGCTCATAGCCGGCGACGAGCTCCTCGTTGGGCCCGTCCGCCGAGGCCGCCGTCGCAACGGTGAAGATCGCATCCGGTCGGAGCTCGAGCGCATAACCCCATGCACGTTGGAGCCAGTCGTCGCAGAGTGGGTTGAACCCCTCAGTCGTGGGCGCTCCGAAGGCGCAGCCTCCCTTGAGCAGCGCGACCAGCTGCCAGTTGCGCTCCTTCGCGAGGGGTGAGAGCGCCGCCATCCACTGCTGCGCGTGTGAGTCCCCGACGACGAGAATGGTCCGTTCCGGAGCAGGAAGGGTCTCGTTCTGGCTGCATGTCGCGGAGATCTCTGCGTCGGCGATCGCGAAGACGCCAGTGCAACCGTGGTCCAGACTGACCCACTGGTCATCGAGCTCGGTGGGGAGCGGCAAGGTCAGAGCGTCCGGGGCCCCGGCAAAGCGAAAGCCGGGCTGGAGCGCGAGGGCACCAGGGTTGTCGGCCGGTGCGGCGGCCGCGGCGCCGGCGGCACGGCGATCGAGATTCACCTGCCACGCAGCGGCAGGGGCGGCCACAGCGGCGACACATGCGGTGACCACCACGCCCATGCGCCAGGCGTGCGCCTCCGTCCACGCCGCGCGCCGCAGTGGAGCCTCGATAAGGCCGGTAATGAGGTGGGCAGCAACGATCGAGGCGACGATGATCACGATCCCGGCCGCCGGTCCGGCGGCCGGTCGCCCCACTGCCGAGAGGTAGACCGTGAGTACCGGCCAGTGCACCAGATAGAGGGCGTAGGAGATGCCGCCCATTCCCACCAAGGCGCGAGAACTGAGCAGTCGATCGACTCCGAGCCGGGACCCACTCTGTCCAGCGGCGATGACCAGGCCGGCGGAGATGAGGGGCCACAGCGCCACATATCCGGGAAAGGATTGCCCCACCGGCAGCAGGACGCCGCAGGCAAGCATGCCCGCCACCCCCGTCCAACCCATGACAACGCGGAGTGGGCGTGCGAGGCGGAGGTGAGGCAGGGCGAGGGCGAGCAGCGAACCCGCGGCGAACTCCCACAACCGCGCGCGGGTGTCGAAATAGGCGAAGGTCTGGTTGGTCGTCGTCTGATGAACAGAGAATGCGAGCGAGCCGACGAATATCGCACCGAACGCGAGCCACAGGATCGTTCGATAACGCCACCCGATGCGGCGTGCGATCCAGGCACCGGCCGCGAAGATCACCGGCCACACGATGAAGACCTGACCCTGGATCGACAACGACCAGAAGTGCTGCAGCGGGCTGGCCAAGGAGTCGTCGCGCGCGTAGTAGTCCACGGACGTCGCGGCGAGGAGCCAGTTCTGGACGTAGAGCAGCGAGGCCCACGCCTGCTCAAGGATCGACGTCCAGCGCGAGCTCGGCACAACGGCCCACACGGCGACGAGCGTGCCGAGGATCGTGGCAGCCGATGCCGGTAGCAGCCGCTTGAAGCGGTGCAGCCAGTGCCGGGTTAGCGCGAGCGGTCGGTCCGCCTCGACCTTGCGGACGAAGGAGAGCGTGAGCAGGAATGCCGAGATCATCAAGAAGATGTCGACGCCCCCGGAGACCCGGTCGAGGAAGACGTGGTAGACCACGACCATCAGCACGGCGAGCGACCGCAGGCCCTGGATCTCCGGCCGGAAGTTCGCGGCGCTGCGAGCCTCCGCCGCCGTGAATTGGCGGCCCCGGCTGCGGCGTCGGGCGTGGCGCGGCGCGAGATGCCTGACTTTCAACCCCCGTGCGGAGGACTCCGCGGCGCGCTCGGTCGTGATGATCGAGCTTCTAGACACGCCCGGAGTCTAAAGCGGCGAATTACCGGACAGGCCTCGTTCCTCAAGTTGCGCGCGGCGACGCCGACGGTCAGCGTCCGCGACAGTTGTGGCGGTCGACCACTTCCACGGTCTCGAGGCGGAAGGATCGCAACAGCGCGCATCGACAGCTCGTCGACGATCGGGGCGGCCGAACGCCGGTGCGCCAGTTGGCGGGCCGCACCGATCCCGCACACCGGCTTCGATCGGGACGTCCCGCGAATGGAACCTCCACATGATCTCCACGCCTCGTGTGTCTCTCCAACGGGTGCCTAACGAGAAGGCCCATAGGATTCCTGATGTGACGAAGGCGTCAAGGCCAGTGCCGAATGCCGTCGGCCCGGCGACGCCGTCCGGGCCGCCGCTTCGACATGCCCGCCCCGAGCGGCGCCATCCGCTGCTGAGCCGGCTCGGGCTGGCGGCCCTCGCCCTCGTCCTGGGCCTCGTCGGCGCGGGCGCGCTGGCCTACCGCCACATGCAGGGCAACGTCCAGCGGCACGACATCACCAGCCTCCTGGGGGGTGACCGGCCGGGCGGCGCGGCGGCGGCCCCCATCGACCCGAAGGCCGGCCAGGCGCTGACCTTCCTCGTCCTCGGCTCGGACTCGCGGGCCGGCGGGAACAACGACAACTCCGGGATCACCGGCATGCGGGCCGACACGACGATGCTCGTGCACGTCGCGGCGGACCGCTCCCGCCTGGAGGTCGTCTCCATCCCCCGCGACACCTTGGTCGACATCCCGTCCTGCACGTTGCCGGGCGGCCGACAGACCCGGGCCGAGACCGGCGCGATGATCAACTCCGCGTTCTCCATCGGCGGGCAGACGGGCGACGTCGGCGCGGCCGCCGCCTGCTCCATCCGCACGGTGGAGAAGCTCACCGGCGTGCGCGTCGACGACTTCGTCGTCGTGGACTTCGCCGGGTTCACCCGCGTCGTCGACGCCCTGGGCGGGGTGCCGATGGACGTGCCGCAGCCGATCGACGACAAGCGCGCCGACGTCAAGCTGGCGGCCGGCTGCCAGGTGCTGAACGGCCACGACGCGCTGGGGTTCGCCCGCGTGCGCAAGTCCCTGGGCGACGGGTCCGACATCTCCCGGATCGGGCGCCAGCAGGAACTGGTCGCGGCGATCGCGCGCGAGGCGCTGGGCAAGAACCTGCTCACGGACCTCCCCTCGCTCTACCGCTTCCTCGACGCGACTACCAAGACGCTCGTGACCGGGCCGGAGATCGGGCAGCTCTCCACCATGGCCGGCCTGGCCAACTCCCTGCGCCGCATCGCCCCGGAGAACATCGTCTTCACCACCATGCCGTTCGAGTGGGCCGGCCCGCGGGTGCGGCCCGCGCCGGCGGCCGGCGAGGTGTGGGACGCGCTGCGCGCCGACAAGCCGGTCCCCGGCACGGTCACCGCCGGGGGCACGGCGCCGGCTACGGCAGCGCCGGGGGGTGGCGCGGGCGCCTCGGCCACCCCCGCGGCGCCGAAGGCGGCGGGCCCGAGCGAGAGTGCCAGGGGTCTGCAGGGCACCCCGGCACCGGTGTGCCGCAAGTAGCCGGAGCGCGGCCCCGTCCCGCACCGGTCGCCGGCCCCGGGGGCGGGCACCACCGCGGCGTTCCGGGAGCCCGACGACCGGCAAGGTGGTTCGCTGAGCCCATGAGCCAGGCCACCCATCACGTGAACGACGTCGAGGTCATCCGTCGACTGCTCACCACCCCGGGCCGGTGGGCGGTCGTCGGGCTCTCGCAGAACACCGCCCGCACCGCCTTCGGCGTGGCGCGTTACATCCAGCGCGACCTCGGGATGGAGATCATCCCGGTGCACCCGCGCGCGGAGGCGGTGCACGGGGCGACCGCCTACCGCGCCCTGGCGGACGTGCCGGGCCGGATCGACGTCATTGACGTCTTCGTCCGCTCCGAGCTGGCCGGCGCGATCGTCGACCAGGCCATCGCCATCGGCGCCGGGGCAGTGTGGCTCCAGCTCGGCGTGGTGGACGAGGCGGCCGCCGCCCGGGCAGCCGCGGCCGGCCTGGACGTCGTCATGGACACCTGCCCGGCCATCGAGGCGCCCCGGCTCGGGATCGCCTGAGCTACGGCGTCACACCGCCGGGCGGGAGGTCACGCCGCCGGGCGAGAGGTCACCCCGCGCGGCACCAGGGCAGTGCGCCGCTCCGGCACCTCCACCGGACGTCGCAGCCGCCGCAGTCCCGCGTCGATGCTGCGGCGCATCGGCGGCCCGACGCGCTTCTCGACCTGGTACAGGCCCCAGGCCAGGGCCAGGGCGAGGCCGATCGCCGCCGCGAGGACCACCCAGCGGTTGGCATGCGGGGCGAGCTGGGCGATAGCCCACCAGCCCCAGTACTCGTGGATGAGGTAGAGCGGGTAGGTCAGCGCCCCCAGGGGCACCAGCCACGACCAGCGCAGGTGCTGGACGCGGGTGAGGGCGACGAGCGCGACGGCGGCGAAGCAGCCCACAGTGGCGAGCCCGAGGACCCACGGGTTCGGGGTGAAGACGGTGTTGGCCGTCAGCGCGTGCATCTGCCAGGGCACGTTGTTGCGCAGCGCCAGCGCCACGTTGAGCGCGAGCAGCAGCCAGGGCGCCTTGGCGTGGCCGTCCCGGTCCAGCAGGTAGAGCAGCATGCCGCCGGCGAAGTACGGGGCGTACTTGTCCAGCAGCACCGTCGCGACGGCGTTGGGGCCGCCCAGCTCGAGCACGACCTGGGCGGCCACCGGCCACAGCGCGCAGAACCAGAGGAGCCGGCGCCGGGTGATGCCCCAGGCGACGAGCGCGATCATGAGCAGGTAGAACCGGAGCTCGACCCAGAGGGTCCAGTACACCCCGTCGACGTGGCGGACCTCGAAGAGGGACTGGAGCATCGTGAGGTTGACGAGCGCCTCGGTCACGGTGATGTCCTTGCCGCCCGGCCAGATCCACAGCAGCAGCACCGACGTCGCGATGACCGCGATCCAATAGCCCGGGTACAGCCGCGCCACCCGCGAGGCGACGACGTGCGGCACGTCGCGCCCCCACGCCGTCATGAGGATGACGAAGCCGGAGATGACGAAGAACAGCTCCGGGCCCAGCGAGAAGTACATGCTGACGTGGCCCAGCCCCGGGAAGACGTGGCCCGGCTCGTCGCCCCACACCTGGGACCAGCGCGCGGTGAAGTGATACAGCACCACCCCGGCGGCGGCCAGGAAGCGGAGCCCGTCGAGGGCGTACAGGCGCGGGCGGGAACGCGCCGACGTCGCGGCCGCCGACTCTGGGACTGCAGGGCTCAGGACGGTCACCACCCTGGCCACGCTAAGACGGACTTAGTCCATCCGCATCCGGAAAGTCACGATTCGATCACGGCCGGAATGACTGCGGCGTCGATCGCTGCAGGACGAGGTGAGCGCCGGCCCGAGCGATCCGGGCCCGGACGTGTGACCTACTGCAGCATCGTCCGGTCGTCGAGCCGGGCGCCCTTGATCTTCTCGAACTCCCCCAGCAGGTCCGCCACCGTGGTGGTCGCCTTGGTGGCGGCGTCGAGGTCGAGGATGATCCGGCCCTCGTGCATCATCACCAGCCGCGTGCCCAGGCGCAGGGCCTGCTCCATGTTGTGGGTGACCATGAGCGTGGTGAGGCGGTGACGCTCCACCGCCTCCGCCGTCAGCCGGGCCACGAGCTCGGCGCGCTGGGGGTCCAGCGCGGCGGTGTGCTCGTCGAGCAGGAGGATCTTCGGCCGGCTGAAGGTGGCCATCAGCAGCGACAGCGCCTGGCGCTGCCCGCCGGAGAGCATCCCGACCTTGGCCTTGAGCCGCGTCTCCAGGCCCAGCTCGAGGGTGGCCAGCTCGCGGGCGAAGAGCTCGCGCTTGGCGGCGGTGACCCCGCGGCGAAGACCGCGCCGCCGCCCCCGCTCGTAGGCCAGGGCGAGGTTCTCCTCGATGGTCATGTCCGGGGCGGTGCCGGCCATGGGGTCCTGGAACACGCGGGCGACGTCGCGGGCGCGCTGGTGGTCGGCCAGCGCCGTGACGTCCGTGCCGTCGACGGTGACCGTGCCGGTGCCCGGGCGCAGCTTGCCGGCGGCGACGTTGAGCAGCGTGGACTTGCCGGCGCCGTTGGAGCCGATGACGGTGACGAACTCCCCCGGCTCGAGCGCGAGCGAGACGCCGCGCAGGGCGACGCGCTCATTGGCGGTGCCGGCGAAGAAGGTCTGGGTGATGTTCTCGAGGCGCAGCATCAGGCGTCCACCTTCGTCGTCGTCCCGGCGACCTGGGTGCGGCGCACCCCGAGCCGGGAGCCGATCCGCCAGGACCCGCTCCACTGGGGCAGCACCAGCGCGCCGACCACCAGGACGGCGGAGATCAGCTTCATGTCGTTGGGGTCCAGGTTGACCATCAGCGCCAGCTGGATGACCACCCGGTACACCACCGAGCCGAGCACCACCGCGAGGGTGGCGATGACGATGGTCCGGCTGCCGAAGATCGCCTGGCCGATGATCACCGAGGCCAGGCCCGCGACGATGAGGCCGATGCCCATGCCGATGTCGGCGTAGCCCTGGTACTGGGCGATGAGCGCCCCGCACAGGGCCACCAGGCCGTTGGACAGTGCCAGCCCGAGCACCTTCATCCGGTCGGTGCTCACGCCGAAGCTGCGGATCATCTCCGCGTTGTCGCCGGTGGCCTGCAGCGCGAGCCCGAGGTCGGTGTGCAGGAACCAGTCCAGGAGCACCTTGAAGACGAGGGCGACGACGGCGAAGATCGCCACCGCCACCGCGGTGCCCATGAGGCCGCCCTCACGAAGCGGCGTGAGCAGGGTGTCCTCCCGCAGGAGCGAGAGGTTGGAGGTGCCCATGATCCGCAGGTTGATCGAGTACAGGCCGACCTGGGTAAGGATGCCGGCGAGCAACGGATTGATCTTGCCCTTGGTGTGCAGGATCCCGGTGATCGCCCCTGCCGCCAGGCCCGCGGCGATGGCCGCGAGCGTGGCGAGCAGGGGGTTCGTGCCGCCCACGATGAGGATGGCGGCGACGGCGGCGCCGGTGGTGAAGCTGCCGTCGACCGTGAGGTCCGGGAAGTCGAGGATCCGGAACGTCAGGTAAACCCCCAGGGCCATGAGCCCGTAGATCAGTCCCAGCTCGAGGGCGCCGATCATGCGCGGTCTACTCCTCGACGGTGACGTCGGCGCTGTCGAGCAGCTTCTGCGGAATGGTCACGCCCATCCGCTCGGCGGCGGCGGGGTTGACGTACAGCTGCAGGTCGGTGGGCTTCTCGACGGGCATCTCGGCCGGGTCCGCGCCGTCCTTGAGGATCTTCACCGCCATGAGGCCGGTCTGGTAGCCGAGCTGCTCGTAGTCGAAGCCGTAGGTGGCGACGCCGCCGTTGGCCACCGAGTCGCCCTCGCCGACGATGACCGGCACCTGCTTGGTCTCGGCCACCTGGAGGACGGCGTCGAGCGCGGAGACGACGTTGTTGTCGGTGGGGACGTAGAAGGCGTCGACGTCGAGGGAGTTCGCGGCCTGCTGCACCTCGCCGGAGGCGGTGATGGTGCTCAGCTTCAGGGTCAGGCCGAGCTTCTTGGCGGCCTCCTCGGCCAGGTCCACCTGCACCTGGGAGTTGACCTCGCCGGAGGAGTAGACGACGCCGACGGTCTTCGCCTCCGGCGCGAGCTCCTTGACCAGGCTGAGCTGCTCCTCGACGGCGTTGAGGTCGGAGGTGCCGGTGATGTTGCCGCCGGGGGCCTCCCAGCTGTCCACCAGGCCGGCCTCGGCGGGCTCGGTGACCGCGGTGATGAGGATCGGGATGTCCGTGATCGCCTGGGCGGCGGCCTGCGCCGTCGGGGTGGCGATGGCCAGGACGAGGTCCTTGCCGTCGGAGGCGAACTTGTTGGCGATGGAGGTGGCGGTGGCCTGGTCGCCCTGGGCGTTCTTCTCGTCGTAGGTGACGTTCTCGCCCTCGACGTAGCCGTTCTCGGCCAGCGCCTTCTTGAAGCCCTCGCGGGCGGCGTCGAGGGAGGTGTGCGAGACGATCTGGGTGATGCCGATCTCGACGGCGTCCTGCTTGCCGCCGGCGGCGTCGGTGTCTGCCTTGGAGCCGGAGCTGCAGGCGGAGAGGGTGAGGGCGGTGGCCGCGAGTGCCGCGGTGAGGATGCTCGTCGTCGAGCGCTTCATGGGGATCCTTCCGGACAGGCGGGCCGACTGTGGCCCATCGTTCGGTCGCCGGTCGGGGGGTCCGGCGCTGGGACCTGGCGGCCCCGTGTGGGGGCAAACTGTAGTGGACCGTCCAATAAGTGGGGCGCGTTCGTCTCACGTGTCGGCGAACCGGGGCCCCACAGACGGAGGTGCGGCGGGTGGCCACGCCACCCGCCGCACCATCATCAGCCTCGCGACCTCAGCGCTGGGCGAGGTCGACCTCCGCCCAGCCGGCGAGGACCTTGATGAGCGCCGAGGCGTTGAGCTCCCCCAGCCCCGCGGTCATCGCCGCGTCGAGCGTCTCGGCCGCGACCATCGCCCCGGGCACCGGCGCGCCGACCTGCGCGGCGAGCTCGCCGATCAGCCGGACGTCCTTGCGCATGAGGCGCAGCGCGAAGTTCGGGGCGTAGTCGTCCGCGAGCACGGCCGCGCCGACGCCGTCGTAGATCGGCGTGCGGAAGTCCGTCACGGCGACCACCTCGAGCACCTTGGCCAGGTCCAGCCCGGCGGCCCGGGCGAGGGTGAGCCCCTCGCCGAGGGACTGCAGCTGGGCCGCGACGAGCAGGTTGCCCACGAGCTTCATCCGCGCGCCGGAACCGGCCGGGCCCATGTGGTGCACCGACTCGCTCACGGCCTCGAGCACGGGGCGCACACGGGCGAACGTCTCGGCGTCGCCGCCGACGACGACCCACAGCCCGCCGGCCTCGGCCTCGCCCTTGGACCCGAACACCGGCGCGTCGAGGATGGCGACGCCCCGCTCGGCGTAGGCCGCGTGCTCCTCGTCGCTGAGCGCCGCGGAGATCGTCGACATGTCCACGACGACGGTCGGGGCCGCGACGTGGGCGATCACCCCGTCCTCCCCCAGGGAGACGGCGCGCACCGCGGCGTCGTCGGACAGGCAGTAGAGCACGACGTCCTGGCCGCGCACGGCCTCGGCGATCGACGCCGCCGCGCGGGCGCCGGGGACCTCGGGGCGCGTCCCGGGGGTGCGGTTCCACACCGTGACCTCGTGCCCGGCGGCCACCAGGTTGGTGGCCATGCCGCGGCCCATGGTGCCCAGGCCGAGGACCGCGACGGCGCTCATCGCGCCACCACCGCCGCGGCCTTCTGCCAGGACTGGAGGAACCGCAGCATCGCCGTGGCACCCGGGTCCTGCAGGCCGATGCTGCGCTCCTGCAGCCAGGACGCCCGGCCCCGGCGGGACTGCAGGTCGCGGGTCTCGACGACGGCCTTCTCGGCCGCGGCGATGGCGTCCTCCAGACCGGCCGGGCCGTCCGCCGCGGCAGCGAGGGCGTCGGCGGCGGGCAGGATGGCGTCGAGGATCGTCTTGTCCCCCAGCTGGGTCTTGCCGCGCTGGGCGATGTTGTCCCCGGCCGCGCGGACGAAGGTCGCCGCGGCGGCGACGTCGACGTCCTCGACGTCGGCCCACGCCTTGGACCCGGCGAGCAGGCCGCCGGCGACCAGCGCCGCCATCGTGGAGGGGTTGGCGTTGGCGAACGCCTTGGCGGCGGCGCGGGCGATCTCGGCGGGGCGGGCGTCCTCGGCGATGGCGTCGAGGGCCTCGATGACCGCGTTGGCGCCGAGCGAGACGGTGATGCCGAGGTCGCCGTCGCCCAGCGCCTGGTCGAGGTCGCGCAGCTCGTCGGCGTACGTGACCAGCTCCGCCAGGCTGCGCTGGATGGCGCCGACGAGCTCTGTGGACTGCATGATGATCAGACCTCCTGGAAGAACGGGGACGCGGCGGGCGCGTCGAGCAGGGCGAGGCGGGCGTCGTCGAGCGTCAGCAGCGAGATGGACGCCCCGGCCATCTCCAGGCTGGTGGCGTACTCGCCGACGTAGCGGCGCTCGATGGTCACGCCGCGGTCGGCGAGCAGCTGGTGCACGCGGCGGTACATGACGTACAGCTCCTCCAGCGGGGTCGCGCCCAGCCCGTTGACGAGCACGGCCACCCGGTCGCCGGAGGTGAGGTCGAGGTCCTCGACCAGCGCGGAGACGAGGCGGTCGGTGATCTCGTCGGCGGTCTCCAGCGGGCCGCGGTGGATGCCGGGCTCGCCGTGGATGCCGATGCCGATCTCCATCTCGCCGTCGGGCAGGTCGAAGCTCGGCTCCGCCGTGGTCGGCAGGATCGTCGGGGACAGGCCGATGCCCATCGTGGCGGTGTGCTCGACGACGTCCTCGGCGACCGCGGCGACTTCCTCGAGGCTGTCGCCGCGCTCGGCGGCGGCGCCGGCGGCCTTGTAGGCGAAGAAGATGCCGGCCACGCCGCGGCGGTCGTGCTTGCGACCCTTGGGCTGGCTGGCGACGTCGTCGCGGCCGAGCACGGTGCGGGTCTCGATGTCCTCGAGCTCGGCCAGGTCCGCGGCGAGGTCGAAGTTGAAGACGTCGCCGCCGTAGTTGCCGTACAGGTAGAGCACCCCGCGGCCGCCGTCGACCGCCTTGGTGGCCTCGAAGACCTGCTGGGAGCTCGGCGAGCTGAAGACGTTGCCGATCGCCACCCCGGAGGCGAGCCCCTTGCCGACGTAGCCCTTGAACAGCGGCAGGTGGCCGGAGCCGCCGCCGGTGACGATGCCGACCTGGCCGGCGACGGGGGCGTCCGCCCGGACGAGGATCCGCGGGTCCTCCCCCGGCGTCTTCACCTGGTCGGGGTGGGCCAGGAGGATGCCCTCGATCATCTCGTCGACGAAGTTCTCGGGCTTGTTGATGATCTTTCTCATGACGTTCCTTTCGTCGAAGCTTTTCTGGAGGACGCTCACGCGGTGGTCGTCGCGCTGACCGCGCCGACGGGCGGTGCCGGCCGGCGTCGCCGCCGCCACTTGACCTGGTCGAAGACCATCACCGCCACGAGGATCACGCCCTGGGCCATGGCGTACTCGAAGGCCGACAGGCGCACCGCGGTGAAGCCGCTCTGGACGATCTGCAGGGTGAGGGTCGCCAGGACGACGCCGAGCACGGTGGCGAAGCCGCCGTTGGGGTTGGTGCCGGCGAGGACGGCGATGACCACGACGAGCAGCACGTACGAGGCGCCGTAGTCCGCCGAGGCGGTGGGGTTGCGGGCGAGGAACAGCACCCCGGCGATGCCGCCGAGCAGGCCGGTGGTCAGGTAGGTGCTCATGAGCACCCGGGAGCTGTTGATGCCGGAGAAGCGCGCGGCCATCGGGTTCGCGCCCTGCAGCGTCACCTTCAGGCCCAGCGGCGTGCGGTTGACCAGCAGGCCGATCGCCAGGGCGACGAGGATGAAGACGACGAACAGGGTGGGGATCCCGCCGACCGTGGACTGCCCGAAGGCCGTCAGCCCCGCCGGGGCGCCGTAGAGGGTCTTGCCGCCGGTCCAGGCCACCGCGATGCCGTTGTAGATCTGCATCGTGCCCAGCGTCGCGAGGATCGGGGTGATGCCGACCCAGGCGACGAGGACGCCGTTGAGGAACCCGCCCAGGACGCCCACCGCGACGCCCACGAGCAGGATGACCGGGAACAGCTGCTCGGCCCGGGCCGGGTCGCCGGCCGCGATGGCCGTGTACAGCGTCGACATGGTGATCGCGGTGAGGTTCGCGATGGACACGAGCGAGAGGTCGATGCCGCCGGTGAGCATCGCGAGCATCATCGCCAGCGCGAGCACGCCGACCTCGGGCGAGGCGAGCGCGATGTTCTGCAGGTTGATCGGGCCGAGGAACACCGCCGGGTTGAGCACGGTGAACAGCGCGAACGCCGCGACGACGAGCAGCAGCATCCGCCGCGCGCTGCGGTCCACGTGCACCGTGGAGAGCAGGTCCTTCCACCGGGAGTCGACGGACCGGTTGAGCCGTCGCATCGGCTGCTGGGCGTCGTTCATGCCGTCACCTTCTCGTGCTGGACGGGGGTCGTCGCCGGGCCGGCCGCGGCGTCGTCGGACTCGTCGATGGTGCGGATCCGGCGGGCGGAGCGGCGGGCGGCGATCGCCTGGACGCCCACGCCGATGACGAGGAGCAGGCCGACGGCGGTGCGCTGCCAGGCGCTGGGCACCCCGGCGAGGATGAGGCTGTTGTTGATGACCTGGATGAGCAGGACGCCGAGCACGGTGCCGGTCACCGAGCCGCGGCCGCCGAAGATCGACGCCCCGCCCAGGACGACCGCGGCGATGATGTCCAGCTCGTCGCCGACCAGCTCCTGCGGGGTGCCGCTGCGGCCCATGATCATGTAGATCATGCCGCCGACGGCGGCCATCATCCCGACCAGGACGTACATCCAGACCTGGGTGCGGACCACGCGGATCCCGGCGCGGCGGGCGGCCTCGGCGTCGCCGCCGATGGCGTAGATGCTGCGGCCGAACATCGTCCGGCGCAGCATCCAGGCGATGAGGACCGCGAGGAGGATGGCCGGGACGACCATGACGTGCAGGTAGGCGTTGCCCGTCGGGGAGGTCACGGCGACGAGGTTGGTCGTCGAGACCGACGCCATCCCACCCGGCAGGTCGGCGATGTAGCGGGAGCCGACGTAGGTGAGCAGCGCCCCGGTGAAGATGCCGCGGGTACCGAGCGTGACGATCATCGTCGGCAGGCGGAACTTGGCGATGATGAAGCCGTTGATCGCCCCCAGGGCGGCCCCCAGGACCAGCGCCATGACGAAGGCGCCGACGAGGCCGAGGTCGTACCCGCCGGCCAGCTGCAGCTTGATCGTGGTGTAGGCGGCGAAGACCGCGATCGCCGCGAACGACATGTCGATGCCGCCCGAGATGATGACCAGCAGCACCCCGAGGGCGAAGATCATCGGCACGATCGCGCTGCGCAGGATGCCGAACGCGGTCGGGAGCGAGAAGAACACCGGGTTGGCGATCGACATCCCGATGACGAGCACGAGCAGGACGAGGACGAGGACGCCCTCGTTGTTCCGCCCGCGCAGGCGGCGCAGCAGTGCCGCCCTGGACCTGTCCGCACTCATGCGGCCACCTTCTTCCGGATGCTGTCGACGTCGACGTCCTCGCCGGCGAGCTCCTCGACGATGCGGCCGTGGCGCACCACGAGGACGCGGTGGCAGCAGGCGACGAGCTCGGGGACGTCGTCGGAGATGACGATGACGCCCATGCCCTCGGCGGCCTGGGCGCGCAGGATGTCGAGGATCTCGGACTTCGAGCCGACGTCGACGCCGACGGTCGGCCCGTTGAGCATGAGCACCTTGGGCCGCCGCGCGAGCCACTTGGCGAGCACCACGCGCTGGGCGTTGCCGCCGGAGAGGGAGCGCACGGGGGCCTGGACGTTCGGCGCCTTGACCCGCAGGCGGCGGAACAGGGTGTCGATGGTGGAGCGGATCGCGCGCTTGTCGAGGGTGCGCCAGCGGGTGCGGTGCCCCTCGGCGGAGCTGGCGATGATGTTGTCGGCGATGGACTTCTCGAGGAACAGGCCCTGGGTGAGGCGGTCCTCGGGGACGTACCCGATGCCGGCCGCGATGGCGTCGTCGATGCGGCGCACCGTCGTGGGGACGCCGTCGACCTTCACCGTCCCGGACTCGTAGGGGTGGACGCCGAAGAGGGACTCGGCGATCTCCGTGCGGCCGGAGCCGAGCAGGCCGGTCAGGCCGAGGATCTCGCCGCGGCGCAGCGTGAAGGAGACGTCGTGGAACGCGCCCGGGAGGGTCATCCCCTCCACCTCGAGCACCGGCGCGGCGCCGGGGGCGAGCTCGGTGACCCGGCGCGAGTCGTCGACCTCCTGCCCGGTCATGTGCTGGGCGATCGCGCGGGGGTCGAGGTCGGCGGCCGGGGCGGTGACGACGTGCTTGCCGGAGCGCAGCACGGTCACCCGGTCCGAGATCGCCAGGACCTCGTCGAGCTTGTGGGAGACGAAGATGAACGCCACCCCGCGCGCCCGCAGCCGCTCGACGATCGCGAACAGGTGCGCGACCTCCGTGTGGGTCAGGGCCGTGGTGGGCTCGTCCATGACGATCACCCGCGCCTCGTTGACGAGGGAGCGGCAGATCGCCGTCAGCTGCCGGTCCGCGACCGACAGGGTGCCGACCTCGGCGTCCAGGTCGAGGGCGAGGCCGAGGTCGTCGATGATCCGCTGGGCGGCCGGGCGCGCGGCGCGCGGGTTGAAGAACCGCCGCCGCGCGCCGACCGCCGAGGTGAAGACGATGTTCTCGGCGACCGTGAGGTTGGGGAACAGCGAGAAGTCCTGGTAGATGACCTGGATCCCGCTCTTGATGGCGTCGGTGGGGTCCATCGACGCGAACGACTCGCCGTCCACGACGATCGCGCCGGCGTCGGGCTTCTCCGCGCCGGAGATGATCTTGATGAGGGTGGACTTGCCGCAGCCGTTCTCGCCGGCGAGGCACAGCACCTCGCCGGGTCGCAGGTCGAGCGAGACGCCACCCAGGGCGGTCACGCCACCGAACGTCTTGACGATGTCGCGCACCTCGAGGACGGGTGCAGGGGTGCCCGAACGGGCCGTGGTTGTCATGCCGTGCGCCTCTCAGCACCGGCGCGGGGCGGGCCGCTGCGCCCGCCCCGCGCCTGTGGGATCAGAAGTTGTACTGCTTGGCGGCCTCGGCGTCGGCCGCGATGCCGGCGTCACCGACGAAGACGTTGTCGTAGCCGTCCATCTTCTTGAGGCTGGTGTAGCCCTCGATGCCCAGGTCGGTGCCCTCCTCGATCGTGCCGCCGTCGGCGAGGATGCGGGCGATCTCCAGCTGGGCCTCGCCGGCCAGCGCCGGGTCCCAGAAGAAGATCTTGTCGATCGAGCCGGTCGCCAGGTACTTCGCGGCGGCCGAGGGGATCGAGGTGCCCATGTTGCAGACCTTGTCCTCCAGGCCGGCCTCCTCGATCGCGCGGGCGATGCCCGGCACGTCGTTGCCGGCGGAGCCCTGGAAGCCCTTGATGTCCGGGTGCTTCGCGAGGATCTCCTTGGCCTTCTCGTACGCGGCCGTCTCGTTGTCGGTGCTCTCGATCGGGGTCTCGACGCGCGTCATGTTCGGGTAGTTCTCGGTCTGGTAGTCGTAGGCGGCGCCGACCCACTCCATGTGGGTCTTGGCGGTGAGGCCGCCGACGAACTGGACGTACTTGCCCTCCTCGTCCATGCACTGGGCGAGGTTCTCCATGATGTCGATGCCGTAGTCGGCGTTGTCGAACGCCTCGATGTCGATGTCGACGTTCTCGATGCCGGTCGCCTCGTGCGCGACGACCTTGATCCCCTGGGCCTGAGCCTGCTTGAGGACCGCGGAGAGCGCCTCGGGCGAGTTCGGCACGACGGTGATGGCGGTCGGCTTCTGGGCGATGAGGTCCTGGATGATCTGGATCTGCTTCTCCGGCGAGACGTCGTCACCGCCCTCGGTGCGCGTGTCGATGCCGGTCCGCTCGCCGTAGGCGACGACGCCCTCGTCCATGCGGTCGAACCAGGCGATGCCCTTGACCTTCACGACGGTGACCATCGTCTGGTCCGAGCCGCTGCCGCCGCTCGAGGCCTTGTCGCCGCTCGCGGCGGCACCGTCGTTGACGGACCCGCAGGCGGCCAAGAGCAGGGTGGCGAGACCCGCGGCGACAACGCCAGCGGCGCGCTTGTTCCTCATCCGTTCACTCCCTCGTGATGGTGCGCGGGAACCCCCGTGTCCGCGCAGCGATTCCTGTTTTCGTGCGTCAGATTCCCTGACTTGCCGCACACATTAGGGGGCTCCCGTCTGAAAGTCCAACAAGTCGTGCAAGAATGTGCACGAATCCAGGCAGCCATGCGCACGGAGTCGTGCAGGTTGCTACTGTTCGCCCAGGTCAAGCGGAAGGTCAACGATGTCGCGCCGCCAGCAGATCGCCGAGCTCATCGAGCAGCGCGGCTTCCAGAGCGTCACCACCCTCGCGCAGCGGTTCGCCGTGGACAGCTCCACGATCCGGCGCGACCTCGACCGCCTCGCGGCCGACGGCGTCGTGGTGCGCACCCACGGCGGCGCCGCCGCGCCGGCCGGCGCCGGGGAGCAGGCCGAGCCTCCCCCGGACCACGACCCGCAGCTGCCCGAGAAGCGGGCCATCGGGGCGGCGATGGCGGAGCGCATCCACGAGGGGCAGACGGTGCTGCTCGACAGCGGCACCACGTGCCTCGAGGTCGCCCGGGCGCTCCACCACAACCGCCTCACGGTGGTGACCAACGACCTGCACGTCGGCCTGGAGATCTCCACCAAGCCGCAGATCAATCTCGTCTTCATCGGCGGGGAGCTGCTGCCGACCAGCACCTCGATGTGGGGCCCGGCGTCGATCCAGCAGCTCGACACCATGCGGGTCAACGTCGCCGTCTTCGGTGCCGGCACCGTCATGGACGACGGCATCTACGCGGCCAGCAGCTACGCCATCGAGCTCAAGCGCAAGATGCGCTCCATCGCCTCGGAGGCCTTCTTCGTCGCCGACTCGACGAAGTTCGGCCGCGAGGCGCTGTTCAAGGTGTTCGGGTTCGAGAGCTTCACGGCGGGCATCACCGACGACACGCTCGACCCGATCCGGGCGGCGCGGTTCCCCGTCCCGCTGATCCGGGTGACCCCGCGCAAGGACTGAGCACCACCGGGGCCGAGGCGCAGGGTCGTGCCCCGGTCCGCGTTCGCCGGACACCGCTTCGGCGTAGCCGACGCGTGAGGATTCTGCCGGCCTCGCAGAGCGGTGCGGGCGCTCGCGGCGTGCGACCGGGGCGGCGACGACATGCCGAGCGGTGCCGTCCGGGGGCAGAACAAGCAGATTGGGTAGCTTCCGTCAGGCTTGAACCTGACGAAAGCTACCCAATCGCTCGCCGGGGTCCCTACGACGCAGCCACCGCCGCCCCGGCCGTGGTGTGCGCGTCCGCGAGCGCCAGCACCTCGTCGAGGATCGTCAGCCCCTCGTCGAGCTCGGCCTCGCTGACCGTGCACGGCGGGACCACGTGGATGCGGTGGTAGTTGTTGAAGAGCAGCAGCCCGGCCTTCTTCGCCGCGCCCATGAGCTCGGCGATCGCCGGCGAGGATCCGCCGTACGGAGCCAGGGGCTCCTTGGTCTCCCGGTCCACGACGAGGTCCAGCGCCCAGAACACGCCCAGCCCCCGCACGTCCCCGATGACGGGGTGCCGCTCGGCCATCTCCCGCAGCCGCGGGCCGATCACCCGCTCCCCCATCTCGGCGGCGTGCTCGACGATCCGCTCCTCCTCCATGGCCACGATGGTCGCCACGGCGGCGGCGCAGGCCAGCGGGTGCCCGGAGTAGGTCAGCCCGCCGGGGAAGACCCGCTCGTCGAAGGTGGCGGCGATCGCGTCGGAGATGATCACCCCGCCCAGCGGGACGTACCCGGAGTTGACGCCCTTGGCGAAGGTGATGAGGTCCGGCGTCACCCCGTAGTGGTCGACGGCGAACCAGGCCCCGGTGCGGCCGAAGCCGGCCATGACCTCGTCGGCAATGAAGACGATGCCGTGCCGGTCGCACAGCTCGCGCACGCCGGCGAGGTATCCGGGCGGCGGGGGCATGATGCCGGCGGTGCCAGGGACGGTCTCGAGGATGATCGCAGCGACGGTGCCCGGCCCCTCGAAGGTGATGACCTGCTCGAGGTGCTCCAGCGCCCGCGAGCACTCCTCGGCCTCGGTGGTGGCGTGGAAGGGCGAGCGGTAGAGGAACGGGCCGAAGAAGTGCACGAATCCGGCGTTGCCGAACTCGTTGGGCCAGCGCCGCGGGTCGCCGGTGAGGTTGATCGCCGTCGTCGTGGCGCCGTGGTAGCTGCGGTAGGTCGACAGCACCTTCTGCCGGCCGGTGTGCAGGCGCGCCATCCGCACGGCGTTCTCCACCGCCTCGGCGCCGGCGTTGGTGAAGAACACCTTGTTCAGCCCCTCCGGGGCACGCTCGGCGATGAGCCGGGCGGCCTCGGATCGGGCGGTGTTGGCATACGGCGGTCCGATGGTGCACAGGACGTCGGCCTGGGCCTTGATGGCGGCGACGACCTTGGGGTGCTGGTGGCCGATGTTGGTGTTGACGAGCTGGGAGGAGAAGTCGAGGTACCTCCTCCCGTCGCCGTCCCAGACGTAGGAGCCCTCGGCGCGGGTGACGACCATGGGGTCGAGCGCGCCCTGGGCGGACCAGGAGTGGAAGACGTGGGCGCGGTCGAGCTCGTAGGCGCGGCGGGCGACCGGGTCGGTGGGTGCGGGCACGGAAAGTCTCCTTGTCGCCGTCGTCAGTGGTTCTGGGGGAAGCCGAGGTTGATGCCGCCGTGGCTGGGGTCCAGCCAGCGTTCGGTGACCGCCTTGGTCCTGGTGAAGAAGCGCACGCCGTCGGCGCCGTAGGCGTGGGTGTCGCCGAAGAGGGAGTTCTTCCAGCCGCCGAAGGAGTAGTACCCGACCGGCACCGGGATCGGCACGTTGATGCCGACCATGCCGACCTCGACCTCGTTCTGGAACTTCCGGGCGGCGCCGCCGTCGTTGGTGAAGATGGCGGTCCCGTTGCCGTAGGGGTTGGCGTTGATGAGCGCCAGGGCCTCGTCGTAGGTCTCCACCCGCACCACCGAGAGGACCGGGCCGAAGATCTCGTCGGTGTAGACGCTCATCTCCGGGGTGACGTGGTCGAGCAGGGTGGGGCCGAGCCAGAACCCGCCCGCGGCGCCGTCGGGCTCCACGGTGCGGCCGTCGACGACGACGGTGGCGCCGGCCGCCTCGCCCGCGTCGATGTAGCCGGCGACCTTGTCCCGGTGCGGCCTGGTGACCAGGGGGCCCATGTCGCAGCTGCGGCGTCCGTCGCCGGTCTTGATCCCCTGGGCGCGCTCGGCGATCTTGGCGACGAGGTCGTCGGCGACCGGGCCGACGGCGACGAGGGCGGAGATGGCCATGCACCGCTCCCCCGCGGAGCCGAAGCCGGCGTTGACGGCGGAGTCGGCGGCCAGGTCGAGGTCGGCGTCGGGCAGGACGACCATGTGGTTCTTCGCCCCGCCGAGGGCCTGGACGCGCTTGCCGTGCGCGGTGGCGGTCTCGTAGACGTACTTCGCGATCGGGGTGGAGCCGACGAAGGAGACAGCCTTGATGTCGGGGTGGGTGAGCAGGGCGTCGACGGCGACCTTGTCGCCCTGGACGACGTTGAACACCCCGGCGGGCAGGCCCGCCTCGGCCCACAGCTCGGCCAGCCACAGGGAGGCCGAGGGGTCCTTCTCGGACGGCTTGAGCACGACGGTGTTGCCGGCGGCGATGGCGATCGGAAAGAACCACATCGGCACCATGGCCGGGAAGTTGAACGGGGAGATGATCGCGACCGGGCCGAGCGGCTGGCGGATGGAGTAGACGTCGACGCCGGTGGAGGCGTTCTCGGTCATCTCGCCCTTGAGCAGGTGGGCGATGCCGCAGGCGACCTCGACGACCTCGAGGCCGCGGGCGATCTCGCCGAGGGCGTCGGAGAGCACCTTGCCGTGCTCGGCGGTGATGATCTCAGCGAGCTCGTTCTTGCGGGCGTTGAGCAGCTCACGGAAGGCGAAGAGCACCTGAGTGCGCCGCGCCAGGGAGGTGTCGCGCCAGGCGGGGAAGGCGGCCGTGGCGGAGGCCACGGCGGCGGCGACGTCCTCCTCGGACGCGAACGCCACCAGGGAGGTCACCTCGCCGGTGGCCGGGTTGTACACCTCCCCGGTGCGGGTCGAGCCGCCGGCGTAGGGCTTGCCGTCGAGCCAGTGGGAGGCCGGCACCGTGCCGGTGCCGGGGGTGGTGGTCTGCGTGCTGGTCATGGCGGCTCCTTCGGGCACGGGTGATGACCCGAGTGTGGTCACCGCTGACTGTGCAGGGAAGCGGCATAGTGTCGCGCCGTCGGCCGACATTCACACACTGTGTCGGCGCCGAGAGCGGACGCGTCGCCCCGGCCGCGGACCAGGCGCGACAGCCCCCATCGGGCGGAATACGCTGACAACTGCGCGACGCGCAGCTGAGCTCCTCGGCCGCACACCACCGGCCCTCAACTGTGGCGCAGCGGTGGATCATGCGCTCGGAGAACGACCTCCACAACACGACATCCCCAGGGCCGGGGCCGGGGAAGGCCCGCATCTCGACGATGAGGTGACCCGCATGTCAACGAGCAACGTCCCCCCGGGCTTCAGCCCACGGCTCTACAACGCGGACCTCGCTCCGGCCGAGCACCGCAAGTGGGGCTTCTACTCGCTCTTCGCCATGTGGATGTCCGACATCCACTCCATCGGCGGGTACACCTTCGCCGCCGGGCTGTTCGCCCTGGGGCTTGGCGGATTCCAGGTCTTCGGTGCCCTGGTGGTCGGCATCATCCTGGTCTTCCTGCTGATGAACCTCAGCGGCTGGGCGGGCCAGAAGACGGGCCTGCCGTACCCCGTTCTAGCGCGCATTTCCTTCGGCACCTTCGGGGCGAACCTGCCCGCGCTGACGCGCGGCCTCGTCGCGATCGCCTGGTACGGCATCCAGACCTGGCTCGCCTCCCGGGCGGTCCTCGTCATCGCCCTGCGGATCTGGCCCGACCTCGGGCGGCTCACCCACAACAGCCTGCTCGGGGAGTCGACGCTCGGCTGGATCGCCTTCCTCATCATGTGGGCGCTGCAGCTGCTCCTGCTGCGCAACGGCATGGAGACGATCCGCAGGTTCCAGGACTGGGCCGGGCCCGCCGTGTGGGTCGTCATGCTCCTGCTCACGCTCTACGTCCTCAACGCCGCCGGCTGGCACATCTCGTTCTCCCTTCCCGGCGGCGTCGCCAAGTGGGGCGTGGCGCAGGCCTTCTTCGCGGCGATCGCCCTGACGGTGGCCTACTTCTCCACCCTCCTGCTCAACTTCTGCGACTTCTCTCGCTTCGCCCCGACCCGCCGGGCCGTCACCAAGGCGAACGTGTGGGGCCTGCCGGTGAACTTCATCGCGTTCTCGATCGTCTCCGTGGTCGTCACCGCCGGCTCCTTCCAGGTCTACGGGCAGTACATCTACGACCCGGTCGAGCTCGTCGGCCGCATGAACAACATGGTCGCCCTCCTCCTGGGGGCCGTGACGTTCGCCGTCGCCACGCTGGGCATCAACGTCGTGGCCAACTTCGTCTCCCCTGCCTACGACCTCGCGAACGCCTGGCCGTCGAAGATCGACTTCCGCAAGGGCGGGCTCATCGCGGCCGTCGTCGCCCTCGTGATCACGCCGTGGAACCTGTACAACAACCCGCAGGCCGTGAACCTCTTCCTCGGCGGGCTCGGCGCCGTCCTCGGTCCGCTCTTCGGCGTCATCGCCACCGACTACTACATCCTCCGTCGGCAGAAGGTGGTGGTGGCGGACCTCTTCCGCGAGGACGGCTACTACTCCTACAAGCGCGGCTGGAACTCCAAGGCCGTCGTGTCGTTCCTCTTCGCCGCCATCCCCACCGTCATCGTGGCCCTGGTGCCCGTGTTCGCCGTCCTGGCACCCTTCTCGTGGTTCATCGGCGCGGGCCTGGCGGCAGCGGTCCACTACGCCATCGCCCGCAACGACCCGTCGATCGCGGCATCGGTACGCGCCGCCACCAGCCTCGAGCGGGAGACGCCGGGCCAGCTGGCCGAAGCCGAGCCGCCCGAGGTCCTGCCGTAGGCCGAGAGGGCGCCGCTCGTCGATACCGTGTGGCTCATTCGCGTGGTCCCGCCGCGCGCCAGGCCGCTGGCCAATGTGTCCGCCAGACGGCGCGTCGCTCATACACTCTGGCGCATGCCCGTGAGCGTCGGCCAGGTGCTGGCCACCCCGGCCGTCCAGGCCGGCCATCCCGAGGTGCTGTGCGCCGCCGACCGGGTGGACCGGACGGTGCGTTGGGTGCACGTCTTCGAAGGCCCGGATCCCACAGGCCTCCTGTCCGGCGGGGAGCTGCTGCTCACCACGCTCATCGCGCTTCCGGACGACCCCGGCGAGCAGCGCGGCTACGTCCGCGCGCTGGTCGATGCGGGGGCGGTGGCCCTCGTCATCGAGCTGGGCCGGCGCTTCGCCAAGGTGCCCGACGTCATGGTGGCCGAGGCGGCGGACGCTGAGCTTCCGGTGATCGCGCTGCACAAGGTGGTCAAGTTCGTGACGATCACCGAGGCGGTGCACGCCCAGATCGTCGACGAGCAGCACGACCTCCTGACCTTCGCGCGCCAGGTCCACGAGGCGTTCACCGCGTTCGGTGTCGAGGGCGCCGACGCCCAGACGATCGTCGACCGCACGGCGGCGATGGCGGGCGCCGCCGTCGTCCTCGAGGACCTCGGGCACGAGGCGGTGGCGCACGCGCTCGCCGGGGCGTCCGCGAGCGAGGTTCTCCGCGACTGGTCCGCCCGCTCACGGCTCGCCGCGGAGGGCGCGGGCACGCGGGCGGCCCCCGAGCAGGGCTGGCTGGTCACCGACGTCGGCCCGCGGCAGGGGGTGTGGGGCCGCCTGGTGCTCGTCGGCTCCCCCGCCGTGCCGGAACCCGCCGCCCAGATGCTGCTCGAGCGCGCTGCCCAGGCGCTCGCCGTCGCACGTCTTCTGGAGCGCGACGTCGCCTCCGTGCGAGCGAGGGCCCACGCGCGTCTGCTTGGCGAGCTGTTGCACGCGCGCGGCGGCGTCGAGGAGGACCTGCGGGCCGCAGCCGGGGCGCTCGGCCTCGCACCGGCCTCGCGCTACCTGGCCGTGTGCCTCGCGCCGGTGGGCCCGGCGGCCGAGCGCGACGGCTCGGCGCACGGGTCTGGCATCCTCGCTGCCCCCCAGCGGGACCAGGAGCTCGCCGAGACCGTCGTTGCCGCCGCGGCGACGGCCCGGCTGTCCGCCCTCGTGGCGCCGATCGAGGATGGCGTCGTGGGCGCCCTGGTCGCCCTGACCGGCAAGCTCACCGAGACCACGACCCTGGACCGGCTGGCCCGGGCGCTGGACGGCACACCGGTGCGTCACGTGCGGGCGACGGTCCGCGAGCGCGACGGGCTCGTGCGCGCGGGGGCCGACCTGGCCGAAGCCGCGTACGTCGCCCGCGCGGCGGCGCTCATGCCCGAAAGGCAGCGCCCCGCCTACTACCGCATCACCGACATCGGCATCCGTGGCCTCCTCATGCTCCTCGGCGACGACGCCCGGGTGACCGCCTTCGCCGAGCGGGAGCTGCAGGCCCTGCTCGTCCACGACGCCAAGCACGGCGAGGGGCTGGTGGACGTGTTGCGCCAGTACCTCGAGGCGGGCGGCAACATCGCGGCGTTGGCGCGCGCGTCCCACCTGAGCCGGCAGGCCCTGTACGCGCGGCTGCGCAGCATCGAGCGGGTACTGGGCGCGGACCTCGCCGACGCCGAGACCCGTACCGGGCTGCACGTGGCGCTGCTTGCGAAGGACGTCGCCGCGCGCTGACTCGGCGCGCTTAGTGGGTGCCGGCCAGTGACACCGGCTCGTCGGAGGTTGGGCCGCCTGCCAGGTCGAGGAGCTGCTCGAGCACCTGAGCGACGCCGTCCTCGGCCGCGGGCCGCGCGACGTGCGCGGCCGCGGCGACCGCGTCCGGGTGGCCGCCGCTCATCGCATAGCCTCGCCCCGCCCAGCGCAGCATCTCCACGTCGTTCGGCATGTCCCCGAACGCCACCACGTCCGACCGCGCGACGCCGAGGGACCCGGCGACGTCGGCCAGCGTGGAGGCCTTGGACACCCCCAGCGGGCCCATCTCGAGCAGGGCCATCCCGGTGCTGGAGTGGGTGGGGGCGACGAGGTCTGACAGGTGGGCCCGCCCCAGGGCCAGGAGCTCGTCCGGGCGCGAGGCCGGGCTCAGGGCGACGGCCTTGACGATGGGGGCGCCGTCGAGAAGGTCCTCCACCTGCCTGGCGTGCCGGATCCGCGGCGGGAGCTTCGGCACCAGGCCCTCCGCCCGCCGTCGTCCCCGAAGCTCGAGGTAGCCGCTCTCGACCCGGAGGTCCTCGGTGGTCTCGACGGCGAAGATCACGTCCGGCACCCGCGCGCGCAGACGGCCGGCCACCTCGCGGACGTGCTCGGGCGAGATGGGGTGGGCGGTGGCGACCCGGCTGTGGCCGTCGAGCACCACCGCGCCGTTGGCGCAGATGACCGGCCCGCGGTGACCGGTGGCCTCGAGCACGGGCGGCAGCCAGCGCGGCGGCCGGCCGGTGACGAGGAGCACGGGCACGCCCCGGCGTACGGAGCCCTGGAGGGCCGCGCGGGTGCGGGCGGAGATCGCTCCCCCGTGGGGCAGGATGGTGCCGTCGATGTCGGTGGCGACCAGGCGCGGCGGCCGGGGGCGGCCCGCGTGACCGGCGGATGCGCCGTTCCGAACCGATTCCTGCTTGCCGGTCATGCGTTGCCTCGCCAGCTCCACACCATCTCCGATCCGCACGTAGAACCTTCGGCCACCATGTCACACGGGCGTCGATGGGCGAAAAAGCCCGGATCTCAGCGCGTCGGCCGTGATGTGGGGCACCGGTCCGTCGGCGCCCGCGGGTCGCTGGTGGTCCGCCGCGCTGGCGAGCCGCGCCGGCTCCTCAGCCGGCCCAGTTGTTACCGACCGTCTCGGTCTCCAGCCACCCGGGTCGGCTTCGCCGCGGCGACGATGCGAGGGCCGACCCCCAGGCGGGACGGCCGCTTACGTGCACTCGTGACGGGCCGCTTCCGGCCGGTGGCGGGACTGAACTTCAGTGGGGTGATGGACATGCGTGACTTTCCTCCATGCGCCCCCGTCCCGGGCGCTGCTGCAACTGCGCCGGTGGGACTGCACCTGACAGGGTAGAGCGTCCGGATGACTCAGCGGTAACCCGTGGGTAACGGCGTGGAGAACGGCCGTGGGCAGCGGTGCGCCTTCCGCGCACCGCCACCCGCGCCGGCCCCTACCGGCGCAGCGCCCACCCGTAGCCGCCGCGCCGCTCGGCCGGCACGCCGCCGGCCGGCTCGCGGTCGAGGATCCACACCGGGTTGGAGAAGCCGATGACGGCGTCGTCCGCGCCGCGGACCTCCACGCGCACGTACCGCCCGGACGGCACCGGCAGCACCACGTGCCCGCGCTTGCCCTTCATCTCCAGGTCCTGGCTGGTGATGGCCGGGGTGGGGTCGGCCAGCCCGGCGAAGTCCACCTTGCCGACGACGAGCCGCACGGTGGCGCCGTCGGGCAGGTCCGTAGCGGTGACCTCCACCGGGACCTGGGCGGCCGGCGTGACGGCGACGCCGCCCATGGGCACCACGCCCTGGACGACGATGTCGAGCTCTCCGCGCCAGAACTGGGGGTCGTAGAACCAGGCGCGGCCCCCGCGCAGGGCGGCGAACAGGTCGGCCTCCTCGGTGGAGTCGGCCCACACGGAGGTGATCCACCGCTGCTTCTGGCCGATCCAGTCCTGGCCGCCGTGGTCGTCGCTCACCCCGGTGGCGGTGACGAGAACGGCGTTGCGGGCGGCGGCGTCGAAGCCGTAGACCGACTCGCCGAAGTCCTCCTTGCTGCCGATCTCCACCATGTCGGCGCCCAGCGAGTGGGTCTCGATGAGCAGGCGGGCGAGCCCCGGACCGGACGGGGCCTCCTCCAGCGGGTGGTTGAAGGTCACGAGGCCCTGGTTCGCGTGGACGAAGTCGACCATGTCCAGGGCCGCCTGGACCGTCTTGACCTTGGTAGGTGGGGCATCGCCGTAGTCGGGGAGGGTGAAGTTCCCGCCGTAGAAGTTGAGGTGGCGCACGAGAGAGAGCTCGGAGCCGTGGAACTGACGCACAGCCGGGTAGCGGCGCGCGTACTCCTCCATCAGGGCGGCCTGGATCGCGACCGTGGCGTCGCCGTCGCGGCCCGTGCGCACGAACCGCAGCCGGTCGAACAGGCCCGAGGCCAAGGCGCCGTTGCGGGAGCGGGCGCCGACACGGAGCCGGTGCAGGCCGGAGTCGGCGGCCAGGAGGTCCGGCCACAGCGCCGCGACGTCGGCCTCGAGGTCCAGCGCGAGCCGCTGCCACTGCCCGGGGACGGCGGCGATGCCGACGACGCCGAGCAGCCCGTTCTCCTCCGTCCAGCGCCCGGTCTGCTCGCCGATGCGGTACTCGAGGGTGTAGCGCCCCTTGGGGCGCCCGCCGGTGGCGGGGCGGTAGGAGGACATCACACGCACGACGAGCTCGGCGTCGGCGCTCAGCTGCTCGGCGAGCACGTCGAGCTCCAGCACGGTGCCGGCCACGCTCGTGGTGTAGGTGCTGTTCCACGCGATGCCCTCGTAGAGCAGCTCACCCCACTGCGCTGCCGGCCCCTGGGCGGTGAGACGCATGGCCTTGCCCGGCTCGTCGGGGGTGTGGGGCTCGGCGACAAAGGCCGCGGTGGCGATGTCGAGTGGGCTGCCCGCGAGAATCTGCTTCCAGGTCCATGAGCGCTTGTTCTCGGCCTCGTTGAGGCCCTCGAAGCGCACCGCGTGGCGGTAGCCGTGGGCCTGCATGCGGAAGTCGTGGTCGGTCCACCAGATGACGTCGACGCCGTGCTCGGTGGCCTGCTGGAGGTGTGCCTCCATGCTGCCGACGCCCTCGCTGAAGGACGAGTGGATGTGCATCGCCATGCTGATGGCGCGGGTACCCCGTGTACCGCGCCCGTTGGCGCGGGCGGGAGCAGCGACGGCCGGAACCGGGCCAACGGCGGCCCCGATCCCCAGTGCCGCTCCTGCCGTGAGGACGCCGCGTCGTGTGAGTGCCGATGTCATGCCCTGCTCCTGTTCGTGCCGGCTGATAGCTCACCGGCACGCTAGGTAGCGGACATGACCCGTCCATGAACGGGCGGGGGCCACAGCCCGAACTAGCGGCCCACCACCGAACGTGGGGCCCGACGACGCGAAGCCGACAGCGACGTGGCGTCGGAGAAGGGCGCGCAGACGCCGCCGACCGCTCGAACGTCAGCCGATACGTCGCGGCCCGACCTGCCAGGCCTCCCAGGCGCTGCGGATGATGTCCTCGAGGCGGTGCTCGGCCTTCCAGCCCAGCACCTGCTTGATGCGCTCCGGGTCGCCGACGAGACGCGGTGGGTCGCCCGGGCGGCGGGGCTCGACGTCCGCCGTGGTGTCCAGGCCGGAGACCTCACCGAGGGTGTCGACGACCTGGCGCACCGAGGCGCCCTCCCCCGTGCCGACATTGAAGATGTGCTCGGCGAGCGGGGCGTCGCCCTCGAGGTAGTCCATGGCGGCAAGGTGGGCGTGGGCGAGGTCGAGGACGTGGATGTAGTCGCGGATGCAGGTGCCGTCCGGCGTGGGGTAGTCGTCGCCGAAGATCTTCGGCCGGTCCCCGCGGGCGAGGCGGTCGAGCACCATGGGCACGAGGTTGAGGATCGCCGGGTCGCCCAGCTCGGGCCAGCCGGCGCCGGCGACGTTGAAGTAGCGCAGCGCGGCCCAGCGCAGCCCCCAGGCGCGCTCGCAGTCGGCGAGCATCCACTCCCCGACGAGCTTGGTCTCGCCGTAGGGGTTGATGGGGCGGCAGTCGATGTCCTCCTGAACGAGGCCGACGTCCGGCATGCCATACACGGCGGCCGAGGAGGAGAAGATCATGTTGCTCACGCCGGCGTTCTCCATGGCGGCGAGGACGTTCGCCAGGCCACCGACGTTCTGCTGGTAGTACCAGGCCGGCTTCGCAACCGACTCGCCCACCTGCTTCTTCGCCGCGAAGTGGATGACGGCGGTGACACCCCGCTCCGTCATGAGCTTCTCGAGGGCCTCCTGCCCGCCCGGGGCGGCGACGTCCAGCTCGGCCAGCGTCGCCTGCCCGACCCGCTCGCCGGTGCCGGTGGACAGGTCGTCGACGACGACGACGTCCTCCCCGCGCTCGAGCAGCAGACGGACCACATGGGCGCCGATGTAGCCGGCGCCGCCAATCACCAGGGTGCTCACAGGGCCAGGGTATGTGACGCCGCGGTAGGTCCCATCCTGGCCCGTACGCGTTTCCCAGCTCGTTTGTCTAGTAGTAATGCACGGAGCCGACACCACCACAGTGGTCCGAATCGACTTGTCGTGCGAGCGAAAACGCCCAGGCGCCTCACGCCACGTCGTCACCCAGCGTCACGACCGCCCCGGGGTTCACCTCGAGGTAGTTGGCCACGCTGTCGGCGGCGAGAGCATTGCACAAGGCACCGAAGCGTCCCTCGTCGAGGAGCACGATCGACTGCGCGCCGTCCGGGCTCCTTCCGGTGCCCAAGTTCGGCGCGGTCATAAACACGAGATCGTTCGGGCGGATGTCACGCATCGAGACCGCCAGATTCCGCATCTTCCCCATCGTGAAGCCTTCGTCCACGGCCACGGTCTGCCCCACAGTCTGGAGGAGTCTCGTGAGCCCGACTGGGTCGGCAAGCCGGTCCGCGCGATAAACGGCCTGAAGGATTGAACGCATCCAGTTCTGTTGGCGCTGAACGCGTCCCAAGTCGCCGCCGGGTACGCCGTGACGCTGACGGGCATACGCCAGCGCCTGCTCGCCGTCCAGTGTGTGCGTGCCCGGGGGCAGCGCCACCCCAGTGTTGTCCAGGCCGTTAGGCATCGTGATCTCGACCCCGCCGAGCTCGTCGGTAAGCGCGGCGAACGACTCGAAGTCAGCGATGGCGAAATGGTCGATACGGATGCCGGTGAGGTTCTCGACGGTCTGGATCATCAAGGACGGGCCGCCGAACGAGTAGGCGGCGTTGATCTTGTTCTGGCCGTGGCCGGGGATCTCCACCCAGGAGTCACGGGGGATGGACATGACGTAGGCGTGCTCTCGGTCACCAGAGATCTGAACGACCATCATGGTGTCGGTGCGCTGCGCACCGGCGGCCCACTGCGACGGCTCACCGGCGGAGATTCGCGAGTCCGAACCGAGCACCAGGATGTTGACAGGTCCAGCACCGCTCGCCACTCGGTCCGGCCGGTTGGTGAGGGGGGCAAAGGGGTCGTCGATCCGCTCGATACTGGCGTCGATCCGTGCCTGAAGGTATGCGGCCACGCCCGCCAGCCCAGCGACAAGCACGACGACGATTCCCACGACAATCAACAGCGCCCGGCGAGCACGTCGGCGTCGTTGTTGCCCCCGATCGACTGGCCCGCCTTCCTGAGCGCCGGCGTCTTCGGCGATCCCGGGAGAACTCGTATCGCTGAGGTTCACTCCGCCTCCTGGCCAGTCGGGACGCGCCTAGTTGCGTTGCTGCGAAGTGGCCTTCGGATCAGCAGGCAGGTGCCCACACCAATACACGCTGCATTTGCGTCCCTAATCGTTACCCCTCAGTGCAGCGAGGGTCGCTACTCGAGGTCGCAGTCGTCAAACCAGCGCTCGTCCACGTCGTTCATCACGCCAACCTCCTCGTCTGCCCCCGAAAGTTACACGCCTGACGTGGCATATCGGTAAACCGAGGGCCGTTTTTGCCTCGGCGTGTCCCGACGACTCGCCGTCGTCTCATGTCTGGTCACCGAAAGGGTGGGCAGACCTCGCCCCCGGAGGCAGAATCGAGTACGCGTTCGGAGGGTGCTGCGCGATGCCGCCTGGCAAACTCCGACGGGTGGCGTCCGGTGCAACGGTGCCGGTCGAAGTGCTGCACGAGGGGGTGGGCATGTCGGCAGGAATCGGCGGGGGCAACGCTGTCATCAGCGTGCGCGGAGCCGGGAGCGACCGTGCTTGATCGGCTCGGCGCCCAGGTGCTTGCGGCCCAGGCGTCCATCAAGAACCCGATCGACGGGATCCTGCCCGACTTCACCATCTTCGGCGCCGAGTTCACCCAGTGGTGGCAGAAGGTCTTCGCCGCGCTGTGGGCCCTCGCGCTGCTGGTGACGATCGTGTTCCTGCTCCAGGGGATCGTCGTCATGGCCACCGCCGGGGACAACCCCCACGACCACAGCCGAGGTCGCTCCCGCGCCGTCACGGCCGCCATCTCGCTCGTGTGCGTGGCCGCGTTCGGCGTCATCGTCGGCGCGATCCTCCAGGTCGCGGGCTGACGGGAGCGCGCCCATGAGCACCGGAGCCCCGACGTGACGCCCGGCGTCCTGGGAGCCACCGTCCCGCCCCCGGCGCCGGTGGTCTCCTTCGACGTCGACCCGCTCGGGTTCCTCTTCGCCAACATCAAAGAGGCGGCGCACGGCCTGGCCAGCGACCTGCTGCCCTGGCTGCTCACCGCCACCCAGCCCGACCTCAGCGCCGGCTGGTTCCTCGAGGCCTACCGGATCTCCTTCGCCGCCGCGATCTTCCTGTGGGCGGTGCTGCTGCTGTGGAACGTCGTGCGCGCCGCGCGGCGCCTCATCACCGGCCACGAGCTGCTCGAGTCCTTCACCACCTACTCCGTCCTCTTCCTGGGCGGGGCGATCTACGGGCCGGCGGCCGGATGGGTGGTGGTGCGCTTCTTCGGCGCGCTCAGTCAGTCCCTCATCGACTGGGCCGCGGGCGGCTCGGTCACCGGTGCCGTCGCGAACCTCACCGCGATGATCGACGCCACCGAGCCGAGCGGGGTGGTCGGCGGCGTCGTCGTCGCCCTGCTCGTCATGAGCCTCATGCTCCTCGGGCTGCTGCTCGTCGCGCTGGTGCTGGTCGTGGCCATGGTGACGCTGTACTTCACCGGTGCCCTCGTGCCGCTGGCCCTGGCCTGGCTGGTCGACCCGGCGCACCGGCGCACCGGCACCCGGATGGTGCTGGCGTGGGTGGCGATCCTGGCCGCCAAGCCGCTGCTGTTCTTTCTCATCGGCCTGACGCTGCGGATGACCGCCGCGCAGACCCGCTGGCTGTCCACCGACCCGCGCATCGAGCAGCTCGCCAACCTCACCGCCGCCGCGGTGGCGATGATCCTCGCCGCCCTCGCCCCGATCGCCCTGCTCAGCCTGCGCCCGGCCCCCGCGCCGGACCTGCCCGGCACCGGCGGGACGACGACGGCGGCACGCACCGGTCCCGCGCCGGCCGGGGAGTCCTCGGTCGCCCGGGTGGCCCGACTGCAGGCCAGCCGGCCGCTGTCCCTCGGCGGCTCGGCGACTTTCGACGGCACCGCGACGCTGCTCCCCCTGCTGTCCAACACGGTCCACGGACGTCCCGCGCCGCCCGAGCCGGGCCCGGTGCAGCGCGCCGCGATGGCCCAGCAGTCCCGCGAGGAGGGGCCGGACATCCCTGCGACGCCCGGCGGCCCGGAGGGGACCGGCACCTCCCCTGACGGGGCGACCGGCGCCACCGCCGGCGGTGCCACGCCTGCCGGGGCCCCGGCGGTCGGCGCCGAGGCGGGCCCGGCCGGCGCCTCCGCCGCACGTGCCGACGGCCCTGCGCCCGGCGGTGCGGGCGGCGCCGCACCCGACGCCACCGCCACCGCCGCCGTCGTCCACCGCCACCGCAAGCCGGGGGCCGCCCGATGAGCCGCACCTCGATCCTCGGCGGGGAGAGCGGGCACCGGAGCTTCTTCGGCGGCTCGGTCCCGCACAGCCGGCTCTTCGCGCTGCTGGCGGCCGCCGTCGCCGGCATGGTGCTGACGATCACGCTGGGCACGCCGGGCTTCGCGGGCGGCGCCGCGCTGGTCATCGTCACCTGGCTGGTGACGTCCCCGACCGTGCACGGCTCGCTGGCCGAGCGGTGGGTGGCGCGGCGCCGGTGGAGGGAGCGCACCCGCACGGGCACGGTCGCCTACGTCCCCTTCGACGACGCCCGCTGGACCGAGCTCGGCGCCCGTCGGCGCCACCGGCGTGTCGCCGCCCGGGAGGCCGCCGCGCTGCGCGAGCGCCCCGACGGCGCCGAGGGCATGGGCTGGCTGGACCGGCGCCCCGGCCGGCCCGGCATCGCCTGGCACGCCCCGACCGGTGAGGAGCCGTACCTGTCGGTGGCCTTCGAGGTCTCCGGCCAGGTCCGCGGGATCGAGTCCGAGCACGCCGTGGAGCAGGCCCAGGTGGCCTGGGGGGCGTTCCTCGCCTCGCTGGGCAGCGAGGACTCCCTCGCCCGCGCGGTGCAGAGCGTGACTCGGGTGCTGCCGCCGGACTCCGCGGGCCACGAGGCCTGGGTGGTCTCCCAGGTGGACGCCGACGCCCCCGAGGAGCTGCTGCGCTCCTACGACGACCTGCTCCACCGGATGGGCCGGCGCGAGATGGTCCAGCGCCACTACGTCGCCGTGCGCTGGCCGCTCACCGGGGCCTTCTCCCGCGCCGCCGCCCGCTACGGGCCCGGCCGCGACGGCTGGCGCCGGCTCATGGTCGACGAGGTCGACGCGATCACCCGCGGCCTGCGGCGCGCCCGGATGGGCCGGGTGCGGGCGCTGACCGCGCACGAGGCGGCCGCCGTCATCGCCCACATGCAGAACCCCTCCCGGCCCGTCGACCAGACCCACGACGTCGACCCCGAGGCCCTCGGCCTGCCCAGCACCGACGTCTACTCCGCGCACGTGGTCGACGACGTCGACCCCACCACCGGCGCGCCGGTCCGGTGGTGGCACCGCACCGCGGTCGTCACCGCCACGGCCATGGCCACCGGCGAGCGCAACAGCCTGTGGGTGACGCCGCTGCTGTCGGGGATGCCCGAGCGCATCGTGCGCACCCTGTCGCTGCAGACGTGGATGGTGCCCGCGCGGGAGGCCAAGGCCACCGCCCGTATCGACGCCACCAGCGACCACTCCGAGATCCTGCGCCGACGCGAGGCCGGCCGGCTGCTCGACGACGAGAGCGAGGCCTCCCTCTCCGCCGCCCAGCGCCGCCTCGAGGACCTGCGCCCGGGCACCCAGCACCACGGCGCGGAGTGGCTCGGGCACGTCACCGTCTCCGCGCCCTCGAGAGACGAGCTCGCCCAGGCGGTGCGGCTGGTGACGGCGACGGCGGAGCGGGGCCTGGGCATCGAGCGCCTGGAGTGGCTCGACACCTACCAGGCGGCGGCGTCGGGGTGCACGTGGCCGATCGTGCGCGGCATGCGCCCGCCGGCGCCCACCGCGGCGCAGCGGATGATGCGCTCGCTCAGCGGGCACGGGGCGAGGGAGGCGCTGTGAGCCCGTTCCGCCGTCGGCAGCAGCTGGCCGACCCCGAGACCGCCACGGACGTCGCCGAGGCGACGCCGGACGCCGCACCGGTCGAGGCGACGCCGGAGGACGCACCAGCGGAGGTGGCGGAGGACGCCGCACCCGCCGAGACGGCCCCGCCCAAGAAGCGCCGCAACTTCTTCCGCGCCCCGGTGTCCGCCCCCGGCGAGGGCGAGGGCCGCCCGCCGTGGGAGGCCCGCGGCTGGCCGACCCGGCCCAAGCTGCGGCGCGCCCGGCGCGGCTACTACGCCCCGCTGCACCGCGGCGCTCCCACCACCACCCGGCAGGCGGAGGTGCTCAACACCGCCGTCGTCGCCGCCCCCACCGACGCCGAGGGGGTGGCGATCGGCCGGGACTGCCTGTCCAACGCCGTCGTCGCGCACGACCCGTTCACCGCCTACGCCAAGGGCCTGATCTCCTCCCCCAACGTCCTGGTGCTCGGTGACATCGGCGCCGGGAAGTCGAGCCTGCTCAAGACCGTCTACGTGCTGCGCCCGCTGACCCTCGCCGGGCGCCGGTCGGTGATCTTCGACAAGAAGGACCGCGGCGGCGAGGGCGAGTACTGCGCGCTGGTCGAGCGCTACGGCGCCGCGCCGCTGCGCTTCTCCCTCGAGCCCGGCGGCACGGTCATCAACCTGCTCGACCCGGTCATCACCGGCGGCACCGGCGCGAAGAACCAGGCGCACCTGCTGCAGGTGGCCGCCGAGCTCGCCCAGGGCGGCGCGCCGCTGGACCAGTGGGAGCGCGAGGCGCTGCGCAGCGCCTACCGCCTGGCCATGCGCGCCGCCGAGGCCGACGAGCGCATCCCGGTCCTGCCCGACGTCCTCGCCCAGGCCGGCCACGCGGCCGAGGACCCCGCCTACGCCGACCTCACCCCCGGGGCCCTGGAGCGCCTGCACGAGGCCGGCCTGGGCGTGCGGTTCCTGCTCGACGGGCTGCTCGAGGAGTACTCGGGCATCTTCGACGGGCCCACCTCCCCGTGGGTGTCGCTGGGCGAGAAGCTCACCAGCTTCGACGTCTCCCAGCTGCCCGAGGACGGCCCCGCGGTGCCGACCGTCATGGCCATCGCGAACATGTGGCTGCTCGGCACGCTGCGCCGCGAGCGCGGCCGGTTCACCAACCTCATCGCCGAGGAGGGCTGGCACCTGGTCGGCGGGCCCAACGCCCAGCTCATGCGGGCCAACACCAAGCTCGCCCGCGGGCTGGGCCTGGCGCTGGTCGTCGCCATCCACAAGATCGCCGACATCCCGGCCGACTCCCCCGCGATGACCGTGCTGCAGGAGGCCCAGACGGTGCACTGCTACCGCCAGTCCCGCGCCGACGACATCGACCGGGTGGTGCACGACTTCGGCTTCGAGCCGGGCCTCGCCGCGACGCTGCCGGCGCTGGGTGACGGCTTCCACCTCTTCAAGCGCGGCCGGGATCCCGAGGTCATGGTCGAGCACATCCGCTCGGCGTTCGAGACGGGGCTGACCAACACCGACGAGGCCATGACCCGTGGCGGGCGCAGGTAGGGCCGGCGCGACGGCGGTGCTCGCCGTCGCGCTGCTCGCCGCCTGCTCCCCCACTCCGGAGCCGCCGTCGCCGAGCCCGACGACGACGGCGACCCTCGCGCCGTCGTCGACCCCCTCCCCCACCGACAGCGCCCCGATGGAGGGCGACCTGGGCGGCCAGGACCAGGAGCACACGCCCCCGGTGTGGGACGAGGCAGCCAAGCACGACGCCGAGGCTCAGGCGGTGGCGTTCATGCGCGCGTTCGCCCGGCCGGACCTGCCGGCCCGGGACTGGCTGGCCGGCATCCAGCCGCTCATGGCGCCCGAGGCGCGCACCTACTACGCCGCCGTCGACCCGCGCAACGTGCCGCCCACCGCGGTGACCGGGACCGCCACCGCGCAGGACTGGCCGTCCGCGTACGTGGCGACCGTCGTCGTCGGCACCGACGCAGGCGACTACGCCGTCACCCTCACCCGCACCGCCGCCGGCGCGCCCTGGCTGGTGCAGCACGCCGAGCCGGCGGGTGGGTGAGGTGCGCAAGCTGCTCGCCGCCGTCGTCGTCCTCGCCCTGCTCGGCGGCGCGGGCCTGGCGCTGGTGCTGTTCGTTGGAGCCGGGCTGAGCAACCGGCCGCAGGCGTGGTGCCAGCCCGGCGGGTCCGGCGTCGACGTCGCGGGCGTGCCCGACGGCGAGGTGGCCGGCTACGCCGGGGAGCAGTTGCAGAACGCGGCGACCATCCTGAGAGTGGGCAAGGAGCTCGGGTTCGACCCGTGGGGCCAGACCGTCGCCGTGATGACGGCGATGGGCGAGTCCTCGCTGCGCAACCTGCCCTTCGGCGACGCCGTGCACGGGGTGACCAACCCTGACGGGCGGCCGACCACCTCCGTCGGGCTGTTCCAGCAGCAGGACAACTGGGGCAGTTACGCCGAGCGGATGGCGCCAGAGCGCTCGGCCCGGCTGTTCTTCCAGGCGCTCGACCGGGTGGAGGGCTGGCGCGAGCTCGAGCCGACCATCGCGGCCAACCGGGTGCAGCGCAACGCCGACCCGCGCCACTACGCCAAGTACTGGGCCGACGCCGTCGCGGTGGTGGCCGCGCTCGCCGGGGTACCGGGCGGCCAGCCCACCCCCACGCCGCCGGCCGGGCCGTCGCCCTCGGGCGGGCCGTCACCTTCCGCCACCTCGCCCGGCACGGGTGCCGTGCCGGCCGTCCCCGCCAGCTACGACCTCGGGCCGGTCGCTCCGCACACCGCGGCGGTCGCGGCGGAGATCGGGCAGCGCTTCGCCGTCGCCGAGATCGGCGGGTACCGGGAGAACGCCGTCGACAGCGGCGGCCACCCGGCCGGGCTGGCGCTGGACTTCATGGTGGGCGACGACGCCGCCAAGGGCGACGCGATTGTCGACTACGCCATCGCCAACGCCACGCGCCTCGGGATCGACTACATCATCTGGCGCCAGCGCATCTGGTTCGCCGCCTCCCCCCAGGACGGCTGGCGCCTGATGGACGACCGCGGCAGCCCGACGGCGAACCACATGGACCACCCGCACATCAACCTCTCCCCGGCCCCCGGGCCGGGTGCCGGCGCGCTGACCTGCCTTATGGCGAGCAGCGTGCGCCCGGCGGCGTTCGGCACCGGCCAGTGGCTCGCCCCCCTCGACGCCCCGGTGAGCTCCCGCTACGGGCCGCGGGTGCTCGCCGTCGGCGACGGCGGGGAGGGGTCACACTTCCACGCCGGCACCGACCTCGCCGCCGCGTGCGGCACGCCGGTGTACGCCGCCGCCGAGGGCGTCGTGACGTATGCGGGCGGCCCGTTCCGGGGGCTGACCGGGCGGGTGGTGTTCGTCGACCACGGCGGCGGGGTGGAGACGTCCTACAACCACATGGACGCCGGCGGGGTGCTCGTCCGCTCCGGCGACCACGTGGCCGCCGGTCAGGTCATCGCCCTGGTCGGGAACTCGGGCAACTCCACCGGGTGCCACCTGCACTTCGGGGTGTACGAGAACGGCCGGCACGTCGACCCCGAGCCGTTCATGGCCGCCCTGGGGGCACCGCTGGGCTGAGGCCCGCGGGCTGCGGCGCCGCGCCCGCCCGGCGACCGCTCACCCGAGGGCACTCAGCGCCTCACCAGAAGAACGGCAGCCGCCGGTCCCCGGCCATCCCCAGGTGCCCCAGCGCCAGCAGGATGCCCGCCGCGCCGTCCTCGAGGCCGAGAGGCAGGGGGGTGGACGGCTCGGTGCCGAGGGCGGAGCCGTGCACGGTGAGCGGCTCGAGGAAGGGCCGCATGCGCGCGAACCGCTCCTCCGCCGTCTCCCACGGGTGCGAGCGCAGGTACTGCAGGGCGAGGACCGCGCCCGCGCGTCCGCGCGAGAGGCCGGGCCGCTCGAGCAGCCAGATCTCGGCGGCCTCGGTGATGTCGGCGGCGGCCTGGGCCACCCAGGGGGCGTCGAGGTGCTGCATCGCCTGGTGGAGCACCACGCCGACACCGATGCTGCCCTCGCTGAGCGAGCCGGGCCGCAACCACAGCGGCAGCGCGGCGTGCCGGCCGAACGAGCCCCAGCCCAGCATGGCGAGGTCGTGGCGCAGGCACTGCTCGATGGGCGCGAGGAGGGACTCGTCCTCGGTGAGGTCGTAGACGTGCAGCAGGAACAGCGCCGCGCCCGCCCCGCCACGCATGAGACCGAGGCGGTCCATCCGCGGCTCCTCGCGCAGCTGGTCCGCCAGCGCGCGGGCCAGCGTCTCCACGCGGGCGAGGAGCGCCTCGCCGTCGCGGATGGGGGCCCGCTCGAGCAGGGCCAGGCCGACGCCGGCCAGGCCGTCGGCGAGTGTGAGCCCGAGGTCCTCCGGATCGGTCAGCTCGACGGCGGCCCACTGACGGGCGGCGGCGTCATGGTCGCCCAGGGCGTCCAGGGCGAGCGCGAGGCCGCTGCGGCCCTGCGCGAGTCCGGGGCCGAGCGGCGCCCGGTCGGAGGCCTCGGCGAGCCAGGTCACGAGCGCGTCGGGGACGTGCGCGCCCACCTCGGCGAGCGCCCAGAGCACCCCAGCCATCCCGTGCGAGAAGCCGAGGGCCTGGGCCGGGGGCGGCGGGTCGCCCGCGAGCAGCTCGGTGTCGAGTTGGGCGGCGGCCGCGATGCCACCGGCGAGGCTGGCGACGAGCTGGTGACGCCGGCCCGCGTCCGCGAGGTTGATGACGCGGTCGCGCCGCTCCCCGACGCGGCGTGCCCAGGGCAGCAGCCCGCCGACGGCGTCGCGCTCGCCGCGTCCGCTCGTGACGTGCACCGCGGAGCGCCGGGTGAGAGGCATGACCTCGGCCGGTCGCTCTGGCAGCACCGTGGTGAGCAGGTCAGCAACCGGCACGCGGACGGACGGGACAGACATGGGTGACTTCCTTCGCCATGCCCGGTGCTCCGCCCCAGCAGCCGGGTTCGTGTTCACCGGCCGGGGCCGACGAATGTGATGACCACATGCTGCCCCACGCGGTGGGGGGTGGAACCGTTCAAGGGGTGACAGGGTGCTGCCATGGCCGGAACGTGCCAGGTGGACGCTCCCGCCGCACCGGCGCTCGCCGGGTGACGTCAGCGGCGCGGGACCGGCAGGCCGGCGCTGACCTGGTTGAACGCGTCCTGGATGAACGGCGCGAGGCGCCCGGCGTCGTCGCCGGCGCGCGCCCACAGCTGCAGGGCGGAGCGGAGGCACGACACCGCCGCGGCAGCGACGAGCCAGGGGTAGACGTCCGTGTCCGGCTGCGTGCCGGTCTTCTTGGCGACGGCGCCGCGCAGCCCCTCCTCCAGCCGGTCGTACTGCGCGGACTGGAACGGCAGCAGGGACGGGTAGCGCTGGACGAGCTCGAGCTTCTCGACGATGACGCGCAGCTGCTCGTCCGTCCGGGAGCTGGCGTGGTCGGAGAGCACCTGGCACAGCGCCTTGAGCGGCGGCTCGGCGTCCGCCACCGCGAGGAACGCGGCGACGAGGACGGCGGGGTCGGCCGCGCCGGCCGTCACGACGGCTTCCTCCTTGCAGGAGAAGTAGTTCGAGAAGGTGCGCGGGGAGACGATGGCGGCGCGGGCGATCTCCTCGATGGTGACGTTGTCGAGGCCCTTCTCGCCGGTCAGTCGGAGCGCGGCGTCCGCGAGCGCCTCCCGGGTCATCTGCTTCTTGAGCTCACGCAGACCCATCTCCCGGGCTTCGTTCACCGTCGTCTCCGTCGCCGTCATGCGCCACACCCTAGGGCATGCCGAACCAGCGAGCTTGCTGGGCACGCAGGTTTTCGCGCTTGGTCAGCATGAGGTATTCAGGGCGTGATGATGCCCACAGCGTAGCGTCCGCGCAGCCCCGTCGAGCAGCAGGTGAATCAGCGGCGAAACGGTCCCCGAGCCGGACACCTGAGAGCGGAGGGTGCAATTACGGGCGTCACGCAGCCGCATTCGACAGCCGTTGACGTCCACCGACGATCCACGAACCGCTCACGCCCCGTGTTTGCGCAGTAGGTAAGTCAACCTGGTCTGCACTCTTGCCGGATCAGCAAACATCTGCCACCTTGATCCCAGACGCCGGGTCGCCCGATCCGACGCAGTCCGCGGTCCGGAAATCCGGAGCGCCAAGCCAAGGAAGATCAACATGAACCGTGCAGCCGCTTACCTGCTCACCATGTTCCACGTCGTCCAGGGCCGCTTCGAGGGCCAGAAGGACCGTGGCGCCACCGCCGTCGAGTACGGCCTCATGGTCGGCCTCATCGCCGTCGTGATCATCGTTGCCGTCGCGCTTCTGGGGCGGCAGCTCGACGGCCTCTTCGACAAGGTCACCGAGCAGCTGGGTGCTGGCTCGGGCATCACCGAGTAACCAACCGGCCGGTCCGGCGCAGCGAACCCCCTGAGCGCTGCGCCGGGACCAGCCCGGCAGGTCGGAGGCTCGAGGAACAGAGGAGGCACGGTGAGCCGCAAGCAACGCGATCGCGGCGCAGCCGCCGTCGAGTTCGCCCTGATCCTCCCCCTGCTGCTCCTCCTCGTGGTCGGCATCGCCGAGTTCGGCCGGGCCTACCACCTCCAGACCACCCTCTCGGGCGCCGCCCGCGAAGGCGTGCGAGTGATGGCCCTGCACAACAGCGTGACGAGCACCCGCGAGACGGTCCGCGGCTACGCCCCGGACCTCCACCTCACCGACGACCAGATCCGGGTGACGCCCTCCAGCTGCCTCACCACGGCGTCCACGCCGACGGCGACCGCCACGGTCACCGTCACCTATCCGATGCGCTTCGTCACCGGCCTGTTCGGTGCGGATCTCACTCTCACGGGGAAGGGGACCATGCGATGTCACGGCTGAGGGACGAGCGCGGGGCGGTCAACGTCATTGTGGCGCTGCTCGTCATCCCGCTCATCGGCTTCGCGGCCATCTCAATCGACGTGGCCGCGATGTGGTCCGAGCGTCAGCAGCTCCAGACCGCCGCCGACGCCGCGGCCCTGGCCATCGCGCAGGACTGCGCTCGCGGCAACTGCCGCACCCCGACGGTGACCGCCCAGGATCTGGCGGAGGCGAACGTCGACGATGAGGACGTGCGGGGCCAGGTCCTGACTCCCGGCCTCACCCCCGCGTCTGGCCGCGTCACCGTCCAGACCTCCGGCGTCACCGAGCACTGGTTCGCGCCGGTGCTCGGCGCCGACAGCACCACCCTCGGCGCGCGCGCCACGGCAGCGTGGGGTCGGCCCACGGGCGGGACGGCGGTCCTTCCTCTCGCCCTGCACAAGTGCGAGCTGCAGGCACAGATCAAGCGCCAGGGCGGCAGCCTCACGTCGGCCAGCCCCGTGCTCCTCACCATCCTGCGGTCGAAGGACCTCAAGCTCAGCGACCTGCCCGCCAGCTGGCCCTGCCCGACCACGAACTCCGGCAACCCCGTCCCGGGCGGCTTCGGCTGGCTCAAGACGAATCCGGGCACGTGCCAGACCACCAGTGCCATCGGCACCAACGTCCAGGGATCCGACCCTGGCAACTCCCTGCCGTCCGAGTGCGAGACGACGGACATCAAGGCCCTGCGCAACGCCACGGTGCTGCTGCCCGTCTACGACCGCTACGGCGGTCAGGGCAACTCGGCCTGGTACGACATCGTGGGCTACGCGGCCTTCACCCTCCGCGGGTACGCGTTCGTCGGCCACGGCGGCGACGTCTGGGGCACGCCCTGCCCGCAGAGCGTCAACACCTGCATCAGTGGCCAGTTCGTCGAGTTCGTCGACCTCTCCGACGCCTTCCGCTACGGCGCGGGCGCCCCCGACCTGGGCGCCTCAGTCGTCGCCCTTACCGAGTGAACGAGACATCGTGAAACGTCGTGTCCTCGCCGCGGTCGCGGCGATCGTCCTGGCCGTCCTCGGCGGGGTCCTCGTGCTCACCTACGTCGCGGGCGCCGACCAGCGAGCCCTGGCCGGCATGCAGCCCGTCGACGTCCTCGTCGTCACCCAGCCCGTCCCCCAGGGGACGCCCGCCGACCAGCTCGGCGGCGCCGTCGCCCTCACGGAGCTGCCCGCCACGGCCGTCGCGGACGGCGCCCTGACCACGCTCGACGACCTCGCCGGGCAGGTCACGACCACGGACCTGCAGGTGGGCGAGCAGCTCCTCGCCGCCCGGTTCGCCGACCCCTCCGTCGTCGACACCGGTGCGGTCGAGATCCCCGCCGGCATGCACCAGGTCTCGGTCCTCCTGGACCCCAGCCGCGTCGTCGGCGGCCGGGTCCAGCCCGGCGACCTCGTGGGCGTGTTCGTCTCGCTCACCGAACCGGCCCGCACCCGCCTGACGCTGGACAAGGTGCTGGTCACCGCCGTCCAGGGCGGCGTCGCACCGGCCCCCGAGACCGAGGGCGACGCGGCACCCGCAGCGGACGCACCCCCCGGACCCGACGTCGCCCCCACCGGGGCCGTCATGGTCACCCTGGCCGTCAACCCGCCGGACGCCGAACGTCTCGTGTTCGCCGCCGAGCATGCCACCGTCTGGCTCTCCCTGGAGCCCGAGGACGCCACCACCGACGGCACCCGCATCGTCACCGAGGAGAACGTGTACCCATGAGCCACGTCGTGCTGGCCACCGCCTCCCCCGAGCTCGCCGCCACCGTCGCGGCGGCGACCGGCGGCGCATACGTGGCCCTGCCCCAGCTGCCCACCACGCCCGGAGAGGTGCTCGCCGTCGCCGGCGGCCTGCCCGAGGCCGTCGTCCTCGACGCGCGCACCGCCCCCGACCAGGTGCTCGACGTCGCCGCGGGTCTCACCGCCATCTCCCCCGGCATCGGCATCATCCTCGTCAGCGACTGCCCCGCCGAGGTGGGCCTGGCGGCGATGCGAGCCGGCGTCCGGGACATCCTCACGCCGGCCGCCGACGCCACCGAGATGCGCGACGCGCTCGGCCGCGCCGCCCAGCTCGCCCGCCCGCAGACGCCCCCCGCAGGGCTGCCGCTGACCACGGACGCCGGCGCCGAGGGCAAGGTCATCACGGTCGTCTCGCCCAAGGGCGGCGTCGGCAAGACCACCGTGGCGACCAACCTCGCCGTCGGGCTGGCCCGCACGGTGCCGCACTCGACCGTCCTGGTCGACCTCGACCTGCAGTTCGGCGACGTCGCCAGCGCCCTCAACCTCGACCCCGAGTACTCCCTGGCCGACGCCGTCCACAACCCGGCCCGGCGCGACACCATGGTGCTCAAGACCTTCCTCACGCTGCACGAGACGGGGCTGTACGTGCTGTGCGCGCCGGAGTCGCCGGCGGCGGCGGACGGCATCTCCGGCGACGACGTGGGCCGGCTGCTGCAGGCCCTGGCCTCGCAGTTCCGGTACGTCGTGGTCGACACCGCCCCGGGTCTCAACGAGCACACTCTCTCCGCGCTCGACCAGACCACCGACCCGGTGCTGCTGACGAGCATGGACGTGCCCGGCGTGCGCGGGCTGCGCAAGGAGCTCGACACCCTCACCGACCTCGGCATGTTCGCCGAGGGCCGCTTCGTGCTGCTCAACTTCGAGGACCCCGCGAACGGGCTCTCCATCGCCGACGTCGAGGCCACCATCGCCCGTGCGGTCGACCTGACGCTGCCGCGCTGCCCGGCCGTGCCCGCGTCGGTCAACCAGGGCGTCCCTCTGCTGCAGGTGGGCGGCAAGAACTCCATGACCCGCCAGCTCGGCCGGCTCGTGGAACGCTTCGCCGGCGTGCCCACCCTTGTGGCGAAGCCGGGCCGCCGGCGCGGCCGCCACCGCGGCGTCAAGGTCGGCGCCTGATGAACCTCGCCCAGCGCCTGCGCGCCACCGGTGCGCACGCGGCCGACCACCCTGGCTCTGACCTCGCCCCGACGGGCACGACCGCCGCCACGCCGGACGACGGCGCCACGCGGCACCGGGCCGGCGGGCGGCGCGCGGCCGCCGCGGAACCGATGCTCGGCCCGGGCAGCCCGTTCGCCGCTCCAGCCGAGGGACTGCCCCTCGCCGCGACGGCCCCGACCGCACCGGCCGCTCCCGCTGGTGCGGCCCCCCTCGGTGACGTGCCGGGGCCGCCTACCTTCGCCGTCGTCCCGCCCTCCCCCGGCACGCCCGCCGCCAACGTCGCCGCCCCGGCCACCGAGCGCGCCACGCTCTCCGGCCGCCGCGCTGCGGGCGCCACCGCCGTCTCGGCGACCGCGGCGCCCAGCGACGCCCTGGGCCGGCTCAAGGACCGAGCCGCCACGGCGCTGTTCGAGCGCATGGGCGCGCGCCTGACCGACCCCTCGCTGAGCGAGGACCAGCTGCACGCCCTGGTGCGCGCCGAGCTCAACCAGGTGGTCGAGGAGGAGAAGGTCCCGCTGACCGGGGATGAGCGCAAGCGCCTCATCCGCGACGTGCAGGACGACGCCCTCGGCCTCGGCCCGCTCCAGCGCCTGCTCGACGACGACTCGATCACCGAGATCATGGTCAACGGCCCGGAGATGGTCTACGTCGAGCAGCACGGCAAGCTCTCCCGCAGCCCGGTGCGGTTCGCCTCCGAGGAGCACCTGCGCCGGATCATCGAGCGCATCGTCTCCAAGGTCGGCCGGCGCATCGACGAGTCTTCCCCGCTCGTCGACGCCCGCCTCGCCGACGGCTCGCGCGTCAACGCGGTCATCCCGCCGCTGGCGTTCAACGGCTCCTCCCTGACGATCCGGAAGTTCGCGCGCGACCCGTTCCAGGTCCACGACCTCATCCGCTTCGGCACGATGAGCCCGGAGATGGCCGAGCTCCTCCACGCCTGCGTCGAGGCCCGGCTCAACATCATCGTCTCCGGCGGCACCGGCACCGGTAAGACCACCCTGCTCAACGTCCTCTCCTCGTTCATCCCCGAGGGCGAGCGCATCGTCACCATCGAGGACGCCGTCGAGCTGCAGCTCCAGCAGGAGCACGTCGTGCGGCTGGAGGCCCGGCCGGCCAACACCGAGGGCAAGGGCGAGATCACCATCCGCGACCTGGTCCGCAACTCTTTGCGCATGCGGCCCGACCGCATCGTCGTCGGCGAGGTCCGCGGCGGGGAGTCCCTGGACATGCTCCAGGCGATGAACACCGGCCACGACGGGTCGCTGTCCACCGTGCACGCGAACTCGCCGCGCGATGCCATCGCCCGCCTGGAGACCCTCGTGCTCATGGCCGGCATGGACCTGCCGCTGCGGGCCATCCGCGAGCAGATCGCCTCCGCCGTCGACGTCATCGTCCAGCTCACGCGCCTGCGCGACGGCACCCGCCGGGTCACCGCCGTCACCGAGGTCCAGGGCATGGAGGGCCAGACGGTCACCCTGCAGGACGCCTTCCTCTTCGACTACTCCGCCGGCGTCGCCCCCGACGGCCGCTTCCTGGGCACCACCCGGCCCACCGGCGTGCGCCCCCGGTTCACCGACCGCTTCGCCGAGCTCGGCATCTCGGTCTCCCCGCGGGTGTTCGGCGTCCCGGAGGAGTGGACGCTGCGATGATCCAGCTCCAACTGGGCCTGGGCGCCCTCGTGCTAGGTCTCGGCGTGGCCGTCTACCTCCTCCTCGGCCCGCGCCCCGCGCGCCTGCCGCTGGACCGCCGCCGGCTCGGCGCCGCCCCGAGCCCGGGACTGCTCGCCGGGGCCGCCGCGCTCACCACCGAGGCGGCCGCCAAGGCGCTGCAGCGCCGCCGCGCGGGGGCCGGTGTCGCGGCGCTGGAGCGGGCCGGGATCAAGAGCCGCCCGCAGGACCTGCTCGTGCTGCTCGTCGTGGGGATGGTGGTCGCCGGCGCGGTCGGGGCCGTGCTCGCCGGTCCCCTGCTGGGGCTGGTGCTCGCGGCCCTGGTGCCCGTCGGAGCGCGGGTGCGGGTCGGCATGCTCATCGGCAAGCGGCAGGCCGCCTTCGCCGACCAGCTCGACGACTCGCTCCAGCTCATGGCGTCCAGCCTGCGGGCCGGGCACAGCCTCCCCCAGGCGCTGGCTTCGGTGGCGCGGGAGTCCGAGCAGCCCACCTCCGAGGAGCTCGCGCGGGTCATCAACGAGACCCGGGTGGGCCGCGAGCTCGGCGAGGCGCTGGCCGAGACCGCCGCCCGGATGGGCAGCGAGGACTTCGACTGGGTCACCCAGGCCATCGCCATCAACCGGGAGGTGGGCGGCAACCTCGCCGAGGTGCTCGACGGCGTGGGCCGCACCATCCGCGAGCGCAACCAGATCCGCCGCCAGGTCAAGGCCCTGAGCGCCGAGGGGAAGCTCTCCGCGATCGTCCTCATGGCGCTGCCGTTCGGCATCGTCGCGTTCCTGCTGGTGGCCAACCCCGCCTACCTCGCCAAGTTCACCCAGAGCCTGCTCGGTTACGGGCTCATGGGGCTCGCCGTCGTCCTGCTCGTGGTGGGCGGGGTGTGGCTGAGCAAGACCGTCAAGATCAAGTTCTGAGAGGACGCCCGTGCCCGCCCTGGTCCTAGGTGCCGTCGCCGCGCTGACTGCGGCGATCGCCGTGCTGGTCTGGCTGCTGCTCGCCGGCCCGAACACCGCCCGACGGCGCACGGTCGTCAACCTCCAGCGCGGCTTCGAGCGGAGCGACCCGGCCGCCGCCGAGCTGGCCGCGGCGGGGCTCGCCTCCGACGCGGGCGGGCTGGCCGCGCTCGCCCGCCGGCTCACCCCCGGCGCGTCGATCCGGCTGCTCGACCGGCTCCTCGCCCGTGCCGGCCGCCCGGCGGCCTGGCCCCTGGACCGGCTGCTGGCCGGCAAGCTGCTCCTCGGCCTGGGCGCCGCGACGCTCGTGGTGCTCTATGCCTCGGCGCGGCCGGGCGCGCTGACGCTCCTGATCGGCTCCGTCGTGGTGGTGGTCGCCTACTTCCTGCCCGAGCTGCTCCTGCACAGCCGCGCCCAAGAGCGGGGCGAGCAGATCCAGCTCGAGCTGGCCGACACCCTGGACCAGATGACCATCGCCGTCGAGGCCGGGCTGGGGTTCGACTCCGCCATGGCCCGGGCGGGCAAGAACGGCCGGGGCCCGCTGGCCGAGGAGCTGGTCCGCACCCTGCAGGACATCCAGGTGGGCCAGTCGCGCCGGCAGGCCTACGAGTCGCTGGCGACCCGCACCGACGTGGCCGACCTGCGCCGGTTCGTGCGCGCCGTCGTCCAGGCCGACACCTACGGCATCGCCATCGGCGAGGTGCTGCGCACCCAGGCGAACGAGATGCGGCTCAAGCGGCGCCAGCGCGCCGAGGAGAAGGCCATGCAGATCCCGGTCAAGGTGATCTTCCCGCTGATCCTGTGCATCCTGCCGGTGCTGTTCATCGTGCTCATGGGTCCGGCGGCGATGGACATCATGGAGGCGTTCAGCGGCTGACGCCGCGGCTGGGACGCCGCGGGCACCGCCGGACCAGCCGGCGGCCGAAGTAGATGAACAGCCCGCCGCCGGCGAGGAGCCGGGCGACGGCGTAGAGGAACGGCCCCGTCACGCCGTCGGCCCCGCGCCACACTCCCACGACGAGGCCGGCGACGACGAAGCCGGCGCCCGCCACGACCATGATCCAGCCCAGGACCGCCCGGCCGAGCTCCCGCTCAGCCACCGAAGCCGATCTTGTGCCCGCGCTGCGCGCGCAGGCGCGCGCCCTTCTCCTGCGCGACCTGGCGCAGCCCCTCCTGGTAGGTGACCATCTGCTCCCGGACCCGGGCGGCGTCGTCGTCGCTGCCGGAGCCGAGGATGCGGGCCGCGAGCAGGCCGGCGTTCTTCGCCCCGCCGACCGACACCGTGGCGACCGGCACGCCGGCAGGCATCTGGACGATGGACAACAGCGAGTCCATCCCATCGAGGTGCTGCAGCGGCACCGGCACCCCGATCACCGGCAGCGGGGTGACGGCGGCGAGCATGCCGGGCAGGTGCGCCGCGCCGCCCGCGCCGGCGATGATCACCCGCAGACCGCGCTCGGCGGCGCTGCGGCCGTACTCGAGCATCTCGGCGGGCATCCGGTGCGCCGAGACGACGTCGACCTCGGCCTCGACGCCGAAGTCGGCCAGGACGTCGGCGGCCTCCTCCATCACCGGCCAGTCCGAGTCCGAGCCCATGACGATCCCGACGACGGCGCCCACGTTGCCTCCCGCTGCTCTGGCCGGCGGGGCCCCGCCGGCTCCTGGCGTCAGTCAACCACCGCCCGCCGACGGGCGGCGGGGCCGTTCATTCTCGGCGCAGCCCGCGCCGCGCCGCCCCCGGGCTGGCACGCTGGGTCGGGCACGTACCGGCCCTCCGAAGGAGCATCGCCATGGACGTACCCCTCGCGACGGCGGCCACCGCCTTCGCCGGCGCCACGGCGTTCGGCGGCCTGACCGCCGTCTCCACCGAGACGCCCTGCCGGCCCTTCGGTCGCACGGTGCCCGGCTCGGCCGCCGTGCAGCAGGGCCTGGGACTGGGCACGGGGCTCTCCGCGCCGTGGCCGCTCGCGGCCGGCGCGCTGTGGCAAGCGCTGCTCGGGGACGCGGAGAGCCCGCTGCCCGGCCGGGTCTGCGCCGTCATGGGCGGTGCCGCGTTGCTCGACACGCTCGTCCAGCCGTCGACCTGGCGGCCACGCTCGGTCGGGGCGGCCGTCGCCGTCGGGCTCAACGTGCTGACCGCGAGCGCGCTGCTCACCGCCGGCGTGCTGTCGGCGCGGGCGGCCGCCCGCAAGCAGCTGCCCTCGGCCGGTGGCTGGTCGGGAGCCGCCGCGGCGCCGGCTGCGCCGGACCAGCAGACCCGCCGGGCGTAGACCCGGCGGATCTTCACGTCGCGTGCCTCGTCTGGTAATTCTCCACGTCGAGCGTGCGGCAGTCCCCAGGTGCGGAATCGCTAGGTGAAGACCTCGTAAGGGATATCCGTACTTTCTCTTCAGCCAGCAGCGCGAGACGCGCCCAGGCTTCTCCCGAGGCGCGTCGGGGTCAGCGGTCCACGGTGTCCAGGTCGCCGGCCGCCAGGTCCTCGCCCTCGACGTGCTCGTCCCCGCGCAGCAGCGCGACGGCGGCGTGGGCGGTGGCGCGAGCCTGCGCCAGGTCCGCGCCGGTGACGGTGACGTGGCCGAGCTTGCGGCCCGGGCGGACCTCCTTGCCGTACAGGTGCACCTTGGCCTGGGGGTAGCGGGCCAGGAGGGTGGGGTAGGCCGCCCGGGGCTCCTCGAGCTGCGAGCCGAGCAGGTTCACCATCACAGCGTGCTCGGCGGTGGCCGCCGTCTCTCCCAGCGGCAGGTCGAGCACGGCGCGCAGGTGCTGCTCGAACTGGCTGGTCACGGCGCCGTCGATGGTCCAGTGGCCGGAGTTGTGCGGGCGCATGGCGAGCTCGTTGACCACGAGGCGGGAGGTGCCGTCGTCGTGGTGGACCTCGAACATCTCCACCGCCAGCACGCCGGTCACGCCGAGCCCGGTGGCGATCCGCTCGCCGATCTCCTGCGCCCGGGCGGCGGTCTCGGCCGACAGGCCCGGCGCGGGCGCGAGCACCTCGCTGCACACGCCGTGCTCCTGGATGGTCTCCACCACCGGCCAGGCGCGGACCTCGCCGTCGCCGTCGGCGCCGCCGGAGGGCCGGCGGGCGACCAGCACCGCCAGCTCCCGGGTGAACGGGACCTTCTCCTCAGCCAGCAGCGCGTCGCCGGGCGCGAGGGCGGCGAGCCAGTCGGCCGCCTCGGCGGCGTTGTTCACGACCCGCACCCCCTTGCCGTCGTAGCCGCCACGGGCGGTCTTGACGACGACGGGCCAGCCGGTGGCGTCGCCGAACTCGGTCAGCTCCGCCTCGGTGCTCACCGCGGCCCACGCCGGGCAGGGGGCGCCGACCTCGGTGAGGCGGCGGCGCATGACGATCTTGTCCTGGGCGTGGACGAGGGCGGCGGGGCCCGGGCGCACGGGCACGCCGTCGGCCTCCAGCTCGCGGAGGAGGTCATTGGGCACGTGCTCGTGCTCAAAGGTGAGGACGGCGGCCCCGTCGACCAACTTCCGGATGGCGGCGGCGTCGTCGGCCGCGCCGACCGGCGCGTCCGGGACCACCTGCGCGGTGGAGACCGTCGGCGACTCGACGAGCACCCGCAGGTGCACCCCCAATGCGATGGCCTGCTGCTGCATCATCCGGGCCAGCTGGCCCCCGCCCACGACTGCGACTACCGGTGCTCCCACGAGCATCGACTGTAACGGCGTCTAGGCTTCGGGGGTGACCGTGTCCCGCTCTGCCGACGCCGGGAGTCGCCCGGCGGCGGCCCCGAGCGCCGGCGTGCCCGCCGGCCCTGGCATGCCCGAGTCCGCTCCGGCCGCCGTGTCCGCTGCAGCTGCAGCGCCGGCCGCGCCCGCTGCCCGGCCCGGCCTGGTGCATCGGCTGACGCGCGGGCAGAGCCTGGGCGCCTGGCTGCTCGAGCTCGTCCGCTTCGGCGCGGTCGGCGGCGCGGCGTTCGTCGTCGACGTCGGCCTGTTCAACCTGCTGCGCTACGGCCCCGGCGAGCTGCTCGGCGACAAGCCGCTGACCGCCAAGGTGATCTCCGTGGCGGTCTCGGTGCTCGTGGCTTGGCTGGGCAACCGGTACTGGGCCTTCGCCGGCGGCAAGCGCTCCTCCCGGGCCCGGGAGCTGGCGATGTTCATCGCCGTCAACCTCGGCGGGATGGCGATCGCCGTCGCCTGCCTCGCGGTCAGCCACTACGTGCTCGGCCTGACCTCGCCGCTGGCGGACAACATCGCCGCCAACGGCGTCGGCCTGGTGCTCGGGACCGCCTTCCGCTACGTCTGCTACCGCTACCTGGTCTTCACCGGCTCCCCGCGCCGCGCGAGCGCGTAGCCCAGCGCCGCGGCCGCCAGCGCCACGCCCCACAGCGGCCACAGCAGAGTCGGTCCGACGGCCGCCCAGCTCTCCGCGAGGACCCCGGCCGGCTCGTCCCGCACGCTCAGCAGCATGCTCGCACCGGCCGGGACGACGAGGAGGGCGACGGCGCAGGCCGGCACGACCGCGGCGGCGACGGGCACCGGGCGTCCGCCCAGGCCCGGGATCCATCGGGGGAACCGCCGCCCCCAGGGGCGGGTGAGGCCGATCGTCAGCCAGGCGCCGACCAGGCCGAACGCGCCCAGCCACACCCCGGCGACGAGGTCGCTGCGGCCGGCCTCCCAGAACTCCCTGTCGATGCCGAGCGGGTAGACCATCCAGACGAACCGGCTCAACGCGTACAGGGCCGGGACGAGGGCCGCCACGTACGCCGCGACGCGCCCCCACCGCGCCGCGGCGGCCGGGGTGGTCCAGCGCGCCGAGTGCCCCGGGACGGCGGTGGCCCGCTGGTAGGCAAGCACGGCGCCCGCCCACAGCCCCAGGCCGACGGCGACGACGAGCTCGAGCAGCAGCCCCGCGGTGAGTGCGGCCTCCAGGCTCGCGCGCATCTCGGCGCTGAACGGCGCGGTGACCACCAGCAGCGGGAGGTAGCCGACCAGGGCGAGGAGCTCGGCGTCGAGCAGCGTGAGCGCCGCGACCGTCAGCAGCCCCCAGGCGAGCGCCAGGACGGCGCCTCGGCCCGCCCGCGCGGCCGTGAGTCGCCCGCTGCCGGCCAGAGCGCCGGCGCGGAGCATCCAGGCCCCGGCGGCGGCCACCAGGACGGCGAGCGCGGTGACCGCGGTCAGGAGCACCCGGGGCGGGACGTCGTCGACGAGCGCGGGAAAGCCCGTGGGTCCGGCGCTGCCGACGGCGACCTCGGCGCGGGTGGCGAGCAGGAGGACACCGACCAGGGCGACGGCGGCCCAGTAGCCGGCGGCGACCAGCGGCACCCACGGGCGCCGACGGGTCGGCGCGTGGCGCGTCGGGCGCGGCAGGCGCGGCGGCCGCTCGGCGGCGACCGGCGGGTGGGGCGATGGGATGTGACGAGGCGTGGTTTCCATGCGGACCACGCTGCCGGGCCCGCGCCGGGCGCGGATCACCTGGGCGGGTGAACGGGCTCGGCGGTGCTCCCCCGGCTGGGGGACGGCGCCCCCTAGGGCGTCAGGGCGTCGGGCCCGGTTCGACGAAGCCGGCCTCGTACGCCGCGATGACCGCCTGCGTCCGGTCGCGCGCGCCGACCTTGGCCAGCACGTTGGCCACGTGGGTCCGCACGGTCTCGACGCCGAGGAACAGCTCGGCGGCGATCTCGGCGTTGGACCGCCCGGCGCACATCAGCCGGAGCACCTCCTGCTCGCGGCCGGTCAGGCCGGCCCGGGTCAGCCGGTCGGCGCCCGAGTGCACGCGCCCCGCGGCCAGGCGGCGCAGCGCGGCCGGGAAGAGCAGGCTGTCCCCGCGGGCCACCACCCGCACCGCCTCGATGACCTCCTCGGGCCGGGCCCGCTTGAGCAGGAAGCCGCTGGCGCCGGCGCGCAGCGCGTCGAAGACGTAGTCGTCGTTCTCGAACGTCGTGAGCACGAGCACTTGCGGCCCGCGCGCCCCGGCCCGCTCGGCCCGCTCGACCAGCACCCGGGTCGCCGCGATGCCGTCCACGCGCGGCATCCGCACGTCCATGAGCACGACGTCGGGCGCCAGCCTGCCCACCGCGTCGGCGACGCCCGCGCCGTCGGCCACCTCCCCGACCACCTCGAGTTCCGCCTCGCCCTCGAGGATGACCCGGAGCCCGGCGCGCACCAGCGCCTCGTCGTCGACCAGCAGCACCCGCACGCTCATCGCGCCACCCCCTCGTCAGGCAGGTGCGCGCGCAGGCGCCACCCGCCGTCGGCCGGCCCCCATCGCACCGCGCCGCCGAGCAGGCCGACCCGCTCGCGCAGCCCGGCCAGCCCCCGCCCGGCGCCGCGCCGGCGCCACCGGCCCGTCGTCGCCAGGTCGTTGTCCACGCGCAGCTCCAGGCCGCCGTCGCCTACCTGGACGCTGACGGCCAGGCGCCGCCCGCCGTGGCGCAGCGCGTTGGTCACCGCCTCGCGCAGGACGGCGAAGGCCTCCCGGGACGTCACCGGCGCCAGCGCGGCGAGCGCGGCCGGCTCGGGCAGCTCGAGGGTGACCTCCGCGCCCGCCCGGCGCGCCTCGGCGACGAGCGCGGGCACGTCGGCGAGCGTCCGGACGGGGGCGTCGTCGTCCCGGTCCTGGCGGTCCTCGCCGGCGCGCAGCAGGCCGAGGACACGGTCGAGGTCGGCGACGGCGGCCCGGCCGGTCTCCTCGATGGCCGCCAGGGCGCTCCGGGCGAAGGCGGGGTCGCGGTCGAAGGCCCGCGCCGCGGCGGCGGCCTGCAGGGTGGTGATGGTCAGGGCGTGCCCGACCGTGTCGTGCAGCTCCCGGGCGAGCCGGTTGCGGGCGGCGAGCCGGCGCTGGCTGGCCTCGAGCGCGGCGATGCGCTCGGCGGCGGAGGGACCGAGCAACGTCGTGGCGGCCCGTCGCAGGACGGCCCGCAGGCCGGCGACGACGTAGGCGGGCACCGTCACGAGCACGAGCGCCACCGGCACGGCGAGCACCGGGGGGAGCCCGGCGAGGATCCCGAGCGGGGCGCGGAGCAGCTCGCCCCGGTCCAGCTGCCACACCAGCAGCGCGACGCCCATCGGCACGGCGCCGAGGACGGCGAAGGTCGCGATCCCGCCTGTGGCGAGGTGCAGCAGGTACCAGGCGGCGCCGCGCGCCCGGGCGTTCGGCGAGGGGGCGGGCTCGGGTGGCACGTCGGCGTCGAGCAGGGCCCGGGCGGCGTGGCGCTCCAACGCGTGCACGGGGCGCAGGGCGACCGGGGCGAGGGCGATGACGGCGGTGACCGCGACGAGCGCCACCACCGCGGCGGTGGGCACGGTAGGGTCGGCGGCCATCTGGGCGAAGCCGACCACCAGCACGACGTAGGCGCCCAGCAGGATGCCGCCGACGACGAGGAAGACGCCCGCGCGCAGGGTGGACCCGCTGGTGAGCGGCGCGAGCAGGGGCATGGCGGCAGTGTGGCAGGGCCCGGGGCCGCCGGTCCTCCCCCGCGCGGGGGACGGCGGCGACGACGACCACGGCGCCCGCCCTGCGCCGTCGTCCATCCCACACCGCGAGGAGGGGCAACCCGGCGGGCTGACGTCTCGCGACCGACTTGACGCGTCGCGACCTACTTGACGCGTCGCGACCTACTTGACGTCTCGCCGCTGTCGGGGCGGGTGGCTCAGCGGCGCCGGCGGCGCCGCCCGACCGAGACCAGCGCCCCCTGGGGCAGCACGACGTCGGGGTCGAGGGACTTCGGCACGGCGTTGAGGAAGATCGTGAACACCGGCGGGCGGCGCTGGCTCAGCTCGAGCCGGCCGCCGTCGGCGGCGACGAGGTCCTTGGCCAGGGCCAGGCCCAGCCCGGTGCCGGAACCGCCGGAGACGTGCTTGGTGAAGATGTCCGGCGCGAGGTCGTCGTCCACGCCCGGGCCCTCGTCGGAGACGTCGATGAACACGCCCTGCCCGCCGGACGCCTCGCGGGTGACCACCTTGGTGGCGCCGGCGCCGTACTTCAGGGCGTTCTCCAGCAAGGTGGCGAGCACCTGGGCGAGCGCGCCGGGGGTGGCCAGCACGGCGAGCCGGGCGGCGTCGTCGAAGACGAGCTGACGCTTGGCGCGGCGGAAGGGCCGGCCCCACTCCTCTTCCTGCTGGGCGAAGACCTCGCCGAGGTGCACCGCCTCGGTGGTGCCGCCGCCGGCGGAGCGGGAGGTCTTGAGCAGGTCCTCGACCACCCCGGTCAGGCGCTCGACCTGCTCGAGGGAGACCCGGGCCTCCTCGCGGACCTCCTCGCTGTCGCTGAGCGCGAGGATCTCCTCGAGCCGCATGGACAGCGCGGTCAGCGGGGTGCGCAGCTGGTGGGAGGCGTCGGCGGCGAACTGCCGCTCGGCGGCCAGGCGGCCGGCCATGCGGTCGGCCGTGCGCACGAGCTCGGCGGCCACCAGGTCGATCTCCTCGATGCCCGAGGGCTTCAGCCGCGGGCGCACCTGCCCCGAGCCGATCTGCTCGGCGGAGGCAGCCAGGTAGATCAGCGGCGCGGAGAGGCGTCTGGCCTGGTGGCGGGCGAGCAGGATGCCCATCCCGAGCGCGACGGCGGCGCCGAAGATGACGAGCAGCACCACCTGCGCCGAGCGCCAGGTGATCTCCCCGGCGTCGACGTCCATCCGGACCGTCGCGCCGGAGGGGGTGATCTGCAGGGAGCGGATGACCCGGTCGGTGAACACCGGCCCGGCGCGGAACTGCTCGCCGGTGGGGCTCTGGACGAGGATCGAGGCCTCGAGGTTGCTCACCCCGCCGACCCACGGCTCGAGCATGTCCTGGTCGAGCTCCTCGCCGGACACCAGCCGGCGCTCGACCGAGCGGCCGAGCTGGGAGACGCGCTGGTCGAGGCTGGCCTGCTCGGAGTCCCAGACGAAGATGGCGCCCAGGACCGCCATGGGCACGCCCAGCAGCAGCACCGCCACCGTAACGGCCACGACGATCATCTGGACCGCGCGGCGACGCACGGCGGGCTAGCTCCCGGCTGTCTCGAACCGGAAGCCCATCCCGCGCACGGTGGTGATGTACTTCGGGTCGTTCGCGTCGTCGCCGAGCTTGCGCCGCAGCCACGACACGTGCATGTCGAGAGTCTTCGTCGAGCCGGTGGGGTCGGTGCCCCACACCTCGCGCATGAGGGTCTCGCGGCCGACGACGGAGCCCGCCTCGCGCACGAGCACGCGCAGCAGCTCGAACTCCTTGGCGGTCAGGTGCAGCTCGCGCGAGCCGCGGAAGGCGCGGTGGGCGGCGACGTCGACGCGCACGTCCTGGGCGGCGAGCTCGTCGTCGTCGGTGACCTCCCCGCCGGCGCGGCGCAGCAGGGCCCGGACGCGGGCGAGCAGCTCGGCGAGGCGGAAGGGCTTGGTGACGTAGTCGTCGGCGCCGGCGTCGAGCCCGACGACGAGGTCGACCTCGTCCGCGCGGGCGGTGAGCACGAGGATCGGCAGCGTCAGGCCCTGGCTGCGGATGTTGCGGGCGACGTCGAGGCCGTCCATGTCCGGCAGGCCCAGGTCGAGGACCACGAGGTCGGCGCCGTTGGACAGGTCGTCCAGGGCAGCTTGCCCGGTGCCGTGCGGCCGCACGTCGTAGCCTTCCCGGCCGAGGGCCCGGGCGAGGGGCTCCGAGATGGCCGGGTCGTCTTCAACGAGCAGCACGTTAGTCACGCGGCGATCATAAGCCAGAGCGTCAAGTTTCGGTCAAGTCGGTGTCACAGGCGGGCGTCGTCGCAGGTCACGAGGTTGCTGGGCGACGGCCGGAGGCGGGTCGCGGCGCTGTTCGCGCGCCGTTCACCGGGTGTTTGCGGCGTGGTTGCCTGCCGCCCCGGTCCGCTGGGTCCGCTCGCGGCCGCCGTCCCCCCGCTTCGCCACCGCGAATCCCCGCTCGCCCCGCCGAGCCCTCGCCCGAGCGGGCGCCGGCTCACTCCGGGATGCGGCGCAGCTCGATCGGCCGGACCTCGCCCAGCCCCTGCAGCTCCACGCCCTCGCGCGGGACCATCGTGTAGTGCCGCGCCGCCGGGCTGGCGGCGAGGGCCTCGGCGGTGTCGCGGTCCATGAGGATACCGCCCGGCGGGGCGACGTCGACGAGCCGGGACGCGAGGTTGACGGTGGGTCCGAAGACGTCGCCGTTGCGCGAGAGCACCCCGCCCCACACGAGCGAGGCGCGCACGGGCAGCATGTTCTCCTTGGCGTGCAAGGCCGCGATGAGCTCGACCGCCACGTCCGCGGCGACGGTCAGGTCGTCGGCGACCCACAGCACCGCGTCGCCGATCGTCTTGACCACCCGCGCGCCGTGCGTGGTGATCACGTCGCGGGAGGTGTACTCGAAGGTCTGGACGAGGTCGGCCAGCGCCCGGGTGCCCAGCTCGGTGGAGCGGCGGGTGTAGGCGACCATGTCGAGGAAGCCCAGGGCGCGCTGCAGCGGCATGTGGAAGGGGTCGGTGCTCGGGCGCCGGCTCTCGGAGACCTCGGCGTCGGTGCGGGCGATGAGCGCGGCGAGCTGACGGCGCCAGGAGTAGTCCAGCTGCGCCTGCAGCACCTCCGTCACGCCGGTGATCCGGTCGAGGACCACGAGCCGGGCGGAGACGTCGTCGAGGCTGCGCCGCCGGGCGACGCCCTCCACCAGCGCCTCGGTCTGCCACAGCGCCAGCCGGTCGGTCATGTGCGACTGGGCACGCAGCAGCGAGATCGCCGTGGTGGTGTCGATGGTGTCGTCCTCGATGAGCGTGGCCATCGAGCGCAGCGCCCGGACGTCGTACTCGCCGAAGATCACGCTGGTGTCGCGCACGTTGGGAAAGCCCATCGCCTTCCAGAAGGTGCGCGCGAACTCCACGCTCACCCCGGCCCGCTCGGCCAGCTCGACGATCGTCATGGTGCGCGGGCCGCCGAGCATCGCATCGATCCGGGCGGTGACGGTGGACGACGGCGGCTCCTGGGTGTCCGGGACGTCGATGCCGTCGTCGAGGCCGTCGCTGCCGGGCGCCGGCGGGACCCCGGGCGGCGGCGGGCCCCCGGCCTCGGCGTGCACGCCGTCCGGCAGCGCCTCGGTGGGGACGGGGGTGGCCGGGTCGTCGGAAGGCGTACCCGGTCGAGGATCGGGTGCGGTCCTGCCTGTATCCGTGCTCACACGGCGAGCCTAACGCGCGTCCCTGGGAGGACTTTCGGACGTCGGTCACGCCCCGCACGGGCGGGCGCGGCCGGCCGCGGCGGGCGCTCACCGAACGGTGTATCGAGCCGGTCCGGTCCGGCTACGGACTCCCCCGCCGGCCTCAGGCCCCGGCGGTGCGCATGTGCAGCACGTCGCCGGCGCGCACGGTGGTGCGCTCGCCGTCGGCCGTCCGGACGACCAGGTGGCCATCGGGGTCGAGCTCCACCGCCACGCCGGTGACCGAACGCTCGCCGGGCAGCTCGGCGCGCACCCGCCGCCCCAGGGTCACGCACGCCCCGCGGACCTGCTCGGCCAGGCCGGCGGCGTGCGCGTCGCCGTCGAACTCCTCCCAGCGGGCCACGAGCGCGGCGAGGTGCCGCCCGCACGCGAGCAGCACCTCCGAGACGGTCGGGCGGGCGGCCGCGCCAGCCCGTCCGGCGGCCAGGTGCAGGGAGGTCGCCCACGGCACCGGCAGCTGGCTCTCGGCCTGGGCGACGTTGACGCCGATGCCGATGATGACGCCGGGCTCGGCCTCCGGGTGGGCCTCGGGCAGCACCTCGGCGAGGATGCCCGCGACCTTGCGGTCGGTGCCCCAGCCGTCGATCTCCTCGTCTCCGGCGCGCAGCACGAGGACGTCGTTGGGCCACTTCACCCCGGTGGGCAGCCCGGTCAGCTCGGCCGTCGCCCGCTTGACCGCCAGGCCGGCGAGCAGCGTGACCCAGGCGAGGCGCCCGGCGGGCACCCGGGGGCGCAGCAGCACCGAGGCGGTCAGGGCGGTGCCCGGCGCGGTGACCCAGGTCCGCCCGGCCCGGCCGCGCCCGGCGTCCTGGGCGTCGGCGACCAGGACGGACATGTGCGGCCAGGCGGCAGGGTCGGCCGTCGCGGCCTCCCGCAGGTCGGTGCTCGTCGAGCCCGTGCGGTCCACGTGCAGCACGTGGGTGAAGGGCCTCAGCTCGTGCGCGGTCATGCCACCAGGGTGGCATCCCGGTCGTCGGCGAGGGCGGCATCTCGACCCCGCGAGGCTCGGGCCGTTCGATCAGGCGGTCCAGCGGCCAGCCGGACCCAGAACGCCATATCTGGTGTTAGCCGGCGGGAAGCGGCTCCGCCTCGACTCCGAGGGCGGAAAGGGCGTCACCCAGGTACGGGGCCAGCGCAGTGTGTCCCTTCTGGGTGAAATGCAACCCGTCCACCAGCTCGCCCGCGACACCGGCGTCGGCGACCCAGGATGTCGCATCGATGAACGGCACGTCTTCTTCCGTGGCCACGGCCGCCAGGACGGCGGCCGTCTTCACCCTCAGCGACCTCGGGTCACCGGCCTGGTTGAGCGGGCCAAGCATGAGGACCTCAGCCTCTGGATACTCCTCCCGCACGAGGCGGATCGCCTCCCGGGCCGCGGCGCTGATGTCTTTGGCCGGGTCGAACGCATCATTCCCGCCGCCCTCGAGCACCACGAGCTGGACGTGGTCCGCCGGCGGCAGGTTATACAGCCCCTCACGGAGGGACGTGACGTAGTTGGGATGACCGTCCTGGTCGCCGTGGGCGGGGCGGTCGTGCACGTACCCGGTGCCGGGATATCCGACGATGACTGGTTGGAAGCCTGCCGACCTGAGACCCTGGGCAACCCACGTCTCCAGTGCTCCGACACCGAAGCCACCCATCGCCTGAGAGTCCCCGATGACCAGAGCGAGCGGATTCCTGGATGGCAGCGTGACCGCCGGTTGGGGCCGATTCAGCACCTCTGTCGGCGTGGGATGGGTCCGAAGAAGCGTGACCGCAACCAGCGCAAACGAGACGAGTGCGAGCGAGCCGACAACACCCAGCGTGCGGCCCTTGCTCCGCTGGCGTGAGCGACCAGACCGGCGTGGGCGCGGCATGCCGCGCATCATTCCACGTCACCGGACAAAGGCTCTGCCGCCCGGGCGGTGCCCGGATTCGGCGGCCACGTTGTGATCTCGAGCCCGAAGAGTGCGAACCGCGCCCCTGGTGACATGCCGTCCACAGCGGTCGGCCCCGGCTGACCACCGAACATCGACGTAGTGGTCGAGGAGGTCAGGCAGGCCGTCACGCGGGCGGCCGTAGCAGCGTGGCCCTGGTGGCCACCGTCGCGGCCCGGACGACCGTGATCCCGGTTGTGGGAACCACACAACCCGGCAGCACCAGACCCGCGCATGTGTGCAACCAGGTGGTGGGGATGCGACAAGTACGCTGTCGCAAGTGACCGATTCGACCTCCTCCGCGACCGCGGCTCCGCCGTCCTCCAGCACCGAGCACAAGCTCCAGTCCCTCGCCGAGCGCACCGCCCGGGACCTCACGGGACCGGCCGAGGCGGCGGCGGAGAAGCAGCACAAGCGCGGCAAGAAGTCGGCCCGCGAGCGCATCGAGGCCCTGCTCGACCCGGGCTCGTTCACCGAGCTCGACGCCTTCGCCACGCACCACTCGACGAACTTCGGGCTGGAGAAGAAGCGCCTGGCCGGCGACGGCGTCGTCACCGGCTTCGGCACCGTCGACGGGCGCCAGGTCTGCATCTACTCCCAGGACTTCACCGTCTTCGGCGGCTCGCTCGGCGAGATGCACGGGCAGAAGATCACCAAGGTCATGGACATGGCGCTGCGCACCGGCGTGCCGCTGATCGGCATCTCCGACGGCGGCGGCGCCCGCATCCAGGAGGGCGTGGCGGCGCTGACCCAGTTCGCCGAGATCTTCCGCCGCAACGTCGCCGCCTCCGGGGTCATCCCGCAGATCTCGCTCATCCTCGGCCCCTCGGCCGGCGGGGCGGTCTACTCCCCCGCGCTGACCGACTTCATCGTCATGGCCGAGGGCACCTCGAACATGTTCATCACCGGCCCGGACGTCATCAAGGCGGTCACCGGCGAGGAGGTCGGCTTCGAGGAGCTCGGCGGGGCGGCCACCCACGCCCAGCGCTCCGGGGTGGCCCACTACCAGGCCGCCGACGAGGACGACGCCCTGGACTACGTCCGGGCGCTGCTGGCGTACCTGCCGAGCAACAACCTCTCCGAGCCGCCGAGCTGGCCGGTGCCGCCGGCCGAGGCGGAGGCCGCGCTGGAGGTCACCGACGCCGACCGCGAGCTCGACACCCTCGTGCCGGACTCGGACAACCAGCCCTACGACATGCGCACGGTGATCGAGCACGTGCTCGACGACGGCGAGATGCTCGAGGTCCAGCCCGGCTACGCGCCGAACATGATCACCGCGTTCGGGCACGTCGAGGGCCGCCCGGTGGGCGTCGTCGCCAACCAGCCGCTGCAGATGGCCGGGACGCTGGACATCAACGCCTCGGAGAAGGCGGCGCGGTTCGTGCGCACCTGCGACGCGTTCAACATCCCGGTGCTGACCTTCGTGGACGTGCCGGGCTTCCTGCCGGGCACCGACCAGGAGTGGAACGGCATCATCCGCCGCGGCGCCAAGCTGATCTACGCCTACGCCGAGGCCACCGTCCCGCTGGTCACGCTCATCACCCGCAAGGCCTACGGCGGGGCGTACATCGTCATGGGCTCGAAGAAGCTCGGCGCGGACGTCAACCTCGCCTGGCCGACCGCGCAGATCGCCGTCATGGGCTCGGGCGGCGCGGTGAACATCCTGCAGCGCCGGGCCCTGCAGAAGGTCGCGGACGAGGGCGGCGACGTCGAGGCCGAGCGGGCCCGGCTCGTGGCCGACTACGAGGAGGCGCTGGTGAACCCCTGGGACGCCGCCGAGCGCGGCTTCATCGACGGCGTGATAGCGCCCGCCGACACCCGTGTGCACGTGGTGAAGGCGCTGCGGGCGCTGCGCACCAAGCGGGCCGCCGGGCCCGCCAAGAAGCACGGGAACATCCCGCTGTGAGCGCCGTGAGCCTGGTCCGCCGCGACCGCCACCGCGCCGTGGCCCCGCCCGTGCCGGTCACGCCCGCCTCCCCCGCGGAGTGGTCGTCGGGCGGGGAGGACGACGTCGTCGCCCTCGCCCTGGCCGCGCCGCCCGCCCCCGCCGCGCCGGCTCCGCCGGCCGCGCCGCCCGACGTGCGGGTGGTGCGCGGGCGGCCCGACGAGGTCGAGCTCGCCGCGCTGGTGGCCGGGATCGTCGCGGCCCGCGGGCTGGCGCACGAGGCCGGCGGCGGGCCGGACGAGGCGGCCGAGACCGGACGGGGCCGCTGGGCCGACCACGGCCGGGTGATCGGCGCGCCGCCGGCCCCCGGCGCCGACGCGTGGCGCTGGTCCCTCCACCCCTGAGCCGTCGCCCCCGCGAGACGTCAAGTGCGTCGCGAGACGTCAAGTTCGGCGCGAGGGGTCAATCCGGCGAAGAGTCGGGCGGTCCGCCGGCCGAGCGCGGCTCCACGGGCCGATCCAGGAACCGACCCGAGAGCGGATGATTGAGGGGCTTGACCTCAACCGCGCTTCACCTTGTGGAATCGCGGGCATGCGCGCCATCCGCCTTCACGAGTTCGGTCCGGCCACCAACCTGGTCCTCGACGAGCTGCCCGACCTGACGCCCGCCGCCGGCCAGGTGCGGGTGGCGGTCGAGGCCAGCGGGGTGCACCTGCTGGACACCAGCCTGCGCCGCGGGGAGCCCGGCCCCATGCCGGCACCCGAGCTGCCCACGATCCCGGGACGCGAGGTGGCCGGCGTGGTCGACCGGGTCGGCGCCGGCGTGGACGGTTCCTGGCGGGGCCGTCGGGTCGTGGCGCACCTGGGGCTCGTGCCCGGCGGGTACGCCGAGCAGGCCGTGACCGGCGTCGCGGCCCTGTTCCCGGTGCCGGACCACGTGTCGTTCCCCGACGCCGTCGCCGCGGTGGGCACCGGCCGCACCGCCCAGGGCATCCTCGAGCTCGAACCGCCCACGCCCGACGACGTCGTGCTGGTCCCCTCCGCGGCCGGCGGGCTCGGCTGGCTGCTGGCCCAGGCCGCCCGGGCGGTCGACGCCACCGTGGTGGCGGCCGCCGGCGGCCCGGCGCGGGTGGCCGCGCTGGCCCCGCTGGATGCAGACCTGGTCGCCGACTACACCGGGCCGGGCTGGGCCGAGACGGTCCGGGCGGCCACCGGCGGCGTGACGCTCGTGTACGACGGCGTGGGCGGGGACGTGGGCCGGGCCGCCCTGGAGCTGCTCCGGCCGGGCGGCCGGCTGGTGATGTTCGGCCACTCCGCCGGGGAACCGACCCGCTTCGACACCGACGACGTCGTCTCCCGCGCGATCAGCGTCGGGTGGAGCCTGGGGCCGCGGATGCAGAGCCTGCCCGGTGGGGTCCCGGGTCTCGCCGCCCGCGCGCTGGACCGGGTCGGCGCGAGCGAGTGGCGCCCGCTCGTCACCACCTACCCCTTGGCCGAGGCAGCACGCGCGCACGCGGACCTCGAGGCGCGCCGCGCGCTGGGCAAGGTGGTGCTAGTGACTGGTCGACAGTGGGCGCTCTCAAGGGGTGAGTGCATAGGCCTGGGACGTTTTCGTCCTGGAGGGCTGCGGGTGTGGGTTCGCATGCGGGGTTGGAAGTGCGTGGGCTGGCGGTGGATCTGCTGGCCGAGGGGCATCCGG
>NZ_VUKF01000079.1 GCF_009193185.1 Georgenia thermotolerans | reverse complement strand
AGCGCGCCGGCGCCGATGCCGAGGATCTTCAGCGCGCCGGTGGTCAGCCGGCCGCGGCGCAGCGCCCCGAGGTGCCCGCGCAGCCCCTTGGCGGCGGCGGTGGTGTCCTCGGTGAGGTCGTCCACGGCCCCGAACGCGGCGCCCGCCCCGGCGGCGACCGCCGCCGCGGCCACCCGGGGGTGCCCGCTCGCCACCGCGGCGAGGAGGGGGGCGGCCGTCGCCCCGACGCCGGCGGCGGCGCCGCCGAGCAGGGTGAGGTCGCGGCCGGCGAAGTTGGTGCGCCGCCACCGCTCGCGCCCGCCGGGGGGTCGCGCCTCGAGGGCGGCCTGGGCGACCGCGGTGGCCGCGGCGCCCAGCGCGGCGGGTGCCGCGAGGTCGAGCAGGCGGCTCATGCGGCGTCCTGGGCGGGCGTTGCCTCGCCCTCGGTGGTGGCGTCCGCGGGGGCGGCCTCCCCCTCCTCGGTCGCGTCGGCCGGGGCCTCGGCGGCGGCCGGCGCCCGCGTGGGCAGCTCGACACGCGGCGGCACCGGCTCGGTGGCGCCGGACTGGAAGCCGTAGTGGTCGTGGCCGCCGGAGAGGGCGACCGCGGTGGCCAGGGGCGTGGACAGCGCGGCGGTGATCTCGCCGACGGAGTCCACGGTGGTCACCCGCCCGGCGACGTCGCCGTCGTGGCGCACCGCGGCGACCAGGTCGAGGTCGGAGGCCGCGGCGCCGACCGTGACGGACGGGCCCGCCGTGGCCAGGCCCTCGGCCAGGCGCACGTAGCTGTCCAGGACGACCCGGGCGGCGTCGGTCTGCTCCTTGGGGGTGCCCTCGGCCGGCGGCGCCGCGGGCCGCGGCCCGACGAGGACGGTCGCGTTGGCGGGGGCGGTGGGCTCGGCGGTGAGGGTCACCAGCGGCGCGTCGGCCGAGGTCAGCAGGTCCATCAGGGTGGCGGCGTCCTCGGTGCGCTTGCCGTCGGCGGCCGCGCCGGTGAGGGCGTGCCCCAGGGCCAGGGCGAAGATCGTCTCGGCGGAGGCGTCGGCGGCCGGGGCGGGCTGGAGGTAGCCGAGCAGCTGGCCGGCGAAGGTCTGCCGGAAGGAGCGGTTGTCCGGGTCGGTCCACGCATCGGTGACCGCGACCTCGCCGTCCACCTGGGCGCCGGCCTGCGCGAGCCGGTCGCGGACGGCCTTGACGTCGTCGGTGCTGGTACCCGGCAGGGTCACCACGGTGACGCGCTGGTCGGTGAGGGTGTTCTCCAGCAGCACCCCGGCGGACTGCTCGAGGTACGTGGTGCGCTCGGTGACGTCCAGCTCGGTCGCCTCGAGCTCGCCGCGCAGCCGCTCCCGGTCCGCGCGCAGGCCCTCCACCTGACCGGTCAGGGTGTCCCCGATCGTGTCGCGCAGCGGGCCCGCGCCCAGCACGATGCCGACGGCGAGCGCCAGGAACACCGCGATGAGCGAGACGAGGTGGTAACGGAAGTCGATCATCAGCTCTCCACAGGTCAGGTCGTCGGCGCGGGGGCCAGCCCCACGAGCGACCGGAAGAAGTTCACGAGGTCGTCGAACCAGGCGCCGAAGAGGCCGAAGGTCGTCTGCCCCACGTTGGTCGTCGCCAGCGCGACGAAGAGGGCGAGCACGCCGGCCGCCGCCAGCAGCACCAGCTGCCAGGTCGAGATCCGGGTCCGGTACAGGCGCGAGACGCCCTTGGCGTCGATGAGCTTGCTGCCCACGCGCAGCCGGGTCAGGAAGGTCGAGGCCATGCCGGCGCGGCCCTTGTCGAGGAACTCGATCATCGTGTCGTGGGTGCCGACGGCGACGATGAGCTCGGCGCCCAGGTCGTCGGCCATGAGCATGGCGACGTCCTCGCTGGTGCCGGTGGCGGGGAAGACGACGTGCTCGACGCCGAGGTCCTCCACCCGCCGCTGCCCGGGGGCGCGGCCGTCGCGGTAGGCGTGGACGACGATCTCCGCGCCCGAGCGCAGCGCCTTGTCCGAGACGGAGTCCATGTCGCCGACGATGACGTCGGGGCTGAGCCCGGCCTCGAGGATGGCGTCCGCGCCGCCGTCGACGCCGATGAGCAGCGGGCGGTACTCGCGGATGTACGAGCGCAGCATCGCGAGGTCTTCCTTGTAGTGGTACCCGCGCACCACCACCAGGGCGTGGCGCCCCTCGAACTTCGTGCGCACCTTCGGGGTGCCGACGCCGTCGACGAGCAGCTCGCGCTCGCGCTGGACGTAGTCCATGGTGTTGGCCGCGAAGGCCTCGAGCTGGACCGACAGGCCCTCGCGGGCCTGGGCCATGTTGGCCTCGATGGTCTCGGCGTCCTGCACGGTGCCGGCGGCGACGAGCTTGTCCCCGGCATAGACCTCGTTGCCGTCCAGGCGCAGCGGCTGGCCCTCGCGCACGGACATCACGGCCGGGCCGAGGTCGTCGACGAGCGGGATGCCGGCCTCGAGGAGGATGCCGGGGCCGAGGTTGGGGTAGCGGCCGGACGTCGAGCGGGCGGCGTTGAGCACCGCGGAGACCTTGCAGGCCACCAGGGCCTCGGCGGAGACCCGGTCGAGGTCCTCGTGGTCGATGACCGCGACGTCTCCCGGGTGCAGCCGCTTGGTGAGGTTCTTGGTCCGGGCGTCGACACGGGCCGGGCCCGAGACCCCGGGCCCGGCTTCCGTCAGGGCGCGGCGTCGGAAAAGGGCAGTCACCGCCTCATCGTTGCACGTCGGCGCGCTCGAGAAGCTCCGCGGCATGCCGGAGGGCCGTCTCGGAGTCCTCCTGGCCGGAGAGCATCCGGGCCAGCTCACGCACGCGATCTGGCCCTTCCACGGTGGTCACGTCGGTGGCGGTGACGACGGCGTCGTCGCCCGGGGTGTTCTTCCTCACCACGAGGTGCCGGTCGGCGAACGCGGCCACCTGAGCGAGGTGCGTCACCACGATGACCTGGGCGCCGAGGGCGAGCCGGGCCAGCCGGCGGCCGACCTCGACGGCCGCCTTGCCGCCCACGCCGGCGTCGACCTCGTCGAAGACGAAGGTGCGCAGCTCGGCGTCGGCCGGGGCCGCCCCGGCCAGGGCGACCTCGATGGCGAGCATGACGCGGGAGAGCTCGCCGCCCGAGGCGCCCTGGCCCAGGGGTCGGGCGGGCGCACCGGGGTGCGGGGCGAGCAGCAGCTCGACGCCCTCGAGGCCGTGCGGGCCGGGCTCCTCCAGCGCGGTGAGCCGGGCGGTCAGGTGGGCCCCGGCCATGGCCAGGCCGGCGAGCTCGGCGTCGACGGCGGCGCCCAGCCGCTCGGCCACCGCCTGGCGGGAGGCGGTCAGGGCGGCGCCGGTCCGGGCCACCGCCTCCTCGGCGGCGGCGAGCCGCTCGCGCAGCTTCTCGGCGGTGTCCTCCGGGCCGTCGAGGTAGTCCAGCCGCGCCCGGGCCTGCTCGGCCCAGGCCAGGACGGCGTCGACGTCGGGGCCGTGCACGCGGGTGAGCTCGCCGAGGGCGGCACGGCGGGCGTGGACCGCCTCGAGCCGGACGGGGTCGGCGTCGAGGGAGTCGAGGTAGGCGGCCAGCTCGGCGGCGACGTCGGAGAGGAGGTAGGAGGCCTCGGCCAGGCGGCCGGCCCAGCCCTCCAGCGCCGCGTCGTTGTCGGCGGCCTGCTCCAGGCTGCGGCGGGCGGCGTCGAGCAGGGTGGTGGCGTCCACCGACTCGGGGGCGTCGACGTCGCCGGTGAGGGCCTGGTGGGCGCGGCCGGCGGCCAGGCGCAGCTCCTCGACGTTGCCCAGCCGCAGCGCCTCCTCGCGCAGGGCGTGGTCCTCCCCCGGCTGCGGCTCGAGGGCGTCGACCTGCTCGAGGCCGGCGCGCAGCAGGGCGATCTCGTGCTCGCGGGCCCCGGCCTCCCGCTCCCACTCGGCGAGGCCGTCGCGGGCGGCCACGAACGCCGCGTACGCCTCGCGGTAGGCGCTGAGCAGCGCGGCGTGGTCGGGGCCGCCGAAGGCGTCCAGGGCGGCGCGCTGCTGGGACGGGGCGCGCAGGCGCAGCTGGTCGGCCTGGCCGTGGACGGTGACGAGCTGCTCGCCGATCTCGGTGAGCAGCCCCGTGGGCACCGTGCGCCCGCCCAGGTGGGCGCGGGAGCGGCCGGCGGCGGGCACGGTGCGGGCGACGAGGAGCTCGCCGTCCTCCACCGCGGCGCCGGCGTCCTCGGCGCGGGTGGCCGCCGGGCCGCCGGCCGGGACGGTGAAGGTGCCCTCGACGACGGCGCGCTCGGCGCCGCGGCGCACCAGCGCGGCGTCGGCCTTGCCGCCGAGCAGCAGCGCCAGGCTGGTGAGGACCATCGTCTTGCCCGCGCCGGTCTCGCCGGTGATGACGGTGAGGGCGGGGTCGAGGTCGAGCTCGGCCGCCGCGATGACGCCGAGGTTCTCGATCCGGACCTGGTCGATCACGCGCGCTCCTTCACACCGCGCCAGCCCTGGACGGGCAGGTGGAACTTGGCCACGAGGCGGGCGGAGAACGGCGCCTGGGTCAGCCGGGCCAGGCGCACCGGCTGGGCGCCGCGGCACACCCGCACCCGCGAGCCGGCCGGGGCGTCGAGCATGCGCCGCCCGTCGCACCAGACCACGGCGTGCTTGTCCTCGTAGGGCAGGATCTCGACCTCGAGGGTGGAGCTAGGGCCGACGACCATCGGGCGGGCGAACAGCGCGTGCGCGGCGATGGGCACCACGAGCATGGCCTCGACGTCGGGCCACACGACCGGCCCGCCGCCGGAGAAGGCGTAGGCGGTGGAGCCGGTGGGGGTGGCGAGGATGACGCCGTCGCAGCCGAAGGTCGACAGGCCGCGCCCGTCCACGCCGATGGTGGCCTCGACCATGCGGGCCCGCTCGCCCTTCTCCACGGTGGCCTCGTTGATGGCCCAGTCGTGGCGGACCTCGCCCTCGGGGGTGGTGACGGTGATGTCGAGGGTCATGCGCTCCTCGACGACGTAGTCGCGCTCCACCACGCGGCCGACGACGTCGGGCAGCGCCTCCTCCTCCGCCTCGGCGAGGAAACCGACGTGGCCGAGGTTGACGCCGAGGAGCGGGACGTCGTGGGCGCGCGCGACCTCGGCGGCGCGCAGGATCGTGCCGTCCCCGCCGAGGACGATGACGAGCTCGGCGTCCTCGGCGCTGCCGTCGCGGGCGGTGTCGATGCCGTTGCGGCGCAGGGCGGCGCTGACCTTGTCCGCCGCGATGACCGCGTCGGGCCGTCCCTCGTGGCTGACGACGAGGATGCGGCGGCTCATGAGCTCTCCTGGTGGGCATCGGCGGGCGCGGCGGCGCCCGGGTCGGTGGGGCGGCCGGCGCCGGCCGGGCCGGTGCGCACGGCCTCGGCGGCTGCCGCCTCGAGGTCCGGCCCGCGCAGCGGGCGGGGGTGGTCCCGGCGCAGCGCGACGAAGTACTCGACGTTGCCGGACGGCCCGGGCAGCGGGCTGGGCACGACCGCCCAGGTGTCCAGGCCCTCCTGGGCGGCGGCCGCGGCGACGGTGAGCACGGACTCGACGTGGAGGGCGGGGTCGCGGACCACGCCGCCGTGCCCGAGGCGCTCCTTGCCGACCTCGAACTGGGGCTTGACCATGAGCAGCAGGTCGGCGTCCGGGGCGGCGGCACGGGCGAGGGCCGGCAGCACGAGGGTCAGGGAGATGAAGGACATGTCGCCGACGACGAGCTCGGGGGCCGGGGCGACCATCTCCGGGGTCAGGGTGCGCACGTTGGTGCGGTCCAGGACGGTCACGCGCGGGTCGGTCTGCAGCGACCAGGCGAGCTGGCCGTAGCCGACGTCGACGGCGACGACGTGCGCGGCGCCGCGGCGCAGGAGCACGTCGGTGAAGCCGCCGGTGGAGGCGCCGGCGTCGAGGCAGCGTCGCCCGGCGACGACGGGGGCGGCGTCGCCGAGGGCGTCGAGGGCGCCGGCGAGCTTGTGCGCCCCGCGGGAGACGTAGTCGTCGGTCTCGGCGAGGTCGACGCGCAGCGCCTGGGCGGGGTCGACCTGCCGGGCGGGCTTGGTGACGACCTGGCCGTCGAGCAGCACGTGCCCGGCCGCGAGGAGCTCGGCGGCGTGCTGGCGCGAGCGGGCCAGCCCCCGGCGGACCAGCTCGGTGTCGATGCGGACGCGACGCGCCACGTCAGTGCTCGGCGCTCGACAGGCGCCCGGACAGGTGGGCGTGGATGGCCTCGAAGACCGCGACCTGCTCGGCCAGCGGGGTCTGCTCGAGGTCGTCGAGCCGCGCCAGCGGGTCCTCCCCCGCCGCCGCGGACCGCGCCGCCAGGTCGGCAGGCGTCACGCCCATCCCTCGCTCCTTCCGTGGCCTTTCCGCCGTCCCGAAGAGGTTATCGCGGGGCGACGACCTCGAGCACCGGCACCTGCTGGTACGTCAGCGGCGCGCCGACGTCGGCCGCCGACCAGGCGGCCGCGGCAAGGCACCGCCAGGCGTCGAGGGAGACGGTCACCGGCTCGGTGCCCTCGAGGGTGACGGTCCGCCCGCCGAGGCTGACCTCCAGGTGCGGCTCGGGACCGCAGACCCGCGCGGCCGCCGCGCCGCAACGCCACCAGTCCCCCTCGCGGACGGGCGCGGGGTGGGGCTGGGCGAGGGCGCGCAGATCCACGGCGAGGAAGCTCGGGCGCTCGTGCGGCGCGGCGAGGACGACGTCGCGGGCGTCGCTCACCCCGGTGAGGACGTGCAGTCCGGGCATCTCTGCGGCGCGGGCGCCGGCGAGGTCGGTGTTGAGGCGGTCGCCGACGGCGAGGGGCCGGGTGGCGTTCGCGCGTCGCGCGGCCTGCCGGAAGATCTCCGGCTCGGGCTTGCCGGCCGAGACCGGCACGACCCCGGTCGCGTTCGTCACGGCGGCGACGAGGGAGCCGTTGCCCACGGCCATGCCGCGCTCGGTGGGCAGGGTCGCGTCGAGGTTCGTCGCCACGAAGCGGGCACCGGCGGCGATGGCGAAGGCGGCCTCGCTCAGCAGCGGCCAGCCGACCTCCGGGGCGAAGCCCTGGACGACGGCGACGGGCGCGTCATCGGCGCTCTCGGCGAGGCGGAACCCGGCCTCGGTGAGCGCGGTCCGCAGTCCGGCACCGCCGACGGGCAGCACGACCGAGCCGGCGGGCAGGTCCTCGGCGAGGATGGCCGCCGCGGCCTGCGAGGAGGTCATGACCTCGGTGCCGGCGGTCGGGATCCCGAGCGAGGTCAGCTGGTCCGCCACCGTCTGCGGCTCGCGCGCGGCGTTGTTCGTCACGAACATCATCCGCATGCCCAGCCGGCGGGCGGCGGCCACTCCGGCGTCGGCGAACGCGACGGGTTCGGGGCCGCGGTAGCAGACGCCGTCGAGGTCCATGAGGGCGACGTCGTAGGCGGCCGCGAGGGGCTGGTCGCTCGCGAGCAGCGTGGCGGGGGCCGTCACAGGCGGTCTCCGTCCTCGTCCCCGGCGGCTACTCCCTCGGGCGCCGTAGCGGTTCCGTCCTCGCCCGCGCGCTGCGGGGTCCCTTCGGAGCCGGCCGTCTCGGCGTCCGCCGGGACGGCTTGCGCCTCCGCGGCCTCCTCCGTCGTCGCCTCACCGTGGGCCTGCTCCGCCGATCCCTCGGCGTCCTCCCTCGGTGTCTCGGCGTCCTCCGGCGACGCCTGCGCCGCGGCGGTCTCCACCGTCCCGGTCTCGGCAGCGGTGGCCGTCGGCGCGCCGGCGTCCTCGTCCGCGACCTCGAGCTCCTCGAGGTCGAGGACCAGGACCGGCTCGTCGAGCTCGGGCTCGGGGCCTGCGGCCTCGCGCAGCTCGGCCGCCTCCTCGGTACGGCCGAGCTCCTCGAGGCGGTCCGCGCGGACCAGCGAGAGCCTCCGAAGGAGCTCCGGCTGCTTCACGCGGTCGACGAGCGGGGACTCGAGGACGAGGAGGCCGGCCTCGTGCTCGCCGAGGTCGGCGCGGGCACCGCTGGCGACGATGGCCAGCTCGGCCGCGTCCTCTTCGGTCAGCGTCGCCGGGTCCGTCTCAGAGACGACGGCCAGCGCGCGCTCGGGCCGGCCCAGGCCGCGCTCACAGTCGGCCTCCATCGGGCGGTGCGCGTCGATGCCGGAGAGCCGACGAACCGTCCGCAGCTCGCGCAGCGCCTCCGCATAGCGCCCGGTCGCGTAGGCCGTCAGGGCCAGGGCCTCGCGGACGACGTCGACGCGGCCGGCGCGACGCATGGCGGCCTGGGCGTGCTGGTACGCCGTCTCCGGCTCGTCGTCGATGAGCCGGCCGGCCATGACGAGGTGACGGGCGACGAGGTCGGCATTGTTCTTGCCGAGCGTGCGCAGCCGTGTACGGGCCGTGCGGTCGAGCATCTGGGGCTCGACCTCGTCGGGGATGTGCGGCTCCACGGGGCGCTCCGCGCGCTCCTCGCGACGGGGCCGGCCAACTCCGGTACGTGCGTAGCCCTCTCCACGACCGGCGCCGTCACGGCGCTGGTAACCGCCCTCACGACGCTCACCATCACGACGCTGATAACCACCCTCACGACGCTCACCATCACGACGCTGATAGCCGCCCTCGCGGGACTGGTAGCCGCCCTCACGACGCTCACCATCACGACGCTGATACCCACCTTCACGACGCTCACCGTCGCGGCGCTGGTACCCACCTTCACGACGCTCACCGTCGCGACGCTGGTACCCACCCTCGCGAGACTGGTATCCACCTTCACGACGATCGCCGTCGCGGCGCTGGTACCCACCTTCACGACGCTCACCGTCGCGGCGCTGATAGCCACCCTCACGACGATCGCCATCGCGGCGCTGGTAACCGCCCTCGCGGGACTGGTAGCCACCCTCACGACGCTCGCCGTCGCGGCGCTGGTAACCGCCCTCGCGGGATTGGTAGCCACCCTCACGACGCTCGCCGTCACGTCGTTGGTAACCACCCTCACGACGGTCACCGTCACGACGCTGATAACCGCCCTCACGACGGTCACCGTCGCGGCGCTGGTAACCGCCCTCGCGACGATCGCCGTCGCGGCGCTGGTAACCGCCCTCGCGACGATCGCCGTCGCGGCGCTGGTACCCACCCTCGCGACGCTCACCGTCGCGGCGCTGATAACCACCCTCACGACGATCACCATCGCGACGCTGATAACCACCCTCACGACGGTCACCGTCGCGGCGCTGGTAACCGCCCTCACGACGGTCACCCTGGTCGGAACGCTCGGACCGAGATCCGTCAGGACGGCTATACCGTCGGCGAGCCCTTTCGCGGAATGCCTCGTCGCCGCGGTCGCCTCCGCGTCCACGAGCCGGCGGGTTGGAGCCGTTGCCCTTGCGCGGAGGACGCTCCGACTCCTGTCCTTCATGCTGGCTCGACATGGCTTCCTTTTCCTCATCCGGGGCGCCAAGAAATAGCGCGAATCCGAGCAAATTGTGCTAAAACGCCGAAGAGGCCGCAACAGGTGTTGCGGCCTCCTCGGGAATGGGTGTTCGGCGGTGTCCTACTCTCCCACACGGTCTCCCGTGCAGTACCATCGGCGCTGAGGGGCTTAGCTTCCGGGTTCGGAATGGGACCGGGCGTTTCCCCCTCGCTATGACCGCCGTAA
>NZ_VUKF01000078.1 GCF_009193185.1 Georgenia thermotolerans | reverse complement strand
GACGGCGTGCCGGCCACCGGCCCGGCGCCCGCCGGCCCGGCTCCGGCCGCCATGGCGGCCCCCGCTCCGGCGACCGGCCCGTCGCCCTCGCCCGCCTCGGCGAGCGCCGCCAGCGCCCCGCCCAACCCGGCGTCGTCGGCTGCCCGGTCGTAGGCGGCGGTGGTGACGCAGAACCCGTCCGGGACCGGCAGCCCGGCGCCTAGCAGCGCCGACAGGCTCGCCGCCTTCCCGCCGGCCACCGTCACGGCGCGCGCCCGCGGGTCCGCGAGCGGCACCACCATCGGGGCCTCGCGGGGCGCGAGCGTCACGTCATCGTCCACGGCTGCCTCTCGGCGACACGTGAGGCCGAGGATAGTCCCCGGCCCACGCCCGTGCGCGAGGGGCTGGGCAAACCTGGCACGGATCGGCAGGATCGCCCCATGACCGTCTGGATCTGCCGCACCTGCGCCGTCGAGCACCCCGACACCGCCCGCCCGCCGCAGGTGTGCGAGATCTGCGCCGACGAGCGGCAGTGGGTGCCCGCCGCCGGGCAGCAGTGGACCACCCTCGAGGAGCTGCGCACCGCGGAGCGGAAGATGGCGGTCGAGGAGGTCGAGCCGGACCTGTTCGGCATCACCGTCGACCCCGAGGTCGGCATCGGCCAGCGCTCGCTGCTCGTGCGCACCCCCGCGGGCAACCTGCTGTGGGACCCCACCGGCTACCTCGACGACGACACCGCCCGGCGTGTGCGCGACCTCGGCCCCGTGGTCGCCATCGCGGCGAGCCACCCGCACATGTTCGGCGTCCAGGTCGAGTGGAGCCGGGCCCTGGGCGGCGTGCCGGTGCTCGTCAACGAGGCCGACGCCCGCTGGCTCGCCCGCCCCGACGCCGCGGTGCGGCAGTGGTCCGGCACCCTCGAGGTGGTGCCCGGGGTGACCCTGCACCAGATCGGCGGGCACTTCCCGGGCAGTGCCGTCGCCCACTGGCCCGCCGGCGCCGGCGGGGCCGGGGCCCTGCTCGCCGGCGACACGATCTCCCCGAACCCCGACCGCGCCACCGTCTCCTTCATGCGCAGCTACCCCAACCGCATCCCGCTGTCCGGCGCGGTCGTCGAGCGGCTGGCGCGCGCCGTCGAGCCGCTCGCCTTCGACCGGCTCTACGGCAACTTCGCCGGCGTCGTCCCCGCCGGCGCCAAGGCCGCGGTGCGGTACTCGGCCGCCCGGCACGTCGCCTGGGTCAACGGCGAGCACGACGACGAGACCTGAGCCCAACCGACCCCGTGCCCGGACCGGATCGGGAAGACTGAGACGATCCCGCCAGCCCCCGGAGGCCTGCGATGCGCCAGATCGTCCTGCACATGGGTATCTCCCTCGACGGCTTCATCGAGGGCCCGAACCGGGAGATCGACTGGCACCTCGTCGACGACGAGCTGCACCAGCACATGAACGACACGCTGGGCGCCATGGGCGCGTTCCTCCACGGCCGGGTCGTCTACGAGCTCATGGCGGACTTCTGGCCCACCGCCGACGCCGACCCCGACGCGCCCGAGATCATCCGCGAGTTCGCCGCGATCTGGCGGGAGAAGCCCAAGTACGTCTACTCCCGCACCCTGCAGGAGGCCGGCTGGAACAGCACCATCGTGCGCGACGTCGTGCCCGAGGAGGTCGCGGCCCTCAAGGCCGAACCCGGCGGCGACCTCGTGCTGGGCGGGGCGGACCTGGCCGCGGCGTTCCTGCGGCACGACCTGATCGACGAGTTCCGCACCTACATCCACCCGGTGCTCATCGGGCGCGGCAAGCCGCTGTTCCGCGAGACCGAGTTCTGGGTGCGGCCGCTGCGCCTGGTCGAGACCCGGACGTTCGGCAACGGCGTCGTGCTGCTGCGCCACGAGCGGGCGCGGGAGGGCGTCTGACCGCAGCGGGTCCCGCCGGCGCTGCCGTCCACGCCAGAGGCCCGGCACCCTCCGTGGGGGTGCCGGGCCTCCGGGGTGGCCGGGCTCAGGCCCCCGTGCAGTAGGTCCCGAGGTTGGTGACCGCGGTCTCCACGTCGGCTGACAGCTGGTCGGTGACCGGGGCGCCGCTGAGCATCGCGACGATGGAGGAGTCCAGGAGCTCGAGGTCGGCGTGCATCGCCTCCGGGGCGAGCGCCTTGGCCTCGGCCATGCGCGTGACGATCTTGTCGGCGTGGGCCAGGAGCTCGGCCTCGTCGGACAGCGAGCTGGTCTCGGTGAAGAGGTTGAAGAGGCTGTTCGGGTCGTCTCCGAGGATCGCCTCGCACGCCGCGAGGGAGGCGTCGTCCGCGCCGGCGGGCCCGTCGGCCGCCACCGGCTCCGGCTCCTCGGTGGGGTCGGTCAGCCCGGGCACGTCCTCGTCCGGCGAGGCGGCGCTCTCGGCGATGGACTCCCGGATCGCGTCCTGCCGCTCGAGCTCGTTCGTGGCGGCGATGCCGGCCACCACGGCGAGGATCGTCAGGATGATGGAGACGACGCCCGCGACGATGGAGACGATCAGCCCGGCGAGGGCCAGGCCGCGGCCGCGCTCGCCGGTGCGCTTGATCTGCCGGAGCCCGATCGCGGACAGCACGATGCCCGCGGGCCAGACGAGGAAGGCGCAGACCAGACCGGCGATGGCCATGGGGTTGGTCCGCGGGCCGGGCGCCTGCCCGTACGGCTGCCCGGGGTAGGGGTCCGCCTGGTGGGGCGGTCCTGCCGGGGCTTCCTGGCTGCTGTGCTCGTGTCCGATCGGTGACGACACTGATGTTCTCCTTCTATCGCTCGTGGGCAGACGCACCTTATAGGGGGAAATGCGTCGGATAAGGCTGGGCGGCCCGGTCGTGGACGTTTCGGCTTCGCATCGAACGTGCGTTCGATACACTGGTGGGGTGTCGGTCCCCTACGCCGAGCTGCACGCCCACTCGGCCTTCAGCTTCCTCGACGGCGCGAGCCAGCCCGAGGAGCTCGCGGCCGAGGCCGCCCGGCTGGGGCTGGAGGCGCTGGCGCTGACCGACCACGACGGGCTCTACGGCGTGGTGCGCCTGGCCGAGGCGGCCCGCTCCCTGGGCCTGGCCACCGTGCTCGGCGCCGAGCTGAACCTGGCCACCACCGGGCGCGCCGGCGGGGCCACGGCGGCCGGGGCCGGCGGGCAGATGGACCCCGACGGCACCCACCTCCTCGTGCTGGCCCGCGGCCCGGAGGGCTACCGGCGCCTCTCACGCGCCCTGGCCCTGGCGCACCTGTCCGCCGGCGCCAAGGGCCGGGCCGACTACGACCTCGAGGACCTCGCCGCCCAGGCGGGCGGGCACTGGCTGGTGCTCACCGGCTGCCGCAAGGGCGCGGTGCGCCAGGCGCTGGAGGGCGCCGACGGCGCCCGGGCCGCGCGCGCCGAGCTGGACCGGCTCGCCGCCCTGTTCGGGCGGGACAACGTCGCCGTGGAGATCACCGAGGACGGGCCGCTGGCCTCCGCGCGCAACGACGCCCTGGCGGACCTGGCGCGGGCCGAGCGCCTGCCGCTGGTGGCCACCGGCGCGGTGCACTGCGCCCGCCCCGGGGACCAGGTGCTCGCCGACGTCCTAGCCGCCACCCGCGCCCGCGCCAGCCTGGAGGAGATCGACGGCTGGCTGCCCGCAAACCCGGCCCACCTGCGCTCGGGGGCGGAGATGGCCGCCCGGCACCACCGCCACCCCGACGCCGTCGCCGCGTCGGTGGCGCTGGCCGCCGGGTGCGCCTTCGACCTCCAGCTCGTCGCGCCGGACCTGCCCCCGCACCCCGTCCCGCCCGGGCACACCGAGGCGACGTGGCTGCGCGAGCTGACCTACCGCGGCGCCGCCGAGCGCTACGGCCCGCGCGGGGCGGAGCGGGTGCCCGGCGCCTACGCGATGATCGAGCACGAGCTGGAGGTCATCGAGCAGCTGCACTTTCCCGGCTACTTCCTCATCGTCCACGAGATCGTCGAGTTCTGCCGGAACCGGCACATCCTGTGCCAGGGCCGGGGGTCGGCGGCCAACTCCGCGGTCTGCTTCGCCCTGGGCATCACCGCCGTGGACGCCGTCCAGCACCGGCTGCTCTTCGAGCGCTTCCTCTCCCCGGGACGCTCGGGCCCGCCGGACATCGACCTCGACATCGAGTCCGGCCGGCGCGAGGAGGTCATCCAGTTCGTCTACGAGCGCTACGGGCGCGAGCACGCCGCCCAGGTGGCCAACGTCATCTCTTACCGGCCCCGCTCGGCGGTGCGCGACGCCGCCCGCGCCTTCGGGTACGACGTCGGCCAGCAGGACGCGTGGTCGAAGAGCATCGAGCGGTGGGGCAGCCTGCGCGGCCCCGACGACGGCCAGCACGGCACCGCGGTGCTCACCCGGGACGGGCGGGCCCCGGCCCCGGCGGACGACGTCAGCGGCATCCCCGACCCCGTGCTCGACGTCGCCGAGCGCATGCTGCGCCTGCCCCGGCACCTGGGCATCCACTCCGGCGGCATGGTGCTGTGCGACCGGCCGGTCATCGAGGTCTGCCCGGTGGAGTGGGCGACCATGCCCGGGCGCACGGTGCTGCAGTGGGACAAGGACGACTGCGCCGACGCCGGGCTGGTGAAGTTCGACCTGCTCGGGCTGGGCATGCTCACCGCGCTACGGCTGGCCTTCGACGCCATCAACGCCCCGGGCTATCACGCGGACGAGGGCGCCGGCGCGGATGCGGACGCGGACGGCACCGAGATCGGCCTGCACTCCCTGCCCCAGGAGGACCCGGCCGTCTACGACCTGCTGTGCGCGGCCGACACCGTCGGGGTCTTCCAGGTGGAGTCGCGCGCCCAGATGGCCACGCTGCCACGGCTGCGGCCGCGGTGCTTCTACGACATCGTCGTCGAGGTCGCGCTCATCCGGCCCGGGCCCATCCAGGGCGACTCGGTCAACCCCTACATCAACCGGCGCCTGGGCCGGGAGAAGGTGACCTACCTGCACCCGCTGCTCGAGCCGGCGCTGTCGAAGACGCTGGGCGTGCCGCTGTTCCAGGAGCAGCTCATGCAGATCGCCATCGACGTCGCCGGCTTCTCCCCGGCGGAGGCGGACCAGCTGCGCAAGGCCATGGGCTCGAAGCGCTCGTCGGAGCGGATGGAGGCCCTGCACGGCCGGCTGCTGGCCGGGATGGCCGCCAACGGCGTGACCAGCGAGGTGGCCGAGGCGATCTACGACAAGCTCAAGGCCTTCGCCGACTTCGGCTTCCCGGAGTCGCACGCCTTCTCCTTCGCCTACCTCGTCTACGCCAGCGCCTGGCTGAAGGTGCACCACCCCGAGGCGTTCTTCGCGGCCCTGCTCGCCGCCCAGCCGATGGGCTTCTACTCCCCGCAGTCGCTGGTGGCCGACGCCCGCCGGCACGGGGTGGCGGTGCACCGCGCCGACGTCAACGCCTCGGCGGTCCAGGCCCAGGTCGAGCACCGCGCCCACCCCCTCCCCGGTGAGACGTCAAGTCGTGCGCGAGACGTCAACTCCGGCGCTTCCGCACGAGACGTCAACTCCGGCGGGCCCCCGGCGCCCTCCGCTGCCGGGACACGGCTGCAGCCTCCGGCGTTCGCCGACGTCGCCGGTCTCGTCCGCCCCCACGCCCACCTGGCCGTGCGGCTGGGCCTGGCGCCGGTGCGCGGGGTGGGGGAGAAGACCGCCGAGCGGATCGTCACCGAGCGCGAGCGCGGCGGGCCGTTCGCCGACCTGCCGGACCTGGCCCGGCGGGTCGACCTCACCGCCGCCCAGCTCGAGGCCCTGGCCACCGCCGGGGCGCTGGGGTGCTTCGGGCTGGACCGGCGCGAGGCGCTGTGGGCGGCCGGGGTGCTCGCCGGCGAGCACGGCACCCGGCACGCCCGGCGGCGCGGTCGGCCTCCGGGCCGCCGTGCCTCGTCAGCCGCCGTGACATCTCGCGAACTACTTGACGTCTCGCGGGAGGGGGAGGGGGGCTGGTACCAGCCCCCGCTGCCGGGCACCGCCGTCGGCGTCGAGGCGCCGGCCCTGCCGGGCATGGACGCGGTGGAGACGGCCGTGGCGGACGTGTGGGCCACCGGGGTCTCCCCGGACTCCTTCCCCACCCAGTTCCGCCGGGCGGACCTGACGGCCGGGGGCGTCGTCACGGTCGCCGGCCTGGCGGGCCGGCCGCCGGGGGAGCGGCTGCAGGTGGCCGGCGTGGTCACGCACCGCCAGCGCCCGGGCACCGCGGGCGGGGTGACGTTCCTGTCGCTGGAGGACGAGACGGGCCTGCTCAACGTGGTGTGCTCGTCGGGGCTGTGGGCGCGCTACCGCAAGGTGGCCCGCACCAGCGCGGCGCTGGTCGTGCGCGGCACGCTCGAGCGGGCGGACGGGGTGACCAACCTCGTGGCGGACAAGATCTCCCCGCTCAGCCTGGTGGTGCCCTCGGCCTCGCGCGACTTCCGGTAGACCGGCGTCACGGCGTCACGGCGTCACGGCGTCACGGCGTCACGGCGTCACGGCGTCACGGCGTCACGGCGTCACGGCGTCACGGCGTCACGGCGTGCGGGACGACCTCAGCCCGCCCGGCCCCGCCGCGGCACCGGCGGCAGCGGGTCCTCCATCGGCGGGTCGTTCTGGTGCAGCGCGGAGTACACCGCCCAGACCACGGCGATGAGCGGGATGGCGATGATCGCGCCGAGCAGCCCGCCGAGGAAGGTCCCGGCGGCCACACCCAGGGCGACGACGACCGGGTGGAGCGAGACCTGCTTGCCCATGACCAGCGGCTCGAGGATGTGCCCCTCGATCTGGCCGATGAGCGCCACGCCGACCGTGACGATGAGGGCGGCGACGAACCCCTCGGCGGCCAGGGCGACGACGGCCGCGACGATCATGGCGAGCGGGGCGCCGATGAGCGGGATGAACGCCCCGATGAACACCAGCACCGCCAGCGGCGCGGCCAGCGGCACACCGACCACGGAGAGCAGGATGAAGGCGAGGATGCCGTCGAAGAACGCCACGATCATCGTGCCGCGGGCGTAGCCGGAGAAGGTGTACCAGCCGGCGCTGGCGGCGGCGTGCACCCGGTCGCGGTTCTTGCTCGGCAGCTGGTTGAGGAACCAGCGCCACATCTGCCCGCCCCGGGCGAGGAAGAAGATCGTCACGAACAGGCTCAGCGCCAGCACGGTGAAGACCAGCGCGACGGCCCCGGCGTTGCTCAGTACCTGACCGGCCAGGTCGCCGGCGTTGTGCTGGATGTAGGTCGTCGCCTGCGCGACCGCCTCGTTGATCAGGTCGGTGATCTCGGCCTGGGTGACGTGGAAGGGCAGCGGGCCGGTCTCGAGCCAGGTGAGGATCTGGTTGATGCCGGTGCCGAAGCGCTCGGCCAGGCTCTGCCACTGACCCGCCACCGAGGTGATGACGTAGGTCAGCAGCCCGGCGACGACGAGGAACGAGCCGAGCAGGCCCAGCACCGTGGCCAGCACGCGCGGCATGTACCTGGCCAGCCCCGTGACGATCGGGTCGAGGACCGAGGTGACCACCAGCGCGATGAACACCGCGATGAACACCGCCTGGATGCGCGACGTCGCGAAGACGATCATCCCCACGACGATGACCATCCCGATGAGCAGCCAGGCCATCTGGCCGTACTTGCGGATCCACTTCGGCACGCCGTCGCCGCTCTCGGCCCGCACCGACCGGTCGGGCAGCCGGCGCAGCGTCACCCGCCCGGCGGCGGTGGGGCGGACGGCCGGGCGGGCCGGGGGCACCTCGGGCTGCAGGATGACCTGGTCCACCGCGCTGGGCCGCGTGGGCCGGAAGCGGCGGGGCATGCCGCGGCCGGCGCGCCGGCCCACCTGGTCCAGCAGCCGCCTGGAGCGATCGCCCATCGTTGCCATCGGGCCCAGTCTGCCCCACCGGTGCCCCCGGACGCCGGGGACACGACGCACCGGCCCGGCGGCGCCGGGTCAGGCCAGCCGCGCCCAGGCCCGCGCCTGGGCCAGGTCGGCGAGGGCGGCGTCGCGATCGCCCAGCTCGGCCGCCCGCCACAGCGCCGACTCGCACGAGCGCGCCAGGGCCCAGGCCGCGACCCGGTCGGTCTCGAGGCCGGCCGTCGCGCACAGCACCCGGGCGTGGGCGCGCAGCACCCCCACCGGGTCCTCCTCCGCGAACGGGTTGCCCACCTGGGCGAGCACCGGCCAGGCGTCGAAGGCCGTGTCGCCCAGGACGGGCTTGGGGTCGATGGCGCGCCACCGGCGCCGCCCGGCGCCGTCGTCGTCGGCCAGGACGTTGCCGGGGTTGAGGTCCCCGTGCAGCAGGGCGCGCCGGCCGCCCCGGGGCAGCTCGTCGAGCAGCGCCGCCGCGTCGGCCAGCAGGCCGGGGTCGGCGCCCAGCGGACCGGCGAAGCGCTGGGCCCGCTCGCGCAGCAGCGCCGCCTGGTCGGCGGCGAGGGCGGCCAGCTCCGGGACGTCCTCCGCCCGGTCGACGGCGTGCAGCCGGCCGAGCAGCTCGGCGGCGACGTCGACGCGCACGGCGGGCCGCCGCTCGGCCAGGGCGCGGTCGGCCGCCAGGCCGTGCCCGGGGCGCGCGCGGCGCAGCAGCAGCGTCCACGTCGCGGCGTCGTGGTCGAGCAGGTCGACGGCGCCGCGCCCGGCCCAGGCCCGCAGCCCCGCGGCCTCCGCGGCGGCCTCGGGGTGCGGGCAGACGATCTTCACCACGGCGTCGGTGCCGTCCGCGGTGCGCGCCGGCGCGGTCCACGCCGTCGTCCCCGCCGGGAACGGCGCCTCGAGGCGCAGCCCCCACCGGGTGCGGGCCCGGTCGACGAGGTCGGGCAGGCGGGTCAGCCAGGCGGCGCCGTCGCGGGTGGCCCCAGAGCCTCCGCGCAGCGCCGCCGGGACCGGCACCGCGTCCGGCGCGGCCGTCATCGCCGGACGGTCGCGACGACCCCGAGCACGGCGGCGAGCTCCCCGGCGTCCGCGACGACGGCGCGGGCCCCGGCCTCCTCGCCCGGCTGGGCGTAGCCCCAGCGCACGAGCACCGCCGGGATCCCGTTGGCCGCGGCCCCGTCGACGTCGTGGTGGCGGTCGCCGACCATCACCGCACCGGAGACGTCCGCGCCGGCGGCGCGCAGCCCGTCGAGGGCGTCGGTGACGATGTCGGCCTTGGCCGAGCGGGTCTCGTCCGCCGTCGCCCCGCAGATGACGGTGAAGTACTCGTCGAGGCCGGCGTGGGCGAGGATCGGGCGGGCCATGGTGAGCATCTTCGACGTCGCCAGGGCGATGGGGACGCCGGCGGCGTGCAGGTCCCGGATCAGGTCGGCCATGCCGGGGTAGATGTCGACGTCGAGCATCCGCCCGGCGTAGCGGTCCCGGTACTCGGCGACGACGGCCTCGAGGTCGGCGTCGGTAACGCCGGCGAAGCGCTGGAGCCCCTCCCGGATCGGGGGGCCGACGAAGCGCAGCAGCTGCGCCGGGGTCGGCACGGGGTAGCCGTGGACCGCGAGGGCCTCGGTGATCGAGTGGGTGATGGCACCGGCGGAGTCGGTGATCGTGCCGTCCAGGTCGAGCAGGACGGCGGTGGCCGGCGTGCCGGCGCCGGGCGCCAGGGGGTCGGCGGGGGTGGTCATGGGGTGGCCATTCCTTCCGGGTCGGGGCCCACCCACCATAGGCGGACGGCGCAGGTCGGGTTCCGGGGCGGTCGTAGGGTGGGCCGGTGACCTGCCCGCGCCGCCTCGGCCGCCGATGAGCGGGGGCGGGCTGCGGGAGGGCACCCCCGAGCTGCGGCGCGCCCTGGGCGCGCTGTTCGGCATCGGCCTGGCCACCTTCGCCCTGCTCTACGCGGTGCAGCCGCTGCTCGTGCCCATCGGCGGGGAGTTCGCCGTCGGCGCCAGCGAGGCGAGCCTGCTGGTGTCGGTGAGCACGGCCGGCATCGCCGTCGCGGTGCTGCCGCTGGCCCGGCTGTCCGAGCGCCTGGGCCGGGCCCGGGTCATCACCGGCGGGCTCGCCGCCGCGGCCCTCGCCGGGGCGCTGGTGGCCTGGGCGCCGTCCTTCCCGCTGCTGCTCGGCCTGCGCGCGCTGCAGGGCGTCGCGCTCGCGGGCGTGCCCGCCGCGGCGCTGGCCTGGGTCGCCGAGGAGGTCCACCCGGCGGCGGTGACCCGGGTCGGCGGGCTGTACATCGCGGGCACGACCGTGGGCGGGATGGCGGGGCGGCTGCTCGCCGGCCTGGCCGCCGAGGTGTGGGGCTGGCGCGGCGCGGTGCTCGCCGTCGCGCTCGCCGCCGCCGCGGTCACGGCGGCGGCGCACACGCTGCTGCCGCCCTCCCGCCGGCCCGCCCCCGCCGGCGCCCGGGCC
>NZ_VUKF01000077.1 GCF_009193185.1 Georgenia thermotolerans | reverse complement strand
CCGGGGGCGGGGGCGCCGGCCTCCGGGGCCCTCGCCTCCGCAGACCCCGCCTCCGGGGCGGCGGTCCGCGCGCCGGCGTGCGCGCGGCTGCCGCGGACGCCGTCGTAGGCCGCGCCCGGGCCGCCGACGATCCAGTCCCGCAGCTCCGTCGCGGGGTTCTCGTAGGCCTCGTACCCGCCGCCCAGGCCGGACCGGCCCAGCTCGCGCAGCCGCAGGTAGGGCGCCAGCGGCTCGCGGCTGGCGCGGGTGTTGACCTCCACCAGCGCGAGCAGGATCGACTGCAGGACCACCGGCAGCATCTCCCGGCTGTGCACCACGTCGGTGGTCAGCAGCGGGTCGGGGAAGCTGCGGAAGCCGCCGCCCCCGCCCACCTGGTCGGGCACCCAGATCTGGGCGGTGAGCGGGGCGAGCCGGACCTGGTCGAGGATCCGGGCGGTGAACCAGCCGCGCACCATCGCCCGCCGGATGGCCGGGGAGATGGGCAGCGCCTCGGTCAGCGACCGCGCCCGGCGCCAGCGCCAGAACTCCGCGCGCGTGTCCGGCGTGGTGCTGCGCGCGCCCCACTCGCTGGCGATGGGCTTCATGAGGGAGTCGAACACGACCGGCTCGTAGGGCGTGGCCAGCACGCTGAAGACGTCGATCGCCGCCTCGGTGCCCTCCCCGAGGGCGGCGGCGACGTCGGCGGACCACTGCCCGCGGCTCTGCAGCACCCGCCGCACGACCTCCCGCCCGGGCGAGCGCTCGGGCAGGGGGATCTCGCTGAAGGAGAGCACGTGGGTGGCGGAGTGGACGTCGTGGACCTGCACGAGCACCCCCGGGTTGATCTTCACCAGCGGGGCCGAGGCGTCGAGCGCGGAGACGAGCGCGCCCTCGAAGGCCGCCAGGCGCCGGGCGTGGTCGGCGGGCTCGGCCCGGTCGGGGTCGAGGTGGTCGCGCAGCCCCTCGCCCAGGTAGCGCCCCACGGCGGTGCCCTCCCGGCCCAGCCACCGCCGCGCGCGGCCCAGCAGCGCCGTGCCGGAGACGTCGAGCTCGAAGGCCGCCCGGGACGGGGCGGTGAGGACGCCGGCGCGCAGCGCGTCCTCGCGCGGCACCCACCCGGTGCGCTGGCGCAGCAGGTGCTGCGCGCCGGCCGCGACGTCGTCGGTGTCGAGGACGACCTGGGTGACCGCCTCGCGCCGGGCGTCGCCCGGCCCGGCGGCCTCCACCGTGCGGGTGACCAGGTCGGCGAGGATGCGCGGGTAGGCGGTGGTCGGCTCGAGGAGGAACTCGTTGGGGGCGGGGCGCAGCCGTTCGGGCACCGCGTCCCCGACGGGCCACAGCGCGATGGGGGACGGGCGCCCGTCGACCGGGGCGACCTCCGCCTGGGCCAGCGCCGCCGTGCCGCGCTCGACCGCCGCGCGCAGCGGCTCGAGCAGGTTGTCGACGAGGTCGGGCAGCAGGGCGGCGGCCATCTCGCGCAGCTCCGCCTCGTCCTGGCTGATGAGGACGTCGACGGCGCGGCGCACGCCGGCGAGGATGGCGGGGGAGGCGCCGGTCAGGGTGGCGCCGCCGCGGTCGACCTCCTGGGCGACGGCCTGCTCGCGCCCCAGCGACCAGCGCTGGTGGCGCGCGGCGGTCTCGCGCAGCTCCTCGCGGACCCGGCCCAGCTCGGTGGCGAGCATGCCGAGGATGGCGGCGGTGACCGGCCCGCCGTGGACGGCGAGGAAGCGGGCGGTGTGGTCGGCCAGGTGCCGCTGCACCTGGGCGACCCAGTCCCGGCCCCGGGCGTGGCGGGCCAGGCGCAGCTCGTCGCGGAAGGCCGGCTCGCGGGCGGCCGTCTCGGTGAGGATGCGGTGGCGGACCTCGACGGCGGACAGGCCCCGGTCGCCGACGCCCTCGGCGACGCGCCGGTGCAGGGTGTCCGCCAGGGCCCGGGCGAGCCCGGCCTGGGTCTCGGGCCGCAGCCCGTCGAGGACGTCGTGGGCGCCGTCGCCGCGCTCGTCCAGGCCCGAGGCGGTGAGGAAGGCGCCGAAGACGTCCTGGGCGACGTCGGCGACGAGGCGCCGGGGGATGCGCTCGTCGTCGGGCAGGCGCAGCTCCTCGTGGCGGCGCAGCACGCGCTCGACGGCGGCCCGGGCCAGGTGCTCGGCCGCGTAGTCCCGGAACCGGTCGCGCCCGAGCCCCACCCGGGCGGACCCCAGCGCGGTGAACGGGGTCTCGGTGCCGGCGGCGTGGACGGGCAGGTGGTCGGTGACCGCCTGGGCGGTGGCGGACCAGTTGCCCTGCACCGTCGCCGTCAGCCGCTCCTGCAGCGTCGCCGAGGTCACCCAGGCGGCGACCGACCGGCCGATCGCCCGGTAGACCGCGTTCTGGGTGCCGTAGGAGACCTGCTCGTTGCGGTTGCCCACGAGGAAGGGGTAGCGCGGGCCGAGCCGGTTGACCGCGCCGAGCTGGATGCCGTGCGCGGCGAGCAGGGCGCTGGTCTCCTCCCCGGGGCCCTCGGTGTTCCAGTACCCGGCCAGCAGCTCCCCGAGGGTGGCCAGGGAGTTCGGGCGCACCCCGCGGCGGTGCTCCTCGGGCAGGTAGTCGAAGACGTCGGGGGCGTAGAGCAGGCCGATGCTCTCCGAGGCCCAGGGCTCCCCGAGCGCCCGGACGGTGTCGCACACGTCGATGACCGCGCCGGCGCCGGTGCCGCCGGCCACCGAGCAGATGACCAGGACCACCGGGTCCGGCGCGGCGGCGGCCGGGGCGCCGCCGAGCAGCCGGGTGGCCCGCTGGAGCTCGCCGACCACCTCCGCGCCGGTCAGCGCCCGCCGGGCGGCGCCGACGGCGTCGCGCAGGTCCTGCAGGCTCGCCAGGGTGATGACCCGGCCCAGCGCCCGGTACTGCCCGGCGCCCTTGCTCGCCGGAATGTTGACCTTGTCCGGGTCGGGGCGCCAGGTGCCCATGGCGTCGCCGGCCGGGGTGCGCCCCGCGCCCGCCAGGGCGGCGTCGATGTGGCGGTAGGTCAGGCCGGTCTTGACCAGGCCGCGGTAGCCGCCCGGGGGGAGCTGGGCGGGCAGGTCCGGGTCGTTGCCGTCGGCCTGGGTGGGCACGTCGAGGTGCAGCAGCTGCCAGGCCGCCGGCAGGTCGCCCTCCCAGCCCAGCTGCTCCATGCGGCGCAGCAGCTCGTCGCGGACGACGCGCAGCGTCTTCCCGCCCGACCCGCCCACCCCGATCATCAGGAACGGTCGCAGCATGCCTGCTCACCCCTTCGGGTCGCTCATCGGAACACCGACGGCGGGGCGTCGTCGTCCCGGGTCGGTGGGTGGCCGTGGTCCTCGCGGCGGGCGTCGTCGTCCCAGGGGGCGTCGTCCCACCGGTGCCCGCCGCCGTCCCACGGCGGCGCCCCGGCGCCGGGCTCGCGGGCGTCGTCCCACAGCGGGCGGTACTCCGGCGCGGCCTCCCCGCCGCCGGCGGCGTCCGCGGCCGCCTGCTCCGCGCCCGCGGGCACGACCGCCGGCTCGGCGGGCCGCAGCGCGGTGACCCGCCGGTGGATCTCCTCCCACACCGCGCCGCTGCGGTCGACCTCGGCGCGGGCGGCGTCGACCAGGTCGGCGAGGCCGGCGGTCTCCTCGGCCACGCACACCAGGCGCCCCCGGACCTCGCCCTCCCCGGGCTCGAGCGCGAGGTAGAGGACGGCGCCCAGGCCGAAGGCGGCGCGCGCCCGGCGCCCGTCCAGCCACGGCTGCCGGGCGTCGGTGCTCGCCACGAGCTCGCCCGCGGTGCTCCGCACCCACGCGGCCGGCTCCGCGAACGGCACGAGCGGCAGGGTCCGCCAGAAGCGCAGGCCGGCGGCGTCGAGGCGGGTGACCCGGCGCGGCGCCGGCTCGGGCAGGTACCGGAAGTCGTCCGGGGTGAGGAGGGCCGCTGCGCCGTCGGCCCGGTGGGGCCCGCCGGGCGTGAGGACCACCGGCACGCCGGCCACCCGGGTGCGGGGCCCGAGGGCGAACCGGCCCACCGCCGCGTTGCCCACCCAGCCGATGCCGCAGGGCACCGCCAGCGCCAGGAGCATCAGCGCCGCGACGAGCCCCCAGCGCAGCGGCTCGTTGACCGGGCGCACCAGGCCGGCGGTGACCGGGACCGCCACGGTCGTGGTCGCCTGCCCGTCCGCGGCGGTGAGCGTGAGGGTCAGCGTGCCCTCGACGCGCCCGTCCGCGGGCCCGCCGGTGCGCAGCCGGAAGTCCCAGCCCCGCTCGGCGCCGGCGGGCAGGTCCAGGCACCGCTGGTCCGCGGTCACGGCCACCCGGCCCGCCAGGGCGGGGCCGGTGAGCGGGCCGACGGCGTAGCAGGCGCGGGTGGGGCCGCGGTCGCTCCCGGTGAGGCGCAGGGTGCCGGTCGCCGACGTGGTGCCGGAGAGGGGAGGGAACGCCAGCCGGGGCGTGTCCAGGCGCGGGAAGGCCGGCGGCAGGGCGGCGGGCACCGTGGCGCTCGCGGCCACCGGGCCCAGGGCGATGCCGCTCGGCGCGGAGGTGGCCGAGGCGAGCGCCGACAGCGGCACGGCCGCGGGCCCGCCCAGCGGGACCGTCACCTCGCCGCCGGCGGTGCCGCCGGCGGGCGCCGCGAGGGGGACGTCGGCCCCGCCCGCGCGCAGGGTCAGCCGCAGCGCCCGGTACGCGGCGGGGTCGACGGGGGTGCCGTCGGGGAAGCGGGCGGTCACCTCCACCCGTGACGGCCGGCCGACGACGATCCCGTCCGGGGCGGCGACGCTGAGCGCCACGCCCCAGAAGTAGTACACGTCGACCGTGGCCGGGCCGCCGACCTCCACGGTCCACACCCCCGGGCGCGGCGGGCCGGCGGGATAGGTCACCGAGACGGTGGTGAGCCCCTGCGCGCTGGTGACGAGGACGTCGGCGCCCTGCACGGTGCTCGAGCCGGGGGCCAGCGGGAGCTGGCCGCCGTCCGGCGCGACCAGGCGCGGCGGCGCGGCGGTCTCGAGCACGGCGCGGAAGCCGGCGACGCCGCGGTCGAGGGGGACGGGCAGGGCGCCGCCGGGGCAGGCGTCGCCGGGGCAGCTGGTCCGGGTGGCGGCGCGGCCGCCCTCGAGGAGCGCGGCGACGCCGGCGAAGAGCCGGCGCAGCTCGGCGGGCCGGTCGGCGCGCAGGTAGGCCCCGGGCGCGGCGTCGGCGGGCACCGGCTGGGCGCCGCAGCGGGTGCCGTCGCCACCGCCCTCGGCGATGGCACGCAGCTGCTCGCGGGCGGCGGGCGGCACCGCCCCGGGCCCGGAGTCGGTGAACAGGGCGACGGCGACGACCGGGATGCGCGCGCCGCGCAGCCCGTCGACCAGGCCCTGCGGGTCGCACAGCTGGGCGGCGGCCGCCGGGGTGGCGGCGCCGACGTCGAGCTCGCCGTCGGTGAACCACAGCAGCACCGGGCACGAGGTGCCGCCGAGGGCGGCCTGGCGCTGCTGCAGGGACTGCTGGGCGCCGCGCAGCGCCACGCGGTAGTCGGTCTCGTCGGCCCGGTCGCGGCGGGGCAGCTCGGCGCGGGCGGCGCCCACGAGCGCGTCGGCGTGGGCGCCCTCGACCCCGCCCCACGGCACCAGCTCGGTGTAGGCGGACCCGAACGTGGCGAGGTTCGCCTCCACGTCGAGCCGGCCGCCGGCCCGCGGCAGGGCGGCGAGGGAGCTGACCGCGGTGGCGATCGCCTCCACCCGCCGGTTGCCCGGGTCGGTCGCGCGCAGGCTGCTCGACTCGTCGACGACGATGGCGACGAGCAGGTGGTCCGCGCCCGCCGCGCACCCGGCGACCTGGGCGAACGTGCGCTGGCCGACGTCGCTCAGCGCGTCCGCCTGGGCCCGCGCCGGGGGCGCGAGCAGGAGCAGGGCCGCGGCGAGGACGAGGCCGGCCGCCCGGCGGGCGTTCACTTCGCGAGCTCCGTGGCGACGACGAAGGCATGCCACGCCCCGGAGGTCAGCCCGAGGACGACGGCGAGGGTCGCGGCCCGCTCCAGCGCCGCCGCCGGGTTGTACCAGGGCGAGGCGCCGGCGCGGCGGCGCAGGATGCGGTGGACCTGCACGAGGACGCCCGCCGCGACCGCGCCGAGGAGGTACCCGGCCACGGCGGCGCGGAACGCCGTCGGGGTGTCGGCTGCGGCCAGGTCGACGGCGACGAGCAGCACCGACGCGGTCGCGGCGGCCAGCGCGGCCGACGCGGGCCACGCCGGGGCGCGCACCGCCCGGGAGCCGGCCGCCGCGCCGTCAGCCCGCGATCCCGCTCGTCCATGAGCCATCGGGGCGCCCTTCCCGTTCTCGCCCGCGAGCACCTTGGTGATGAACGGTACTCGGGCGACCTGGGCGCGTCAGGCCCGGCCAGGCCCCTCCGACAACCCCCGTGCAGACGCCGGACCCCGCACCCGAGCGGGTGCGGGGTCCGGCGGCCCGGCCGCGGGCCGGGCCGAGCTCAGTTGCCCAGGCGCTTGACGACCTCGGCGAGGGAGGGGTTCGTCGCCGCGGAGCCGTCCGGGAAGACGACCGTCGGCACGGTCTGGTTGCCGCCGTTGACCGACTCCACGTACTTCGCCGAGGCCTCGTCCTCCTCGATGTTGACCTCGGTGTAGGAGATGCCCTCGCTCTCCAGCTGGCTCTTCAGCCGACGGCAGTAGCCGCACCAGGTGGTCGAGTACATGGTGATGGTGCCGGCCTCGGGTGCCTGCGTCGTCATGGAGGACTCCTTCCTGTCGTTGTGATTTCAAACGCCCACGACGCCCCGATTCTTCCGCAGGCCGCCCGGCGCCGCAGTGAGGAGCCTCACGTCGTGGGGACGGGCGGTGGGCCTGTCGGTGGCGGCTGAGAGACTGGGGCCGATGAGTACCGAAGAGCTGCTGGCGGCGTTGGACGACGACCAGCGCGCCGTGGCCGAGCACCTGACCGGGCCGCTGTGCGTGCTGGCGGGGGCGGGCACGGGCAAGACCCGCGCGATCACGTACCGCATCGCGAACGGCGTGCGGTCCGGGGTCTACAACCCCCAGACGGTCCTGGCGGTGACCTTCACCGCCCGTGCCGCGGGGGAGATGCGCTCGCGGCTGCGCGACCTGGGGGTGGCCGGGGTGCAGGCGCGCACCTTCCACGCCGCCGCCCTGCGCCAGCTGTCCTACTTCTGGCCGACGGCGATCGGCGGGCAGGTCCCGCGCATCGCCGAGCACAAGGCCTCCCTCGTCGCCGAGGCCGCCGGCCGCCTCGGCCTGGGCGCCGACCGGGTCGCCGTGCGCGACCTGGCCGGGGAGGTCGAGTGGGCCAAGGTCTCCCTCGTCACCACGGAGGACTACGCCGCCAAGGCGGCCCGCACCGGGCGCGAGGGCGCCGCCGGGCACGACCTCGCCACCGTCGCCCGGCTGCTGTCGGTCTACGAGGACGTCAAGAACGAGCGCGGCGTCATCGACTTCGAGGACGTGCTGCTCCTGCTGGTCGGGATCCTGCTCGAGCGGGAGGACGTCGCGGCGCAGGTGCGCAGCCAGTACCGCCACTTCGTCGTCGACGAGTACCAGGACGTCTCCCCGCTCCAGCAGCGCCTGCTCGACCTGTGGCTGGGCAACCGGCGCGAGCTGTGCGTGGTCGGGGACGTCTCGCAGACCATCTACTCCTTCACCGGCGCCACCCCCGCCTTCCTCACCGACTTCCCGCGCCGCTACGCCGGGGCGCAGGTGGTCCGGCTCGTCCGGGACTACCGCTCCACCCCGCAGGTGGTCGACCTGGCCAACCGGGTCCTCGCGCGTGCCGGGCGGCACCGGTCCTCCGCCGCCGTCGAGCTGGTCGCCCAGCGGCCGTCCTCGGTCCCGGTGCGGTTCGAGACCTACGACGACGAGCTCGCCGAGGCCCGCGACGTCGCCGAGCGCATCGGCGCCCTGCAGCGCCAGGGCGTCGCCCTCAGCGAGATCGCCGTGCTGTACCGCACCAACAGCCAGTCCGAGGCGATCGAGCAGGCCCTGGCCGACGCCGGCATCGGCTACCTCGTGCGCGGCGGCGAACGGTTCTTCTCCCGCCGGGAGGTCCGCGAGGCGATCCTCATGCTGCGCGGGGCGGTGCGCTCCAGCGCCGACCAGCCGATGCCGGAGGCGGTGCGCGACGTGCTCGCCTCCGGCGGCTGGTCGCCGGAGCCGCCGGCGGCCCGCGGGGCCGTGCGCGAGCGGTGGGAGTCGCTCAACTCCCTGGTCAACCTCGCCGACGACCTGCACGCCACCCGGAGCGCCGACATGGCCGGCCTGGTCGCCGAGCTCGACGAGCGCATGGCCGCCCAGAACGCGCCCACGGTGGAGGGGGTGACCCTCGCCAGCCTCCACGCGGCCAAGGGGCTCGAGTGGGACGCGGTGTTCCTCGTGGGCGTGTCGGAGGGCCTGCTGCCCATCTCGCTGGCCGAGGGCGAGGACGCGATCGCCGAGGAGCGGCGCCTGCTCTACGTGGGCATCACCCGCGCCCGCGAGCACCTCCAGCTCTCCTTCGCCCGCGCCCGCACCGTCGGCGGGCGGGCCTCGCGCAAGCGCTCACGCTTCCTCGACGGCGTCTGGCCCGACGGCGGGGACGGGGTCCACGGGGGTCGCCTGTCCCGGCGGGCCGCGGCGCGGGCACGCACCGAGACCTTCGCCGCCGAGAACCCCGCCGACGTGGAGCTGTTCGAGCGGCTGCGCAGCTGGCGCGGCGAGGTCGCCAAGGCCGTGAGCAAGCCGGCCTACACCGTCCTGCACGACACCACGCTGCAGGCCATCGCCACCGCCAAGCCGAAGGACCTGCGCCAGCTCGCCGTGCTGCGGGGCATCGGCGCCACGAAGCTCGAGGCGTACGGCCCCCAGGTCCTCGCCGTCGTGCGCGGGGAGGACGTCGACGTGCAGGAGTGGCTCTCGCGGTAGCCGCGACCGCATCGCCACAGAGCGAAAACAGCGCGAAAAGGCGTGCCGAGCGCCCGTCGACTCATCCCCGGGGATGACCTCCGCTCATCCGTCCGGGTGAATTCTGGGCGAATTCGGAAAAAGAGATTGCCCGCGCGCTCGGGTGCCCTCTAGGCTCCATCGTGTCCGAGTCGACCGGGCCCCTGCCTAGCCAGCACGAAGGGGTCCCCGCTGCTGAGGGAGGTGCCAGGAAGTGATCAAGGAAATCTACGCCGTGTGCACGCCGGCGAGTGACGATCACACACCCCTCCTCGGCACCGCCGTGGCGAAGGTGCGTCGTCGCACCGCGCCCATCGGCACCTCCCAGGGGACCGCGACCCGGATCTAGGACTGCACGAGCTGCACGTTCACCGGCCGCGGAACCCATCGGGTCCGCGGCCATCGTCACCTTTGACGGACCGCGGGCCACGGCCCCGGAAGACGTGAACGGAAATTCAGGAGCACTCGTGCAGCTCACCAGCCTTATCGACCAGATCAGCCAGGGCGCGTCGACGTCCTGGCCCGCGACGCCCGAGTCCGAAGCGGAGCGGCGCCTGGCCGGCGACGCCGGCTGGGGCCTGCTGTCCACCCCCACCTCGCCCGGTGGCACGCCGTGCCAGGAGGCCGAGGACAGCGACCTGTGGTTCGCCGAGCGCACCGCCGACGTCGAGCGCGCCAAGGCCCTGTGCCGCACCTGCCCGGTGCGTGAGGCGTGCCTCGCGGGGGCGCTCGAGCGCGGAGAGCCGTGGGGCGTGTGGGGTGGCGAGGTCTTCCAGGACGGTGTCGTCGTCGCGCGCAAGCGGGGCCGCGGTCGCCCGCGGAAGGACGAGTCGGCGGCGTGACGCGCCGTAGGAGCCCCCGGGCAGGTGCCCCGGGGCAGGGGACGGGCCGAGCCCGGCACCGATGGTGCCGGGCTCGGCCCGTCCTCCCGTTCGTGCAGGGCGTTGCCCGTCGTTCCGGTCGTGCCGGCCCGGGGCCCGGCTCAGCTCCCGGCCGACGCCACGGTGGGCGCCGGCCGGCGGGCCGTGGCGCCGTCCGCCACGGTTCGCCCGCCCTGCCGCCCGGCCGCGGCGCCGTCCGTCGCGCACGTGCAGCCCGGGTGGGCGCTCCACCCCCGGAGCGCCGGCAGCGGGCCGAGCGCGTCGACCGTCAGGGTGGCCCCCGCCACCGCCACCGCGCGCCCGTCCACGGCCGCGAGCACCTGCTGGGCCGCCAGCGCCGCGCCGAGCGTCGCCAGCGTGGCCTCCGTCGGCGCCGGGGCGGCCGTGAGCAGCTGGGTGGCCACGGCGGGCCACGCCGGGTCGGCGTCCGTGCGGTGCAGGTCGACACACCGGGTGCAGGGGCCCTGGCCGGGCACGACGAGCGGCCCGACGGTGACCTCGACGTCGCCGACGACGACCGGCAGGTGGGTGATGGCGGCGCGGCGCAGGGTGGCCAGCCGCACCGGGTCCGCCACCGCCGTCGCGACCACGACCACGACGTCGGGCCGCGCACCGGGCGGCGCGGACGTGCGGACGTGCGGATGCACCGAGCGCAGGTGGCCGACCGCCTGCTCGGCGCGCCGCCCGCCGACGGCACGCGGGTGGTACGGGCCGACGTCGGACTCCTGCACCGCCGCGCCGTCCTCCAGGAGCACCGTGCCGATGCCGGCGTCGGCGAGGCCCATGGCCAGCGTGAGCCCGAGCCGGTCGAGGCCGACGACGCCGACGCTCGCCCGTGCCCGGGCCTCCAGCACGGCGCCGCCGTCGCCGTCGGGGCGCAGCCGCGACCAGTAGGCCTCCTCCGGGCGCGGCTCCGCCAGCGGCCACGCCGGCCGGGCGCGGGGATCGAGCACCTGGGCGGCCTCCAGCCGGGCGATCAGCTCGCGGACGCGCTCGGGGGCCACGCCCGCCGACCGGCCCAGCCGCAGCAGGTCGGCCTCGGTCGGGGCGCGCACCAGGGCCTCGAGCACGCGCTGCTCGGCGGGGGTGAGGTCGCGCAGGAGCACCGAGCACCGCGGGTCCACGCCGACCTGGGTCTCGCCGGCCCCTCGCCACAGCACGCTCAGGCCAGGACGCAGTCGCACGGCAGGTCCCCCTCCCCGCCGGTCCGCCGACCGGCCCGCGCCGAGCGTGGCACGCGGCGGCCACCCCGCGCGGGACGCGCGCGGCCCGCTGTGGACAAGCCGGCCGGCCGGACGGTCCCGGGATCGCCGGAGCCGGCCCGGGCGCCGGGCGGGGGAGAGGGAGGAGAGGCCGGGCCTCGCGGCTAGGCCGGCGCGGGCCCGCCCGGGCGGCCGGGCTCCTCCGGGCCC
>NZ_VUKF01000076.1 GCF_009193185.1 Georgenia thermotolerans | reverse complement strand
CGGCGAGCGCGTCGCGGGCGGCACGCGAGGCCGCGGCGACGGTGGCGGCGAGGTCGCCGTCGGCCGCGGCGCGGGCGGCCCCGGCCGCGGCGCGGGCGACGCTGAGGATGGTGCCCTCCACCGCGTGCACCACGGCCGCGCGGGCCTGCTCGTCCGCGGCGGTCAGGGCGCCGGCGAGCAGCGCCGGCGAGGCCTCGTCGACGCCGACGAAGGTTTCCGCCAGCGCCTGCAGGCACTGGCCGACGATGACGCCGGAGTTTCCCCGGGCACCGAGCAGCGCGCCGTCGGCGGCGGCCCGGGTCAGCGTGGCGAGGTCCGCCGCCGGGTCGAGCTCGCCCACGGCCTTGGCGGCCCCGGCCAGGGTGAGGACGAGGTTGGTGCCGGTGTCGGCGTCGGGGACGGGGAAGACGTTGAGCCGGTCCACCTGGCGGCGCACGAGCAGCAGCGACCGCAGCGCGTGCTCGAACCACGCCCGCACCGCGGCGGCGTCGAGCACGGCGAGCGGCGTGGACACGGGACCTCCCCTGGCGTGGCGATACAGTTCTCCCGCAGGTTAGTCGCCCGCACCGACACGCCACCTTCGCCACTCGCACGGCTGTGGTGGACGCCACGGCGCCCCGCGCGCCGGACGGTTGGGCGGGGGCGACGCTCTCGGGTACTCTGTTCAGGTTGCCCGTCCCGGACAGGTCCTGCCTGCGTCCTCACGGGCCTTAAGAACCTCAGTGCGCGGCCGCCCGGTCGTGCATGCAGCGAGAAGATCAGGAGAACGACCGTGGCTGCCACCTGCGACGTCTGCGGCAAGCGCCCGAGCTTCGGCAAGAGCGTCTCGCACTCCCACGTGCGGACCAGCCGCCGTTGGAACCCGAACATCCAGCGCGTGCGCGCCCTCGTCAACGGCGCGCCCAAGCGCGTCAACGTGTGCACCTCGTGCCTCAAGGCCGACAAGGTCGTCCGCGCCGTCTGACGCACCCGCACCAGACTCGAGGGCCGCGCACCGAGGTGCGCGGCCCTTGGCGTGCCGGGCCCCGCTCAGGTCAGCTTGCCCCGGACGATGCTGTCGCCGCTGTGGGCAGGGTTGCCGTCGTAGGGCTCCTCGGAGACGTCGACGACGCGGAACTCGCGCAGGTCGAGGTTGGCGGGCAGGTCGAACTGGCCCTCGGTGCCGCTGAGGACGCCGAGGCCGACGAGCCGGGTGAGGTTGGCGTCCATCAGCCACACCTCGCGGTAGCCGCTACCGGGGACCTCGGGCAGGTCCACCGTGAGCACCCGGCGCCCGTCGACCTCGTGCACGCTGGCCTGCCCCTGCGCCTGCCAGCCCGGTAGCGGCTCGAGCGTGGCCGCCGCGAGCGTCTGCTCCGGCGGGGGCGACGGAGCGGCCAGGCGCTGCACGGCCACGGTGCCGCCGACGCCGACGACGAAGCTGGCCGCCGCCACCCAGACGACGCGACGCCGCCAGCCCCGGCGCGCCGGGCGCTCCTCCGTGGGCTGGGGTGCGGTAGTGGCCGGTGCGGCCGCCGCGCCGGGCGCCGCCTCGGCGGCACCGGCCTCCTCGGGCAGCCCGAGCTCGGTCGCGATGCGGGCCCAGACGACGTCCGACGGGCGCTCCAGCGTCGCCGCGCCGGCCCCCCGGCCGGCCTGCGTCACCCGCCGCAGGGCGGCGAGCTCGGCCTGGCAGTCCGGGCAGGTGGCGACGTGGGCGGCGGTTTCCGCCCCGCCGGCGTCCTCACCCAGCGCGAGGAGCGCGAGGGTCTCCTCGTCAGGATGGTCCATCCGCCACCTCCAGCCGGGTGCGCAGGCGTTGCAGGCTCCGCCTGATGTGTGACTTCACCGTGCCCAACGGCAGGCCGACCCGCTCGGCGATCTGCGCGTGGGTCAGGTCGTCGTAGAAGGCCAGCGCGAGGATCTGCCGCTGGGGCTCGCCCAAGCCTGCCACGGCGTCGGCGACCACCACCCGGTCCACCACCCGCGCCGGGTCCTCCGGCTCGGCCGCAGGCTCGTGCAGGGCGGCGGTCGCGGCATCCTGCGCGCGACGCTCCCGGCCGCGCCGGGCATGGACGTCGGCGACGACGTGCCGGGTGATCCCCACCAGCCACGACGCCAGCGGCGCCCGGGTGGGGTCATACCCCGCGCGGCCGCGCCAGGCGGCCACGAAGACCTGCTGGGTGGCGTCCTCCGCGTCGGCGACGGACCCGAGCGAGCGCAGGGCGATGGTGTAGACGAGCGGGGACCAGCGCCGGTAGACGGCGTGCACGGCACTGGGCCGGCCCGCGGCGAAGTCCTCGGCGAGCCGGTCGTCCGCGGCCTCCTCGTCGACGTCCCTCACCCCCAGCGCTGATCGCGCACGTCCCGGCACGTCCGCGTCACCTGTCGACGAGGATAGCGGTGACGACGATGTTGTCCTCGTAGCTCTGGCGAGCCTTGTTCCACCGGCCACCGCAGGTCATCAGTACCAGCCGCGGCTCACCGTCGCGGCGGAAGTACTGCGCCAGGTCGATCGTCGCCTTGCTCAGCCGCTCGACCGCGACGACCCGGTAGACCGTCTCCGTGCCGTCGGCGGCGACCGCCCGCACGGTGTCCCCCACCGAGGACTCGCGCAGCTCGTAGAACGGCCCGCGCGGGGTGATGCGCGAGCCGGCATGCGCCGCGACAACCGCGGTGCCGCGCTGCTGGCCGATGCCGGGTCCGAACCGGTACCAGCCGGCCCGGGCGGCGTCGTCGGGAATCTGCATGGCGCCGTCCTCGCGCACTCCGACCGGATCGACCGGGACGTCGAAACCGAGCTGGTCGTCGATGATCCTGGTGGGCGCGACCGCCGGCGCCGCCGTGGCGGCGCCGAGTGCGGCCGAGGCGACCGGGACGGGCGGGACGAGGACCGCCCCGTCGGGTGATGCCGACGGGACGGGGGCCGCGGGGGCTCCGGCCGGGGCCGGCTCGTGGGTCGAGGCCGGTGCGGGCGCTGCCGCGGAGCCCGCGGGGGGCTGCGCGGATCCCGCCGCGCAGCCCCCCAGCAAGGCGGCCCCCACCAGCACGGCGGCGAGGCGCCGACCCTTCTGGTGGTGCCTCACGGGCTCAGTCCTGCGTGACTCGCCGCGCCGCCACCCGCCGGGTGCCGACGACCGCCGCCGATCCGAGCACGAGGGCCAGGCCGGCCCACAGCGCGGGCGCGGTCCCCTCCTTGACCTCGACCTGCCCCGTCGGCACGCCGGCGGGCGCCGAGCTCATGCCCTCGACCGTCTGGGTGGCCAGGGCGAGGTTGCCGTCCTGCAGGCTGCCCCAGGCGTAGACGATGGTGTCCGCCCCTTCCTTGACCGGCACGTCGGCCGGGCCGAGCACCGGTTGGGTCGTGCCGGTGGCCGCCACGGTCGCGTTCACGGTCGATGCGGGCAGGTCCAGCGTCGCCTCGTTCGGGTTGGACAGGTTGGTGATGACCGGCTTCCCGCCGGCGAGGACGTCGACGGCGGGGGCGGCCGCCACGTGGCGAACCACCAGGCGGCCCTGCCCGGCCGCCGTGGCGCTGGTGTCGTTGGTGTACAGCGTCGCCGTGGGCGACCCGTCCTCCTTCAGGTGTGCGACCTCGGTGTAGTTGCCGCCCGCGGCGAGCGACAGGTCCACCGGGCCGATGGCCGGGTTGGAGTCGTCGGTGGCGTCCGAGGCGGTGATCGCCACGGTGTACGTCCCGGCGGGAAGGTCGAGCGGTCCGGCGAGCTGGCCGGGCTTGAAGTCGTCCAGGGTGCGCTGCCCGTTGACCCACACGTCCACCGTCATGCCGGGGACGCCGTGCAGGACGGAGAGCTGTGCGTCGTCCGCCGCGTGCGCGGCGGTGCCGATGAAGGCGAGGGCCGTGGCGAGACCGAGCGAGCCGAGGCCGAGTGCTGCGTGCTTGCGCATGGTGTTCCTCCGCGTTCGCGCCCCGGAGGGGCGAGGTGATCTGACGGGAGGTATTCACCGGGGTCCATGCATCTGGATGCACCGGACGCGGAACTTCTTTCGGGGAATGCTCCGACGGCCCCCGGGGACGCGCGGTGCTCAGCCCTGGAGCGCCAGCTGCGCCTCCCGCCACGCGGCCACCTCGGCGGCGAGCTCGGCGCGCCGGGCGTCGTCGACGAAGGCGGCCTCGACGCCGTTGCGCGCCAGGGTCGTCAGCTCGTCGAGCGAGAGGCCCAGCACCTCGGTGAGCTGGCGGACGTTCTCGTCGACGTACCCGCCGAAGTAGGCCGGGTCGTCGGAGTTGATCGTCACGACCAGACCGCGCTCGAGCATGCGGCGCAGCGGGTACTCCGCCAGGTTGTCGAGCACGCGCAGGCGCACGTTCGACAGCGGGCACAGCGTGAGCGGCACCCGCTCGGCCACGAGGCGGTCCACGAGGGCGTCGTCCTCCAGGGCGCGGATGCCGTGGTCGACCCGTTCGACGCCGAGGACGTCGAGGACCTCCCGGACGTTGGCCGCCGGGCCCTCCTCCCCCGCGTGGGCGACGCGGCGCAGCCCGTGGGCCCGGGCCAGGTCGTAGACCGGCTTGAACGGCGCCGCCGGCCCGACCTCGCTCGAGCACAGCCCGACGCCGAGCAGCGGGACGTCGAGCCGGAGGATCTCCTCCAGGGACGCCAGCGCGTCCTCGGCGGGCAGGTGCCGCAGGAAGGTCACGATGAGCCCGCTGGAGATGCCGAACTCCCGCTCGGAGGCGGCCAGCGCCTCGCTCACCCCGCCGAGGGCGACCTCGGCCGGCACGCCGCGGGAGGTGTGCGCCTGGATGTCGAAGAAGACCTCGGCGTGGCGCACGCCCGCCCGCCGCGCCCGGCCCAGGTAGGCCCGGGTCAGGTCGGCGAAGTCCTGCTCCTGCCGCAGTACCGCCATGTTGGCGTAGTAGAGGTCGAGGAAGCTCTGCAGGCCGGTGAACTCGTAGCGCCGGCGCAGCTCCTCGACGTCGCCGTAGGGCAGGGTGATGCCGTTGCGCTCGGCGACGGCGAAGATCAGCTCGGGCTCGAAGGTCCCCTCGAGGTGGAGGTGGAGCTCGACGGTGGGCATCATCCGGACAGTATGGCCCGTCCGGGGGGCTGCGGGGGTCGACCCGCCGCCCTAACCTGGGCGCCATGTGCCGCAACATCCGGACCCTGCACAACTTCGAGCCGGCCGCGAACGACGACGAGGTGCACGCGGCCGCGCTGCAGTACGTCCGCAAGATCAGCGGGACCACCCGCCCCTCCCGCGCGAACCAGGAGGCGTTCGACCGCGCCGTCGAGGAGATCGCGCACATCACCCGCCACCTGCTCGACGACCTGGTGACCTCCGCCCCGCCGCGGAACCGCGAGGTCGAGGCGGCGCGGGCGCGGGCGCGTGCCGAGCAGCGCTACGCCCGCGCCTGAGGCAGGCGAGCGCTACGCCCGCGCCTGAGGCAGGCGAGCGTCCCGGCGTACCGAGTTCAGGAGCACCCCGTTCAGGAGCATCCGTTCAGGAGCAGCCCGCTCAGGCGCGGAAGTGGTCCCACCCCGGCGCGACGTCGGGCACCGCGCCGGCGACGGTGACCGTGCCCGCCGGGCGCTCGGCCGTCGGGGCGGCCACCTCGCCCAGGGCGACGAACCCCTCGGGCAGGGCGGTCCCGGCCGGGAAGGTCGCGAGCATGCCGTGGTCCTCCCCGCCGCCGAGCACCCAGTCCGCAGGCTCGACGCCGACGCGGGCGGCGACGTCGGCCACCTGCGCGAGGGCCTCCGGGACGGTGTCCTCCAGCGGGCCGAGCGCGAGCACGACCCCCGAGGCGCGAGCGAGGCGCCGGCCGTCGCGCAGCAGGCCGTCGGAGACGTCCATCATCGCGCTCGCCCCGGCGCGGGCGGCCGCGGGGCCGGCCGCGAGCGCGGGGCGGGGGCGCAGGAAGTCGGCGATGAGCTCCTCGTCGGCGCCGCCGCGGCGCCCGGAGGCCAGCAGCGCGTAGCCGGCGGCGCTGCGGCCCAGCCGGCCGCTGTGGGCGACGACGTCGCCGGGCCGCGCGCCCGAGCGCAGCACCGGGGCGCGCCCGCCGAGATCCCCGTGGACGGTGACGGCGACGACGAGCTGCTCCCCGGCCGAGAGGTCTCCCCCGTCGACGCCGACGCCCAGCGGACCGCACGCCTCGCCGAGGCCGCGGCAGAAGTCGTGCAGCCAGGCCACCGGCGTGCTCGGCGGCAGCACCAGCGCGACGACCATGGCGGTCGGCTCGGCCCCCATGCCGGCGATGTCGGAGAGGTTCTGCATCGCGGCGCGCCAGCCGACGTCCGCGCCCGAGCTCCAGTCCGCGCGGAAGTGGTGCCCGGCCACGAGCACGTCGGTCGAGACGCAGAAGCGCCCGTCCGGCGCGGCGACGACGGCCGCGTCGTCGCCGCTGGGCACGAGGGTGCGACTCCCGCGCGGCAGCAGCGGGAGGAAGGAGGCGATGAGCTCGTCCTCGTTGAGGTCGGCGACGACGTCGGCAGGCACGGTCACCCGTCCACGGTAGCCGCCGGTGCCCGTCGCGCGGCCCGGACCGGAGGGCCCGACCGGGCCCGACGCCACCGGCCCGACCCGACGGCGGGGCGTCCGGCGGGCCGACGTACAGTGGCCACGTGCCCCTCCATCGACGCCTCCTCGTGCTGCCCCTCGTCGCCGGCGCCGGCCTCCTGGCCGGGTGCGGGTCGCCGGGGGTCACGCTCGAGCCGGGCCCGGCGGCCGCGGACCCGGTGTGCGCGCGGGTGCTGCAGGCGAGCCCGGACCGGCTGGGCGACCTCGAGCGCCGGTCGACGACGGCGCAGGCCACCACCGCCTGGGGCGCCGAGCCGGCCGTCACGCTGCGCTGCGGCGTCACGCCGACGGGTCCCACCACCGACCGGTGCATCAACGTCGAGCGGCCCGACGGGACGTCGGTCGACTGGATCCAGCTCGAGTCCGACGACCCCAACTACCCCGCCAACGCGGCCCTGGGCACCGGCTCGTGGGCGTTCGTCACCTACGGGCGCGTCCCGGCGGTGGAGGTGGTCGTGCCCGCCGAGCACGTCACCGGCCAGCCCACGGCCTTCCTCGTCGACCTGGCCCCCGCGGCCGAGGTGGTCCCGGCCGAGCGGTCCTGCGTGGGCGCCGGGGACGTGAAGTAACCACCGCGGCACCCGTGTGGGCACCCACGCGGGCACGGGCCTACCGCAGGCCGGCGTCGCGCTCCAGCGCGAGCTGGATGAGCTCGTCGATGAGTGCGGGGTAGCTCAACCCCGTCTTCTCCCACAGCAGCGGGTACATCGAGAACGGCGTGAAGCCGGGCATGGTGTTGACCTCGTTGATGATCACCCGGCGCCCGTCGTAGAAGAAGTCCACCCGGGCCAGGCCCTCGCAGCCCAGGGCGTCGAAGGCGTCGGCGGCCAGGGCGCGCACCTGCGCGGCGACGTCCTCGGGCAGCTCGGCCGGCGCCGCCATGGTCAGCGGCGCGGTGTCGAGGTACTTCGTCTCGTAGTCGTAGAAGCCCGACGCCGGGCCGTGGAGCACGATCTCGCCCGGCACGGAGGTGCGCGGGGCGTCGTCGCCGTGCCCCTCGAGCACGGCGCACTCGATCTCGCGGCCGTCGATGCCGGCCTCGACGATGACCTTGGGGTCGTGGCGCTGGGCCTCGGCGACGGCGGCCTCGAGGTCCTCGGGCCGATCGACCTTGCTGATGCCCAGCGACGAGCCCGCGCGGGCGGGCTTGACGAACACCGGGAAGCCGAGGGAGGCGGCGGCGTCGAGCGCGCGGGCCCGGTCGGTGCGCCACGTGCGCGGGGTGATGACGGTGTAGGGACCCACCGGCAGGCCGTGCCCGGCGAGGATGACCTTCATGTAGTGCTTGTCCATGCCCGCCGCGGACGCGAGCACGCCCGAGCCGACGTAGCGCACCCCGGCCATCTCCAGCAGGCCCTGAAGGGTGCCGTCCTCCCCGAAGGGGCCGTGCAGCAGCGGCAGCACGACGTCGACCGACCCCAGCGCCTGGGGCACCTGACCCGGCTCGGCCACGACCAGGCCCCCGGCGCGTTCGCCCAGCGGGACGAGCACCTGCGCGTCGGCCGCGCTGATCTCGGCGCGCCCGCCCTCGAGGAGGGTCGGGTCGTCGGCGACGAGGACCCACTCCCCCGCCCGGGTGATGCCGATCGGCAGCACGTCGTACCGGTCGCGGTCGATGGCCCGCAGCACGCCCGCCGCCGTCGCGCAGCTCACCGGGTGCTCACCGCTGCGCCCGCCGAAGACGACGGCGACACGCACCTTCCCGCCGGAGGAGCCGGCGGCCGAGGTGGGGGCGGAGGCGGCGGCCGGGCCCGTGGGGGCGGCGCCGTCGGGGGCGGTCTCGGGTGCGGTGTTCATCGCCAGCGAGCGTACCTGCCACTGGACGCCCCGCCCCCGGTGCCGCGCGACCGTCCTACCCTGAGGCCCGTGACCGACACCGCGTCCCGCCCGCACACCGGCCTGTCCCCCGCCACCCTCGCCGTCGCCGCGGGACGCCCCCCGCGCGAGCAGGGCGCGCCGGTCAACCCGCCGGTCGTGCTGAGCAGCACCTACGTCTCCACGGGCGTGCCGGGGCCGGAGAGGCTCTACGCGCGCTACGACACCGAGACCTGGCAGCCGCTGGAGGAGGCGGTCGGCCAGCTCGAGGCGGCCGACCTTCCCGCGCTCGTCTTCGCCTCGGGGATGGCAGCGATCGACGCCGTGCTGCACCTGGCCACGCCGGGCACCGCCATCGTCGCCCCGCGTCACGCCTACCTCGCCACGCTCACCGCCGCCCATGAGCTCACCGCCCGGGAGGGCGGGGTGGTGCGCGAGGTCGACATCGCCGACACCGACGCCGTCATCGCCGCGCTCGCCCCTGCGGACGGGCCGGCCGCCTCGCTGCTGTGGATCGAGACGCCGACCAACCCCATGCTCGAGGTCGCCGACGTCCCCGCGCTGGCCGCCGCGGCCCGCGCCGCCGGCGTGCTCACGGTGGTGGACAACACCTTCGCGACGCCGCTGGCGCAGCGCCCGCTGACCCAGGGCGCCGACGTCGTCGTCCACTCGGTGACGAAGTACCTCGCCGGCCACTCCGACCTCGTCATGGGCGCCGCGGTGACCTCCGACCCCGCGCTGCGCGGGCGCATCCACGCGCGCCGCACCACCGGCGGCGCCATCGCGGGGCCGTGGGAGACCTGGCTCGCGCTGCGCGGGCTGCGCACCCTCGCGCTGCGGGTCGAGCGCTCCCAGGCCTCCGCGCTCGAACTGGCCCGGCGCCTGGCCGGCCACCCGCTCGTGGCGGAGGTCCAGCACCCCGGGCTGCCCACCCACCCCCAGCACGAGCGGGCCGCCGCGCTCATGGACGGCTTCGGCTCGATCATCACGCTGCGCCCGCGTGGGGGCGCCGAGGCGGCCGACGCGCTGACCCGCGCGGTGCACCTGTGGGTGCCGGCCACCAGCCTGGGCGGGGTGGAGTCCAGCCTCGAGCGGCGACGGCGGCTGCCCGCCGAGGCCCCGACCGTGCCGGCGGACCTGCTGCGCCTCAGCGTCGGGATCGAGGACGTCGAGGACCTGTGGGCGGACCTCGACCAGGCGCTGCGCGCGACGGCGTGACCGGGCGCCGGGCGACGGTGCGGGCTGGAGCACCGGGCGACGGTGCAGGCTGGGGCACCACGCGCGAGGCGTCCTCGCCCCGGTCACAGATGTGCATCAACACGGCCCGCCTGCCCGGCCCGCGGCGCCCCTCGCCCTAGGGTGGCCGTGGCGGCACCAGCCGCCCCGACGTGACGGAGGAGCCATGAGAAGAGCGCCCCGCGTGGTCCTGGCGGCCACCGCCGCCCTGGTGACCCTGGCCGCGTGCTCGTCCGGCGGGCAGGAGCCCGCCAGCACGGCCGGCGCGAGCACGAGCGCGTCCGCCGCGCCCGAGAGCTCCGCCCCGGCCGAGACGCCGAGCGCGTCCCCGAGCGCGACCGAGACGCCCCAGCCCGCCAACCCGGCCGACGAGACCGACGACCCCGGCGCCGGCGCGCCCTTCAGCACCGAGCCGCAGAGCTCGGCCGACTGGCCGGGGTCCGGCGGCGACCTGCTGCCCGTCGGGGTGCGCGTGGGGGCCCACGACGGCTTCGAGCGCGTCGTGTTCGACCTCGAGGGCGCCGACACCCCCGGCTGGCGGGTGGAGTACGTCGACAGCGCCATCACCGAGGGCAAGGGCGACGAGATCGACGTCGCCGGCGACGCCACCCTCCAGGTGGTCCTCACCGGCTTCCGCTACCCCGAGCCGAGCGAGACCGGCAAGCTCGCCCAGGGCTCCTACGCTGCCAAGGGCACCGACGAGATCGACGAGGTCTACGTCGCGGGCATCTTCGAGGGCCAGAACCAGGCGTTCATCGGGCTCGACGAGCAGGTGCCCTTCCGGGTCTTCCACCTGGCCAACCCGGCCCGCGTCGTCGTGGACGTGCAGACCGGCCGGGGCTGACCTCCCGCTCGCGCGGTCCCGACGCTCGACGGGGCGGGCCCGGTCGTCAGTCCAGCTTGAAGCCGACCTTGAGGGTCACCTGGACGTGCGCGACCTGGCCCTCCTCGATGTGCCCGCGCACCTCGACCACCTCGAACCAGTCCAGCCCGTGGAGCGTCTCGGAGGCCTTGCCGATGGCCCCGCGGATGGCGTCGTCGACGCTGGTGGGCGACGTGCCGACGATCTCGGTGACCTTGTAGACGTTGTCCGCCATGGGAACCTCCAGCTCTCGGGGACGCGAGCCCCCAGCCTCCCGTGGGCCCGACGGGGCGGCAACCGCAGCCAGGCCTGCGCCACGGTCCGCGGCGGCCGGATGCGCGCCGGCCGGATACGCGCCGGACGGATGCGCGCCGGACGGGACCCCCGCCGCGGGGCGGCCGGGTCAGGCGCGCTCGTGCTTGAGCGGGCGGTCGAGCAGCATGCGCGTCATCTCCGCCACCGGCAGCCCCTCGTGCAGCACCGCCACCACCGCCTCGGTGATGGGCATGTCCACGCCGTGGCGGCGGGCCAGGTCGAGGACCGAGCGGCACGACTTCACGCCCTCGGCCGTCCCGCCGGTCAGGGCGATGGCCTCGTCCAGGCTCCGGCCGGCGCCGAGGTGGGCGCCGAGGGTGTGGTTGCGCGAGAGGGGCGAGGCGCAGGTGGCGACGAGGTCGCCCATCCCCGCCAGGCCGGCGAACGTCGCGGGCCGGGCACCCAGGGCCGCCCCGAGACGGCTGATCTCCGCCAGCCCGCGGGTGATGAGGGTGGCCTTGGTGTTGTCGCCGTAGCCGCGCCCCTGGGCCATGCCCACGGCCAGGGCGATGACGTTCTTCACCGCGCCGCCCAGCTCGACGCCCACGACGTCGGTCTCGATGTAGGGCCGGAAGTAGGGTGCGGCGCAGGCGCGGGCCACGAGCTTGGCCACCTCGGGGTCCTCGGCGGCGACGACGGCGCCGGCGGGCTGGTGGGCGACGATCTCCTTGGCGAGGTTGGGTCCGGAGACCACGGCCACCCGGTCCGGCGCGACGGCGAGGGCCGCCGCCAGCACCTGGCTCATCCGCAGGTCGGTGCCCAGCTCCACGCCCTTCATGAGGGAGACGACGACGACGTCGGGCGGGAGCGTCCCGGCGAGCGGCGCCAGCGCCCGGCGCACCGACTGGGCCGGGATGGCGACGACGACGACGTCGGCGTCCGCGACGGCGCCCGCGAGGTCGGTGGTCGCGGTGAGGGAGGCCGGCAGGGCGACGCCCGGGAGGTTCTTGGTGTTGCGGTGCGCCGAGGCGATCTCCTCCACGACGTCGGCGCTGCGCCCCCACATGCGCACCGCGCAGCCGGCGTCGGCGAGCACGGCGGCGAAGGTGGTGCCCCACGCCCCGGTGCCGAGCACGGCGGTCCGCAGCGGCGTCGCCTCGGCGCCGGCCGGCGCGGGGGTCCCGGCGGTCATCGGCGGCCGCCTCGGAGGCCGGCGAACCGCCCCCGGCGCCGCGCCCGCCGGGCCG
>NZ_VUKF01000075.1 GCF_009193185.1 Georgenia thermotolerans | reverse complement strand
GACCGCCGACCAGGCCGCCGCCCCGTTCCTGGCGCCGACCGCCGACCGGCTGCGCGAGCTCGGCCTGGACGAGCCGGCCCTGGCGGCCGCCGCCCGGGCCGGGCGGGTGCTGCGCCCGGCGCCGGGCATCGTCCTGCCGCCCGACGCGGCGCAGACGGCCGCCGCCTGGCTCGCCGAGCTCTCCCAGCCCTTCACCACCAGCGAGGCGCGGGTGCGCCTGGGCACCTCCCGGCGGGTGGTGCTGCCGCTGCTCGAGCACCTCGACCGGCGAGGCCTGACCCGCCGCCTGCCGGACGACCGGCGCACCGTGACGTCCCCGGCCGCCCGGTAGTCTCGCCGTCGTGGAGCCCGATGTCACGACCCTCGCCGTGGACTGCGGGGGCGGCGGCATCAAGGCCTCCGTCCTCGACGCCCAGGGCACCGTGCACGCCCCGCCGGTGCGCACCACCACGCCCTACCCGCTGCCGCCGACCCGGCTCGTGCGCACCATCGCCTCCCTCGCCGAGCAGCTCCCGCCGGCCGGGCGCGTCACCGTGGGCATGCCGGGCATGCTGCGCCACGGCGTCGTCGTCGCGACCCCGCACTACATCACCCGCTCCGGGCCCCGCACCCGGGTGCTGCCCGAGCTCGTGCTGCACTGGTCGGGCTTCGACATGCGCCGGGCCCTCGAGGACGCCCTGGGCGTGCCCGTCCTCGTGCTCAACGACGCCGAGGTGCACGGCGCCGGGGTCATCGCGGGCGCCGGCCTGGAGATGATCGTCACCCTGGGCACCGGGCTGGGCAACGCCGTCTTCGACGGCGGCGTGCTGGCCCCGCACGTCGAGCTCAGCCAGGGGCCGGTGCGCTGGGGCCTGACCTACGACGACTACATCGGCGAGCACGAGCGGCTGCGGCTGGGCGACGCGCACTGGTCCCGACGGGTGCGCAAGGTCGTCGAGGCGCTGCGGCCGATGTACCTGTGGGACCGGCTCTACCTCGGCGGCGGGAACTCCCGGCGAATCGTGGCCCCCGTGGTCGAGCGCCTGGGCGACGACGTCGTCATCGTGCCCAACAGCGCCGGGATCGTCGGCGGGGTGCGGGCCTGGGACCTGCGCGGGCGCGGTCCGGTACCGGAGGGCTGACGGCCGCCACGGACAGGTCGCGTCCCCTGCCCGGCGCCCTCACGATGGACTTCGGACCCCGAGGGAGTGGCGATGACGGAGCCGGTGCGGGTGGGGGACTGGGTGCGCGTCGAGCGCACCTTGTACACCGACGAACAGCGTCTGAACGGCCAGGAGGGGCGGATCGTGCGCGTCGTCGCGGGCGACTACCCCTACACGGTGGAGCTGCCGGACGGCCGGCACGTGGCGCTGCGGGCCTCCGAGGCCCTGCTCGTGCGCCGTGGGGGTGAGGCCGAGCAGGGGCGGGCCCGCCCCGTCCGCCGGCGGGGGGTGCCGCCGGACGTGGGGCTGCAGCCGCTCGCCGACGCGGCCACCGCCTACGTCGTCGTGCAGCAGGCGCTGGACGCGGCCGAGCGGACCTGGCGCAGCCTGATCAAGGAGGCCGCGGGCCGGGGCTTCTCGGCCGAGGACATCGCCGCCGCCGCCGGGGTCACCCCGGCGCGGGTCGAGCGGATCCTCAACGACCAGGCCGCGGCGACGCCGCGGCGCCGCGGGCCGCGCCCGTCCGGGGCCGCGCCGGGCTGACGGCGTCCACCAGCTCCAGCAGCACCCGGTTGAAGGCCACCGGCCGCACGAGGGAGACGAGGTGGCTCGCGCCCGGGACGACGACGAGCCGGCCGTCGGCGCACTGGCGCAGGAAGCGGCGCTCCTGGGTGCGGAAGTGGTCCCAGCGGCCGTTGACGAGCCAGACGGGCACCTCGATGGCGCGCAGGTCCGCGAGCGGGTCGATGTCGGCCACGCCGGCGAGGACGGCGTCCATGACCCCCGTGCTCATCCCGCCGGCCACGACGTCGGCGAGGGCCTCGGCGGGCAGCGCCCGGCGCGCCAGCGCCTCGCCGAGGCGGGCGCCGCCGTCGGGCAGCCGGGCGATCGCCGCGGCCACGCGCCGGTAGGCCCACAGCGGCGGGCCGGCGGGCCGGGTGCAGCACGAGGCGGCGAGGACCGCGGCGGGGCGGCGGGTGCGGGCGGCCCAGTGCACGGCGACGTAGCCGCCCATGGACAGCCCGGCGACGACGACGGGGCCGTCGGCGGCGGCGGCCGCGTCGTCGAGGGTGGCCAGGGCCCGCCCGACCGTGAAGGCCTCCCCCGCCCGGGCGCCGTGCCCGGGCAGGTCGGGGGCCAGCGCGGGGACGCCCGCGGCGTCCAGCGCGCGCAGCTGGGCCCGCCACATCGTGGCCGAGGCACGCACGCCGTGGACGAGCAGCACCGTGGGGGTCGTCACGGCGTCAGGCTCGCACGCGGGGCGCGTCCGGCGGGTGCGAGCGCCCCGCAGACACGAACGAGGCCCGGCCCAGACGTTGTCTGGGCCGGGCCTCGTCGGCGGTGAGGCGTCAGGCGCGGCGGTCGTCCGGGCCCTGGGACGACCCGGCCTGGGCGTCCTTGGCCTGCGCGTCCTCGGCGGCCGCGGACTGCTCCGCGGCGGCCTGCTGGGCCTGCTCCGTCTCGGTGCCCTCGACCGGGGCCTCGACGGTCGCGGCCTCGACGGCCTCGGCGACCTCGGGGGCCTCGGTGACCTCCGCCGGCTCCGCGGAGGCGGCGGCGGGGGCGGCCTGGGCGGCGGCGCGCTCGGCGGCCTTCTCGGCCTCGCGCACGGTGGCCTGCTTGGGGCTCACCGGCTCGAGCACGAGCTCGATGACCGCCATGGGGGCGTTGTCGCCCTTGCGCGGGCCGATTTTGGTGATGCGGGTGTAGCCGCCGTTGCGCTCGGCGAACTGCGGCGCGGTCTGCTCGAAGAGCTCGGCGACGACGTCCTTGCGGCGCACGGTGGTCAGGACCTTGCGGCGCGAGGCCAGGTCACCGCGCTTGGCCAGCGTGATGAGCTTCTCGGCCACCGGGCGCAGCCGCTTGGCGCGGTGCTCCGTGGTCGTGATCTTCTTGTGCTCGAAGAGCGCGGTGGCCAGGTTGGCCAGCATGAGCCGCTCGTGCGCAGGGCTGCCACCCAGACGGGGTCCCTTGGACGGGGTAGGCATGGTGTCTCCTAGTGAATGTGTCGGGTGAGCAGGTCAGCTGGACTGCTCGTCGCTGAACTGGATGTCGCCGTAGGCGTCCTCGTCCTCGTCCCCGGCGTGCGCCGCGAGGTCGAAGTCGGCGGGGCTGTCCTTGAGGCTGAGCCCCAGGCCGGCCAGCTTCTCCTTGATCTCCCCGATCGACTTGGCGCCGAAGTTGCGGATGTCCAGGAGGTCGGCCTCGCTGCGGGCGACGAGCTCGCCCACCGTGTGGATGCCCTCGCGCTTGAGGCAGTTGTACGAGCGCGACAGCAGCCCGAGGTCCTCGATCGGCAGCGCGAGGTCCTGCGCGAGGGCGGCGTCCGTCGGGGACGGGCCGATCTCGATGCCCTCGGCCTCGATGTTGAGCTCGCGGGCCAGGCCGAAGAGCTCGACGAGGGTCTTGCCGGCCGACGCGAGGGCATCGCGCGGGCTGATGGCGTTCTTCGTCTCGACGTCGACGATGAGCTTGTCGAAGTCGGTGCGCTGCTCGACGCGGGTGGCCTCGACCTTGTAGGTGACCTTGAGCACCGGGGAGTAGATCGAGTCGACCGGGATGCGGCCGATCTCGGCGTCGGCGCTCTTGTTCTGCACGGCGGAGACGTACCCGCGGCCACGCTCGACGGTCAGCTCGATCTCGAGCTTGCCCTTGGCGTTGATGGTGGCGATGTGCAGGTCGGGGTTGTGCACCTCGACGCCGGCCGGCGGGGTGATGTCCCCGGCGGTGACGACGCCCGGGCCCTGCTTGCGCAGGTACATCACGACGGGCTCGTCGTTCTCCGAGGAGACGACGATGTTCTTGATGTTGAGGATGATCTCGGTGACGTCTTCCTTGACACCGGGCACGGTGGAGAACTCGTGGAGGACGCCGTCGATGCGGATGGACGTGACCGCCGCCCCGGGGATCGAGGAGAGCAGGGTCCGGCGCAGCGAGTTGCCGAGGGTGTAGCCGAAGCCGGGCTCGAGCGGCTCGATGACGAACCGGGAACGGTAGTCGGAGACGACCTCTTCGGTGAGCGCGGGGCGCTGTGCGATGAGCACTGGGGGTTCCTTTCAGCCGGCGTCCGCCATATGACGCCGTGCGAGGACCTGCCGGTCATCGGTCCGTCCGGCAGGGGCGGTGCGGGGGCACCTGGGTCGCGCGGGCGAGCCGCGCGACGCCCGGCCGGGGCGTGCGGCGGGCGCACGCCCCGGCCGGGCGCTGGTGGAGTCAGACGCGGCGGCGCTTCGGCGGGCGGCAGCCGTTGTGCGCCTGCGGCGTGACGTCCTGGATCGAGCCGACCTCGAGGCCGGTGGCCTGGAGGGAGCGGATCGCGGTCTCGCGGCCCGAGCCCGGGCCCTTGACGAAGACGTCGACCTTCTTCATGCCGTGCTCCTGGGCGCGGCGCGCCGCGGCCTCGGCCGCGAGCTGGGCGGCGAAGGGCGTCGACTTGCGCGAGCCCTTGAAGCCGACCTGGCCGGACGACGCCCAGGCGATGACGGCGCCGGTCGGGTCCGTGATGGACACGATCGTGTTGTTGAAGGTGCTCTTGATGTAGGCGTGGCCGTGGGAGACGTTCTTCCGCTCCTTGCGGCGCGGCTTGCGGGCCGCGGTCGCCGTACGAGTCTTGGGAGGCATAAGGGGTTTCTTCTCCTGATGAGGTCGTCGGACCGGTCCTGCGCCGAGGCGCGGGACGGGCTACTACTTCTTGCCGGCCTTCTTCTTGCCGGCCACGGTGCGCTTGGGGCCCTTGCGGGTACGCGCGTTGGTCTTGGTGCGCTGGCCGTGCACGGGCAGGCCACGACGGTGGCGCAGGCCCTGGTAGCAGCCGATCTCCACCTTGCGGCGGATGTCCGCGGCGACCTCGCGGCGGAGGTCACCCTCGACCTTGAAGTTGCCCTCGATGTAGTCGCGCAGCGCGACGAGGTCCGCGTCGGTCATGTCCTTGACGCGCAGGTCCGGGCTGATGCCGGTCGCCTTGAGCGTCTCGGCGGCGCGGGTGCGCCCGACGCCGTAGATGTAGGTGAGCGCAACCTCGAGCCGCTTCTCGCGGGGGAGGTCGACGCCAGAGAGACGTGCCAACTTTCACTCCTGTTGTGGGTCGGAGGTCTGGGCCCCACCCTCCCGCCGCAGCGGGCCCCGGCCTCCGAACCGGGGGTCGCACCCGTGAGGGCGCTGGTGGCGCGTGGTGCCGGACGACCCGGCGGTGCGGGCTCTCAGCCCTGGCGCTGCTTGTGGCGCACGTTGGTGCAGATCACCATGACGCGGCCGTGGCGACGAATGACCTTGCAGTTGTCGCAGATCCGCTTGACGCTCGGCTTGACCTTCATGTGGTTCCTCCGCCGCCGCGCATGGTGGACCTGGGTCCGTCACGACGGCGATGTGCTCGTGGTGGTTACTTGTAGCGGTAGACGATGCGACCCCGGGTGAGGTCGTACGGGCTCAGCTCGACGACCACCCGGTCCTCGGGGAGGATCCGGATGTAGTGCTGGCGCATCTTGCCCGAGATGTGGGCGAGGACCTTGTGCCCGTTGCTCAGCTCCACGCGGAACATCGCATTGGGAAGTGCCTCGACGACACTGCCCTCGATCTCGATGACGCCGTCCTTCTTCGCCATGACCCCCGCTAACGTCGGTTGCTGTGATGGTGGTGCCGGCCCACCCGCGCGCGGACGCACGAAGGTAGAGCCATACCCAGCGGTCCATCCTACGGCATCACGACGACCCGGGAAACCGTCGCGGCGGTGACCGCGCTCACCGGCGGCGCCGCCCCGGCCCGCCGGTCACGCCGGGGGCAGGATGCCCAGGGCCCGGGCCCGGCCGAGCGCCTCGGCACGGGAGTGTACGTCGAGCTTGCGGTAGATGCTGCGCACCTGCGTCTTGACGGTGCTCTCGGAGACGAACAGGCGCCGGGCCACGTGGGTGACCGGCCGGCCGGAGGACAGCTCGACCAGCACCCGCAGCTCGCTGCGGGAGAGGTTCACCGGCCGGCTGGGCGTCGGCATGGCCTCGGACCGCACGGCCAGCTCGGGCCGGGCGAGCAGGGCGCGGGCGCGGGGCACCGCGGCCGCGACCTGCTCGAGGTCGGCCCGGGGCACGAGGAGGAAGGGACGCAGGATGCCGGTGCTCTCGGCGAGGGAGGTGGCCAGGTCCAGCGCCTCGCCGGCCAGCTGCGGCCGGCCGGTGCGATGGGCGGCGACGGCGCGCACGAGGCTGAGCTCGACCGCCGGGCGCGGGCAGACGGCGGCCAGCTCCGGGGCGCGGGCGCTCAGCCGCAGCGCCAGCTCGTGCTCGCCGGCGTAGAGGGCCACCCGGGCCCGCGCCGCACCGACAAAGGGCCGCTCCGGCGGCGCCGCGTCCCCGCCGAACAGCGCCCGGGCGCGGTCCCCCCGGCCGTGGGCGAGGTGGAGGTCGACGAGCGCGGCGAGGGCCAGCCCCGCCGCGAGCGGCGCCTGGCCCGCGGGGCCGTGCCGGAACCGCTCGAGCTCACCCACCAGGCCGGCGCCCTCCCCCGCGTGCACCGCCGCGGCGGCCCGGACGTACAGCCCGAGTGCCTCGAGGGAGGCCAGGGCGGCGGGCAGGTCGACGTCGGCCGGCCGGCCCGCACCGGCGTCGGACGGCCCGCGGGCGACGAGCGCGTCCAGGGCCAGCAGGGCCGGGCCCACCCGGGTGGCGAGCGCCGGCAGCGCCTCGACGGCCCCGCCGGTCGCGCCGGGGCCGGGCAGGTCGGGGAGGAAGCGGCGGGCGGCGTCGGTGTGGCCGAGCAGCGCCAGGCCCAGGGCGGCGCCCGCCCGCGCCGGGGGCGCCGCCGTCGCGTCGGGCCCGGCGCGCAGCGCCGCGTCGGCGAAGGCGTGGGTGGCGCGCAGCACGTCGGCGTCGAGCAGCAGCCGGGTGCCGAGCTGGACGAGCAGCGCGGGCACCTCGTCGACGTCGCCCGGCGCCGGACCGGGATCTGGGGCGTCCCGCCACGGCACGCCCGGGCGCAGACCGCTGACCAGGGCCAGGAGGAAGGCCGGGGGGACCTGCGCGGGCCGGAGGTGCTCGAGCGCCACCAGGCCCTTGGCGCTGCGGGCGAGCAGGTCCACGGGCACCTCGGCCAGCGCGACGCGCACCTCCGCGGGGTGGGCGACGAGCTCGGCCCAGCCGTGCTCGACGAGGGTGAGCACCGCGTCGGGCTCCTGGGTGCGCACGGCATGACGCAGCGCGGCCAGCGCGTCGCCCGCGAGCCGGCGGTGCTCCATCATGGCGCGGTTGAGCTCGCGGTAGCGGGCGGGGCAGTCCTCCCGCAGGATCCGGCGCAGCAGGTCCCGCACCACCGTGGGGAAGGCGAGCAGCCCCTCCCCCGCCACGAGCCCGGCGGCCCGGGCCCGCGCCAGGGCGCCCGGCAGCACGTGCCGGCCCACGAGGTGGGCGGCGACCTCCTCGGTGATCCGCTCGGGCACGGCGAGCGCGGTGAGGTCCTCGGCGACGGCGGCGAGCTCCTCGTCCTGGAGCACCAGGCGCAGGTAGTCGGCCAGGCTGGCGGTGTCGAGCACGAGCTCGTCGTCCGGCCCGCGCCCGGCGGTGAGCAGGGCGGCGCGCAGCAGGCCGGGCCACCCGCCCAGCTCCGCGGCCAGCCACCGGGCCTCCTCCGGGCGCACCGCGCGCCCGGTGCGCCGGGCCAGGTCGGCCACCGCGGTCGCGTCCAGCGCGAGGTGCTCGCGGGTGAGCACGACGGTGTCGGCGGCGACCCGGGCCAGCGCCTCCACCGGCCGCTGCGCGCGCATGAGGAGCACGAGGTGCAGCTCCTCGTGCGCCTGGACGAGGGCGACGAGCTCGTCGTCGACCCGGCGGTCCTCCACCCGGTCCAGGCCGTCGACGACGAGGACCAGCCGGCGCCGGCGCTCGCGCGCCCGCAGGGCCAGGCCGTCCCAGCCGACCGCGGCGACGCTCTCCAGCCCCGCCCGCTCCAGGGCGAGGTCGACGGCGCGCCAGAACGCCTCGGCGGCCAGGCCCCGCGGCGGCAGGGAGACCCAGACGACGTCGCGGTCAGGCAGGTCGGGCCGGCGCAGCCACTGGGCGGCGGTGCTGGACTTGCCGAACCCGCGCGGGGCGCGCAGCACCGCGACGGTGGGCAGGGCGGCGAGGGCCTCCCGGGCCCGGGCGGTCGGGGCGAAGGTGGCCGGCACCCGCGGCAGCCCGCTGCTCACCCCGCCCCGGCTCGTGCCGGTCACCGAGGTCATCCCTTGGCCCACAGCGGGCTCGGCGCGGCCTGCCCCCGGGAGACGGCGGCCACGAGCGCCTCCTCACGGCTGCCGACCCCGAGCTTGCGGTACACCGCGCGCAGGTGGGTCTTGACCGTGTTGACCGACAGCCCCAGCTCCTGGGCCACCCCGACCGCGCCGGAGTGGCGGGCGAGCGCGTCGAGCACCTGACGCTCGCGCCGGCTCAGCGGCTCGGCGGGCCGGGTGGTGGTCGTGACCAGCGCCTCGGCGCTGGTGGGACGGAACCGCTCGGGCCACAGCGCCAGCACGTCGGCGTCGTTGCCGGCCAGCTGCAGGAAGGTCGCGTACCGCATGCCCAGCAGCGGGCGGCGCTGCCCGGAGCCCACCGCCGCCTCCACCGCCTGCTCGAACGCCCGCCGGGCCGCCATCCGCTCGCCCAGGGCGTGCTGCGCCGAGGCGATGGCGAGGTGGCAGTCGAGGGCCGCGCGCTGGGAGAGGCGCGGGTGGGCCAGGCCGGTGCGGGCGTGGGCCACCGCGCGGGGATAGTCGCCGTCGGCCAGGCTGAGCCGGGCGAGGGTGGACAGGCTGACCACGGAGACGGGCAGGTCCTGCGCCGCCTGCCGCGCGGCCACCGCCATGCCGCCGTCGAGGAGGACGTCCACCAGCGCCACGCGCACGAGGGTCTCGGCCAGGCCCGCCCGGGGCAGGTAGTGGCCGGCCGCCCGCAGGTGCGCGGCCCACCGGGACACCTCCCCGCTGTGCCCGGACAGCCCCGCCCGGGCGGCGCGCACGAACACGGTCAGCGCCCACAGCTCGTCACGGCGGTGCCGCTCCCCCATGGCGTCCACGGCCTCCTCGAGGTCGTCGTCCAGGGCGTCGACGGCGACGAGGGCGCGGGCGATCCGCGTGGCGGTGGCGGCGAGGTCCTCCGGGGCGCTGCGCCCGTCCGCGCCGGCCCGCAGGCCGGTCAGCGCGGGGTCGGCGAGCCAGGCGCGGGCGATCTCGACGTCGCCGAGGAGGGCGTGGGTGAGCGCCAGCCCGGCGGTGGCCGGGGGCACCGCCCCGGCCAGGGCGGCGCGCTCGTGGCCCCGCTCGCGGCACCGCCCGAAGGCGTACAGCCCGGTGGCCAGGTCGCCGGCCATGACCGCGGCGACCCCCCACTGCAGCAGGGCCAGGGCGGTGCCGTCGCGGCCCGGCCCGGCCACCTGGGCGCGCAGCTCGGCGGTGATGCCCTGCAGGTCGCCGGTCGGCCACGGCGGCACGGGCAGCGCCGTCTCGTCCTGGGCCGGCAGCGCCGGCCCCACCTCGTCGCGGGCCACCTGCAGCCGCGGGTGGGTCGCCGCCACCTCCGGCGGGATGAGCTGGGCCGCGGCCACCACGGCCCACGGCTCCTGGGTGATCAGCCGCGGCCAGTGCTCCTCCATGAGCCGCTCGACCGCGTCCCAGCTGCCCGCGTGGACGGCGTGGACGATCGCCCGGACCGGGTCCCCGCCCTGCAGGTGCCAGTCCATCAGCGTGGCGTGGACCTCCCGCAGCTCCTCCGGCCGGCTCTCGGTGAGCACCCGCACCAGCGCCTGGCGCACCAGGGGCGGGTAGGAGTAGACCCGCCGCTCGTCGCGGACCTCCTCGCGCAGCAGGCCGGCCGAGCGGACGTTGCGCAGGATCGCCAGCACCCGCTCGTCGGGGGCGATGCGCCCGGCGAGCTCGGCGTCGAACTCGTCGGGCACGGCGGTGCGGAGCATGAAGCTGCGCACCGCCTCGTGGCGCAGGTCGCGCACCATGGTGGCGATGTACTGGTCGGCCAGGGCGAGGTTGAGGCGGCCGCCGTCGCCGCGCGAGCGCACAAGCACGTCGCGGATCGCGGCCGGCCACCCGCCGAAGCCGACGGCGAGGCGCGCCGCCTGGGCCTCGCCGACCGTCACCCCGGTGCGGGCGGCGAGGGCCGCGACGCTGGCGGGGCTCAGGCGCAGCTCGCGCGGGGAGATCACCGTGACGTCGATGGACAGCGACCCGGTGGTCTCCAGCACCCGGCTGGTGCGGGTGGCCACGACGAGGAAGAGGTGGTCGTTCTGCCGCACGAGCTCGACGAGCTCGTCGTCGATGTCCGCCGCGTCCGCCTGCCGCCCGGCGTGGTGGTAGTCGTCGAGGACGACGGTCAGCGGGCGGGTGCGGGCGGCGAGCAGCCGCACGACCTCGGTGCGGTGGTCCGCGCCCGCGACGGGCTCGACGGCCCCCGCAGCCTGCAGGCCGTCGGCCAGCCCCTGCCAGAACACCGCCGGGTCGTTGCAGGCGCGGGTCAGGCGCAGGTACACGACCTCCTCGTCGGCGGGCAGGGTGTCCAGCCAGGCGCCGACCAGGGTCGTCTTGCCGAAGCCCCGCGGCCCGCGCACGACGGTCAGGGGGCTGTGCGAGCCGAGGAGCCGGAGCAGCTCCGGGTCCACCACGACGTCCCTGGGCGCGCGGGGGCGCTTGATGACCACCGGCGGTGCCGTGTCGATCACACCTCTCACCCCACCTGCTCTGCGGATCACCCCCGACGTCGCCCCGTGCGACGTGCGTCCCGATGCCGAGATTAGGTGACGAGCGACACGTGTCGGCGCGGAACGACATCCCCATGTTCATGGGGGTCTGTCGCGCCGGTGCAGGTGGGGGTGCTGTCGCCGCTGCGGTGCCTCCTCGTGGGGGTCGGGTGAGAAAGGGTGAGGGTCAGTAGGCGCCGCGGGCGCCGAGCACGGCGCCGGCGGTGCGGCCGAGGATCGCCAGGTCCATGGGGACGGACCAGTTGTCGACGTAGCGCAGGTCCAGCCGGACGGACTGCTCCCAGTCGAGGTCGGAGCGGCCGGAGACCTGCCACAGGCCCGTGAGGCCGGGCTTGACCAGCAGCCGGCGGCGCACGACGTCGTCGTAGGTGGCCGTCTCCGCGGGCAGGGGCGGGCGCGGGCCGACCAGCGACATCTCGCCGCGCACGACGTTGAGGAGCTGGGGCAGCTCGTCTATGGAGTACTTGCGCAGGACGCGGCCGACCGGCGTCACGCGCGGGTCCTGGCGCATCTTGAACAGGGTGCCGTTGCCGTCCGAGCGGTCCGTGAGCTCGGCCAGGCGCCGGTCGGCGTCCGTCGTCATCGAGCGCAGCTTGTACATGGTGAACGGCCGGCCGCCCAGGCCGATGCGGGTCTGGCGGTAGAGCACCGGGCCGGGCGAGGTCAGCCGCACCGCGAGCCCGGCGGGCAGCAGCACCACCATCGCGGCGAGGAGGAGCAGGGCGCCGCCCACGCGGTCGGCGGCGTCCTTGACGAGGCGGCGCGCGCGGGGGACGTCCACGCGCACCGCGAGCAGCGCGGTGGCGCCCACCGGCCGGACCTCGACGCGGGCGGCGCCGACCTCGAGGAGGTGCGGGGCGACGAGGAGCTCGACGCCGCGGCCCGCCAGCGCCCAGGACAGGCGCCGCAGCTGGTCGGCGCCCAGGGCGGCGGAGGCGACCACGGCCTCGGCGCCCACGGCGGCGGCGACCGCGGCGGCGGTGTCGGGGGTGCCGTGCACCGGCAGCCCTTCCACCTCGGCGCCGGCGGTCGTGCACACCCCGACCGGGTCCAGCCCGTCCTCGACGGGCCCGAGCGCCGCGAGCAGCTCCTCGACGTGCTCGGGCGGTCCGACGACGAGCGTCGGGCGGGTCAGCCGCCCCTGCCGACGCCGGCGGCGCAGCACCGCCCGCTCGACGGCGCGCACGGCGAGGAGGAGCACCACCGCGGCGGCCAGCGCCGCCGGCAGCGTCGGGCCGGGCGCCTTCGTCCCGGTCGCGACGGCGAGGGCGAGCACCGCGGCGGCCCACGCCGTGCCACCGCGCGCGACGGCGCGCAGCTCCCCCGGCCCCTGCCCGGCGACCCGGCGGTCGTAGCCGCGGTGCGCGGCGACCAGCGCGACCAGCGCGACGCCGGCGGCCGCCGCCAGGGCCGCCCC
>NZ_VUKF01000074.1 GCF_009193185.1 Georgenia thermotolerans | reverse complement strand
CTGCACTCCTCCATCGAGAACCTGCCCCCGATGGAGTTCGAACACCGTCACCGGCAGGCTGTAACCGCGACCACCATCCCGGAGGTCGCGTAACCCACCAGCCCTCCGGCGGACCCAGGACGGTTCATCGCCGTACCCAACCCGCTCCCCCGCCAACGCCGTCCGCAACACCGGGACGCCAAGGGCGACCCAGACCGCCCCCACCCCCACACCGCCGACCACCGAGAGGAGCCAGACGAACCACCGTCCCACCAGCGACACGGCCACGACCGCCACCCCGACACCCAGGACGATCAGGCTCAGTCCCTCCAGGCGGGCCACATCCTCGATCGGCACCCACGGAACCTCCGGCACCCGCGCCATGTACTGGGCGTACGTGTCGTCCTGCATGTACACGCACGCGCTGGCCCTCCGATGCTCGGGCAGACCAACCGGCGGCTCCGCCCCGCCGAAGCACACCCCGAACCGCGCCCACGACGCCCGCCACCCCCATACGACCGACACCCCGAGCAGCACCACCCCCACCACCCGGACCAGCACCACCACCGCGCGGCCCACGACCGCGGTGGCACGCACAGTGAGCCCGGTGGCGACAACTGGGGCGTCCTGGACCATGACCGCCTCCCTCCTCCTCGAGGTGGCCCCATGGTCCCGACGACCAGCCGGCCGCGCTGGCGAAGCGCCGCCCCTACTTGGCGGGGACCGACGGCGGCCGAGCACACCCCCAGCGAGGTCGGCGCTACCGCCGGGCGGCGACTTCGCGGCTTCCGCTGTCGACCCAGGCCGCGGCGACGCACCAGCCCACGCCGGCCGCGAAGACCAGAACCGTCACGAGGGCGTACATGGGCACGGCGAACCACGCCAGTTCCGGCATCGCGCCGACGATGTCCCGGACACCCGGGACACCGAGGAGCGCCAGCACCAACGGCGCGATGAGGCCGGCCGCCCACCCGAAGCACCGGGCCGCCGACCGCAACCGTGAGCGTTGGACGGTCCAGGGTGCGCGGCTGTGCAGCACCAGGGTCACGACCAGCGCCAGAACGGCGATCGTCTCGGCGCCCGCCATCGCCGTCGGGTAGTGACCATCGAGGAGATACATAGAGGTCAGTGTGCCGTCCCAGGGGCTCACACGACGCGACGTTGCTTGCGCTCACGACGAGACCCCACCACGGGCGAGCACACCGGGCGACGACGCCCGTGAGCAGCCCACCCGTCCTGGCCGCCTCCACCACCAAGGAGACCGACACCACCCACCTGGCCATGAGCGGAACGCCCGCCACTGGCCCTCTCCTCCAGTGGGCCCGACACCACCACCGGGTCAGGGCGCGACGGTAACCACCCGGCGCCGCCACCGTCCGTCCCACACCACCTGGCCGGCCCCGCTCGTGCCCGCGAAACCCCGGCCCGGGCCGCGCGCGGATCGCGGCATCGGGCTGTAGGCGCCGGCTACTTGCTCTCGGAGTCGAAGTGCGCAGGGACTTCTTGTGCGGGATGACCGCGCGCCGGCCTGACGCTGCGGCTACGGCGCCGACTGGCTCCAGTCGCCGTCGGGGCGCCAGTTCTGTTCGACCGAGACGGGCACGGTACTTTCGGTAAGCCAGTAGGCCTGACCGGGGTTCCAGCCCGCAAGCAAGGTGTATGCGTTCTCGGCGACGGCGACTGCGCGTCCGGCGGTCGTCGCGTAGCCGAGCACCGCGATGTGCAGGGCGTCGAAGTCTGCCGCGACTCGGGTCCCGTCCGGGATGACCCACCTGGCGTCAGTTCCTGTCGTGCGGTACCAGTCGTGCCGGCGCGGTGCAGTGACTTCGAGCGGGTAGCGCCGACATGACTCTGCCCACGCTTCGGGAACCTTCGACCTCCTACACGGTGGGCGCGGGGCGGGCAGTCATGCCTGCTGCGGCGTGCGGAGTGGCTCGCTGTCGAGGCTGGTTGCCAGGGTCGCCGGTGATGCGGTGCGGCGGGGCCAGGTCCAGGCATGGCGCAGGATGAAGGTCAGGAGTAGCAGCTCGAGTCCGATGGAGAGGCCGTAGAAGTAGGAGTAGGTCCAGGACTCCCCTGCCGCGTTGTAGATCGAGACGGGGACGTAGAGCGCTGCTACGACGAGGTTGACGGTGCGGTTGACACGGGCGGGCAGTGTCGTGGAGAGCAGGATCATGAGGATCGGGATAGCTATGAGCGTGAGCGAAATGGCGACAAAGGTTGGGCCGGTCTCGAACTCGTGGACGCTGCCGGCCAGGATGTCGTCGACGAAGCCGGGCTTGTACAGGGCGAGGTAGTCGACGTAGATGTACAGGAACATGAAGCTCGTCCATGCGGCTGCGAGCTTGGTCTGCAGGGGCATGCGCAGATCTTCCAGCGCGCTGCGGGATGGCAGATTTTCTCGTGCGGTGTGGGATTGGGGCGTTCTCATCACAATGCTCCCTGGCTTGATCGGGTGGGTGCATCCACCGTCACGGATGCCGGCGGCGGGCACATCAGCTGCGGAGCCTGAATCGACCTGGCCGTCGGCACAGCCGAGCTCTTGTACTTTCGGCGAATACGCCGGGCACGCGGGCTGCCTAGGCTGATTAGGTGGCCACCAACGCACTCCGCTCGCTGTGGGCCGAACCTCGACCCACGCAAGCCCCGGACTGGGGGCCGCGGGACTTGGCCCTGGTGGCAGCACTGGTCTGCTGGTCTGTGGTGGAAGTGGTGCTTCGCCAGGACCTCGCGCCACGCCCGCTGCTGCTGCTCGCGGTGCTCGCGGTCCTCGGCCCCCTGCTGTGGCGACGAACACACCCGTTCGTCGCGGTTGCGGTCTCCTTCGGCACGTTGACGATTGTCGACATCGTCAGAGTCCTCACCGGGTTACAGGGCGGCCTGCTGAACAGCGTCTCCGCGGCGCTGATCCTCGCCTACGCCCTGTTCCGGTGGGGCTCCGGTCGGGAAGCCGCAAGCGGCCTCGGCGTCATCCTGCTCTGGCTGGCCATCACCTACGTCGCCGACCCCATGAGCCTCTGGGAGACGGTCGCAGGGTACGCGTTCTTCCTGTTCGCCGCCGCGCTCGGCGCCGCGGTCCGCTTTCGCGCGAAGATCCGCATCCGCGACATCGACCAAGCCAAGGCCCGTGAACGCGAACAGCTCGCTCGCGAGCTCCACGACACCGTCGCCCACCACGTCTCGGGCATCGCCATCCAGGCCCAAGCAGGACGTGCCATCGCGGCCTCCCACCCCGAACGCGCCATCGAGGCCCTGGCCATCATCGAGGACGCAGCGACCCGCACCCTCTCCGAGCTGCGCGCCATCGTCGGCGCGCTCCGCGCCTCACAGGACACCGAGTTCGCGCCGCAGCCCGGCGTGGCCGAGGTCGAGCAGCTCGCCACCTGTGGCCAGACGCGTCCCTGCGTCGAGGTGACGCTCTCCGGCGAGTTCGACGACCTCAGCCCGGCAGTCGGCGCCGCGATCTACCGCCTGGCCCAGGAGTCCATCACCAACGCTCGACGGCACGCCCGTAACGCGACCCAGGTCACCGTCGCCGTCACAGGCGACGCCGACCGGGTACGGCTGACGATCGACGACGACGGCTCCTCCGGCGCTGGCGGCCGCGGCCCAGCGGGCTACGGCCTGGTGGGCATGCGGGAACGCGCTTCACTGCTCGGCGGCACCTTCCACGCGGGCCCCACCGTCGAGCGGGGCTGGCGGGTCGAGGCGGTCCTGCCCCGAACCGGGACGCCACGATGAGCATCAGGGTCCTTATTGCCGACGACCAGCCCATCGTGCGCACCGGGCTGACGATGCTGCTCGATGCCCAACCCAACATCGAGGTGGTCGGCGCGGCCGCCGACGGGCGCGAGGCAGTCCGCCTGGCGCTCCAGCTGCGCCCCGACGTCGGCCTGTTCGACATCCGAATGCCGCTGATGGACGGCATCGAAGCCACCCGACGCCTCGCCGGCCCCGACGTCACCGACCCCCTGCCGATCGTGGTCATCACCACCTTCGACCTCGACGAGTATGTCCACGGGGCGCTCAAAGCCGGCGCGCGCGGGTTCCTGCTCAAGGATGCTGGCCCCACCCTGCTGACCCAGGCCATCCACGCCGCCGCCGACGGAGACGCACTGATCGCACCTAGCGTGACCGTCCGGTTGCTCGCAGCGTTCGCCCACGCACAGACCTCACAACCGAGGCAGCCGATAGAACCCCTCACCGCCCGCGAGGAGGAAGTCCTCGTGCCGGTAGCCCAAGGCCATACGAACAATGAGATTGCCAGCGCGCTCTACATCACCCCAAGCACCGTCAAAGCCCACCTCGCCAGCCTCATGCGAAAGCTCGGCGCCCGAAACCGCGTCGAGGTCGCCATGTGGGCTCACGAGACCGGCCGCATCTGACCCAGATGAGCGAGTGGGTGGTCGGGGGGGGTGGTTGGGAATCGGACGCATTGGCGGGTTCTCCGGTTTGCGGGCATGGCGCCCACGAGCAGCGAGGTGCGCGCCCAGAAGCCCGAGATCGTCACGTGGAGCGGTCCGCAGCTCCAGGCGTTCCTGACCTGGAACCGCGACGCGCTCAAGGACGACCTGTTCCCGCTGTGGCGCACCATCGCCCACACCGGGATGCGCGCCTCCCGCGGGTGACCCTCAAGGGCCTGCGCCACACGCACGCCACCCTGCTGCTCGAGCTCGGTGAGCCGAAGGTGGCGGTGGACCGCTTCGCGGCGCATCTCGGAGACGCTTAGCACATGGACAGAAAACGACCCCTGTCCTGGAACCTCAAGTCCCAGGTCAGGGGCCGTCTTCCTGCTGTGCGCGAGGGGGGAGTTGAACCCCCACGCCCTCTCGGGCACACGGACCTGAACCGTGCGCGTCTGCCTATTCCGCCACTCGCGCATGCTTGATCAGCGCTGGCAAGACTAGCACGCGACAACCGCCACTCCCGAACCGTTCCGGACCCGCCGGAGCGTGATCCTCCCCACCCTGGCGCTCCGGCGTTCATGGCCGCGGAGGCGCGGTCGAGGTCGTCTTTCCGTACGCTCACGCCGCCCAGTGCGACGACATTGCGGTTCTCAGCCGGAGGAAGCAACAGTTTCGTCGATCTCGCGTCGCCACCCACGCCCGATCGCAGCGGGGCTGTAGCTCTGGTACCCGAGAGACAGAAGCGGTCGCCCGGACGGCCCGGGCTGCGTGGGGGCGTGACGCCAGCACCGGGCACCGAGGACCGAGAACCGAGCACCGAGGACCGCGGACCGAGGAGACGTTCCCCTTTCTGCGTGCCGTGGTGGCCTCCGCCGACGCGGCCGCCCTCACGCAACCCCAGCACCCGAGGGGCCGTGCCGTGACCCCCACCACCCCGGCACAGCGCCCCGGCGGCCCCCTGACCAGGCACGTTTCCTCCCGATCAGGCGGATGAATGCGCACCGCGCCGGGTCGTGGATGCGCGATTTGCACGCACCGCTGGTTACGATCGTCAAGCCGATACCGTGCGCCGGCCGCCGGCGCGCGCGGCACGGACGCCCTGGGCGTCCCACAGTTGGTAGCCCGGGCACCCGCCCGGCACGCCCCGTTCCTCGGGGTCGACGACGCGCGGCAGGCGGAGGGAGGTGCGCGATGGGAGTCCTGGACCGGTTCGAGAAGGGCGTCGAGCACATCGTCAGCGCGGCGTTCTCCAAGGCGTTCCGCAGCGAGGTCAAGCCGGTGGAGATCGCCTCGGCCATCCGGCGCGAGATGGACGACCGCGCCGCCGCCGTCTCCCGCGGCCGCACGGTGGTGCCCAACCAGTTCACCGTGCAGCTCTCCCCCACCGACCTCGACCAGATCGAGCAGTGGGGCGCCGACGCCCTGGCCGACGAGATGGTTGGGGCGGCCACCGACTACGCCGGCTCGCAGCGCTACTCCTTCGTCGGGCCCGTCGAGGTCGCGTTCGAGGAGGACGAGGCCCTGACCACCGGACGGTTCACCGTCCACTCGGCCAGCCGGCGCGGCGCGGTCGCCCCCGCCACCGCCGCCGTCGCCTCGCCGCGCCACCCCATCGTCGACATCGACGGCCAGCGCTACCTCCTCACCGGCCCGGTCACCGTGATCGGGCGCGGCAGCGAGGCCGACATCGTCGTCGACGACTCCGGCGTCTCGCGCCGGCACCTGGAGATCCGGGTGACCCCCGGAGGCATCATCGCCACCGACCTCGGCTCCACCAACGGCACGTACGTCGAGGGCCACCGGATCGACGCCGCCACGCTCGTGGACGGCAACACGATCACCATCGGCCGCACCCGGATCATGTTCTGGACCGGCGCGGACGAGGACGACACGACGCACGGCGGCAGGTGACCGACCCCGAATGAGCGAGCTCGTCCTGACCCTGCTGCGCGTGGGCTATCTCGTGCTGCTGTGGGGCTTCGTCCTCGCCGCCCTGGCGGTGCTGCGCCGCGACATCTTCGGCACCCGCGTCACCCCGCGCGGCCCGGGCCGGCCCACCCGGGCACCGCGCAACCGCCGGCCGGCCGCCGGCGGCGCCGCCGCGCCCGCCCGCGGGGCGCCCACCCGCCTCGTCGTCACCGAGGGCCCGCTCTCCGGCACCACCATCCCGCTGGGGCCGTCCTCGATCGTCGTCGGCCGCGCCCCGAGCTGCTCCCTCGTCCTCGACGACGACTACTCCTCCAGCCGGCACGCCCGCTTCTTCCCCAAGGACGGCACGTGGTGGATCGAGGACCTCGGCTCCACCAACGGCACGGTGGTCGCGGGCGAGCGGATCGGCCAGCCCGTCCAGGTGCCGCCCGGCACCCCGGTGCGCATCGGCCAGACCCGCATCGAGCTGCGCCGGTGACCGCATGAGCATCCAGCTGCGCTTCGCCGCCCGCTCGGACGTGGGCCTGGTCCGCTCCACCAACCAGGACTCCGGTTACGCCGGGCCGCACCTGCTCGTCCTCGCCGACGGGATGGGCGGCCCCGCGGGCGGCGACATCGCCTCCTCGGTGGCCGTGGCCCACCTCGCCGCCATCGACGACGCCCACGGCGCCGACGACCTGCTGGACCTGCTGCGCGGCGCCGTCGCCGACGCGCACGCCGAGCTCGTCGCCCGCTCCGAGGCCGACGCCGACCTCGCCGGCCTGGGCACCACCTGCATCGCCGTGCTGCGCTCGGGCAACAAGCTCGCCATGGTCCACATCGGGGACTCGCGCGCCTACCTGCTGCGCGACGGCACCCTCACCCAGGTCACCGAGGACCACACGTTCGTCCAGTTCCTCGTCAGCACCGGGCGGCTGACCCCCGAGCAGGCCGAGCGGCACCCGCAGCGCAACGTCATCCTGCGGGCCCTGGGCGACAACGACGGCGAGGTCCAGCTCGACGAGTCGCTGCGCGAGGCGGTCCCGGGCGACCGCTGGCTGCTCGCCTCCGACGGCCTCTTCGGCGTCGTCTCCCCCGACACCATCGCCGACACCCTGCGCCAGATCGACGACCCCGGCGCCTGCGCCGAGGAGCTCATCACGCTCGCGCTGCGCGGCGGCGGCCCCGACAACGTCACCTGCGTCATCGCCGACGTCGTCGAGACCGGCACCGGCCGCGCCCCCGACACCACCCCCCAGGTGGTCGGCGCCGCCGCCCACGACCGCCAGCGGGCCACCCGCGGCGGCGACGGGCCGGCCGCCCGCGCGGCCGCGCTGGTGCGGGCCGCCGCGCCGGAGGAGCCGGCGCGGGAGGAGGCGGAGGAGCCGTCCCGGGGCCGGCGCTGGGTGGGCCGCCTCGTCGCCGCGGTGCTCGTGGTCCTCGCGCTGGCCGCCGCCGCGTGGGCCGGGTACCGGTGGACCCAGACGCAGTACTTCGTGGCGCCCGACGGCGACACCGTCGCCATCTACCGCGGCATCCCCCAGGAGCTCGGCCCGCTGAGCCTGGCGCGCCTGCACGAACGCACCGACCTGCGCATCGACGACCTCACCCCGGTGGCCCAGGCGCGCCTCGAGGAGCCGATCACGCGCGGCTCCCTGGCCGACGCCCAGGCCGTGGTGGACAACCTGCGCGAGTCCGTCCGCAAGGAGCCCGTGGCCCCGGAGGCCGAGGGCGAGAGTCCCGCCCCCGAGGGCGCCAGCCCCTCCCCCGACGGCGCCAGCCCGCCGCCCCCGACCCCGTCGCCAGGCGCACCCGCCGCGGCCGGTGGGGGCGCGTGATGGCGATCGTGAGCGAGCAGCGGGCCCGGACCGGCCGGGGCTCGGAACTGGTCCTCCTGGCCTTCGCCCTGCTGCTGACGCTGTTCTCGTACGCCCAGGTGGGCCTGACGGCCACCGGGGAGGTGCCGAGCAACCTCGGCGCGCTGGCCGGGGTGATGGTCCTCGTCGCCGCCGTCGCCCACCTGCTCATCCGCTGGCGCGCCCCGTACGCCGACCCGGTGATGCTCCCGGTGGTCGTCGCGCTCAACGGCGTGGGGCTGACGATGATCTACCGGATCGACGTCGCCAAGGACCTGCCCGGGGCGCCCAACGCCGACCGGCAGATGCTGTGGACCCTGGTGGGCCTGGCGTGCGCCGTCGCCGTCCTGTGGTTCCTGCGCGACCACCGGGTGCTGCGCCGCTACACCTACACCGCGATGGTGGTCGGCATCGTCCTGCTCGTGCTGCCGGTCCTGCCGGTGCTGGGCCGCAGCATCAACGGCGCGCGCATCTGGATCGGGCTGGGCCCGCTGTCCTTCCAGCCCGCCGAGCTGGCCAAGATCGTGCTGGCCGTGTTCTTCGCCGGCTACCTCGTGACCAACCGCGACAACCTCGCCCTGGCCGGGCGGAAGGTCCTCGGGCTGCAGCTGCCCCGCGCGCGCTACCTCGGGCCGATCCTCGCCGCCTGGGCGGTCTCCCTCGCCGTCCTCGTCCTCGAGCGCGACCTGGGCACCTCGCTGCTGTTCTTCGGCCTGTTCGTGGCCATGCTCTACGTCGCCACCGAGCGGCTGAGCTGGATCCTCATCGGGCTGGTCCTCTTCGCCGGCGGCGCGGCGCTGGCTGCCTCGCTCTTCCCGCACGTGGGGGCCCGGTTCGACGTGTGGCTCCACGCGCTGGACCCCGCGGTCTACAACCGCGACCCGGGCGGCTCCGGCCAGCTGGTGCAGGGCCTGTTCGGCCTCGCCTCGGGCGGGCTCATGGGCACCGGCTGGGGCGCCGGGCAGCCCCAGCTCGTCCCCTACGCCAACTCCGACTTCATCGTCGCCTCGCTCGGCGAGGAGCTCGGGCTCACCGGCCTGCTGGCGCTGCTCGCGCTCTACCTCGTCCTGGCCGAGCGCGGCATGCGCGCCGCGATCGGGGTCCGTGACGGGTTCGGCAAGCTGCTCGCCTCCGGGCTGGCCTTCGTCATCGCGTTCCAGTGCTTCGTCGTCGTCGGCGGCGTCACCCGGCTCATCCCGCTCACCGGCCTGACGATGCCGTTCCTCGCCCTGGGCGGCTCCTCGCTCGTGTCGAACTGGATCATCCTCGCGCTGCTGCTGCGGATCTCCGACGCCGCCCGCCGGCCCGCGCCCGCCCCGGAGGGTCCGCCGCCCGCCGCCGACGGCGACGCCGTCCGCCCGGTGGTGCCCGGCGAGAACCGGCCCGCCGGCCCGGAGGACGGCCAGGCCACCGAGGTGGTGAGGCTGACGTGAACAAGCAGGTCCGGCACCTGGCCACGGTGGTCGCGGTGATGTTCCTCGCGCTCATGGTCAGCGCCACCTCCGTGCAGTTCTTCCAGGCCTCGAAGCTCAACAACGACGGCCGCAACGTGCGCACCGTCTACCGGGAGTTCGGGCGGGACCGCGGCCCGATCGTGGTGGCCGGGGAGGCGATCGCCTCCTCGACCCCGGTCGACGACGTCTACGGCTACCAGCGCTCCTACGCCTACGGCCCGCTGTACGCGCACTCGACCGGCTACTTCTCCACCGCGTTCAACAACATGACCGGGCTGGAGCGGAGCGCCAACGACGTCCTCAACGGCACGTCCAGCTCGCTGCTGCTCCAGCGCATCCAGACCCTCTTCACCGGCAACCAGCCGCAGGGCGGGGCGGTCGAGCTGACCCTCGACCCGGCCGCGCAGCAGGCCGCGACGAAGGCGCTGGGGGACCAGCGGGGCGCCGTCGTCGCCCTGGACCCGGAGACCGGCGCCATCCTGGCCATGGTCTCCTCGCCGAGCTACGACCCCAACGCGCTGGCCACCCACTCGCGCAAGGACGCCCAGGCGGCCCTCGACGCCCTGCAGGCCGACCCGGGCAAGCCGCTGGTCAATCGCGCGATCGCGGGCGACCAGTACGCGCCCGGCTCGAGCTTCAAGCTCATCACCGCCTCGGCGATGCTCGAGAGCGGGAAGTACTCCGTGGACTCCATGGTCCCGGCCCCCACCGAGATGCAGCTGCCGCAGTCGACGCAGGTGCTCAACAACCCCGGCAACCTGCCCTGCGGGGACGGCTCCGGGCAGGTCACCTTCACCCAGGCGCTCAAGCAGTCCTGCAACACCCCCTTCGCCACCGCCGGCATGGAGCTCGGCGACGCGGAGATGCGCAAGCAGGCCGAGGCGTACGGCTTCGGCGAGCCCCTGGACGTGCCGCTGAGGGTCACCCCGGCGCGCTTCCCCGAGACCCAGAGCCAGGCCGAGCTGGCCATGGCCTCCATCGGCCAGGCCAGCGTGCGCGTCACCCCCATGCAGATGGCCATGGTGGGCGCCGCCATCGCCAACGGCGGGGTGCAGATGCAGCCCTACCTGGTGGCCCGCGAGCTCACCGCCGACCTCGAGGTCGTCTCCACCACCAAGCCCAAGGAGCTGCGCCGGCCCATCTCCGCGAGCACCGCCGACCAGCTCACCCAGATGATGCAGGAGGTCGTGCGCTCCGGCACCGGCAAGCACGCCCAGATCCCCGGGGTGACGGTGGCCGGCAAGACCGGCACCGCCGAGATCGGCAAGGGCGTCGCCCCGCACGCGTGGTTCGTGGGCTTCGCCGGCGAGGGCGACAAGCGCGTCGCCGTGGCCGTCGTCGTGGAGAACGGCGGGCACGAGGGCGAGGGCGCCTCGGGCGGCACCACGGCCGCGCCGATCGCGCGCCAGGTCATGGCGGCGGTGCTGGGCAAGTGAGCGGGTCACGGTGAGGCCACGTCCCGGTCTCGTCCTCGGCGGGCGCTACGAGCTCACCGAGCGCATCGCCGTCGGCGGGATGGGCGAGGTGTGGCAGGCGCGCGACCGCCGGCTCGGCGCCATGGTCGCCGCGAAGGTGCTGCGCGAGGAGCTCGTCGGCAACGAGCTCTTCCTCAACCGGCTGCGCACCGAGGCCCGCAACTCCGCCGGGCTGCGCCACCCCAACCTCGCGTCGCTGCTCGACCACGGCGAGCAGGAGGGGTCCGGCTACCTCGTCATGGAGCTGGTGCCGGGCGAGACCCTGGCGGACCGGCTCGAGCGCGAGGCCACCATCGCCCCGGCCGAGCTGCTGCCGATCCTCGTCCAGGCCTGCCACGGCCTGCACGCCGTGCACACCTCCGGGGTGGTGCACCGCGACGTCAAGCCCGCCAACCTCATCCTCACGCCGCAGGGCCAGGTCAAGCTCACCGACTTCGGTATCTCCCTGGGCGCCAACCAGGCGCCGATGACGGCGGCCGGGATGGTCATGGGCACCGCCCAGTACCTCCCGCCCGAGCAGGCGATGGGCAAGGCCGCCACCCCGGCCGGGGACGTCTACGCCCTCGGCGTGGTCGCCTACGAGTGCCTCGTGGGGCACCGGCCCTACACCGGCGCCACGCAGGTGGACATCGCCTTCGCCCACGTCAACACCCCGCTGCCGGCGCTGCCCTCCTCCATCCCGGCGCCGGTGCGCGCCGTCGTCGAGCGGATGCTCACCAAGGACCCGGCCGGGCGTCCCGTCTCCGCCCGGGCCTGCGCCGTCGAGCTCGAGGAGGCCCGCACCCGGCTGGCGCCGGTGAGCCGGCGCGCCCTGCGCGCCCAGCCACGGGCCCGGCACGTCCTCGACGACCCGACGGCGGCCCCCTCCGTGGCGGCGCCCGGCACCGGCCGCGGCGCGGTTCGTGCGGCGGTTCCCGCGGCACCCGCTCCGGGACCTGCCGCCACGCCCTCTCCCGCACCGGCCCCGGCCCCCGCGTTCGATCCTGCGCCGACGGTCCGGCCCCAGCCGGGTCCCGCCGCGGCCCCGGTCTCCGCACCTGACCGGGTCAGGCCGGCCGCCGCCACGCCCGCCCCCCTCACGCCGGCCCGCGCCGTGCCCGCCCCCATCGTTCCGGCACCGGAGGCCCTGCCTCCGGCCTTCGCGCCCGTGACGACCCGGCGCCGTGCCGGCGCCCGGGCGGCGGTCCCCACGCCGGCGGCCGCCGCGTCAGCGGTTTCCCCGGCCCGGCCGGTCTCGCCGGCGTCCGCCTCCGTGCTCCCGCCCGCCGCACCTCAGCCGGCTGCGCCGGTGCCGGCCGCCCCGCGCGCGACCGCCGCCCCGCGACCGGTCGCCACGGTCTCGCCCGCCGCGGTGGCCCGCACG
>NZ_VUKF01000073.1 GCF_009193185.1 Georgenia thermotolerans | reverse complement strand
GGGGCGGTCGCGGCCGGCCGGGCGGGCCGGTCCGCCGCCGCGGCGGCCGGCGCGCCCGTGGCCAGGGCGGCGAGGACGCCGAGCATGGCGAGGAGGGCACGAATTACGGGCACGGGTGTCATCTTTCCATGCGGGCGCGGCGGTCCGCCGGACAGCGGCCTGACACCGGCACGACCTACGATGGGCCGCAGCACTGCGAGCGCCGCCCGGCACCGCGTCCGGGCGACGCTCGTTCACCGTCAAGGAGGAGACACAGTGGAGATCACCATCGGCGTCCGGAACGTTGCGCGCGAGATCACGCTCGAGTCCACGCAGAGCCCGGACGAGGTCCTCGCGGCGGTGGACAAGGCGCTGTCGGACAACACCAACCTCGTGCTGCAGGACGACAAGGGTCGTCACGTCGTGGTCCCCGCGGGTGCCCTGGGCTTCGTCGAGCTGGGCCCGGCCGAGCAGCGCCGGGTGGGCTTCGGCCTCGTCTGACCAGTGAGCGTCGGACCGCCCCGCCGGCTCACCGGTGGGGCGGTCCGTCTTGCGCCCGAGCCGCGAGCGAGCCGCGGCCGGCCCAGGCCGTCAGGCCGTCAGGCCGTCAGGCCGTCAGGCCGTCAGGCCGTCAGGCCGTCAGGCCGTCAGGCCCAGCCGGGCCATCCGCCGGGCGTGGCCGGCGGAGAGCTGGTGGCGCACCCGGCCCGCCCCGTCGCCGGCCGCGCCGTCGGCCGGCAGCAGCGTGAGCAGCTGGGGCCGGACCTCCAAAGCCCGCTGGGCGATGCCGAGCGCCTCCCCCACCACCCGCCGGCCCCACAGCGCCAGCCGGGCGCCGAGCTGCGGCTCGGCGGCGATGACCGGGCCGAGGACGGCGACGACGTAGTCGGTGTAGCCGTTGTCGGCGAGGATGTCGGCCACCACCGCGCCGAGCTCCTCGCCGAGATCCGCGGACAGCTCGCGCTGCAGGTCGGCGAACACCCCGAACGCCACGTACGTCTTGACCAGCCGCTCCGACCAGTCGCCGGGGGCGGTGCGCCGGTCGAGGTCCCCCATGAGGTGCGCCCAGGCCCCCGTGGCGGCGTAGAAGTCCGCACCGAGCTCGGTCGACAGCCGCTCGAGCTGGTCCAGGTGCGCCAGCTCCCCCGCGGCGATCCGCGAGATCGTCACCTGCCCGGGCAGGTCGGGAGCGTGCTGGGCGTCCTTCGCGAAGCGGGTGAAGGCGGCGAGCTGGATGGCGGCGTGCAGACCCAGGAGGTCGACGACGGCGGCAGGGTCATGGGGCGCGGGCATGACGCCAGGTTATGGGGTCGCGGGGCGGTCAGCCCTCGAGCTTCTTGAGGACGCGCTGCACGGTGAGCCACGTGCGCGTGGTGATGTCCGCGCCGTAGGACCGCTCCAGCCAGGACATGAAGTCCGGCGTCGTGCCGGGTTCGCTGTTGTCGATGACGGCGAGGAAGACGCGGGCCGCGCCGTCGTAGCCGACGATCCGGGTCAGCGGGTCGGGCTGCTCCGGCAGCCGCCCGGGCGCGGCGGCGCCGTCCTTGAGGAAGGTCGCGGTCAGGTAGGTGCCGCGCCCGTGGGTGAGCCCGGGGAACGGGTCGCTGTCCACGAGCGCGCGCAGCTCGGCGTGCTCGCGGATGATGGTGCCGCCGGCGATGCCCAGCTCCTCGCCGAGCGCCTGCTGGATCCGCCGCTCCAGGACCGGGACGTCGTCCTCGGCGCTGCGGAAGACGATGTTGCCGCTGGCCAGCACGGACGCCACGGCGTCGAACCCCAGCGCGGAGAACACCCCGCGCAGCTTGTCGTTGGTCATGTTCGGGTTGCTCGGCGCGATCCCCCGCAGCAGCGCGGCGTACCTGTACATGGCCCGAACGTACCCGCCGTGACACGGCCCACGTGCCCACAAACGGACCCCCGCGCTCCGGACGCGCTACGCTTGAGGGGTACACGGTTGCCCGGTCGTCTCGTAGAAGCCTGAGCCTGAGCCGCCTCCCAGCGGCACGACATGATCACGATCGGCTGCCACGAGCAGGTGGTACGACCCCTGCGCCCCGGCACGATCGAGGCCGGACGCGTGTGTGCGGCGTGCCGCCACGGATGACAAGGCACACCCCTTTCATGACTGACGTGAACACCGGGGTGCTCGAGGACGTCGAGCACCTGACCGCCCCCGTCGTTGACGAGGTCACCCCCGACATCACCGACGACGGCAGCGCCACCGCCGACCTGGAGCAGAAGTCCTTCGCGGACTACGGCGTCCGCGCGGAGATCGTCGACGCCCTGAGCGACGTCGGCATCCGCCACCCCTTCGCCATCCAGGCGCTGACCCTCCCGGTGGCCCTGCGCCGCCAGGACATCATCGGCCAGGCGAAGACGGGCACCGGCAAGACCCTGGGCTTCGGCATCCCCCTCCTCCAGCACCTCGTCGCCCCCGGCGAGGACGGCTACGAGGACCTCGACGCCCCGGGCAAGCCCCAGGCGCTGGTCATCGTGCCCACCCGCGAGCTGGCCAAGCAGGTCGCCGAGGACCTCGCCGCGGCGTCGCGCCGCCGCACCGTCCGGGTGGTGCAGGTCTACGGCGGGCGGGCGTACGAGCCGCAGATCGAGGCCCTCCAGCGCGGCGCCGACGTCGTCGTGGGCACCCCGGGCCGCATGATCGACCTGCTCAAGCAGCAGATCCTCGACCTGGGCCACGTGCGCACCGTCGTGCTCGACGAGGCCGACGAGATGCTCGACCTGGGCTTTCTGCCCGACGTCGAGACCCTGCTCTCGCGCACCCCGGCCAGCCGCCACACCATGCTCTTCTCGGCGACCATGCCCGGCGCCGTCGTCGCCATGGCCCGCCGCTACATGACCCGGCCCACCCACATCCGCGCCCAGGACCCCGAGGACACCGGCGCCACGGTGAAGAACACCCGCCAGGTGGTCTACCGCGCCCACGCCCTGAACAAGGTCGAGATGCTCGCGCGCATCCTGCAGGCCGAGGGCCGGGGCCTGACCATCGTGTTCACCCGCACCAAGCGCACCGCCGCCCGGGTGGCCGAGGACCTCGCCGAGCGCGGGTTCGCCTCCGGCGCCATCCACGGCGACCTCGGCCAGGGCGCCCGCGAGCAGGCGCTGCGCGCCTTCCGCGCCGGCAAGATCGACGTGCTCGTTGCCACCGACGTCGCGGCCCGCGGCATCGACGTCGACGACGTCACCCACGTGGTCAACTACCAGTGCCCCGAGGACGAGAAGATCTACCTCCACCGCATCGGCCGCACCGGCCGCGCGGGCAACACCGGCACCGCGGTGACGTTCGTCGACTGGGACGACATGCCCCGCTGGGGCCTGATCAACAAGGCCCTCGGCCTCGGCGCGCCCGAGCCGGTGGAGACCTACCACACCTCGGCGCACCTCTTCAGCGACCTCAACATCCCCGAGGGCACCACCGGCCGCCTCCCCCGCGGCGCGCGCACCCGCGCCGGGCTCGATGCCGAGGAGATCGAGGACCTGGGCGAGACCGGCAAGCACCACGGCGGCCGCGGCGGCCGTGGCCGGGGGCGGGACGGCGCCCGCGACGGCGGGCGGACCCGCGCCCCGCGCGAGGGCCGCGCCGCCGGCGAGGGCCGCGAGCACTCCGACGACGAGGGCCCGCGCCGCACCCGGCGCCGCCGCCGCACCCGCGGCGGCAAGCCCGCCGAGGGCACCCAGGCCTGACACGAACGACGGGGCCCGGCAGCACGCGCTGCCGGGCCCCGTCGCGTCCCCGCTCACGCGGGCATCTCGTGTCCCGTCCCCATCCGCTCGGGCAGCAGCCCGATCTGCTGGAGCGTGCCGAGCATGTCGTAGACCGACCACTGCTCGACGATGCGGTCCCCCTCCCACTTGCTCATGTCCATGCCGTTCATGACGTAGGTCTTGCCGGTCCCCGCCAGGCCGCGGAACTCGTTCCTGGCGGTGGCGGCGCAGGTGTACCGCGTGGCGGTCATGTCCTCGCCGCACACGACGTCGTGGACGTCCATGTGGAAGTCCGGCTGCGCCGCGCGCAGCTCCTGCACGAAGGACTTCATCCCCGCCACGCCCTCCATCGGGAAGGTCGGGTCGTGGAACATGCAGTGCTCGGCGTAGAGCTCGTCGCACGCGTCGACGTTGCCCTTGTTCCAGAGCTCGTCCAGACACCGCCGCAGCATCGCGGTGCGCTCGTCGGTGGTCATCATCGTGAGTGGTCCCTTGTTTCTCCCGCGGGCGCCTGCGCCCGCACGGTCGGGGCACCGCGGCCCCGCTGACGGAAAAGCCCTGCCGCCGTCTGCCGATGAGCCACCTCCGGGGTCAGACCTCCCCGGTTCCGCCCAGCATTCTCCCACCTTCGCCCCGCGGCAGACAGCCCCGCGGGACGCCCGGAACCGCCCGCCGCGCCCACCGGCCGGCGGCGGCGTCAGAACTGCTCGTTGATGAAGACGAACACGGCGTCGACCATGAGCTGCACCGCGATCGCGGCGAGCAGCAGGCCCGCGATCCGGGTGACCAGGGTCGTCCCGCCGTCGCCCAGGACGCGGTGGATCAGGCCCGCGAAGCGCATGAAGGCCCAGATGGCCACGTGGACGGCGAGGAGCGCGATGGCGATCGCCGTCCACCCGGACAGGCGCCCGCCGCCGTCCTGCACGGCGAGCATGACCGCGACGATGGCGCCGGGCCCGGCCAGCAGCGGGGTGCCCAGCGGCACCAGGGCGACGTTGACGTTCCCTCCCGAGGGGCTGGGCTCGTCCGCCTTCCCGGTGAGCAGCTCCAGCGCCACGAGCAGCAGCAGCAGCCCGCCGGAGAGCTGCAGCGCCGGCACGGAGATGTGCAGGAAGCTCAGGATGTACGGGCCGAACACCGCGAAGGCCACGATGACGCCGAAGGAGACGAACGTGGCCTGGCGGGCGGCGGTGCGGCGCTGCCGGGCCGTCATCGTCGAGGTCAGGGCGAGGAAGACCGGGACGGTGCCCGGGGGGTCCATGATGACGAAGAGCGTGAGGAACGTGGTCGACATCAGGGTCACGTCGAGGATGTCGTTCACGGGCGGACCACGGGCAGGAACCCCTCGCTCTCGATGAGCTCCAGGACGGCCGGGGCGGTGGTGTGCTCGCCGAGCCGGTTCGGCTTGCCCGTGCCGTGGTAGTCGCTCGATCCGGTGCGGGCCAGCCCCAGCCGGCCGGCCAGCGCGCCGAGCTCCTCGACGGCGCCGGCGGTGTGGTCGCGGTGGTCGATCTCCAGGCCCGCCAGGCCCGCCTCGGCCATCTCGGCGATGACGGTGTCGGGCACCACCCGCCCGCGCACGCTGGCCCGCGGGTGCGCCATGACCGGCACCCCGCCGGCGGCGCGGACCATGGCCACCGCCTCCACGGCGTCCGGGGCGTGGTACGGGATGTAGTAGGGCCCGCGCACCGACAGGACGGTGTCGAAGGCGGTGCTGCGGTCGGGCATCACCCCGGCGGCGACGAGCGCGTCGGCGATGTGTGGGCGGCCCACGGTGGCGCCCGCGCCCACCTGCGCCTGCACCGAGGCCCAGGTGATCGGGTAGTCCCGGGAGATGCGGTCCACCATGGTGCGTGCCCGGTCCAGCCGGGAGCGGCGCGCCGCCTCCATCTCCCCGGCCAGGGTGGCGTCGGCGGGGTCGTGCAGGTAGCTGAGCAGGTGCACCGTGATCCCGCGCCACTGGCAGGACAGCTCGGCCCCGCGCAGGAGGGCCACGCCCGCCTCCAGGGCCGCCTCCTCCGCCTCGGCCCAGCCGCGCACGGTGTCGTGGTCGGTGAGCCCGACGACGTCGAGTCCGGCCGCGGCGGCCGCGCGCACCAGCCCGGCGGGGCTGTCGGTGCCGTCGGAGGCAGCGGAGTGCGTGTGCGGGTCGATGCGCACCGTCTCGGCTGCTGGCACAAGGAGCAGCGTACGGCCTGGTCACGGCCCCGGCCGAACCGGGACGCCGGCCGCGTCGGGGGCCGGTGAGAGCATGGGGGCATGACTGACGCGCAGACCTCCTCCGAGCAGGCCCTCACCGACCGGGGCAGCAACCGCTCCCAGCGACCCAGCAGCCAGGCGTTCCGCGCCTTCATCGCCGATGGCTGGGGCCCGCGGCCGGACGGGCTGCCCGAGCGCTCCCCCGCCGCCGACTTCGCCGCCGCGCGCCGCGACGCCGTCGGCCGCCTGTTCCCCGGCGAGCGCCTGGTCGTCCCCGCCGGCCAGCTGGTGACCCGCAACAACGACAACGACTACCGCTTCCGCCCGCACTCGGCCTTCGCCCACCTCACCGGCCTGGGCACCGACCAGGAGCCCGACGCCGTCCTGGTGCTCCACCCGCTGGACGCCGCCGCGGAGGGCCCCACCCACGAGGCGGTGCTGTACTTCCGGCCCCGGGCCGGCCGCGACACCGAGGAGTTCTACGCCGACTCCCGCTACGGCGAGCTGTGGGTGGGCGTGCGCCCCTCCCTCGAGGAGGTCGCGGCCCAGACCGGGCTGCGCACCGAGCACATCGACGCCCTGGCCGACGCCCTCGCCAAGGACGCCGGGCAGGTCCAGCTGCGGGTGGTCCCCTCCTCCGACGCCGCCGTCGAGGCCCAGGTGGCTGCCGTGCGCGAGCAGGCCGGGCTGGCGGCGAGCGCCGCCGAGGCCGACGCCGGCCTGGCCGAGGCGCTCTCGGAGCTGCGGCTGCGCAAGGACGACTACGAGATCGGCCAGATGCGCGAGGCCGTGGCGGCCACCGCCCGCGGCTTCGAGGACATCGTGCGCAACCTGCCCCGGGCGATCGAGCACCCGCGCGGCGAGCGGGTCATCGAGGGCGTCTTCGGCGCCCGGGCCCGCGAGGAGGGCAACGGGCTGGGCTACGAGACCATCGCGGCCGCCGGCAACCACGCCAACACGCTGCACTGGATCAACAACGACGGCCAGGTCCGCCCCGGCCAGCTCGTCCTCGTCGACGCGGGCGTGGAGGTCGACTCGCTCTACACGGCCGACGTCACCCGGACCCTGCCGGTCGACGGCGTGTTCACCGAGCCCCAGCGCCGGGTGTACCTGGCCGTGCTCGAGGCGGCGGACGCCTCCTTCGCCCGGGCCGGGCAGCCCGGGGTGAAGTTCCGCGACCTGCACGCCGAAGCGATGGAGGTGCTCGCCACCCGGCTGGCCGAGTGGGGCATGCTGCCCGGGACCGCCGAGGAGTCCCTGGCCCCGGAGGGGCAGTACCACCGCCGGTGGATGGTCCACGGCACCAGCCACCACCTCGGCCTCGACGTGCACGACTGCGCCCTGGCCCGGCGGGAGATGTACCTCGACGCCGAGCTGCAGCCGGGCATGGTCTTCACGATCGAGCCGGGCCTGTACTTCCGCGAGGACGACCTCAAGGTGCCCGAGGAGCTGCGCGGCATCGCGGTGCGCATCGAGGACGACATCCTCGTGCGCGAGGACGGCTCGGTGGAGAACCTCTCCGCCGCCCTCCCCCGCACGCCCGAGGAGATCGAGGCCTGGATGGCAGGCCTGCGGGGCTGACTTCCCACGGCTGCGGGCGGCCGGTCTCCCCCGGCCGGCCTCCCCCCGGCCGCCCGCCCGCGGAGGGCTGAGCGCGGACGGACCGCCCCCCTGGGCGCCCCCCGCTCAGCCCTCCTCGGGCACCTCCACCGACGGCGTCGCCGCGCTCGCGGCGCCGTCGGCCAGGTGCCGCCGGGCGAAGTCGAGGGACTCGGCCAGCGCCGCCCGGCGCCCGACCCCGGACATCTTGCGGGTGTTGACCTCGACGACGACGGACCCGGCGAAGCGCTGCGCGGCGAGCATCTGCAGCACCTCGGCGCAGGGCTGGTCGCCGCGCCCGGGCACCAGGTGGTCGTCCATGAACGTGTTGGTCCCGTCCGCCAGGTGCAGGTGCGCCAGCCGCGGGAAGAGCTCGTCCGCCATGGCCAGGGCGTCGTCACGGTCGAGCCCGGCGGTGGCGGTGTGCGACAGGTCGAGGGTGACCGACCGGTAGTCCTGCTCCAGCGGGTCCCAGCCGGGCAGGTACGCCTGCATGGTCCGCTCGCGCTTCTGGGTCTTGGCCCGCCAGGGGAACATGTTCTCCACCGCCAGGCGCATCCCGTCGAGGCGCTCGCGCTCGGCGATGGCGCCGACGAAGTGCTCGGCATAGCTGCGCTGCCACCGAAAGGGCGGGTGGACGACGACGACGTCCGCGCCGACCGCGTGGGCCAGCTCGGTGGAGCGGTCGATCTTGTCCCAGGGGTCCTTGCCCCACACGCCCTGGGTCAGCAGCAGCGTCGGGGCGTGGATGGCGAGCACGGGCAGCCCGTACTCCTCGCTCAGGTGCCGCAGCCGCGCGGCGTCCTGGCTGTCGGGATCGCGCAGCACCATGACCTCGACGCCGTCGTAACCCAGCGACTTCGCGAGCTCATAGGTCTCCTCGACCCCGCCGGGGTAGACCGAGGAGGTCGACAGGCCGATGGGGATCGTCACCGCGAGCGGCCCCCGTCGTCGTGCTCGCCGCCGGCCGGGGTCTCGTCGCCGCCGGCGGGGGTCTCGTCGGTGCCCTGGCCGGGGCCCGCTCCGGTGGCCTGGCCGGGGCCGGTGCCCTGGTCCGGCCCGACGCCCCGGCCGGGGCCGGTGCCCTGGTCGGGCCCGGTGGGCCGGTGCCAGTGCCGGGGCACGCTCTCGGGGGCCGGGGACGCGGGCGGCTGTGCCTGCGGCTGGGCGGAGGGCTCGAGGTCCTCCAGGCGCAGCCCGTAGCGCGGGCGCTCGGAGCCCCGGGCGCCGGACGGAGCGGCCGGGGCGGCCGGGGACGTGCCGGGCGTCGCACCGGGTCCGGCCGTCCCGGGAGCGCCGGGCCCGGGCGCCGTGGCGCCGTACCGCGGCGGCGCGTAGGGATTGCCGGACGCCGGGGGCGCCGCCGGCGCGCTCGGCTGGGGCGCGGACCGGACCTGCCCGCCGCGCCCGGCGGCGGCCAGCAGCTGGCGCGCCTCCCCGGCGTGCTCGGGGGCGCAGAGGATCGCGTAGCGGCCGGCGACCACCTGGCTCGCGGAGGTGAAGTCGCGCTTGCCGCCGGTGAGGGAGTAGGAGACCACGGCGAAGAGGATGCCGAATGCGGCGCCGATGAGCACGGCGGCAAGCATCGGCACGCCGCCGCCGCGGGGGTTGACCAGCCACAGCACCAGGGCGAGCATCAGGCCGAACCAGGCCCCGCTCATGGCGCCGGCGCCCGCGACGCGGGCGTAGGTCAGGCGCCCGGTGATGCGCTCGACCAGGTGCAGGTCGGTGCCGACGATGGAGACGTGGCGGACTGGGAAGGCCTCGTCCGCGAGGTGGTCGACGGCCTTCTGCGCCTCGAGGTACGTCGTGAAGGAGGCGATCTCGACCCCGGTGGGCATCGTCGGGAGCGCGGCGGCGCTCGGTCTGCGCATCATGGCCATGTCCCGATCTTCCTCTGTCGCACCGTCCGGTGCCAGGCCGCCGGGCGCGGGCGAGCCGCGCGCCGTCACGGCCGTAGGCTTGCGGCCGTGAGCACCTCGACCATGCGGAGCAGCGCGCCACCCAGCCGGGTGTACGTCGCGCGCCTGGCCGGCACCCCCGTCTTCGACCCGCTCGGCGACCAGGTGGGCCGCGTCCACGACGTCGTCGTGCTCGTCCGCGCCAAGGGCAGCCCGCGGGCCGTGGGCCTCGTCGTCGAGGTCTCCGGCAAGCGGCGCGTGTTCGTCCCGCTGACCCGCGTGACCAGCGTCGACGCCGGCGCGGTGATCACCACCGGGCTGGTGAACATCCGCCGCTTCTCCCGCCGCGCCACCGAGACCCTCGTCGTCGCCGAGCTGCTCGACCGGCCGGTGACCCTGCGGGACGGCTCGGGCAGCGCGGTCATCGAGGACGTCGCGATGGAGCAGCAGCGCAACGGCGACTGGCTGGTCACCAAGCTCTTCGTGCGCCGCTCGGGGCGGGGGCTGCGCCGGGGCGAGGCGTTCGTCGTCGACGTCAACGAGGTCACCGGGTTCGCCGCCAGCCCCGCCCAGCAGGGCGCGACCGCGCTGCTGGCCACCCTCGAGGACCTCAAGCCCGCCGACATCGCCGACGTCCTGCGCGACCTGCCCGACGCCCGCCGCCTCGAGGTGGCCGCCGAGCTCGACGACGAGCGGCTCGCCGACGTGCTCGAGGAGCTGGGCGAGGAGGACCGGGTCTCCATCGTCTCCGGGCTCGACCTCGAGCGGGCCGCCGACGTCCTCGACGCCATGCAGCCCGACGACGCCGCCGACCTCGTCGCCGAGCTGCCGACGGAGACGGCCAGCGAGCTGCTCGAGCGCATGGAGCCCGACGAGGCCGAGGACGTCCGCCGCCTGCTCGCCTACGACGAGCACACCGCCGGTGGCCTCATGACCACCGAGCCGGTGATCCTGCCGCCGGAGGCCACCATCGCCACGGCGCTGGCCCACGCCCGCCGCCAGGACGTCACCCCCGCGCTGGCCGCGATGGTGTTCGTGGTGCGCCCGCCGCTGGAGACCCCCACCGGCAAGCTGCTCGGCGTCGTCCACCTCCAGGAGGCCCTGCGCGAGCCCCCGCACCAGCTCCTCGGTTCCATCCTGGACAAGGACATCGACGCCCTCGCGCCCGAGGACGGCATCGGCAAGGTCACCCGGCTGCTGGCGACCTACAACCTCACCGCCCTGCCGGTGGTCGACGCCGGAGGGCGCCTCGTGGGTGCCGTGTCGGTGGACGACGTGCTCGATCACCTGCTGCCCGACGACTGGCGCGACGCGGACGACGACGTCACCGACGAGGCGATGACGAGGAGCGCCCATGGCTGAGCGGCTGGACACCCCGCTGGAGGCGCGGCGGCGGTGGCGCTGGTACCGGCAGCGGACCAAGGACCCCGACCGGGTGGGTCGGCTCTCGGAAGGCGTGGCCCGCTTCCTCGGCACACCCCGCTTCGTCATCTACCTGACGATCTTCTGCGCGGCGTGGCTCGGGTGGAACACCATCGCCCCGACCCATCTCCAGTTCGACAAGGCGGCGCTGGGGTTCACCGCCCTGACCCTCATGCTCTCGCTGCAGGCGTCCTACGCCGCCCCGCTGATCCTGCTCGCCCAGAGCCGGCAGACGGACCGCGACCGCGTGGCCGCCGAGCAGGACCGCCAGCGGGCCGAGCGCAACCTCGCGGACACCGAGTACGTCGCCCGCGAGCTGGCCGCCCTGCGCCTGGCCATGAACGACGTCGCCACCCGCGACTTCGTGCGCTCGGAGATGCGCGGCCTGCTCGAGGACATCGTCGAGGAGCGCGACGCGCGCATCCGCGAGCTCGAGCTCGAGCTGGCCGCGATGGCCGAGCGGCGTCGGGGTGAGCCGGACCATGATGACGGGTCCTTGCAGGCGCCGCCTACGATGGGAGCATGAGTGCTCCCACCGTCGAGGCAGTCCGGGCCGAGCTCGGCAACGTCCTCGACCCCGAGATCCGCCGTCCGATCACCGAGCTCAACATGGTCCGCTCGGTGGAGGTCGGCGACGGCGGTGAGGTCGTCGTCGGCGTCGACCTCACCACCGCCGGCTGCCCGCTGAAGGACACCATCACCCGGGACGTCACCACCGTCGTCGGCAAGATGCCCGGCGTCTCCGAGGTCCGGGTGGACATGGGCGTGATGACCGAGGAGCAGCGCCGCGAGCTGCGGACGATGCTCCGCGGCGGCGTCGCCGAGCCGGTCATCCCCTTCTCCCAGCCCGGCTCGCTCACCCGCGTGTACGCGGTGACGTCCGGCAAGGGCGGGGTCGGCAAGTCGTCGGTGACGGCGAACCTCGCCGCCGCGATGGCCGCGGACGGGCTGAAGGTCGGCGTCGTCGACGCCGACATCTACGGCTTCTCCATCCCCCGCATGCTCGGCGTCGAGCACCCGCCGACCAAGGTCGACGACATGATCCTGCCGCCGGTGGCCAAGGACGTGAAGGTCATCTCGATCGGCATGTTCACCCAGGACGGCCGGCCGGTGGTCTGGCGCGGGCCGATGCTGCACCGTGCGCTGCAGCAGTTCCTCGCCGACGTCTTCTGGGGCGACCTGGACGTGCTCCTGCTGGACCTGCCGCCCGGGACCGGCGACGTCGCGATCTCCGTGGCGCAGATGCTGCCCAACTCCGAGATCCTCGTCGTCACCACCCCGCAGGTGGCGGCCGCCGAGGTGGCCCAGCGCGCCGGCATCATCGCCGAGCAGACCCACCAGCACGTCGTCGGCGTCGTGGAGAACATGTCCTGGCTCGAGCAGCCGGACGGTTCCCGCGTTGAGATCTTCGGCAGCGGCGGCGGTGAGCGGGTGAGCACCGAGCTCGGCCGCACGCTGGGCTACCAGGTGCCGCTGCTCGCCCAGGTCCCGCTCGAGCAGTCGCTGCGCGAGGCGGGCGACACCGGCGTGCCGCTGGTGCTGCGCGACACCGACAGCCCGGCGGCGCAGGCGCTGCGCGGCGTGGCGCGGTCGCTCTCGCACCGCGCCCGCGGCCTCGCCGGCCGCTCGCTGGGGATCAGCCCGGTCGGTCGCTGACCGACCCAGCCCTGCATCGACCAGAACGCCACTCCGGCTCGGCCGGAGTGGCGTTCTGGTCGTCGGGCGGCTCCCGGCCGGTCGGCCGTCCCGGGCTCAGCCCTCGCCCCGGGCGCCGGGGCTCAGCCCTCGCCGGGCGCGCCGGTGCTCAGCCGTCGCCGGAGACACGCCCGCTCTGGTCCTGCAGCTCGTCGATGAGGCTCGACGCCTGCGCCTTGGTGAGGTGCTCGGGAACCTCCCGGCCCGCCTCGCGCGCCAGCGTGCCGAGGTAGCTCAGCTGGGCCCCGGTGGCGGGCTCGTCGCCGGTGGTCCACTCCTCGGGGTCCTTGATGGTGTCCGACCCGTCGTTCTGATCGCTCATCCCCTCACGCTAGGACGGCCCGGGGACACCCGCAGGTCCGCTCAGGTCGCCTCGTCGTCGAAGGGGACGACGTAGGGCTCGGCCTCCGCGGCGAGCTCGCCGCCCGCCGGCGGGGCGGCGGCGGGCACCGCGCCCGGCGCGCCCGCGGCCGCCGGGGCGTGGGCCTGCGCCACGACGTCGGCC
>NZ_VUKF01000072.1 GCF_009193185.1 Georgenia thermotolerans | reverse complement strand
CGGCGGGCAGGTCGGCCTGGGTGAGCAAGCCGTCTGCGGCCTGATCCCAGGGGCGGGGCGTCGGAAGTGCCATGCGCACGAGATTATCGGGGAAGGGGCCCCTATCTCATGTGGTTGCAAGGACGCGAATGTCGGTGTTAGATGTCAGGTAGTGGCACAAACGCTAGTTGCTGTGGCGGTCACCCGGACCCGAGGAGGGGACAGGGCATGACGGAAGCGACGAAGACGGACTACCTCACGCGTGCCGAGGCCGCCGCCCGCTGCCGGGTGCCTCTGCCCACGTTCGACAAGCTGCGCCGGGAGGGGCTGATCCCCGCACCGGACGCGGAGGTCGGCAAGCACAAGCTGTGGCGCGCGGACACGATCGAGGAGTTCCTCGAAGTCGGCGGGACGAGGCGCTGATGCCTGGGCGACCGTCGAAAGACTCCCCGCTGCGTCTCGACCCGCATACCGGCAGGCCCCTGCCCGAGGGCATCCGCTGGAGGGAGGATCGGCAGCGCTATCAGATTCGCGTCCTGGTGCCCGACCTGTACGGCACCTGGGCCGAGCGCGCACGCACCTTCCGCACGCTGAGCGAGGCGAAGAAGGAGCTCGCCAAGGCCGTCGCCGGGAAGAACCCAAACGGCGCGATGACGCTGGCGCAGTGGCACGAGCGGCACTGGTCGGCGATCGAGGCGTCGGTGCGACCGGGCACGGCACGCGCCTACGCCGTGGCGTGGCGCAGGCGGGTGGGGCCGACGCTCGGACACCTGAAGCTCGAGGCGATCACCTCACCCCTCATCGAGACGGCGATGGTCGGGTGGGACTGCTCGCCCTCGACCAAGGGTGATGCGCTCGCGCTCATCAGCCGCCTGCTCGACGCGGCGCGCCGGGCGCGGATCATCGACTACAACCCGGCGCGCGAGATCAAGCGCCCGACCCCGGACGGCTCGACCTCGCCCACCTCGCGGGCGCTGACCATGCCCCAGGTGAGGCGGATGCTCGAGCTCATCCCGGCCGGCGTCTATCGCCGCTACGCCGCCGCGCTCGCCTTCACCGGCATGCGGGCGGGGGAGGCGACCGCCATCCGGGTGCGCGACGTCGACCTGGCGCAAGGCGTGCTGCGCGTCAGCCGCAGCTTCTCGCCCGGCCTGAACGGCGAACTCATCGAGCAGAGCCCGAAGAGCCACAAGGAACGCCAGGTGCCCATCGTCCAGGCGTTCCTGCCGTATGTGGACGAGGCGATGACGGGCAAGGGACCGGACGACCTGCTGTTCTCCGGGCCGACCGGCGGCCGGCTCGTCGCGGCGAACTTCCGCCGGGCGGTGGACTGGGCGACGATCCGAACGGCCCTTGCCCGCCCCGACCTGCGCGTGCACGATCTGCGCCACACGTTCGCCACCATCCTGTTCGACGCCGGCGCATCGGCACCGGACGTCCAAGCGGTGCTCGGGCACTCCAGCCTGCAGGTCACCGAGCGCTACTCGCGCGCACGCGAGGGGGTCGCCAGGCGAGCGGGTGCGGTGTTCGACCGCCTCACCGACGACGGATATGGCACGGATATGGCACAGCGCCCCGCGGGGCCCGGCCTGTGAGCGCCGTCGGCGCCGCGGTGCCCAGGCGACGAGCCGGCAGCGGACACCCCAGAAACGGTGCCTGACCAGGACAAACGGCTGGTGGAACGACGAAGGCCCCGCACTCACGTGCGGGGCCTTGCGGCGGTGGCTCCGACCGGCGTCGATCCGGTGACCTTTCGATTTTCAGTCGAACGCTCTACCAACTGAGCTACAGAGCCTTGACACGAACGCCCAGTCCGAGGGACTGGGCGTCCGTACCGGCGACCCCGACGGGACTTGAACCCGCGACCTCCGCCGTGACAGGGCGGCGCGCTAACCAACTGCGCTACGGGGCCTCGTGTGAGGCTGTGGAGCCTGGTACTGCTATGTAGTTGTCTCCTGCTGGCGGTGCGTACCCCCAACGGGATTCGAACCCGTGCTACCGCCGTGAAAGGGCGGGGTCCTAGGCCGCTAGACGATGGGGGCCCGTGAACTGCTTCTGGACTTCCCGTGACGCCGTGGCGCCCCTGGACCTCGAACAGCATAGGGGGAAGGAGGCGCCCGGAGCAAAGTCGGGGCGGTGTGCTTCCCGTCACGTGCCTCGGGGTGGGTGGGTCGGCCGGTCCGGACGTGCGCGCTGTCCTTCGCGCGACGGGCGCGTGGTCGCCCACCGGCCCGGGGCGGCAAGGGCAGCGCACGGCGACAGCGGCCGCTCACGCGATGGCAGGAGGCGCGGCGGGGGCGTCGCGACCCGTGCGTCCCGCCCACGCGAAGGAGGCCGCCCGCGCGACAGTGGCCGCCCGTGCGGCGGGGGAGACCCGTGCCCGGAGGAAGCAGGCAGGATGGTGGCGTGGTGGAGATGACGCGCGAGGCGTTCGAGGAGGCCGTCGCGGACGCGCTGGACCTCATCCCGGCCGAGCTGACCGAGATGATGGACAACGTCGTCGTGCTCGTCGAGGACGAGCCCACCCCCGAGCAGCTGCAGGACGCCGAGGAGGATCTGCTCGGTATCTACGAGGGCACCCCGCTCACCGAGCGGGACTCCTGGTGGGCGGGGTCCCTGCCGGACCGCATCACGATCTTCCGCGGCCCCACGCTGCGCATGTGCGAGAACGCCGAGGAGGTCGTCGAGGAGGTGGCGATCACGGTCATCCACGAGGTCGCCCACCACTTCGGCATCGACGACCACCGCCTGCACGAGCTCGGCTGGGCCTGAGCTCAGCCGTCCTCGCCCTCGGTGATCTCCCCGGTCACGCCGTCGGCGCCGGTGGACATGACCGTCCCGGTGCTGACCTCGACCATGCCGGCCCCGGCCGAGGCGGTGCCGTCGAAGGAGGGCAGGACGATCCCGCTCTCGTCGTCGACCGGCGCGCGGACCATGCTCACCGTGGCCCAGCCGCGGGCGAGCAGGTAGTGGTCGGTGCCGGGCTCCTCCTCGGCCTCCACGCCCGAGTAGGTCAGCTGCACGTAGTCGCTGCCCTTCTCCCGCACCCGCGCCTGCACGGCACCGAAGCTGGCCAGCGACGCCGGGCGCAGCCCGCGCAGCCGGTCGGGGGCGACGTCGGGCACGTTGATGTTGAGCACCCGGTCGTGCCAGGGCTCCTGCACGAGCCAGCGCAGCCCGTGCGCGGCCACCTGCTGGGCGGTGGCCCAGTGCTGCGGCTTGGCGGAGGCGATGGAGACGGCCATCCCCCGGATGCCGTGGGAGGAGGCGGACAGCGCCGCCCCGACCGTCCCGGAGTGCAACGTGGCCCGACCGGTGTTGGCGCCGAGGTTGACCCCGCTGAGCACGACGTCGGGCTTGGGGCCGAACGCGCCGAAGGCCGCGACGAAGGCGATGAGCGCGGGGGCGGCCTTGACCCCGAAGGACTGCACCTCCTCGGGCAGGCCCGGGGGCCGCTCGTCGACGAGCACGAGGTGGCCGTCCTCCTCCTGGGCCGTCAGGGACGCGCTGGCGCCGGAGTACTGCCGGTGCGGGGCGGCGACGACGACCTCGTGGCCGGCGTCGAGGGCCGTCTGGGCCAGGACGGTGAGACCGGGGGACGCGATGCCGTCGTCGTTGGTGACGAGAACCCGCACCGGGATCATCTCCTTCGTATCGAGTGCTGGTTCCCATCTTTCCCGTCCGGCCCGGATCCTGCCCGGCGCACGAGCGGACCCGCCCCGTCGCCCGACCGGCCCTACCCGGTCTCTCGGACGGTGATGCGCTGGGCGAACCGCTCGATCTGGTCGCGCCGGCCCGTGCCCAGCCCCCGCCGGGTCACGTTGAGCGCCCCGGCGGCCGCGCCCAGCCGGACGGCGTCGGCGATGTCGAGGCCGCGGCCGAGGCCGACGGCGATGCCCGCCGTCATCGAGTCCCCCGCCCCCCGGTGCTCCAGCGGGGTGATCACCGGCCCCTCGGCCTGGCGCACGCCGTCGGCGGTGATGAGCAGCGAGGGGTCCTGCGCCCGGGAGATGACCATGGCCCCCACGCCCATCTCCACCAGCCGCCGGCCGGCCGCGATGAGGGACGCCGGCGCCGCGTCCGGTGCCAGCCCGGCCGCACAGATCTCCTCGTGGCTCAGCTTCAGCACGTGCGGGCCGGCCTTCGCTGCCGACAGCGCCGCCTCGCCGGACAGGTCCGCGACCACGGTGCGCCCGGCCTGGCGCAAGTCCCGCACGATCCGCCCGAAGAACGTGGCGGGGACGACGTCGGCCGGCTCCGCGCCGGTGACGACGAGGACGTCGGCCTCGAGGGCGTCGACCAGGACGGTGCCGTACAGGTCGTCGAGCTCGTGCCGGTTGAGGGCGAAGGGCGGCATGTGCGCGACGGTCTCGCGGTCCTCGCCGCGCAGGTCGTGCACGTAGGCGCCGTTGCCTCCGCTGTAGGTCACGCCGTGGATGGTCAGCTTGTCCGTGCTGAGCATCTGGGCCACCAGCGGGCCGATCTCCCCGCCGAAGGGGCCGCACACGGTCACCTCGGCGCCCAGGGAGACCGCCATGCGGGCGACCCACAGGCCCTGGCCGCCGGGGTGCATGTGCACGTCGGCCTGCTGCGCCGACCGTCCTGGGACCCCCTGGTGGTCGGCGATCTCCACGACGAGCAACGGGGTGGGAGCGAGCACGCAGATGCGCGGGCGGCGCGGGGCGCCGTCGGGGGTCGTGCCCGGCGTGCGGGCGACCGGCAGGCGGCCGCCGGGGTCCCCGTCCCGCGGGAACAGCCCGGAGATGCCGGTGGGGGTGCCGTCCATGAGCGGAGCGTAGGTGCGCCGCCCCCACCCCGCCAGGGGCGTCGTCCCCGGCGCCGCGGGCGGGCGCCGGCCAGGTTCGGCGGCAGCGGCTCCCGTCCTCGCCGGCGACGGCGCCGCTCGCCCCCACCCCTAGCACGGCCGTGTGACCCGGGGCACCATATGGGCATGACGAGCCCGAAGCCGGCGACGAGCACGCCCCCCGTGCGCATCATCGAGGGCCAGGCCGCGAGCGAGCGGGCCGCCCGGGCGCTCGAGGCGTACTTCGACGAGCTCGACGAGCGTTTCGCCGGGGGGTTCGACCCGGCGCTCACCGAGCAGGTCGACCCCGACGACGTCACGCCGCCGCGGGGGGACTTCCTCCTGCTGACCGAGCTGACCACCGGGAAGGTGCTCGGGTGCGGCGGGGTGCGGGTGCTGCCCGGCGGGGACGTCGAGCTGCGCCGAATGTGGCTGGTGCCGGACGCCCGCGGCAAGGGGCTGGGCCGGTTCCTGCTGCGCACCCTGGAGAACCGTGCCCGCGCGCTCGGCGGGCGGCGGGTGGTGCTCAGCGTCAACGAGTCGCTCACCGAAGCCCTCGCCCTGTACGAGTCGGCCGGCTACACCCCGACCGAGCCGTTCGAGGAGAACCGCTACGTCACGGTCTTCCTCGGCAAGGACCTCTGACGCGGGGCGCGTCGCGGCGACCCCCCGTCTACCTGCTGCCCAGGAATCTTTGAGGAACGCGACCGTAGCCTGGAGCCATGACCTCCGCCGCCGAGCTGTCCGACGCCGTCGATAAGTCCGTCGACATCCTGACCCTGGTCCTGTGGATCGTCGGGGGCGTGCTGGCCGGTCTGATCGCCAGCTTCCTGCTCACCGGCGTCCTGCGGGTGGTCGGGCACCGCCGCCCCTTCGCGGCCATGATCGTGCACCGCGCCCGCCGGCCGGTGCGCGCCATCCTCGTCGTCATCGGCGCGTGGACGGGCCTGGTGCTCGCCACCCCCGTGCCGCCGGGCATCCGGGAACCCACCTGGCGCGCCGTCGGCCAGCACCTCCTGCTCATCGCCCTCATCGCGGCCTCCACGTGGTTCGTCGCGGCGCTCATCCGGGTTCTCGAGGACGCCGCGCTCATGCGGATCCAGCGCGTGGGGGCGACGGCGCGGGCCCGCCGGGTGCAGACCCAGGCCCAGGTGCTGCGCCGGGTGGGCGTGGCGATCGTCGTCGTCCTCGGCATCGCCGGGGTGCTGCTGACCTTCCCGGGGATGCGCGCGGCCGGCGCCAGCATCCTCGCCTCGGCCGGCGTGCTGTCCGTCGTCGCCGGTCTCGCCGCCCAGACCACCCTCGGCAACGTCTTCGCGGGCTTCCAGCTCGCCATGACCGACGCCATCCGCGTCGACGACATCGTCATCGTCGAGGGGCAGTTCGGGCACATCGAGGAGATCACCCTGACGTACGTCGTCGTCCGGCTGTGGGACGACCGCCGCATGATCATGCCCTCGACGGACTTCACCACCAAGCCGTTCGAGAACTGGACCCGGCAGGCGCCGGCGCTGCTCGGCACGGTGCCGTTCGAGGTGGACTGGCGGGTGCCGGTGCCGCGGATGCGCCAGGAGCTCGAGCGCCTCCTGCGGCTGACGGACCTGTGGGACGGCCGGGTGGGCATCCTCCAGGTCGAGGACGCCACCGGCGGGTCGCTGGTCGTGCGGGCCCTCGTCTCCGGCAAGGACGCCCCCACGCTGACGGACCTCAAGTACTACCTGCGCGAGAACCTCGTCGACTGGCTCCAGACCCAGGCGCCGTACGCGCTGCCGCGCCGCCGGCTCGAGCAGCAGGAGGTCACCCAGCTCTTCGACGACAGCCGCGACCCGCGCTACGCCGAGGTCGCCGAGGAGATGGAGGAGCTCGCCGAGCTCGACGGCGCCCGGCAGGCCGACGACACCCTGCTCGTGCCCGCGGCGAAGGAGGACCCGCACGAGCGCCGGGAGCGGCAGCTGGCCGCGCGGCGGGCGCGCCGGCGCGCCGAGAAGGAGGACCGGCGCCACGCGCGCTTCGAGGGCCTGCGCCGGCGCGAGGAGGTCACCCACCCCCGGCACCCCGCCCAGGACGAGACCCAGCGGCTCGACCCGCGGATGCTCGGCCTCGAGGCCGGGGCCGCCGGGGGCGTGCCCGAGGGGGCCGGGGACGGCACCGGGGACCGGAACCGCGGGGCGGCCGGGAACGGTTCCGCGGCCCGGGACGGTTCCGCGGCCCGGGACGGCGCCGCGTCCCGTGACGGCACGTCCGGCGACGGCACCCGGGAGGGCGGCGCGCCGGGCGACGGCGCCCGCCGCGACGACGCCGGGCGGGCCGCGGCCGAGCGCGTCGAGACCGAGGACCGCCCCACCCGCACGTCCCTGCGGGAGCGCGCGAGCCGCCTGCCGATCACGGACCCGCACGGCACCGCCGTGCTGCCCGCCGGCGGGCAGCCGCCGGCGCACGAGGGCTCCACGGCCCGGGTCGGCCACGAGGCGAGCATCTTCTCCGGCTCCCCGGAGGCGGAGGAGCGCGCCCAGGCCTTTGCCGGGCCGGGGCAGGAGGCGCTGGACGAGCGCGAGCTGACCGCCGACCGCAAGCGGGTCGAGAGCAAGCGGGCCGAGGAGCTCTACGGTCACGACGCCACGCCCGACAACGACGGCGGCGAGGGCGAGGGCGACTGACCCCCGACCCGCCGCCGGCCCCCGCCGGGCGGGCCCGACCCGCGTGACGATCGTCCGGATCTGGCGCACGATGGAGCCATGAAGATCACCAAGTCCGAGGAGCAGTGGCGCGCCGAGCTCGACCCGATGGAGTACCACGTGCTCCGCGAGGCCGGCACCGAGCGGCCCTACACCGGGGAGCTGCTCGACGAGCACCGGGTGGGGGTCTACCGCTGCCGCGCCTGCGGCGCCGAGCTGTTCCGCTCCACCACGAAGTTCGAGTCCCACTGCGGCTGGCCGAGCTTCTACGCCCCGCAGGACACCGACGCCGTCGAGCTCCTCGAGGACCGCAGCCTCGGCATGGTGCGCACCGAGGTCCGGTGCGCCTCCTGCGGCTCCCACCTCGGGCACGTCTTCGACGACGCCCCGCAGACGCCCACCGGTGACCGCTACTGCATGAACTCCGTCTCGCTGACCTTCGAGGAGCGGCCCGACGGCGCCGAGGCGTCGTGACGCCGCTGCGCCTGCTCACCCTCAACCTCCAGCACGGTCTGCCGGCCGTGGGCTCGCCGCGCAACGGCCAGCCCGCCAGCGCCGAGATCCTCAGGGAGGCCGCGGGCGAGGTCGCGGCGGTGGGCGCCGACGTCGTCCTCCTCCAGGAGGTCGACCGGAACCAGGCCCGCTCGGGGCGGGCGGACCAGGCCGCGCTGCTCGCCGACGCGCTCGGCCTGCGCGCCCACCGCTTCGCCGCCGCGCTCGCCGGCTCCGCCTCCGGCCTGCACGTGCGGGCCCGGCGCAGCGAGGCCCGCCGCGGCTTCGGCGTCGCCCTGCTCAGCCGCTTCCCGGTCCGCTCCTGGCACGTGCTGCCCCTGCGCGGGACCGGGCTGCGGCTGCGCCGCGGCGGGGACCTGCTCGGCTGGTCCCTCGGCGGCTGGTTCCCCGCCTTCGACGAGAGCCGGGTCTGCCTGGCCGCGGTGCTGCGAACCCCCGACGGGCCGCTGACGGTTGCCGTCACCCACCTGTCGACCATCCCCGACGTCGCCCGCGCCCAGCTGGCGCGCAGCGCCGCCGCGGTCGCCACGCTGCCAGGCCCCCGGGTGCTCGGCGGCGACCTCAACCTCACCCCCGGGGACCTCGCCCTGCCCGGCTGGACGGCGCTGGCGACCGCGCGGACCTTCAGCAACGCCCGCCCGCGCATGCAGCTCGACCACCTCCTCGGCGCCGGCGTCGCGGCCGCCGGCCCGGGCCGGGCGCACCACTTCACTATCTCCGACCACGCAGGCCTGAGCGTCGACGTCGTCCCCGCCGGCTGAGCACCGGCAGGTGGCGGGGGAGCCGCCACCCGTGGGGGCGACGCCCGGTCACCGTTCAGGCCGGTGGCCGTCCGGTGGGAGGATGTCCGAGGCGCCGGACGGGAGGTGAGGAGTGGGAGCGGTCCTCACGGGCTTCGTGTCCCTCGCCGTCGTCGTGGCCCTGGGCTACGTGCTCGGCCGCTTCGGGATCCTCGGCACCGGCGCCGACCACGTCCTCTCCCGGCTGACCTTCTACGCCGCCACCCCGGCGCTGATGTTCCTCACCGTCGCCGGGGCCCGGGTGAGCGACATCTTCTCCGCCGGCGCGCTGGCCAACGTCGCCGCGGTGGCCGTGGCGGCGAGCCTCTACGCGCTGGTCGCCCGGGTGGCCCTGCGCCGCCGCGGCGCCGAGGTGACCCTCGGGGCGCTGAGCGCCAGCTACGTCAACGCCGGCAACCTCGGCATCCCCATCCTCGTCTTCGCGACCGGCTCGGCCGCGGCCATCGCGCCGATCCTGCTCCTGCAGCTGCTCGTCATGGTGCCCGTCGCGTTCACCGTCCTGGACGTGCAGACCGGGCGTCGCGGCATCTCGGTCGGCCAGGTCCTCCTCACCCCGGTGCGCAACCCGCTGGTCATCGGCGTCGCGCTCGGGCTGCTGTTCTCCGTCACCGGCTGGCGCCTGCCCGACCCCGTCCTCGCGCCGATCGAGATGCTCGGGCACATGGCGGTGCCGACGATGCTCATCGCCTTCGGGCTGTCGCTGCGCGGCGCGCCGCTGCCCGGCACCGGCCGCGAGCGCGGGCCGCTGTGGGCCGCCGTCGCGATCAAGACCGTCGTGGCGCCCGCCGTGGCGTACCTGCTCGCCCGCGAGGTGCTCGGGCTGGGCGGGACCGAGCTGCTCGCCACCGTCATCGTCGCCGCGCTGCCGACCGCGCAGAACGTCTTCGTCTACGCCATGCGTTACGGTCGCGCGGTGCCGCTGGCCCGCGACGCCATCCTGCTCAGCACGCTGGTGTGCATCCCCGTCGTCATCGCCCTGGCCGGGGTGCTCGCATGAGCCTCCTGCCCCCGTCCCGCGTGCCCGCCCCGGCCCTGTTCATGGCCTCCGGGGCGAGCCAGTACCTCGGGGCCGCCATCGCCGTCGAGCTGTTCGTCCTCATGCCCGCCGCCACCGTGGCGTGGTGGCGGGTGGTCGTGGCGGCGGTGTTCCTGCTGCTGTGGCGCCGGCCGTGGCGGACCGGTTGGACAAGGCGAGACCTCGCCGCCTCGGCGCTGTTCGGGGTGGTGCTCGCCGGGATGAACCTGCTCTTCTACGGGGCGATCGCGCACCTGCCGCTGGGCACCGCCGTCTCGCTGGAGTACCTCGGCCCGGTGGTGGTGGCGGCCCTGGGCGGGCGCGGGGCGCGATCGCGCGTCGCCGTGGTCCTCGCGCTGCTCGGCGTGGTGTCCATCTCCGGGCTGGGGGTGGACTGGTCCGCGCCCGGGACGGCGCTGGGGGTGGCCTTCGCGCTCGCGGCCGGGGCGGCGTGGGCCGGCTACATCGTCCTGGGCCGACGCATCGCCACCGCGCGCAGCGGCCTGGACTCCCTGGCGGTGGGCATGGCCGTCGGCGCGCTGGTCTACGCCCCGCTCGCGGCCGGCACGGCGGGGGCGGCGCTGGCCTCTCCGGCCCTGGCGCTGGCCGTGGTCGGGGTGGGCCTGCTCTCCTCGGCCGTGCCCTACACCGTCGACCAGGTGGCCCTGACCCGGCTCAGCGCGCCCACCTTCGCGCTGCTGACGGCGCTGCTGCCGACGACGTCGCTGCTCGTCGGTCTCGTCGTCCTGCGGCAGGTGCCCAGCCCGGGCGAGATCCTCGGCCTGGTGCTCGTCAGCGTCGCCGTCGCCCTGGCCTCCCGCGGCGAGGACGGTGCGCGCAGCCGCTGACCCTGCCCCCGGGACGTCGCCGGAGCGGCCGATCCGCCGCCCGGGGAGAGCGGGTATCGCCGGGAAACAGCCCGGCTAGGGGATGCCCGGCAGGCCCCGGGCGACGCCGTCGTCGCCCGCCCGCAGCGACACGGCCCGCTCCACCCAGCCCGGCGGCAGCCAGGCGCCCGAGGCGAGCGGGGGGTGACCGGGGTGGGCGGCGAGCGCCCACATCGCGAAGAGCAGCTCGGCCCAGTCGGACTCGAGCAGCCAGCGCACCGGGCCGGTGGTGGACTGCCCCGACAGGTCCACGAGCCCGGGCCGGCCCACCTCACAGGCCCCGACGGCGGCGTACGGCCAGGCGGCCAGCCCGCCCGGGGCGGAGAGGTAGAAGCCGTGGGTGGAGACGGTCAGCAGGCCGGTGCCCGCCGCCTCCCAGCGCGGCGCCGCGTCGCGCTCGGCCGCGCGCTTGCGGCGGGCGTTACCGACCAGCTGCCCGGCCGCGACGGCGGCGGTGGCCGCCAGGCCCACCGCGCCGGTGGCGAAGAAGAAGCCGGAGCTGCGCCGGTAGGAGCCGTCTCCCGCCCGGAGCACGTACCGGGTGAACGGCCCCGCGGCCAGGAGGGTCTCGGCGTCGGCCAGCTGGGGACGCACCGGGGAGGGGACCGGCGTCGGGGGTCGCACGGGCCGGCCCCGCGCCCCGGCCAGCGCCATCTCGCAGGTGAGCCACAGGGCCCGGTCGCGCTGCGTCCACTGCTCGGCCACGCCCCGACCCTAACGGGGCCGGGCCCGGGCGCATCGGCCGGTACCCGCCGTCGGCCCGGGCGCCTCGGCCGGGACCCGCCGTCGGCCCGGCCACCCCCCCCGGCGGCCGCATCCCGCCCGCCCGGCCCGCGTGGGCCTCCTCACCGGACGCGACAGCCCCGCAACCACGCGCCCCGTGCGATACTGCTGGCAGGGTGCGCCGCTGACCGGCGTCCCGACATCGCACAGCACGGCTACAGCGCCGGCGGCCCGGCCGCCGATGACGCGGACGGCGGAGATGCCTGCGGTGACCTCCTGCTGAGAGAAGTGCCCCTTCGTGCTCGACACCACGACACCTCGTACCACCCTGCCCACCGACGGCGCGTCCTTCGCGGCGCTCGGCGTCCCCGCGCCGCTGGTGCGGTCCCTGTCCTCGCGCGGGATCACCGCGCCGTTCCCCATCCAGTCCGCCACCCTGCCGGACACCCTCGCCGGGCGCGACGTGCTCGGCCGTGGCCGCACCGGCTCGGGCAAGACGCTCGCGTTCTCCCTCCCGCTCGTCGCGCGCCTCGCAGCCCTGGTGCCCTCGGGCGAGACCATCCCCGGGCGCAGCAAGCCGTCGCACCCCCGCGGCCTCGTCCTGGCGCCCACCCGCGAGCTGGCCACCCAGATCGCCGAGACCGTCACCCCGCTGGCCGAGGCGGCCGGCCTGCGCGTCACCACGATCTTCGGTGGGGTCAAGCAGGGCCGGCAGGTCGAGGCGCTCCAGCGCGGCGTCGACATCGTCGTCGCCTGCCCGGGGCGCCTCGAGGACCTCATGCAGCAGAAGCTCGTCCACCTCGACGCCGTGGCCGTCACGGTCCTGGACGAGGCCGACCACATGGCCGACCTCGGCTTCCTGCCCGGGGTGACCCGGATCCTCAAGGCCACCCCGGCCGGCATCCAGCGCCTGCTGTTCTCCGCCACCCTCGACAACGGCGTGGACAAGCTCGTCAAGCAGTTCCTCGCCAACCCGCTGCACCACTCCGTGGACTCGGCCGAGTCGCCCGTCGCGGCGATGGTGCACCACGTCTTCGAGGTGAGCGGCACCGACGAGAAGAACGAGCTCGTCCGCACCCTCGCCTCCGGAACCTCCCGGCGGATGCTGTTCACCCGTACCAAGCACCAGGCCAAGAAGCTCGCCCGCCAGCTCACCACCGCGGGCGTCCCCGCCGTGGAGCTGCACGGCAACCTGTCCCAGAACGCGCGCGAGCGCAGCCTCGACGCGTTCGCCTCCGGCGAGGTCCGGGTCATGGTCGCCACCGACATCGCCGCCCGCGGCATCCACGTCGACGACGTCGACCTCGTCGTCCACGTCGACCCGCCGGCCGAGCACAAGGCCTACCTGCACCGTTCCGGGCGCACGGCCCGCGCCGGTCACGGCGGCGACGTCGTCACCGTCGTCCTGCCCGAGCAGCGCGGAGACTTCCGCCAGCTGGCCCGGGCCGCGAAGATCCGCGCCACCCCGGCGCGCGTGACGGCCGCCGACCCGCGCGTCCTGGCACTGGTGGGCGACGTGGCGCCGGTCGTCGCGCCCGACCGGGCGCCGGTGGCCGCCTCCCGCAAGCCCGCGCCGCAGCAGCCCAAGGCCCGGACCGCCGCGGCCGGCCGCAAGCGCGCCGGCACGGCGGGCGGGCACCGCACGGGGGACGTGGCG
>NZ_VUKF01000071.1 GCF_009193185.1 Georgenia thermotolerans | reverse complement strand
GCCGTCGCCGGCCGACGTGCGCCCCGGCCCGCGCGCGGTGCCCCGGCCCGTCCCGCGGCCCAAGGTGCCGGCCGCCGCGGCCCCTGCCGCCACGCCACCGGTGCCACCGGTCGACGCCCGCGACGCCGCGGAGGCCGCCGCCTGGGGCCGGGTCGACGACGACGGCACCGTCTGGGTGCGCGAGGCCTCCGGCGAGCGCGTCGTCGGGCAGTACACCGGCGCCGACCGGGAGGAGGCGCTCGGGTTCTACGTCCGCCGCTTCCTCGACCTGCAGGCCCAGGTCGCGCTCTTCGAGGCCCGTCTCCCCCAGCTCAGCGGCAAGGAGATCGACCAGACCCTGGCCACCCTGACCGATGCGCTCCAGGAGCCCACCGCCGTCGGCGACCTCGACGGGCTGCGCGGCCGTCTCGACCGCGTCCGCGCGGCGGCGGAGGAACGGCGCGCGCAGGCGGCCGCCGAGCGGGAGGCCGCGCGCGCCCAGGCGGTAGCGGACCGCACGGCCATCGTCGAGCAGGCCGAGAAGATCGCCGCGCAGGACCCCGCCCGCACCCAGTGGAAGCAGTCCGGCGAGCGGCTGCGCGACCTGCTCGACCAGTGGAAGAACGCCCAGCGCACCGGCCCGCGCCTGGACCGGCCCAGCGAGGACGCCCTGTGGAAGCGCTTCTCGCACGCGCGCACGGCCTTCGACCGGCACCGCCGGCAGTACTTCTCCGAGCTGGACGCCTCCCAGGCGCAGGTCAAGGCCGCCAAGGAGCAGATCATCGCGCGCGCCGAGGAGCTGGCCACCTCGACGGACTGGGGCCGTACCACCGCCGCCTACCGGCAGCTGATGGACGAGTGGAAGGCCGCCGGGCGCGCGTCCCGCAAGGACGACGACGCCCTGTGGGCCCGCTTCCGCGCCGCCCAGCAGCGCTTCTTCGACGCCCGCAACGCCCAGAACGCCGAGATCGACGCCGAGTACGCCGAGAACCTCAAGGCCAAGCTCGAGCTGCTCGAGCAGGCCGAGGCGCTGCTGCCCGTCACCGACGTCAAGGCCGCCAAGGCGGCCCTGCGCCCGATCCAGGACAAGTGGGACGCCGCGGGGAAGGTGCCCCGGGCCGACGTCCAGCGCGTCGAGGGACGCATGCGCGCCGTCGAGCAGGCGGTGCGCGACGCCGAGCAGGCGGCCTGGCAGCGCACCGACCCGGAGAAGAAGGCCCGCGCGGAGGGGGCGGCGGCCCAGCTCGAGGCTGCCATCGCCGCCCTCGAGGCCGACCTGGCCCGTGCCCGCGAGACCGGGGACGAGGCGCAGATCGCCGAGGCGCAGGCCGCCCTCGACGCTCGCCGCGCCTGGCTGGACCAGGTCCAGCGCACCGCGCGGGACTGACGTCAGCAGCACGACGGCCGGCGCCCCTGCGGGGTGCCGGCCGTTCGTCGTCCCAGGCGAGAGCACGCTCGCGGCAGCGAACCGGTCCGGGCGCGGCATGCGCGCGCCATCACACGGTGGTGGCGGTCCGGGTGTTCTTCGTGCCGGTGACCCGGTAGGCGTCGAAGACGCCGTCGATCCGCCGCACCGCGTTGAGCACGTGCCCAAGGTGCGAGGGCTCGGCCATCTCGAAGACGAACTTGCTGATGGCCACCCGGTCCCGGGAGGTGGAGACGGACGCGGAGAGGATGTTCACGTAGTTGTCCGACAGGACGCGCGTGACGTCGGACAGCAGCGCGTTGCGGTCCAGCGCCTCCACCTGGATCTGCACGAGGAAGGTGCTGTGCGCCTGGCTGGCCCAGCTGACCCCGACCATCCGCTCCGGCTGGGCGCGCAGGCCCTCGACGTTGCCGCAGTCGGCGCGGTGCACCGAGACCCCGGAGCCGCGGGTGATGAACCCGACGATGGGGTCGCCGGGCACCGGCGTGCAGCAGCGGGCGAGCTTGACCCAGATGTCGGTGTCGCTCATGCCCTCGACGACGACGCCGGAGTCGCCGGTGCGGTGCCGCGGCCGGTGCTCGCCGGGCATCGTGGCCTCGGCGAGGGTCTCCTCCGCGCCGGGCTCCCCGCCCATCGACTGCACGAGGCGGTGGACGACGTTGGACGCCGAGACGTGGTTCTCCCCGACCGCCGCGTACAGCGCGGAGACGTCGGCGTAGCGCATCTCGGTGGCCAGGGCGCTGAGCGAGTCGTGGTTCATCAGGCGCTGGATGGGCAGGTTCTGCTTGCGCATGGCCTTCGTCAGCTGCGCCTTGCCGGCCTCGATGGCCTCCTCGCGGCGCTCCTTGGTGAACCAGGCCTTGATCTTGTTGCGCGCGCGCGGGCTCTTGACGAAGCTGAGCCAGTCCTGGCTCGGGCCGGCGTTCTCGGCCTTGGAGGTGAAGACCTCGACGCTGTCGCCGTTCTCCAGCACCGAGTCCAGCGGCACAAGGCGGCCGTTGACCCGCGCGCCCACCGTGCGGTGACCGACCTCGGTGTGCACGGCGTAGGCGAAGTCGACGGGCGTGGCCCCGGCGGGCAGCGCCAGCACGTCGCCCTTGGGGGTGAAGACGTAGACCTCGGCGCCGGACATCTCGTAGCGCAGGGAGTCCAGGAACTCCCCCGGGTCGGCGGTCTCGCGCTGCCAGTCGACGAGCTGGCGCAGCCAGCCCATCTCCCCGCCGCCGGGCGGGCCGCCGTCGGCCTTGGCGCCCTTGGCGTTGGGGTTCTCCTTGTACTTCCAGTGCGCCGCGACGCCGTACTCCGCGCGCCGGTGCATGTCGTGCGTGCGGATCTGGATCTCCACCGGCTTGCCGCCCGGCCCGACCACCGTGGTGTGCAGCGACTGGTAGAGGTTGAACTTCGGCATGGCGATGTAGTCCTTGAACCGCCCGGGCAGGGGGGTCCAGCGGGCGTGCATCGCGCCGAGCGCGGCGTAGCAATCGCGCACCGTGTCCACGAGCACCCGCACGCCGACGAGGTCGAAGATGTCGTCGAAGTCCCGGCCCCGGACGATCATCTTCTGGTAGATCGAGTAGTAGTGCTTGGGCCGCCCGGTGACCACGCCGCGGATCTTCGCGGTGCGCAGGTCCGCCTCGATCTGCTGGCGCACCGTGGCGAGGTACTCGTCGCGGGCGGGCGCCCGCTCGGCGACGAGGTGCTCGATCTCCTCGTAGACCTTGGGGTACAGGGTGGCGAAGGAGAGGTCCTCGAGCTCCCACTTGATCGTGTTCATGCCCAGCCGGTGGGCCAGCGGGGCGTAGATCTCCAGGGTCTCGCGGGCCTTCTTGCCCGCCTTGTCCGCCGGGACGTACTTCCAGGTGCGGGCGTTGTGCAGCCGGTCGGCGAGCTTGATGACGAGGACGCGGATGTCCTTGGCCATGGCCACGACCATCTTGCGGACCGTCTCGGCCTGGGCGGCGTCGCCGTAGGTGACCTTGTCGAGCTTGGTGACGCCGTCGACGAGGAGGGCGATCTCGTCGCCGAACTCCCGGCGCAGCTCCTCGAGCGGGTAGCCGGTGTCCTCGACCGTGTCGTGCAGCAGGGCCGCGGCCAGCGTCGGCGCGGTCATCCCCAGCTCGGCGAGGATGGTGGCGACGGCGACCGGGTGGGTGATGTAGGGGTCGCCGCTCTTGCGCAGCTGGCCCCGGTGGGCCTTCTCGGCCACCTCGTAGGCCTGGACGATGAGCTGGGTGTCCGCCTTGGGGTGGTTCGCGCGGACGGCGCGCAGCAGCGGCTCGATCGCGGGCGGGCTGGAGTGCCCGCGCGACCCCAGCCACACGAGGCGGGAGCGCACGCGGGAACCGGGCACCACCGACTCGGCGGTGCTCCCCTCACCCGTCGTCTGCACGCGTTCGCCGGCCATTGCACGATCCTACGGCGTGCCCGGGGCACCGACGACCACGCCCCGGCCGCTTCGTCCGCCGGCGAAACCCCTGGCCAGCCGTGCGGCCGACAACCCGGCGCGGCGCCGGCCCACCCCGACCGGCACTCAGGACACCGGCCGGGGACGGCGCTCCGCGTGCCGGCCGGGACCCGCGGTCAGTACACCAGGACGGAATCCACCTGGTAGCCGTCGAGCTTGGTGCGCCCGCCCAGGGCGGCGAGCTCGAGCAGCATCGCCAGGGCGACGACGTCGCCGCCGCTGCGCTCGACGAGCTCGACGGCCGCCGCGCCGGTCCCGCCGGTGGCGAGCACGTCGTCGATGATGAGGACACGCTGGCCCTCGCTGATGGTCTCCGGCCGCAGCTCCATCCGGGCGGTGCCGTACTCCAGGGCGTAGTCCACGCCGAGCACCGGCCCGGGCAGCCGGCCGGCCTTGCGCACGGTGATCATGCCCACCCCGAGCTCCAGCGCCAGCGGCGCGGCGAGGATGAACCCGCGCGACTCCAGCCCGGCGACGGCGTCGATCTGGCCGCGGTACTTCTCGGCCAGCCCGCGCACCAGCGCACCGAACGCGGCGCCGTCGGCCAGCAGCGGCGTGATGTCCCGGAACAGCACCCCCGGCGCCGGGAAGTCGGGCACCTCGCGCACGTGGTCGCGGACCAGGTCCGTGAGCTGTGCGGGGAACGCGGAGGTGGGTGCTGCCGTCATCGTCGGCCCTTCTTTCGCTTCGGCTGGGCGTTCTGCCCGAGGTGGTGGCCCGCCACGACGCCGACCCCGAGGTCCTCGGTGGAGGGCGCGAGGTCGGTCTCGCCGTCCTGCTCCTCGCCCTCGCCGGCGGCGGCGCGGGCCTTGGCGCGGGCGGCGAGCACCTGGCGGGTGTGCTTGGCGATCGGGGCCTGCCGCAGGCGCAGCGAGACCTCCAGCGGCGCGGCGATGAACACCGAGGACCACGTGGAGAGCAGCATGCCGACGAACAGGGCGAGACCGATGTCGCGCAGGGTGCCGGCGCCGAGGAGGAAGGCGCCGACGAACAGGATCGACGCGACCGGCAGCAGGCCGGTGACCGAGGTGTTGATCGAGCGGACCAGGGTCTGGTTGATCGCGAGGTTCGCGCCCTCGGCGTACGTGCGCCGCTTCTGGTTGAGCACGTGGGCGTTGTTCTCGCGGACCTTGTCGAACACGACGACCGTGTCGTACAGGGAGTACCCGAGGATCGTCAGGAAGCCGATGACCGACGCCGGTGTCACCTCGAAGCCCACGAGGGCGTAGATGCCCACGGTGACGACCAGGTCGTGGATGAGCGCGCCGATGGCCGCCAGCGACATCGTCCAGGTGCGGAAGTACGCCGCCATGACGATCGAGACGAGGACGAGGAAGATCACCAGGCCCTGGACGGCCTTCGCCGTCACGCTCGAGCCCCAGGTGGGTCCGACGAAGGTGGCGGCGACCTCGTTGACGGGCACGTCGTACTCGCGGGCGAGGCCCTCGCGCACCTGGGTGGTCTGCTCGTCGGTCAGCTCGGAGGTCTGCACGCGCAGCGAGTTGGAGCCGACGGCGGACACGCGCGGCGCCTCCCCCGCGCCGACCTGGTTGATGACGTCGTAGGCGCGCTGCTGGTCGAGGTTCGCGGCGCCGGAGACGGTGAACTGCGACCCGCCGCGGAACTCGATGCCCGCGTTGATGCCCTTGAGGCCGAGCAGCAGCAGCGAGGCGACCATGAGGGCGCCCGCGACGGCGAACCAGGTGCGGCGCCGGCCGACGAAGTTGATGGACCGCTTGCCGGTGTAGAGCTCGTTGCCGAGGGTGGCGAGGCTGGCCATCACCGCTCACCTCCTGCGTTCGGGCTCTCGGGATCGTCCTGGTCGGCCCGGGCGGCCGGGGCTGCGTCGTCCGGGTTGGTGCCGGCGGGGTCGGGGCTGCTGCCGGCGGGGTCGGGGCCGTCGGGGCCGGCGTCGGCGAGGTTCGGGCCGGGCGACGTCGCGGCCTCGTCGGCACGCTGGCGGGCCCGCTCGGCGGCGCGCCGCTCGGCGATGGTCATGCGGCGGCCCTCGCCGGCCTCCTCGGGGCTGGCGGCGCGGGCGCCGGTGGACAGCACCCCGCCCGCCCCGACGCCGGCGCCGACGAGCTCCTTGTCGCGGGCGGCGGCCCGCGCCGGGGCGGGGGCGAACCGGCCGCGGCCGCGGTAGGTCATCGACGTCGCGCCCAGCGACTTCGGCTCCAGGCCGGAGAAGCGGTGGCCCTCGCCGAAGAACTTCGTGCGCACGAGCAGCTGCATGACCGGGTGGGTGAAGAGCATGACGACGACGAGGTCGATGAGGGTGGTCAGGCCCAGGGTGAAGGCGAAGCCCTGCACGCCGCCGACCGCGAGGAAGTACAGCACCACGGCGGCGAGGAAGTTCACCGCGTCGGAGGCGAGGATCGTGCGGCGGGCGCGGTCCCAGCCGCGCTCGACGGCGGCGCTGAGCACCCGGCCCTCGCGCACCTCGTCGCGGATGCGTTCGAAGTAGACGATGAAGGAGTCCGCCGTGATGCCCACGGCGACGATCAACCCGACCACACCGGGCAGGGACAGGCGGTACCCGATCGTCCAGGACAGCAGCGCGATGACGCCGTAGTTGAGGATGCCGGCGGCGACCAGGCTGGCGATGGAGACCACGCCGAGCCCGTGGTACTGCCACAGCATGTACAGGACGACGAGGATGACGCCGATGATGCCGGCGAGCACGCCGCGGGCGAGCTGCTCGCTGCCCAGGGTGGCGGAGATCTGGTCCTCGGACTGCACCTCGAAGTTCAGCGGCAGGGAGCCGAAGTTCAGCTGGTTGGCGAGCTGGTTCGCCGTCGCCTGGGTGAAGTTGCCGGAGATCTGCGCGCGGCCGTCGAGGATCGGGTCGTTCATCTTCGCGTTGGACACGACCAGGCCGTCGAGGACGACGGCGAACTGGTTGCGCGGCTCCTGCAGGGTGAGCAGGCGCTGGCTGAACTCCGCGAAGGTCTTCGTGCCCTCGCCGTTGAGCTGCAGGCTCACGACCCACTGGCCGGTGCTCATGCCCTGGGAGTTCTGCCCGATGCCGGCCGTCGCCGACTTCACCGCGGTGCCCTCGAGCGCGGCCGGGCCGAGGATGAACTTCTGGCTGCCGTCCTGGGAGCAGGACACCATCGGCTTGGCCGGGTCGTCGGTGGAGCCGCCGGTGCGGTTGGCCGGGTCGGTGCAGTCCAGCGTGTAGAAGTCGTAGTTGACCTGCTCGGTGATCCAGGCCGGGTCCGAGCTGTTGGCCGGCTCCGTCGCCGGGGTGTCGGAGAGCTTGCCGTCGCCGTTGGCGTCGGCGACCTTCGTCGCGGCGGCCTTGACCTCGTCCGCGCTCGGCTTGGCCGTGGGCTGGGCGGGCGGCTGCTCGCCCTTCTCCGCGGCGGCCACCGCGGCCGGGTCGATCGTGCCCGGGCCGCCGGCGGCGAGCACCGGGCGGAACCGCAGCACCGCGGACTGGCGGACGAGGTTGAGGGTCTCCTCGGAGGGCTGCCCGGGCAGCGAGACGACGATGTTCTGCCCGCCCTGGCTGGTGATCTCCGCCTCCGTCACGCCCGAGGCGTCCACGCGCTGGCGGATGACCTCGATCGCCTGCTCGACGTCCTTCTGCGTGATCTGGGAGTTGTCCGTGGCCTTCGGCGTGAGGATGAGCTGCGTGCCGCCCTCGAGGTCGAGCGCGAGCTTGGGGGCCAGGGACGCGGCGTCCTCCTTGCCCTTGGTCAGCTGGACGCCGGCGACGAGGCTGCCGATCAGGGCGATGATCAGGACTGCCAGGAAGATGAGCTTCCGGCCGGGCCGGGGCTTGTTCGGGCGTTTCGCCACGGTGTCTTCTCTCGGTGCAGGGCTGTGCCGCCGGCCAGGGGCCGGCGGGGAGGGGCGGGCGGGGTCAGGCGCGCGGCTCGGGACCGGGGCGGCGGCCCTGGTCGTCCGTCCGCTCCGGGTCGTCCGCCGGCTCGACGACGGGACGGTCCTCGGGCTCGCTCGTCGCGGCCTCGGCCGTCGGGGCGGCCGTCAGGGAGGAGGCGTCGTCGGGCACGACGAGGTGCTCGCCGTCCTCGTGGGCCGGAGCGAACGGCGGCTCCTTGATCTCCTTGATGGCGCCCTTGAGCCAGATGGTCTCGACGCCCGAGGGGCTCTCGAGGGTGACGACGTCGCCGTCGACGTCGACGACACGACCGAAGAAGCCGCCGATGGTCATGACCGAGGTGCCGGGCACCATGGCCTGGCTCATGCGCTCGCGCTGGTCGGCCATCTTCTTCTTCCCGCGGTTCGTGGTGAACCACATGACACCGATCATGAGGGCGAGGAAGAGAAAGATTTCGTATCCCATGAGGGCGTGGCTCCGCTCGGTCGAGGGCAATAACCCCATGAGTCTAGGCGAGTGGCGCCCCGAGCCGGAACACTGCCCACCGGTGAGTCCGCACACCAGTTCTGATGGTGCGGTCTCCGCGCCCGATGAGCGGGCCTTCCGGTGCGCCGAGCCTGGCGGGACAGGCTCAGGCGAAGAGCATGCCCTCCGACGGCGGGCGCAGGCCCAGGTGGTCGTAGGCGGCCGGGGTGGCCATGCGCCCGCGCGGGGTGCGCAGGATCAGGCCCTCGCGCACGAGGAACGGCTCGGCGACGGTCTCGACGGTCTCCGGCTCCTCCCCCACCGTCACGGCCAGGGTGGTCAGCCCCACCGGGCCGCCGCCGAAGCGCTGGCACAGCGCCTGCAGCACGGCGCGGTCGAGGCGGTCCAGGCCCAGGCGGTCGACCTCGAACACGTCGAGGGCGCCGTGGGCGGCGGCGAGGTCGAGCACGCCGGTGCCGCGGACCTGGGCGAAGTCCTGGACGCGGCGCAGCAGGCGGTTGGCGATGCGGGGCGTGCCGCGCGAGCGGGAGGCCAGCTCGGCCGCGGCGTCGTCGCGCAGCTCGGCACCGAGCAGCCCGGCGCTGCGGCGCAGCACCTGCTCGAGCTCGGCCGGGGAGTAGAACTCCAGGTGCCCGGTGAAGCCGAACCGGTCACGCAGCGGCGCCGGCAGCAGCCCGGCGCGGGTGGTCGCGCCGACCACCGTGAACGGCGGCAGGGTCAGCGGGATCGACGTGGCGCCGGGACCCTTGCCGACGACGACGTCGACCCGGTAGTCCTCCATCGCCAGGTAGAGCATCTCCTCGGCGGGGCGTGCCAGGCGGTGGATCTCGTCGATGAAGAGGACGTCGCGCTCCTGCAGCGAGGAGAGGATCGCGGCGAGGTCCCCGGCGTGCTGGATGGCCGGGCCGGACGTCATCCGCAGCGCGCCGTCGACCTCGGCGGCGATGATCATCGCCAGAGTGGTCTTGCCCAGCCCGGGCGGGCCGGACAGGAGCACGTGGTCCGGCGGGGTGTTGCGGGCGTTGGCGGCGTCGAGGACGAGGGAGAGCTGGTCGCGCACCACGGGCTGGCCGACGAAGTCCGCCAGGCGCCGCGGGCGCAGCGCGGCCTCGGCGGCCCGCTCGAGGTCGTCGGCGGCGGAGTCGACCACCCGGTCGTCAGCCATGGCGGTGCCCGCCCAGGTGCTGCAGGGCCGCCCGGAGCACGCCCGGGACGTCGGCGGGGGCGCCGTCGGCGGCGGTCACGGCCTCCACCGCGCCGGCGGCCACCTTCTCGCTCCAGCCGAGCTGGACCAGTGCCTCGACGACCTCGGGGGCCGGGGCGGCCGGGGCGGGCGCGGCAGCCTCCGGCGCGCCCTCGCCGGTGGCGGGGCCGAGCTTCTCCCCCACCTCGAGCACGATGCGCTGGGCGCCCTTCTTGCCGATGCCGGGCACGCGCTGCAGGGCGGCGAGGTCCTCCGAGGCGACGGCACGGCGCAGCCCGTCGGGCGTGTGGACGGCCAGCATGGCCAGCGCCAGGCGCGGGCCCACGCCGGAGACGGTCTGGAGGGTCTCGAAGACCTGCCGCTCGTCGTCGTCGGCGAAGCCGAAGAGGGTCAGCGAGTCCTCCCGGACCACGAGCGAGGTGGCGAGCCGGGCCTCGCGGCCGGGGACGAGGCCGGCGAGGGTGGTGGGGGTGGCGTGCACGAGCATGCCGACCCCGCCGACGCGGACCACCGCGCGGTCCAGGGTGACGGCCTCCACCTCACCGGTCACTGACGCGATCATGGGGTCCTCTCGCGACGGCCCGCCGCAGCGGGGACGAACACCTGTACGACGGCCAACCTACCCCTTGGGGGCGACAGCGCCGGCCCGGCGCGCCGCCCGCTCCGCCTCCGCCCAGGCGCGTTGGGCGGGCGTCAGCCCGGTGCCGACCGCGCGGGGCAGGGTGTCCGCGCCGCCGTAGCTCGCCCGGACGGCGCTGCCCACGCCGCCGCCGCGCCAGGCGTGGCAGATGGCCAGGGCGAGGGCGTCGGCCGCGTCGGCCGGCTTGGGACGCGCCGCCAGACCGAGGATACGCATGACCATCTCCTGCACCTGGACCTTCTCGGCGCGGCCGTTGCCGGTCACGGCCGCCTTGACCTCGCTGGGGGTGTGCAGCGCGAGCGGCAGGTGGGCGCGGGCGGCGGCGAGCATCGCCACCCCGGCCACCTGGGAGGTGCCGGTGATGCTGCGCACGTTGGCCTGGGCGAACACCCGCTCGACGGCGACGACGTCGGGGCGGTGCTCGGCCAGCCACGCGTCGAGGGCCTCGGCCACCGTGAGCAGGCGCAGGTGCGGGGATTGCTCGGCCGGGGTGCGCACGACGTCGACGGCGACCAGCCGGACCTTGCGGCCGCCGGCGGCCTCGACGACGCCGAGGCCGCAGCGGGTCAGGCCGGGGTCGACTCCGAGGATGCGCACGTGCCCAGCCAACCACCGTGCACCGACGACCCCGGGCAACCACACGCCCCCGCCGGTGAGACGTCACTTACGTCGCGAGACGTCACGAACGTCGTGAGACGTCAGAGAGGTCGCGAGACGTCACGCACGTCGTGACACGTCACAGACGTCATCGGGGGTCGCGTCGACGGGAGGCGCCCGGTCGGGCGCGCTCCCGTCACCCGCGGGAGGTCAGTCCTCCTCCTCCAGCGCGGCCATCACCTCGTCGGAGGCGTTGAAGTTGGCGAAGACGTTCTGCACGTCGTCGCTGTCCTCGAGGGCGTCGATGAGGCGCAGCACCTTGCGCGCGCCCTCGACGTCGACGTCGACCTCCATGGACGGGACGAACTGCGCCTCGGCGGAGTCGTAGTCCAGCCCGGCGTCCTGCAGGGCGGTGCGCACGCCGACGACGTCGGTGGCCTCGGAGAGGATCTCGAAGGACTCCCCCAGGTCGTTGACCTCCTCCGCACCGGCGTCGAGCACCGCCGCGAGGACGTCGTCCTCCGTCAGGCCGTCCGTCTTGGGCACGACGACGACGCCGCGGCGGTTGAACAGGTAGGCCACCGAGCCGGGGTCGGCGAGGTTGCCGCCGTTGCGGGTGAAGGCGACGCGCACGTCGGAGGCGGCGCGGTTGCGGTTGTCGGTGAGGCACTCGACCAGCACGGCGACGCCGCCGGGGGCGTAGCCCTCGTACATGATCGTCTCGTAGTCGGCCCCGCCGGCCTCGGCGCCCGAGCCGCGCTTGACGGCGCGGTCGATGTTGTCGGCCGGGACGGAGTTCTTCTTGGCCTTCTGGATGGCGTCGAAGAGCGTCGGGTTGCCCGCCGGGTCACCGCCGCCGGTGCGCGCGGCCACCTCGATGTTCTTGATGAGGCGCGCGAACAGCTTGCCGCGCTTCGCGTCGATCGCGGCCTTCTTGTGCTTGGTGGTTGCCCACTTTGAGTGCCCGGACATCAGAGAAGCTCCTCAGCTCGTCAGTTGCTGCGTACTCGGCAGGCGGGCGTCCGAGACCATCTCGACGAACAAACGGTGAACGCGCATCTCGCCCCCGATCTCGGGGTGGAAGGCGGTCGCCAGCAGCCTGCCTTGCCGCACTGCGACGATCTTACCGTCGGCGCCGCCGCCCGCCGGTGCCGCCGCTCGGGCCAGCACCTCGACGTCCTCGCCGACCTGCTCGACCCACGGGGCGCGGATGAACACCGCGTGAAGGGGCGGCTGCCCCTCGCCCGCGCCGAGGGCCGGCGCGGTGAGGTACTGCTCGTGGGAGTCGACCTGGCGGCCGAACGCGTTGCGGCGCACCGTCATGTCGATGCCGCCCAGCGTCGTCTGGTCCGCCGTGGCGCCCGCGACCCGGTCGGCGAGCAGGATCATCCCCGCGCACGAGCCGTACACCGGCAGCCCCTCGGCGATCCGCTCCCGCAGGGGGTCGAAGAGGTCGAAGGCGCGGAGCAGCTTCTCCATCGTCGTGGACTCGCCGCCGGGCAGCACCAGGCCGTCGACGACGGCGAGCTCGGCCGGGCGGCGCACGGGCAGCGGGCGCGCCCCGGCCGCGGTCAGGGCGGCGACGTGCTCACGCACGTCGCCCTGCAGGGCCAGGACGCCGACGGTGGGGATGGAGGGACTCACGTCCATCAATCCTAGGACCGCGCCGGGTGGGCTAGCGTGCGGGGCGTGAGCGCCACCGACGTCGACCGCCTGAACAGCCCCTTCGTCGTCCCCGCCCGCTTCTGCGGCCCGCCGGCCTCCGGCAACGGCGGCTGGGTGAGCGGCCACGCCGCCAGGCTGCTCGCCGCGCCCGGCGGGCCGGCCGTCCGGGTGCGGCTGCTGAGCCCGCCGCCGCTGGACACCGCCATGGAGGTGCGCCGCGACGACGGCGGGATCGAGGTGCTCGACGGCCCCCACGGCGTGCTGCGGGCGGGACCGTCCGACGCTCCGCTCGCCGACGACGTGCCGGGGCCGGTGGGCTACGCCGAGGCCCTCGCGGCCGGGGAGCGGTATCCCGGGCTGCACGACCACCCCTTCCCCCGGTGCTTCGTGTGCGGGACCGAGCGGGACCCCGAGGACGGCCTCGCGCTGCGCCCCGGCCCGGTCGGCGGCGACGTGTTCGCCGCGGCGTGGGTGCCCCGGGAGGGGTCGGTGGAGCTGGCGTGGGCGGCCCTGGACTGCCCGGGCGGCTGGGCGGCCGGGTTCGCGGGCCGGCCGATGGTGCTCGGGACCATGACCGCCGAGGTGCACGAGCTGCCGGAGCCCGGTGCGGCGCACGTGGTGGTGGCCTGGCCGCGCGGGATCGAGGGGCGCAAGCACCACAGCGGGACGGCGCTGTACACCGAGGACGGACGGCTGCTCGCCCGCGCCGAGGCGGTGTGGATCGCCGTCGACCCGGCCACGGTGAGCCCGGCACGCGGCTGACGGGCGCCCGGCCGGCCCGCCGGCACCCGGACCGCTGACCGTCCGTGCCGCACTGGGTGAGCAGGTGACGCCTCACGACCAACTTGACGCCTCACGACCAACTTGACGCCTCACGTGTGAAGTCTCAGGACATCGGTGACGGTTGTGTCTCAAGACATCGGTGACGGTATGTCTCGCGCTCGTGGTGACACTTCGGCTGCCGTCATTGGCCGATGGGTGAGTCGAGGGAGATCAGCAGCAGG
>NZ_VUKF01000070.1 GCF_009193185.1 Georgenia thermotolerans | reverse complement strand
CGCCCGCCCGGCTCGACCGCGGCCCGCGCACCGTCGTCGTCGCCGGCGACGGCGCCGGTCCCGGGGCCCGGCTGCTCGCCGAGGCGGCCGGCTGGCCCCTGCTGGCCGAACCCACCTCCGGCGCCCGCGCCGGCGACCACGCCATCGGCCCGTACCGGCTGCTGCTGGGCGACCCGGCCCTCGGCGGCGCCGTCGAGCGCGTGGTCCTCGTCGGCCACCCCACGCTCTCCCGGCCGGTCAGCGCCCTGCTCGCGCGCCCCGACGTCGAGGTCGTCGTGGTCGCCCCGCAGGGGGAGTGGACCGACGTCGCGGGCACCGCGGCGCGGGTCGTCCTCGCCGCCGCCGCGCCCCAGGAGCCCGTGCCGGACGCCGACGCGGCCTGGCTCGAGCGCTGGCGCCTCGCCGGCGCCGCGGCCCAGGACGCCCTCGACGCGGTCGTCGCCGAGCCCGGCCGGCCCCTCGACGGGCTGCTCCTCGCCCGGCACGTCGCGCGCGCCGCCGGCCGCGCCGGCCCGCGCGTGCTCGTGGCCGGCTCGTCCAACACGGTGCGCGACCTCGACGTCGTCGCCGCCCCCTGGGACCCGGACCACCGGCCCGTCGCCGTCGCCAACCGCGGCCTGGCGGGCATCGACGGCACCGTCGCCACCGCCACCGGCCTGGCGCTCGGCCTGGAGGAGCCCGTCCGCGCCCTCATGGGCGACCTCACCTTCCTCCACGACGCCGGGGCGCTGCTGCGCGGCCGGCTCGAGGACGAGGTGGACCTCCAGGTCGTGGTGCTCAACGACGGCGGCGGCGGCATCTTCGCCACCCTCGAGCACGGCGCGCCGGCGCGGGCCGCGCAGTTCGAGCGGATCTTCGGCACGCCGCAGCACGTGGACCTCGCCCGCCTCGCCGAGGCCTACGGCGCCCGGCACGCGCTGGTCGAGGACGCCGGCCAGCTGCGCGACGTGCTGGCCCGCCCGGTGCGCGGGCGCAGCGTGGTCGAGGTCCCGGTGGACCGCGCCGGGCTGCGCGCGCATCGCGCGGAGCTGCGCCACCGGGTGGCGGAGGCGGTGCGCTCCGCGCTGGCGGCGCCCGCCTGACCCGCGGCGGCAGCGGCCGCCTGATCCCCGGGAGCCGCGCCGACCGATCCATGGTCCTCTCAGGAACCTCCCAGATTGTGCGAAGGCGTCCGTCAGGTTGTCGGTGTTACCTGGTACCAACGGCAAGCACGGAGGACACCATGAGCACCGACGACCAGCAGCCCGGACCCCTGCCCTGGCGGGCGCCGAACCGCGGATCGGGCACCAGCGCGCCCGACCCCTTCGCCGCGCCCGCCCCGAACCGCACCGACGGCGGCTGGAACAACCCCTACCGCCCGGCCGAGGGGCCCTACCGCGGCAGCGCGTTCGGTGCCCCGCAGCCCGGCGGCCCGCAGGGCGGCACCGGCTCGCAGGCCGGCAACCCCGGGCCGGGCCAGCCGGGACCGCTCGGCCCGCACGGTCCGTGGCAGCCGGGCGGCCCGCAGGGCCCCGACGCGCCCCGCGCCGACACCGCCCGCGACGGCAGGCGCCGCCGGCCCACCTGGGCCGCCCTGGTCGGGACCGCGGCCGGCGCGGCCCTCCTGGCCAGCTTCGGCACCGCGGGCCTGACCGGCAGCCTCGACGGCAACACCGGCGGCAGCCCCACCGCCACCACCCAGAGCGAGAACCGCGAGAACTCCGCGCCCGTGGTGACGTCGACGACGAAGAACCCCGACTGGGCCAACGTCGCCAACGCCGTGCGCCCGACCGTCGTGGCCATCACCGTCCAGACCGGCCAGGGCACCGCCCAGGGCTCCGGCGTCATCATCGACGCCCAGGGCCACATCGTCACCAACCACCACGTGGTGGGCGACGCCGCGGGCGGCGGCATCCAGGTCACCCTCTCCGACGGGCGTATCTACCAGGCGAGCGTGGAGGGCACCGACCCGGCCACCGACCTCGCCGTCATCACGCTCAAGGACCCGCCCAAGGACCTCCACGCCGCCACCCTGGGCAACTCCGACGACGTCGTCGTCGGCGACCCGGTCGCCGCGGTCGGCAACCCGCTGGGCCTGAGCTCGACCGTGACCACGGGCATCGTCTCCGCCCTGGACCGGCCGGTGCAGACCAGCGAGCAGACCCAGGGCCAGGGCCAGCAGGGCGTGCAGGTGGTCACCAACGCGATCCAGGTCGACGCCGCGATCAACCCGGGCAACTCCGGCGGCCCGCTCTTCGACGCCACCGGCCGGGTCATCGGCATCAACTCCTCGATCGCCTCGATCCCCAACGCCAGCGGCCAGGCGGGCAGCATCGGCCTCGGCTTCGCCATCCCGAGCAACCTCGTCAAGCAGATCTCCGACCAGCTCATCAAGGACGGGGTCGCCCAGCACGCGTTCCTGGGCGTGACGATGAAGGACGGCACGGCCTCCGACGGCGGCGCCACCCGCACCGGCGCCGAGGTCCAGGCCGTCCAGCCGGGCACCCCGGCCGCCGACGCCGGGCTGCAGCCGGGCGACGTCATCGTCGCCATCAACGGCGACCCCGTCGACGGCGCCCTGTCGCTGACCGGGTTCGTGCGCCAGTACGCCAGCGGGGACAAGGTGACCCTCACGGTCATCCGGGACGGGAAGTCCCTCGAGCTCCCCGCCACCCTGGTGGCCAAGGAGGACCAGAAGATCTGACCTCAGCGCCCGGCCAGCGCCCCGCGCATCGGCTGGAGCTTCGCCTCGGACTCGGCCAGCTCGGCGGCCGGGTCCGAGGCGGCCACGACGCCGCAGCCGGCGAAGAGGCGCACCTCGTGGCTGTCGCTCGCGCTCAGCTCGCCCGAGCGCAGCGCGATGCCCCACTCGCCGTCGCCGTCGGCGCCGATCCAGCCCACCGGGCCGGCGTAGCGCGCCCGGTCCATCCGCTCGGCCTCGGCGAGGATCGCCGTCGCCTCGCGGGTCGGCGTGCCGCCGACGGCGGCGGTGGGGTGCAGGGCGGCGGCCAGCGCCAGGCTGGACGGCCCGGTGCCGCCGGCGCCGTGGGTGGGGAAGGTGCTCGGGTGCCCCAGGGCGCCGTCGACCACCCCGGTGACGTCGCTGGCCAGGTGCATGACGTTGGGCAGGTGGAGCACGAACGGCGCGTCGGGCACGTTGATGCTCGCGCAGTACGGGCGCAGCGCCTTGACCAGCGAGGCCACGGCCAGCTCGTGCTCCTCGAGGTCCTTGGAGGAGCGGGCCAGCTCGGCGGCGCGGCGCAGGTCGTCGGCGTCGTCGCCGGTGCGCCGGATCGTCCCGGCCAGCACCCGGCACGCCGCCAGGCCCTTCTCGCGGCGCACGAGCAGCTCCGGCGTCGCCCCCACCAGGTGGTCGACGGCGAAGGTCCAGCACGCGGGGTAGTCCGCGGCCAGCCGGCCCAGCAGGTGGCGCACGTCCAGCGGCGCGGCCGCGCGGGCGACGACGTCGCGGGCCATGACGACCTTGGCGACCTCCCCGGCGCGGATGCGCCCGACCACCTCGGCGACGGCGGCCTGCCACGCCTCGGCGCTCAGCGCGCCGTCGCGGTAGGTCACCTGGCCGGGCGCGGTCACCGGCTGCGGCGTGGGCAGCGCGGGCGGCTCGGAGCCCGCCCGGGCCGCGGGCCCGGCGTCGGCCCGTCGCACCGTGGTCAGCCAGGAGCGGCCCTCGCGCCGGCCCACGACGACCTCGGGCAGCACGAGCACGCCGCCCGCGGCGGAGGCGGGGGAGAAGGCGAAGGAGCCGAAGGCCACCGCGCCGGTGCCCGGCAGGCCGACCTCGTCGTGCACGCGCAGCCGGCCGACGGCCGCGGTCCAGGCCGCGTCGGCGGCGCGGATGCGCCCGGGCCCGGCGGTGGAGATGCGCAGCGCCTCGCCCCAGCCGACGACGCCCTCGCCGCGGCGGACCCAGGAGAAGGTCCGGGCCGGGTCGGGCCCGGGCAGGCGCGCGAGCAGGTCGCCGACGTCGTCGATCGCCACGGTGTGCACGAGCAGCCCGGCGGCCGCCTCGGCGGCCCGCTCGGCGGCCTCGGTCGGGACGGCGCGGGGTGCGCCCAGGCTGGTGGTCATCGGGGGCAACCATAAGCCCGCGCCGCGGGCCCCGCCGACCTGGGATGATGGCGCCATGAGCCGAGCCAGCCTGGAGAAGAAGCCCCGCGAGGTCGCCCGGATGTTCGACGGCGTGGCCCAGCGCTACGACGTCACCAACGACGTGCTATCCCTGGGCCAGGACCGCATCTGGCGCGTGGCGACCCGCAAGGCCGTCGGCGCGCGACCGGGCGAGCGGGTCCTCGACCTGGCGGCGGGCACCGGGACCTCCGCGGAGGAGTACGCCGACGCCGGCGTCGAGGTCGTCCCCTGCGACTTCTCCACCGGGATGATGGCGGTGGGCAAGCGGCGCCGCCCGGACCTGCCGTTCGTCGCCGGGGACGCGACGGCGCTGCCGTTCGCCGACGCGGCCTTCGACGCGGTGACCATCTCCTTCGGGCTGCGCAACGTGGTCGACACCGGCCGGGCGCTGCGCGAGATGCTGCGCGTGACCCGGCCCGGCGGGCGCCTGGTCATCTGCGAGTTCTCCCGCCCCACCTGGGCGCCGTTCCGCAGCGTGTACGAGACCTACCTGCGCCAGGTGCTGCCCCGCGTGGCCTCGCTGGTCTCCTCCAACACCGACGCCTACAGCTACCTGACCGATTCCATCCTCAGCTGGCCCGACCAGCAGGGCCTGGCCCGCACGCTGCAGCGCGCCGGCTGGCGCCAGGTGGGCTACCGCAACCTCTCCGGCGGCATCGTGGCCCTGCACCGGGCGGTCCGGCCGGCCTGAGGGGCGGCGCCGGCCGTGGTCGGTGCCGGCCCCGCTCACCGGCGGCCCTACCACCACCGGGCACGACACACAGCGACCAAAGGTCCCACGTGTCCCCGCTCACCGCTGGTTAGGTTGACCTCACAAGACGACGCCAGCGGGCATTTGTAGACTCGCGGCGGCGGGGCGGCCAGTCGGCCGCCCCTTTCCTCGGCCAGAGTTGGGAGGGCCCTCGTGCGTGCGGACGACGACGCCGACGTGATCGTCGTCGGGGCAGGACCCGGCGGAGCGGCCACCGCCCACTACCTCGCCCAGGCCGGCCACGACGTGCTCCTCCTGGAGAAGGGCACCTTCCCCCGCGACAAGGTCTGCGGGGACGGGCTGACCCCGCGCGCCGTCGCCGAGCTGATCCGGATGGGCGTGCCCACCCCCGAGTCCGAGGGCTGGATCCGCAACTGGGGCCTGCGCACCTACGGCGCCGGGCACTGCCTCGAGCTGCCCTGGCCGGACCTGGCCGAGATGCCCAGCTACGGCCTGGCCAAGGCCCGGATGAGCCTGGACGAGACCCTCGCCCGCCACGCCGTCGCCTCCGGCGCCCGCCTGGAGGAGGGCGTGCTCGTCACCGGCCCCGTGCGCCACGAGCGCTCCGGCCGCGTCCTGGGGGTCACGGCCCGCCGGGTGGACGCGAGCGGCCGCAGGACCGGCGAGGAGATGACCTACCGGGCGCCGCTCGTCGTCGACGCCGGCGGGGTCTCCGCGCGCCTGGCCACCGCCATGGGCATCGAGAAGGCCATGGACCGGCCCATGGGCGTGGCCGTGCGCACCTACTTCCGCTCCCCGCGCCACGACGACCCGATGATGGAGTCGCACCTGGAGCTGTGGGACGGGAAGCCGGGGGAGTCCAACCTCATGCCCGGCTACGGCTGGATCTTCGCCCTGGGCGACGGCACCGTGAACGTCGGCCTGGGCTCGCTCAGCCCCACCGCCAAGGCCACGAACCTCGACTACAAGGCGCTGTTCCGCACCTGGATGCGCAACGTGCCCGAGGAGTGGGGCTTCACCGAGGACAACCAGGTCGCCGAGCTGCGCAGCGCCGCCCTGCCCATGGCGTTCAACCGCAAGCCGCACTACACCCAGGGCCTGCTGCTCGTCGGGGACTCCGGCGGCATGGTCTCGCCCTTCAACGGCGAGGGCATCGCCTACGCCCTGCAGTCCGGCCGCATCGCCGCCGACGTCATCGCCCAGGCGCTGGCCCGGCCCACGCACTACGCGCAGGAGAAGGCGCTGCGGACCTACCCCGAGATCCTCGGGCGCGAGCTCGGCGGATACTACACCCTCGGCCGCGGCTTCGCCCACCTCATCGGCCGGCCCGAGATCATGCGGTTCTGCGTGCGCCACGGCCTGCCCCGCCCGGTCCTCATGCGCTTCGTGATGAAGCTGCTCTCGGACGGTTTCGACCGTCACGGCGGGGACTGGATGGACCGGCTGATCACGGCCGCCACCAAGGCGGTGCCGGCCGCATGACATACCGGACGTGGACTGTGGCTAATGTCATGCCCGGCAGCATCTACGCTGATGATGAGACGTCCGTCATGGCGGCGGGCGTCCCGGGAGCTTTCGCGGAGGAACGATGACGAACCCCTACGTGCCGCTGCTGCTGATGATGGGCGTGGCCGCGGCCATGGCCATCGGCGGCATGGTCGCGAGCGCGCTCATCGGGCCCAAGCGGTACAACCGCGTCAAGGTCGCCAACTACGAGTGCGGCGTCGAGCCCACCCCCCGCGCGCCGCGGTCCGGCCGCTTCCCGGTGAAGTACTACCTGATCGCCATGACCTTCATCATCTTCGACATCGAGGTGGTCTTCCTCTACCCGTGGGCGGTGGCGTTCTCCGAGCTCGCCGCCTTCGGCCTGGTGGCCATGCTCGGCTTCATCTTCCTCATCACGGTGCCCTACGTGTACGAGTGGCGCCGCGGTGGGCTCGAGTGGGACTGAGGTAGCAGACATGGGTATCGAGGAGAAGGCACCCGCCGGTTTCCTGCTCACCACGATCGAGAAGGTCGCCGGGTGGAGCCGGAGCCGCTCGCAGTGGCCGGTGACCATGGGCCTGGCGTGCTGCGCCATCGAGATGATGGCCGCCGGCACCCCGCGCTTCGACATGGCCCGCTTCGGCCTGGAGGTCTTCCGCGCCTCCCCGCGCCACGCGGACCTGATGATCGTCTCGGGCCGGGTGAGCCACAAGATGGCGCCGGTCGTGCGCAACATCTACGACCAGATGCCCGAGCCCAAGTGGGTCATCTCCATGGGCGTGTGCGCCTCCAGCGGCGGGATGTTCAACAACTACGCCGTCGTGCAGGGCGTGGACCACATCGTCCCGGTGGACATCTACCTGCCCGGCTGCCCGCCGCGCCCGGAGATGCTCATCAACTCCATCCTCGCCCTGCGCGAGCAGGTGCAGAACTCCCCGCTGGGGGTCAACCGCGAGGAGGCGGCACGCAAGGCGGAGGAGGCCGCGCTGGCCGCCACCCCCACCCACCAGATGAAGGGCCTGCTCGCGTGAGCGACCGAGACGACGAGAAGCAGTCCGCGGCCGCGGCCGCCAAGCCCGGCGCCACCGGCGCCGAGGTCGGGCAGCGGGCGACGGCGGCCGCCGCCGAGGCGGGCGCACAGAACATCCCCGCCGGTCCCCGCGGGGGACGCACCGAGCTCGAGGTCGTCGCCACCCGCCACGGCATGTTCGGCGTCCAGGGTCCCGGCGACACCTCCGGCTTCGGCGGGCTGGTCAGCACCGTCGCCATGCCGCCGGCGTCCGAGCGGCCCTACGGCGGCTGGTTCGACGAGGTCGTCGACGTGCTCGTCGAGATCCTCACCGAGCAGGGCCTCGACCCCGACGCCGTCCTCGAGAAGGTGGTCGTCGACCGCGGCGAGCTGACGATCTTCATCGCCCGCGAGCACATCGGCACCGTGTGCCGGGCCCTGCGGGACGACCAGGACCTGCGCTTCGAGCTGTGCCTGGGCGTCTCGGGCGTGCACTACCCCGGCGACGTCGGCCGCGAGCTGCACGCCGTCTACCACCTCTTCTCCGTCACCCACGTCCGCCAGCTGCGCCTGGAGGTCACGTGCCCGGAGAACGACCCGCACGTGCCCAGCGTCGTCGACGTCTACCCGGGCAACGACTGGCACGAGCGCGAGACGTGGGACCTGTTCGGGATCGTCTTCGACGGCCACCCCAACCTGGCCCGCACCATGCTCCCGGACGACTGGGTAGGCCACCCCCAGCGCAAGGACTACCCGCTCGGCGGCATCCCCGTGGAGTACAAGGGGGCCGTCGTGCCGCCGCCCGACAACCGGAGGTCGTACAGCTGATGTCCGCGTCCACCAACGCCATGCCCCACGCCGCCGGACCGGCGGGCGAGGCCCCGGGCGCGCCGGAGTTCACCGCCGACGGCGGCGACTGGGCGGAGATCGCGGCCGAGGCCGAGCGCCTGGGCGAGGAGCGCATCGTCGTCAACATGGGCCCGGTGCACCCCTCCACCCACGGCGTGCTCCGCCTCATCCTCGAGATCGACGGCGAGACCATCCGCGAGCTGCGCGTCGGCACCGGGTACCTGCACACCGGCATCGAGAAGAACATGGAGTACCGCACCTGGACCCAGGGCGTGACGTTCTGCACCCGCATGGACTACGTCGCCCCGCTGTTCCAGGAGGTCGCCTACTGCCTCGGGGTCGAGAAGCTCCTCGGCGTCACCGACGAGATCCCCACCCGGGCCACCCTCATCCGGGTGCTCATGATGGAGCTCAACCGCATCGCCTCCCACCTCGTGGCCATCGGCACCAGCGGCAACGAGCTCGGCGCGACGACGATGATGACCGTCGGCTTCCGCGGCCGCGAGGACATCCTGCGCATCTTCGAGCGCATCACCGGCCTGCGGATGAACCACGCCTACATCCGCCCCGGCGGCGTGGCCCAGGACCTGCCCCCGGGCACCACCGACTACGTCCGCGAGCTGCTGCCCAACATCCGCCTGTCGGTCAAGGAGCTGCAGGACCTGTCGGCGCAGAACCCCATCTACAAGCTGCGCCACGTCGACGTCGGGTACATCTCCCTGCCCGCCGCCATGGCGCTGGGCCTGACCGGGCCCTCGGTGCGCGCCGCCGGCCTGCCGCTGGACCTGCGCAAGCTCCAGCCGTACTGCGGCTACGAGACCTACGACTTCGACGTGCCGGTGCGCGACAAGTCCGACGCCTACAACCGGGTGATGGTCCGCTTCGACGAGTGCTACGAGTCGATCAAGATCGTCACCCAGGTCCTCGACCGGCTCGACGCCACCCCGGGGCCGGTCATGGTCGCCGACAAGAAGATCGCCTGGCCCGCCCAGCTGTCCATCGGCTCCGACGGCCAGGGCAACTCCCTGGGCCACATCAAGGAGATCATGGGCACCTCGATGGAGTCCCTCATCCACCACTTCAAGCTGGTGACCGAGGGCTTCCGCGTGCCGGCCGGGCAGGTCTTCCAGACCATCGAGCACGCCAAGGGCGTCATGGGCGTCCACCTCGTCTCCGACGGCGGCACCCGCCCCTACCGGGCGCACTTCCGCGACCCGTCCTACTCCAACCTCCAGTCCACGGCGGCGATGACCGAGGGCGGCATGCTCGCCGACGTCGTCGTCACCCTGGCCTCGCTCGACCCCGTCCTGGGAGGGGTGGACCGCTGACATGAGCGACACCTACGCACCCGAGGCCGACGCGCGCCTGCGCGCCGAGGCCGCGCAGATCATCGCCCGCTACCCCGACCCGCGCTCGGCGCTGCTGCCGCTGCTGCACCTGGTGCAGTCCGAGGACGGCTACGTCTCCCCGCGCGGGATCGCCCTGTGCGCGGACCTGCTGGACCTCAGCCGCGCCGAGGTCTCCGCGGTGGCCACCTTCTACAGCCAGTACAAGCGCCACCCCAACGGCGAGTACACGGTCGGGGTGTGCACCAACGCCCTGTGCGCCGTCATGGGCGGGGACCTCATCTTCGAGCGGCTGAGCGACCACCTGGGCATCGGCCACGACGAGACGACGGCGGACGGGAAGATCACCCTCGAGCAGGTCGAGTGCAACGCGGCCTGCGACTACGCCCCGGTCGTCATGGTCAACTGGGAGTTCTTCGACAACCAGACGCCCACCTCGGCCGTCGACCTCGTCGACCAGATCACCGCCGGCCGCCCGGTGCACCCCACCCGCGGCGCCAGCACCGTGGCCACCTTCCGCGAGGTCTCCCACGTCCTGGCCGGGTTCGAGGACGGCCGCGCCGACGAGGGCGTCGCCGCCGGCGATCCCAGCCTGCTCGGCCTGCGCATCGCCCGCGAGCACGGCTGGACCGCCCCGCGGGTCTCGAGCGACGACGGGGCAAAGGCCGCCGGCGGCGACGTGGCGCCCGCCGTGGGCACCGCGGGCTCCAGCGCCGAGCGCCAGCCCACCACCGCAGCGGACTCCTCGGCGCAGCCGCGCGCCGACGAGGCGAAGGGGAACGTGCAATGACGATTTCCGCCCCGGACCGGCTCACCCCCGTCCTCACCGACCTGTGGGACGCCCCGGAGCCTTGGAAGCTGGCCACCTACCGCGACCACGGCGGGTACGAGGGCCTGGCCAAGGCGCTGACGATGACGCCCGAGGACGTCGTCGCCGAGGTCAAGGCCTCCGGCCTGCGCGGCCGCGGCGGCGCCGGCTTCCCCACCGGGCTGAAGTGGTCCTTCCTGCCCGCGCCCGACGGCGGCCCGCGCTACCTCGTCGTCAACGCCGACGAGTCCGAGCCGGGCACCTGCAAGGATGTCCCGCTCATGCTGGCCAACCCGCACTCGCTCATCGAGGGCATGGCCATCACCTCCTACGCCATCGGCGGCAACGTCGCGTTCATCTACCTGCGCGGGGAGGTCGTGCACGTCTACCGGCGCCTGCTCGCCGCGGTGCGCGAGGCCCGCGAGGCCGGCCTGATCGGCACCGGGCTCGGCCCCAACGGCGACTACGACCTCGACATCGTCGTCCACGCCGGCGCCGGGGCGTACATCTGCGGCGAGGAGACCGCGCTGCTGGACTCCCTCGAGGGCCGGCGCGGCCAGCCGCGCCTCAAGCCGCCCTTCCCCGCGGTCGCGGGCCTGTACGCCCGGCCCACCGTGGTCAACAACGTCGAGTCCATCGCCTCCGTGCCGGGCATCCTCCGCCACGGCAAGGACTGGTTCACCGCCATGGGCACGCCCAAGAGCACCGGGCACGGCATCTTCTCCCTGTCCGGGCACGTGAAGAACCCCGGCCAGTTCGAGGTGCCCTTCGGCATCACCATGCGCGAGCTCATCGACCTCGCCGGCGGCATGCGCGACGGGCACCGGCTGAAGTTCTGGACCCCCGGCGGGTCCTCCACCCCGATCTTCACCGAGGCCGAGCTCGACGTCCCGCTCGACTACGACTCCGTCGGCGCCGCCGGGTCCATGCTCGGCACCCGCGCGCTCATGGTTTTCGACGAGACCACCTCGGTGGTGCGGGTCATCGCCCGGTGGACCGACTTCTACCAGCACGAGTCCTGCGGCAAGTGCACCCCCTGCCGCGAGGGCACCTACTGGATGAAGCAGGTCATGCACCGCCTCGAGGCCGGCAAGGGCCTGCCCACCGACGTCGACCTGCTGCTCGACGTCGCCGGCAACATCCTGGGCCGCTCCTTCTGCGCCCTGGGCGACGCCGCCGCCACGCCGATCCAGAGCGGCATCAAGCACTTCCGCGCCGAGTTCGAGGCGGGGCTGCACACCGCCGCCTGGGAGCTGTTCCCCTACGAGGCCTCGGCCCTCTTCAGCGAAGCAGGTGTCCGATGACAGCGACGACCGACCGTCCCACCGAGGCGCCGGTGGAGATGCTCACGGTGACCATCGACGGGGTGGAGGTCCAGGTCCCCAAGGGCACCCTGGTCATCCGCGCCGCCGAGAAGGCCGGCATCCAGATCCCGCGCTTCTGCGACCACCCGCTGCTCGCCCCGGCCGGGGCGTGCCGGCAGTGCCTGGTGGACATCTCCACCCCCGACCGCGAGGGCAACCTGCGCGCCATGCCCAAGCCGCAGGCCTCGTGCACCATCGAGGCCACCCCGGGCATGGTCGTCGCCACCCAGCACACCTCCGACGTCGCCGACAAGGCCCAGCACGGGATCATGGAGTTCCTCCTGATCAACCACCCGCTGGACTGCCCGGTGTGCGACAAGGGCGGGGAGTGCCCGCTGCAGAACCAGGCGATGAGCAACGGCCGCTCGGCCACCCGCTTCACCGACATCAAGCGCACGTTCCCCAAGCCGCTGAAGATCTCCACCCAGATCCTCCTCGACCGCGACCGGTGCATCCTGTGCCAGCGGTGCACCCGCTTCTCCTCGGAGATCGCCGGCGACCCGTTCATCGCGCTGCAGGGCCGCGGCGGCGGCACCCCCGGCCGCGAGGTGCACGGGATGAACGGCTCCCAGATCGGCACCTTCGACAGCCGGGTGCTCCACTTCACCGACCCCGAGGCCGAGCTGCGCGCCCTGGCCCCGGACGTCTCGGGGCCCGACGGCGAGCCCGGCCTGGCCGGGGCGCTGGCCTCCGGGCCGCTGGGCGCGGCCGAGGAGGACATCTCCGGCCGCCCGTTCTCCTCCTACTTCTCGGGCAACACGATCCAGATCTGCCCGGTCGGGGCGCTGACCTCCGCCTCCTACCGGTTCCGGGCCCGCCCGTTCGACCTCGTCTCCACCGAGTCGGTGGCCGAGCACGACGCGTGCGGCTCGGCCATCCGGGTCGACCACCGCCGCGGCGTCGTCGTGCGCCGCCTGTCGGGGGAGGACGCCGAGGTCAACGAGGAGTGGATCACCGACAAGGACCGCTTCGCCTACACCTGGCAGAGCGCCCCGGACCGGCTCACCGTCCCGCTGGTGCGCGACGAGGAGACCGGCGAGCTGGTCCCGACCAGCTGGTCCGAGGCCCTCGACCTGGCCGCCACGGCGCTGCGCCGCGCCCAGGAGGCCGGCGGCGTGGGCCTGCTGCCCGGCGGGCGGCTGACGCTCGAGGACGCCTACGCCTGGTCGAAGTTCGCCCGGGTGGCCCTGGGCACCAACGACATCGACCACCGCGCCCGGGTGCACTCGGCCGAGGAGGACCAGTTCCTCGCCCAGCACGTGGCCGCCACCGGCCTGGGCGTGACCTTCCGCGACCTGGAGAAGGCCGGGCAGGTCCTCCTCGTGGGCCTCGAGCCCGAGGACGAGGCCGGCACGATCTTCCTGCGGCTGCGCAAGGGCGTCCTGGCCGGCACCGTCCAGGTCGCCACCCTGGCCCCCTTCGCCACCCGCGGCACCACGAAGATGCGCGCCCGGCTGCTGCCCACCGTCCCCGGCGCCGAGCCGCACGTGCTCGCCGGCATCGACGCGGGCGGGCCCGAGGAGGACCTCGCCCGGCGCCTGGCCGCCCCCGGCGCGGTCGTCGTCGTCGGCGAGCGCGCCGCGGCCGTGCCCGGCACCCTCTCCGCCGTCGCCGCCCTGGCCGCCCGCACCGGCGCCCGCCTGGCGTGGGTCCCGCGCCGGGCCGGCGAG